>NZ_JAVHPD010000043.1:0-66816 GCF_036170395.1 Sphingobium sp.
ACGATCCGGCCATCTCGTTTGTCGTCAGGCGGCCAACATAACTGTCGTCACACAGGGTCGATCCCTGCGGCCATGAATACCTCTGTGACGACTGCAAGAGCCTGCGCGGACAGCGGCACCACATTCGCTTTGCCATTTTTCGCTCGGTCGCCCGGGACGGTCCAGACCTTCGCCTTGAAATCGAACTCGTCACAAGCTGCATCGAGCACTTCTCCCCGGCGTTGAGCCGTAAGGACAAGCATCTGCACAAGGTGACCGAACGGATAGCCATCCTCGACCGCAGATTGCCATAGCGCCGCGAGTTCTCGGTCGCTGAGTACGCGATCACGAGGTTCATTCCGCTTCGGACGCCACGCGTCCCGGCAGGGATTAGCAGGTATATGCTCGAGTCTGGTAAGTGCCCACGTGTAGAAGGTCGAAAGATGGCGATAGACGATCCGGGCCATCGTCAGGGTTTCCTTGCCCCGCTCGAATGCGATCTTCTCAACAAAGCGGCTCACGTCACCTCGGGTAATGGAGTCCGCGAGGCGGTCTCCCAGCTCGGGCTCAATGTACTTTCGGAAGACTCGATCGAACTCCCTCGCGCTGCGCTTTTTGCCCTCGATCTGCTGGGACAGATACGTCTCGTAGAGCTCGGCGACCGTACCGACGCCCTTTGACCCCTTCCTCTTAGCACCCGGCTTCCTGGCAATGCTCTTGCCTTGCTCGACATCGACAAGCAGATCGCGCGCCTTCTTACGCGCATGGGCTAGGGTAAAACTCGGACCATGGCGTCCGATGGTCACATTCAACCACTTGCCCTGAACCCGCTTGCGCAGAATGTACGTCTTGATACCACTGGCACCCATGCGGAGCCTCAGGCCGGGGACGATACCATCGGCCAGCTCAATTTGACCAGCCGCCGGCGCCTTGAGCCCTGCGATCTTCGCGTCCGTCAAACCCACTTTGTTCGCCATATGTACCTGCTACCTTAGGTAGCTTTTTGTAGTGGATACTGGCGAACATTTCAAGAACAATGCGGACTGTGAATCGCAGATTTCCGCCATTTTTGGAAACATGCGGATGCGCTAGGACCCTCTGATCATGGCTCTTAATCAGCGGGTCCTTGGTTCGAGCCCAAGTGCGTCCACCACTACTTTCTTAATAATTTCAGTGACTTGTCACAGTAACCTAAGGTCGATTTTCGATCAAGATTCCGCTGGTGTGCAGCAAACTGTGCAGCAGATTTCACGTGATGCGAGGCTCCCAGAGGTTCGGGAATGTTCCTGCCAGTGACGCCTTGTTCGCGTGCGCCGACCTCAAAATCTGCCGTGCAAGACCTGACTTGAGGCATCTAGCCCTGGCTTGTGAACGAGCCTTATGCTGCTCACGGAAAGCCGATTCGCAAGCGACGTTCGGGGAAGGCTTTGCCTGCGCACCGTTCGGAACTAGCGGACGTTCGGTCTGCTATCGTGAAAATTGGCTATGGGTTTCCTGGCCGCGATGCCAGAGCCTCATCCCGGGCGGCCTTTCGCTGATCCAACCAGTCATCGATCTCGGAAGCTATCCAGCGGTTCGTGCCTACGCCCAGTTTGATCGGTGCGGGAAAGCGCCCCTGCTTGATCAAGCGTGCCACATGCTGGCGGGTGAAAGGAATATCCTTCGCCTTTAGATCGGAGAATGCCAGCAGATTACGCATTGCAACGTCCGATCGGGTCGCCTGCCGACTTCAGTGTTGTGGTTGAGGGATTGGGGTCTTCGACAGTTGTCTGTCCGCTGCTTCCGCTTCCTTCCCTCTCCCTTCCCTTCCGGCCGATTTGGAACGGTTGGACCGCCATCCGGCCATTACGCGAACGCGTTCGCCGAAGCTGATCGTATGAGTCCGCATGGGAATAGCGCATGGATTGCTACCCTGTGGGCAACGCAGGCAGGCCATGACGCGCAGCCAATCTAGCATTTCCGGAGCGGCTTCCAAAGGACGAAGATCGCGCTTTCAGGCAAGCAAATGCCGCATATTGCGTTCTCGCTTATCATTCCCGCGGCGGGATCTCGTCGCTTAGCTCCGGTGTATGCCACCGCCCGCCCGGAACAGTTGTCAGCCTGTCCCTAAATAATATAGGGGGGTATAGTATGGCACACACATCTCGAAACGACTCCGATCTCATGGCGCGGGTCAAACGCATCGCAGGACAGGTCGCAGCGGTCGAACGCGGCCTCACTGACAAGGCGCCCTGCGCCGATATTCTCCAACTCGTCGCGGCGGTGCGCGGCGCTGTGAACGGGTTGATGGACGAGATCATCGTCGAGCATCTCAATGAGCATGTCGCACGGCCCGGCCTTGACGATACCGAGCGCGCGGCCGGCGCCGCGGAGCTGACAACCGTGATCCGGCGCTATTCCAAATGACTCGCGATACGGACGTCTTGCGAAGCGCCGAGACCCTCGCGCACGATCACAACTTCCTGGGCGCGAGCCATGACGAGAATGCGCGGCGCACCCGCATCGTCGTCGTGCTGACCTTCGCGATGATGATCGGCGAGATCGCCGCCGGCTATCTGACCGGATCGATGGCGCTGCTCGCGGACGGCTTCCACATGGCGACCCATGCGGGCGCGCTCGGCGTCGCGGCCTTCGCCTATGGCTATGCCCGGCGCCATGCGCGCGATCCGCGCTTCACTTTCGGCACCGGCAAGGTCGGCGAGTTGGCCGGCTTTGCCAGCGCCCTCGTGCTGGCGATCATCGCGCTCGGTATCGGCATCGAGTCGGTCCGGCGACTCTTCGCGCCCGCCGACATCGCCTATGTCGAGGCGATCTGGATCGCGATCCTCGGCCTGATCGTGAACCTCGTCAGCGCCTGGCTGCTCGGCAGCCATCATCATGGCCACGGTCACGAGGGCCATCACGATCATCATGCGCACGACCATCACGGGCATTATCGCCATCATCACGAGCACGACAACAATCTGCGCGCGGCCTACTTCCATGTCCTCGCCGACGCGCTGACCTCGCTGCTGGCGATCGCCGCGCTGCTTGCCGGTTTGTTTCTCGGCTGGCGCTGGATGGATGCCGCCATGGGAGTCGTCGGTGCGGTCGTGATCGCCCGCTGGTCATTCGGCCTGCTGCGCGACAGCTCGGCCGTGCTGGTCGACGCGGCCGCCAATACCGAGCTTGAAGACGAGATCCGCGAGGCGATCGAGGACGGCGATGCCCGCATCACCGATCTTCACGTCTGGCAGGTGGGTCCGGGCAAGTTCGCCGCGATCGTCGCTCTGGTCGCGGAACGACCCTTGCCTCCCGGGGATTATGCCAGACGGGTCCGGGTGCATGACGAGTTCGTCCACGTCACGATCGAGCCGCACCCCGCCAGAGAAGAGACCGGGCACATATGCGGGCTGTGTAGTCGCTGACCGTTGGTCTGGATCCAGCTGCGTTGGCCGATCATCGCAAAGCAGCTGTGGCCCTATTTGTCTGCGGGTCAATCGGATCGAACAATATCCGCTCGATGAAGATGCGCCGCAGTTCGGAGCGGTCGCGGGTTTCATATCTGGCCGCAATCATCGCCGCGCCGCCATTGGGGTGAGAGATCCTGCTTGAGCGCGGTGAGCACCGAATCCGATATCATCTCGATGCACTTGCGCTCGATGGCGGGCAGATCGCCGTAGATGAGCTGACGCGGGAACCGCATGCGCTGGCCCGCAAAGAGGATCGAGAAGGCGATATGTCCCGTCGGCATACCGAGGCTGAGCGTGGCTTTCAGATGATCCTCCAGCTTCGTGCCCGGCGCCCCGGCCTCGATCTCGCGCATCCAGCGCGGGCTGCCGCCCATGTTGGCGGCAAGCTCTATTTGCGTGATGCCGCGCAGGTTCCGCTCGTGCCTGATCCGCTCGCCGGACAGCAGCTTGATCTCCCTGAAGATCGACGTGTCGACGGCGGCAAATTTATCGTCGGGCTCCATGATCTCGTCCTCCGCAGCAACGCGTCCTGGCGCGATGGATCGCCCGAAATATCTAATTAGCCCAGACGGTCGTCCGCAATAATAGATGCCGATGATTTTAGAGGAATATATCTACCGAATAGGCATGAATACGTGCCCGCACCAGTCGAATACGGTATAGTCGGCATTTCGTTGCCGAATTCATCCAAAATGGGGTGTTTCGGAGTTTATTTTCCGAAAGTGCGACAGAGCGGCGCGAACGAACCCATCATACCGAAATAAAGCTATTTTCGAGCAATTCCGGCTAATTTCGAAGCTGGCGGCACTCAGCTGCCGGGGCCTGTTGCAATCGACTTCGAATCCCATCAGTCAAACCTCGTTCCGAACAACTCAAGTCGAATCGGGCCTGATACTTCGGATCGTTAAGTAACTTTAACCTTGGCGCGTTGCGCCGACATGGAGTCGTGCATGAAGCCGATTGCCAAAGCGATGACGGCTGCCCTGGGCGTCCTCGTCCTTACGACGACAGCCTGCGCGACGCCGGACAATCGCTCCCAGCGCCTCAGCTCCATGCCGGACGTGGGGCGGCATCGGACCATCGCCGCGACGGCGGACGGCTTTGTGATCCGCGCGGCGGCATCGGCCCCGGCGGAGAACGGCGGCCTGTCGGCCACGGCCCGTGAACACATCCCGGTAGGATCGGGCACGCATCTCGATGCGCGCCTGCTCTCACCTCCGGTTAGCGCCATTCAGGAGATTTCGCATGCGCATCCGTAAGCTCGGGCCAAAGATCGGGGCAGCAGCCCTCGCCCTGCCTCTGATCCTCGCTGCCCAAAGCGCCGCCTCGGCGCAGCAAGCCGATCCGCTCGCCGCGGCGGCGCGCGAAGCCGAGAGCGAACTGCGGCAGACCTTCACCAATCTCCAGTTCGAGGATTTCGGACCGGCGCCGGTCAAGGGTCCGATCTACCAGGCGAGCGCGGGTGGTCGCATCATCTACTACGCGCCCGAGAGCGAGCACCTGCTGTTCGCGGAGGTCTACGACCGCAACGGGCAGAATCTGACCGCGCTGGCGCAGAATTCCACTGCGGCGAGGAAGCTCGCCGCGATCGACACCAGCAAGGCCCTAGCTATCGGCCCCGAAGGCGCACCCGTCGTCCTCGAGTTCACTGATCCCGATTGCCCCTACTGCCGCGCGCTCGACCGCTTCTGGGCAGCAAAGGCCGCCGAGGGCAAGCCGGTGCGCCGCCTCATCTTCTTCGTCTCCGGCATCCATCCCGAGGCTGCCGCCAAGGCCGAGCATGTCCATTGCTCGCCCGACAAGGAAGCCGCGTTCAAGGCGATCTACGCCGGTGCCGCTCCCGCGCAGTTGCGCAAATGCGCGGAAGGCAAGGCGCGGGTCGAAGCCGACGCCGGCGTCGTGCGCAGCGTCGGGATCACCGGCACGCCGACGCTGATCGCGGAAGGCAAGATCATCTCCGGCTTCCGGCAGGCCGAGATCGAGGAGTTCCTCGCCGGGACGAAGGCGCTCGCCAATGCCGGGCGCTGACCACGTCCCGATCCCTGGTGCGGCGATCACCGCGCCAGCCCCATGCCGGCGGCGAGACCCGAGACGGGCCGTCCAGCCTCGCCGCCGGCCGACAGCGATCCCCATCGATGCCGGCAAGCAGATCCCGGAGCGGCCCATCTTCACAGGAGCAAATGCATGTTGAGGACCATCGGTCGGCAGACCGTCTCGCTCGCCAATGTCGGCATCCCTTTGACCGCGCTCGCGCTGCTCGGCGCCGGTGGGGCTCACGCCTTCTCCGCGCCGGCCGCGGGTGACCTCGGCTACGACATCTACGATATCGTCGTGAACCAGGGCGTCAAAGGCCCGCTCGGCTTCGTCGGCGGCGTCGCCGCCTTCCTGTTCGGCGTGAGCAGGCTGTTCTCGAACATCATGATCGGCATCCCGACGATCGTCGCGGCGGTCTGCCTGATCAAGGCGGACTCGATCCTCCAGACCTTCGGGATGGTCATCTGACGGTTCGGTCCGTGGTCCGCCCACGCGGACCGCGGGCCTCAACGGGCCAGCGCGCACAGGCGCGATGGCGAGACAGCCCACGAAGTTCAACCGGCTTCGGAAGGGAGGTCACGACGCAAGGAGGAGAAGGCTCATGAACGAGCGGCTACCCCAATATCTGCACAAGCCGGTCCAGATCCTGTGGTTCGGATCGGACGAATTCGTGCTGGTGATCACCGTCATCTTCGTCGCCGTAGTCCTCGGCGGGATGCTCGGTTGGGCGCTCGTTGCGGGTCTTCTCCTTTTCGTCCCCTGGCTTCGCACCAAGCCGCGCGGGTTCATCCCGCACATGGCCTGGCGCTGGGGCCTCGTCAGCTTTCGCAACTATCCGGGTCCGACGCAGACCCGCTTCTTCGAGTGAGTCCAAGCGATGTTCGGACGCAAATCCCCCGACGCGCCTCCACGCGACCCCCTGCTCGGCAAGCCCGCAAGCTTCGGCATGCACCGCTACCTGCAGGGCGCGAGCAACCTGTTCGAGGAGAACCGGCTGCTGAAGCTCGCCGTGATCGGCCTGTTCGGCATTACCGCCGTGCTCGGCACGCTCATCTACACCTCGAACCAGAACACCCGCACCGTGGTCGTGCCGTTCGGCAGCGGCGGCGACCTCTATGTGACCGGCAGCGAGCCGTCCGAGGCATACCTGCGCACGATTACGCGCAACGTGGTGTCGCTGTCGGGCACCTATTCGGCTTACTCGGCGGACCGGCAGTTCCAGGAGCTGCTCTCGATCGTCCACCCCTCGACCTACAATAGCGTGCGCGACAGTCTCAACCGCCTGCTCGACGAGCTGGCCGACAATCCGACACTCTCGATCGCGACTTATATCCGCCCCGATCAGCCGGTGACCTGGACCAGGACCGAGATCCTCGTTCCCGTCGAAAAGGTGCGCGTGATCGGCGGCGTGATCCGCAAGTTCCGGGGCAATCTGCGGATCCGATACGTGATCGACAACGGCCGCTTCTGGCTGACCGCCCTCAATGAGGAGAAGTTTGATGCACAGCCCCGCTAAGCGGCTGCTGGCGCTCGGCCTCGCCCTGATGCCGCTGCCCGTCATGGCGCAGACCATCGTCGCGCTGCCCGACCAGACCAGCACGATCCGCCTGTCCAACCGCGACATCAATCATGTGATCTGCGCGGGCGGCGAGATCGAGGACGTCAAGTTCTCCGCCGAGAAGGCGATCGCCGTCGAAAAAGCCGGACGCGACGCGTGGATCAAGTTTCTCGTCCGCGAGATCGACGACGCCGGTGCGGTGACGCGGACTTTCGTGACGGTCCCGTCCGAATTCTTCATCACCTGCAACGGCGCGGTCTTTGCGCTTTACGCCGAACCATCCGACATTCCGGCGCAGACGGTGACGTTGCAGCCGGGGGGCGCCCAGCGCGCGCAGGCGAACGAGGAACTGCTCGGACCGCTGGTCGAGGAAGAACGCGCGGTCTCGATCACGCTCTCGATGCTCCAGGACCGGATACCGGCGAGCTTCACCAGCGTCGCACCGCGCTCGGGCCCGCTCCGCCTGGGGCTGCTCCCCGATGCCAGCATCGAGGAACGGCGCCGCATTGAGGTCGACGGCTCGGGCCTCTCGGCCTCGGAGTATCTGGTGTCGGTGGCGAGCGACACGCTGCTCGACGAACGCAGCTTCCTCGACAGCGCGCTCGGCGCCAATATCTTCGCGGTCACGCTCGACCGCGGCACTCTGTCGGCGGGCGAGACGGCCCGGCTGATCGTCGTGCGCCGGGGAACCATACAATGAGCCCCGCCGGTCCCAATGATCGCAGCCCCGGCAATCGCGGCGGTCGCGGTGATCGCACGCTTCAGGACCGGGACGGCGAACTCGACCTCGACGGTTTTCAGGAGGAACGCGTTCGTCCCGACCTCGCCTCGCGCGGTCCGGCATTGCTCGATCTCAAGGCGCGCTGGCAGACGCTGAGCGCGCGCCAGCAGCTGCGCTTGAAGCAGCTCGGCGTCGCCGGCGTGATCGGCGCGCTGGGGCTCGGCCTCTATTCGGCGAGCGGCGACAAGGCCGAGGAAGCCGCCGCGCCGCCGAGTTCGCATCTCGACATGGGTGCGGGACTTCGCGGCGACAGCCTCGAGATCAAGCTGCGCGGCGACCTGAAGAAGATCCTCGACGGTCAGACGCTGCTCGGCGAGCGCGTGACCGCGATCGAGGAAGGCAAGATCGTGCCTGGGACCGGCACGGCGGGCGCGATCGACGGCGACCTGCCGCCGGCGATCCCCGGCGCGGTTCCCGACTTTCCCGAACCGCCCGCGACCGGCGACATCGATCCATCGGCGTCCGCTCCTCCGGCGCCTCCCGCGGCCCCGCCCGCACCCCCTGCTCCGCCGGTCGAAAAGACAGTGGGCGCGATCGGCGCGGCGACCGCGCCGGTCGGCGGCGGAGATGCGGCAGCGGGCGCTAAAAAAAAGGCCCGGACGATCTATTTGCCGCCTGGTTTCATGAAGGCGCGGCTGCTGACCGGGATCGACGCGCTGGCGAGCCGGGACGCGACCAACAATCCCGAGCCGCTGATCGCGCGTGTCCAGGCGCCTGCCGTGCTGCCCAATGACGTCAAGGCCAACCTCTCCGGCTGCTTCGTCATCGGCAACGCCACCGGCAGCCTCGCCAAGGAGCGGGTCGAAGTCCAGCTGGTCTCGCTGTCCTGCGTCGACTTCGACGAACGCTCGGTGGTCGATCAGCCGATCAAGGGCTTCTTCGTCGATGCCGACGGCAAGAAGGGCCTCTCCGGCAAGGTCGTCACCCGTGCCGGCGCGGCGCTGGCCCGCTCCTTTATCGCGGGCACCATCACCGGAGTCGCGCAGACGGTCGAGAACACGGTCGGCAATGTCTCGACCTCGGCGCTGGGCTCGGTCCGCACGCTGGATGCGGGCGACGCGGCGCAGGCGGGCATCGCCGGCGGCCTGTCGCGCTCGTCGGACAAGCTGACAGACTTCTATCTCGATCTCGCGCGCCAGGCCGGCCCCATCGTCGAGGTCGGCGCGGCCAAGGATGTCGTCGTCGTCATCCAGGAAGGCGTCAGCCTCGAAATCAAGCCCACCGCGGGGAGCAAATTCTGATGCGCCCGCCAGCAAACACCAGGGGAGTACGTCCCATGTTTCATCGTCCGCGAGGCCGCGCGATCCGGGCCGCTGCATTGATCCTCACGCTTCCCTTGCTCGGCGGCTGCGCGACGCTGGGATCGGTGATGTCGCCCTACAGCGAGAAGTTCAGCTGCAAGAACGACGATCATGGCCAGTGCATCCATCCCGACAAGGCCTATGCCGACGCCGTGGCTGGCGTGGCGTCGAAGTCCGATCCGGCCGTCACCAACGACAGGAAGCTGCTGAAGGACGGCAAGCCCGCGCGCGGTTCCGGCAAGGCAGGCACCGCAAAGACAGGGTCGGGCGCGTTCGCGGGCTATCGTGACTCCGTATATCGCGAACTGCAGGGCCTGATCGAGCAGCCAGTCACGCCGATGCTGAAGCCCCCGCGCACGGTACGCACCCTGATCCTGCCCTATGCCGATCGGCAGCGGCCCGACCGGCTCTACATGCCGCGCTATGTCTATTCTTTGGTCGAGCGCCCGCAATGGGTTGTGGGCGACTATCTGGTCACGCCCGTATCTCCGGCATCACGCGCGAACGTGCTCGAACAGGTCAGGGATCGTGCCGACGACGGCCAGAACGACACGGGACCGCGGCCATGACCAGCTACCAATCGGGCATGACGCTCGCGCGGCTGCGCCGCAGCGTCGAGCGCGACAGCTATTCCGACTATCTGCCGCTCGCCGCCTGGGTCGAGGAAGAGCAGGCCTTCCTCACCATCGACGATGGCTGGGGCTACGCCTGGGAGCTGGTTCCCACCGCCTATTTGTTCGCGCATGTGCATGAGGCGTTGCTGGGGCTCCTCAATGTCAACTTTCCCGAAGGGACGATCCTCCAGCTTCAGAGCTTCGCCGATCCGCTGGTCGAAGGCGCTCTCGATGCCTTTCTCGATCTCAAGACGCGCCCCGATCCGCTGATCCAGGCATCGGCGCGGCGGACCTTCGACTATCTCCAGGCGGGAACCATGGGGCTGAAAGCGCTCCACGGCATCCCGGTCCGCAATTTCCGCACTTTCCTCTCGGTCAAGGCCAGGGCGCCGATGGACAGCGATCTGCGCCGGCAGATCGAGGAGCAATTATCCAAGCTCGGTATCCGGCCGATGGGGGCGGGCGAGATCGTTAGTTTCTATCGCCGCATCTTCAACGGCGTCCATGCCGCCGCGCCCGGCGTGTTCACCCAGACCGCCGATGTCCCCTTGCGCCGCCAGATTATCGACGCGGGACCGGCGCTGCGTTTCGACGGACCGGAAGTGTTTCTCGGCAACCAGGTGGCGCGCTGCCTGACCCCCAAGTCGCCGCCCAAGCGGATTACCGCCGAGCGCGCCAATCGCCTGACCGGCGGCATGCGCGGCTCGGCCGAGGACAGCGACCAGATCGGCGGGCCGTTCCTCTTCACCCTGAACGTGTTGTTCGACCATTCGCAATTCGAGATCCACAAGCGCGCGCAGATCCTCTCGGCGCAGAAGGCCGCGGGCAGCTTCGCGGTCGAGGTCGGCAAGCAGATCGAGGAGATTTCGTGGATCCTGGACGAAGTGGGCAACAGCCGCTTCGTCTCGGTGATCCCGACGCTCTGGGTGTTCGGCCGCGATCGTCACCAGGCCCGCGAGATGGCGGCGCGCGCCAAACGCCTCTGGGAGAGCGAGCCGCTGCCCTGGATGGTGCAGGAGGAAAGCTACCTCAATCCGATCCTGCTCGCCGCGAGCCTGCCGTTCGGTCTCTATCCCGAGCGCCGCACGGTCCGCATGCTTCAGCGCGATTTCCGCGTGCCGGTGCGCGCGGGCGTGCTGATGTCGCCGATCCAGACCGATTTCCGGGGCGGCGGCCGGCCGGCGCTGCTCTACACGGGCCGCAAGGGTCAGCTTATCACGCTCGACCTCTTCGATCCTCGGATCAACAATTACAACTTCATCGTCTCGGCCGAGTCCGGCGCGGGCAAGAGCTTCCTGCTCAACAACCTCTGCCAGCAATATTTCGCGCAGAACGCGCTCATCCGCATCATCGACATCGGGGGCTCCTACCGCAAGCTCTGCTCGCTCTGCTCGGGCCGCTACATCGACCTCGGCGAAGAGCATCTCGTCCTCAATCCCTTCGATCTGGGCTTGGCCCTCGACGGCGACGATCGCGAATCCGCGATCAGCATGGCCGTGTCGATCGTCGCGGAAATGGCCAATGCCGCGACCCGCAAGGGCGTCACCACCTCGGAATGGAACCTGCTCAAGTCCGCGGTGCAATGGGCGATCGACAGCGGGCGGGCCGAAGCCGGGATCGACGCGGTGCGCGAATGGCTGGGAGCCTATCCCGCCAACACCGCCTCCGATCTCGACCGCGTGGACCATCTGGTGCCGACCGCGCGCGAGCTCGCCTTCAACCTGCGCGATTTCGGTTCGGACGGGGCTTACGGCCACTATTTCAACGGGCCTTCGACCTTCGACATTTCGAGCGACGAATTCGTCGTGCTCGAACTCGAGCGCCTGAAGGCCATGCCCGACCTGTTCAACGTCGTGATCATGGTCGTGGTCAACGCCGTCACCCAGGAACTCTACCTGTCGGCGCGTGACCGGCCCCGCTTCGTGCTCTGCGATGAAGCCGCGCAGTTCATGACGCGCAGCGACGGGCAGGATCTGTCACGGCTCGCCGAGGCATTTTCCCAGGGGTATCGCCGCGCCCGCAAATATCGCGGCAGTTTCGGCATTGTCCTCCAGAGCATGAACGACCTCATGCTGTTCGGCGGCACCGGCCAGGTCATCCTCGAGAACGCCGCCACCCGCTTCCTGCTGCAGGGCTCGACCTACGACAAGGCGGTCGAGAACAAGATCCTCGACTATTCGGGTTTCGTTCTCGATCTCCTGAAATCGGTCCGCAATAACAAGCCCAACTACAGCGAGGTGTTCGTCGACTCGCCGCTCGGGCTCGGCATTGCACGCCTCGTCGTCGATCCCTTCTCCTACTGGATCAACACCTCGGCGCCCGAAGATGTCGCGGCCTTCGAGGCGCTGGTGCGCCGAGGCCGATCGCCGCTCGAGGCGGTCTGCGATCTTGCCGGCGTCGATCCCGCCGAGGTCCTCGGAAACGCGGGCCAGACGGACAGCGCCGTCGCATTCAAGCGGGGTGCGCGGTCATGAGCCGGCGTTTTGCCTCCCCCGACCAGCTGCCGCTCCGGCTCGTCGAGAACGGCGACAATGACCTCGAACGGATCGTCGAGGCGCGCGTGGCGAAGCGCGCCGAGGCCGATGCGCTGCGCTGGCGGTTCCGCCTCGTCGTCATCGAAACGGTGATGATCGCATCGCTGGTGCTCGTCGCCGGGCTGGTTCTCGAGCAGCCGACCGGACTCGTCCTGCGCAGCGCTGCGCTGGTCGGCGCTGGCTGCTTCCTGACCGGATTGCTGATGATCGCGCTGACCGGTGCCGTGAGCCGGTTGCTCGCGAAATTGCGGAGGCCTCGATGATCCTCGACCCGCTCCCGCCCCAAGACACCAATCCCCTGGCGGCCGTTCAGCGCCGGCCCGACGAAACGCTGCACGCCTACCTGCTCCGCTGCCAGGAGGAACTGAGCGGCCGGATCCAGCTGCTCGCGGCGGTCCGCGATGCCTATATCCAGATCCTGGGCATGGAGCGCATCCGCTGGCGGCGGTGCAAGCTCCTGCTGGCGTTCACCGGGCCGGTGATCGCCAGTCTGGCCTATGCGGGCCTTGCTTGCTGTGCAGCCACGGACAGCGTTCCCGCGCCGCTCATGGCCGCCCTGATCGCCTGTGCCGGGCTCGCCGGCGCGGCGCTGGCGCTCGCCGTCGCGCACATTCTCGATCGGCTTCCCGATTGGATGGCCGCGCGAAGGTCACGGAGATGGCGATGAACGGCATCTTCTCCGCCTCGCCCTGTCCGTCCTCGATCCGCCTGCTGGTCGGCACGCATCTGCTGCTGATCGTGCAGTCGGGGCTGGTGCTGTGGTCGGCCCCGGACCTCGGCGGCAACCAGGCGCTCATCTGGCTGACCCTCGTGCTCGGCCTCTCGGCGTTCATCTGTGCGGTCTGCGGCGAAAGCCGCACGCCGCCCGTGCCGTGGAGGGAGCGCCGCCGTGGCCGATGATCGCACCCGCCAGCGCTGGCCCATCGTCGCCTTCCAGTCCGCGACGATCGCCGGGCTCCTGGCCCGCGCGGTGCTGATCGCGTCGTCCGCCCGTGCCGACACCTCGACCATCGGCCGCACCTGGCCGATCGCCGAGCCCGACGCGATGGCCGAGATCGAGGCCCGCGCCGCGCAGCAGCCGCCCGATATCAGGGCGAAGTTCGGCCCGCGTTCGGCATGGAGCGCGCTCAAGGGTGCGACTCTCGCCACCGCGCGCGAGAATCGTGTGCGCCATGTCGTGCCTTTCTACACGCTCGACCAGGAAATCCGTCTGCCCGACGGCAAGCTGCTCTATCCCAAGGGCTTCACCTTCAACCCGCTGACCTATGTCTCGCTGCCGCAGCGCCTCGTCATCGTTCACCCCCGCGATCTCGCCTGGGCGCTGAAGACGGCGACGCTTACCGACTGGATCGTCCTGACCGGCGGCGGCGATCCAAAAGACGATGCCCTGTCGCTCGGCGAACGCCACAGCCGCGCGCTGTTCATGCTCGAGGAACGAGTGAAGGACCGGCTCGGCCTCACGGTCGCGCCCGTCATTGTGCGGCAGGTCGGACAAAAGCTCGAACTCACCGAAGTCAACCTGTCAGCCAAGGGAGGGCGAGGCCAATGACCCGCCTTGCATCCGCTCTGCGCGTCGGAGCCGCCGCGATCCTGCTGTCGCTGCTCGCGCCCACCACGCCCGCGCATGCTTCCAAATGCCCTTCGGACACGGTGTTCAATCCGATCACCAAGGTCAGGTGGAATTGCATCTTCCCGATCACCATCGGCGGCGTGCGCGTCGGCAGCTACGACAAGCTCGACAAGGCGCTCGACGCGCAGTCGGCGTCCAAGCCGCTCTGCGCCTGCCGCAAGGGCGCGACCTTCTGGTTCGGGGTCAAGGTCAGCTTCTGGACACCCAACCGCATGGTTGACGTCGTCACCGAGCCCGGCTGCATGATGGCGCTCGGCGTCGACCTCCTGCCGACCGGCGGCAAGCTCCAGGGCAGCCAGTCGTCGATCTCCGACGGGACCAACACCACCAAGCTGTTTGCGCAGGCGCATTACTACATCGCGCCGGTCTGGAAGATGCTCGACATGTTCACCGACCTGCCGTGCATCGAGGATGACGGCTTCGATGTCGCGATGATCACCGAGGTTCTGCCGACCTGGCAGTCGGGCACGCTCGGCGCGATCATCCAGCCCGAGGGCATCCTGTTCGGCAATCCGGCAGCAGGCCTTGCCTGCATGGCCGACAGCGCCGCCGCCGCCGCGGGCAAGACCATCGATCCCCTGTTCTGGTGCATGGGGTCGTGGGGCGCGACCTATCCGGTTGCCGGCGACATCCATATGGGCGACCGGGTCGAGGCCTGGGCCGGGCTGGCGGCGCGCACGACATTCATGATGGGGCGCCTGGGCGCACTCACCATCCATTCCGAGGACGGCTGCTCGTTCAAGGCTCAGCCGATTTGGACCAAGAGCCGCTACAAGCTCCAGATCATGGAGCCCGTCAAGGGCGGCAAGTGCGTCAACATCGGCCGGCCCGGCGCGCTCTGGACCAGCGGCAAGCATGCGCCGGGCAAGGACAACGCCCAGTTCATGCTCTTCGAAAAAGCGATCTGCTGCGCGGGGATTTCCACGCCATGAGCCGGTCGCTTCCCCCATCCCGCGCATCCGGCACGGGCGGTTGTCCCGCTCGTCACGGAAGGCTCCCCACCGTGAGCGGGCGCGCGGACGGAGCGGCGGCGGTGCCCCCTGCCGCCGTCGCTCCACCTATGGTCAGCGCGGCCGAATGCCCCCCATCGTGGGCGGCAGGCCCCCCTCATGCCGCGCCGGTGGCGGCCGCGCTGACCACCTTCGAGGGCCAGGCCGTCTTCCGGATACTCTCGCCCGGATCCAGCGCATTCCGCGCGGGAGACGTGTTCCGGTTCCGGCGCGGTTCACGCGGCACGCGGGCGAGGCAGCCATGAAAGTGCGCTGTCTCCTCCTGCTGGCGGCGACCGCCACTCTACCAATGTCGGCCTCGGCGCAGACAGTCGAGGATCGCGCCCGCGCCGCCGCCGAGGCCTCGCGCGCGAAGACGTCCGACAGCGATGCGATCCAGGAGAACTATCTGACGCCGGGCCTTGCCGGGCAGCCGATCACGACCGTCGACAACAGCAAGACGTTCAACCCGAATATCGCGTGCCAGAAGACGGCGACGCTGCTCGAACTGCTCGCGCAGCCTGCCGGAACGGGGGACATCGGGACGCTCCGCATTTCGCGCGACAAGGATCTCGACGGCAGCGTCGACCAGACATTGACCTTGCCCGTGCCGGTGTCCGGCATCTGCGCCAACGGCATTGTTTCCTGCCAGCCCGGCACCTGGAACCAGTGCAAGACGTTCAAATGGGATGTCGCCTCGAGCGGCGACCTCAAGCTCACCGAGGTCGGGTTGACCGATCTCGCCGGCTGCTACTGCATCAACAACAGCTGCGGCGCGAACCTGGTCTGGGGCAATATGGCCTCGGTGCTGAAGGACCTGGGTGGCGGGGTGATCGGCGCGCTCACCACCGCCGATCCGCGCGTCGGCGTCGCGCAGGCCGCGATCGACGGCCCGGTGATCCGCTATACCGGCGCGCAAAGCACCGCCTGCACGCCCAATCCGTCGCTGCCCCAGACCGCCTATCGCGCCAATCCGACCGCGATCCAGGGTGACGCCTCTGCGGCGTCGACTTCGAGCAGCATCTTCCAGGCGCTCAAGGCCTCGCCCGCTGGCGTCGGCAAGGCGGATCAGGTGAGGCTCTGCACGATCGAGCGGGAAGTGACGCTGGCGCCGGCGATCTATGACGACATCATCAGCGTTTCCGGACAAGTCCAGTCGGTCACGAGCTGCGGAACCGACTGCCGGCGCTACCGGATTGGCGGCAACGGCAATTGCTCGGCCGCACCGCCCATATTCACGGCGACGTTCCAGGTTCTGAGGCCAGACGGCCTCGTCTCTGCCCGCATCGTCCGGCAAGACGCCAATGACTGGCTGCAATCACGCGTCAACGGCGAGGTCGTCGGCTATGCCGGCAAGCGGCCGTGGCTGGGCGACGCCCTGCCTTCGGGCGACTGCAACGTCGATGCCGAAACGGTCAACCTGACGCCGATCGATCTCACCGAACGGTTCCGCGCTGGAACGGCGGCGCTCGGCGTGCGCGTGCGCGGCGGCGGTGACGGCCGTTGGGGCTGGGTCGATATCGAGGTCCGGGTCGATGCGAGCTGCGGTGTCTCCGAACGCCTCGTCGATCTCTGCTCGGGCTATGCCGCCGATTCCGCCTGCCGCCTCGATGGCGAGACCGTCGACGGCGTGCAGACCGTCAGGAACGGCGTCGGCACCGGCCTCACGCCGCTACCGCAAACGCGCCTGTTCGGCAATGGGATCTGCACGATCCGGCTGACCCGCGATTTCTTCAAGCGCGAGCGCCGCTACAAATGCGCCGTCGATCTCGGCTCGCCGACGCCGCCCGATCTCAGCCGCGGCGCCTATATCATCGACCATTCGACCGAGGCGCTGCTCGCCGACCGGGTGAAGACCGCCGATGACGGCTATACGACGTCGTCGCGTCCCTTCGCGCTACCCGATCGCGGTACGGTCCCGGCCTGCGAGCCGGTCTGCAAGACACGCGCGCCCAAGGCTAATGACGGCGTGGCATTGGATGGCGTCGTCAGCTCCAAACAGAACGCGCCCACGGGTTGGGACACATTCTACTACGCTTGCAAGACCGGCAGCGCGGGCGGTGACATCTGCCCCGCCGGTCCGGGCGAAGAGATCGTCTCGGCCTGCGGCTGTCTCGACGATTTTCCCGAAGCAGTCGTGATGATGCAGACTGTCCGTCTCGGCGGCGCCGATCTCGTCTGCACCGGAGAAGTGCGATGATCTGGCGTCCTCTCCTCTGGCCGACGCAGGTTGCCCTGATCGCGCTCGCCATCTGCGGGTTTCTACTCGCCGGTCAGTTCGCTCCGGCGCAGGCGCAGCAACCTGTCTGCGCGGTCGACCTCGACGGCAATGGCGATGCCGGCGATCCCGGCGAGGTCGTGAGCTGCTCGGCCATGGCCGACGACGCCTGGCTTTGCCCGACCCAGCAGACGATGTGCGTCGCCGATGCGCAGGGCGCCTATAGCTGCCCGCTCGGATCGCAACATCAATGCCTGACCCCCGTGGGCGGCGGCACGCCGATGTGCTCGCCCAATGCCTGCACCGGCAGCGACGGGACGGGAATCGAGGACGATCCCGTTGTCGATGATCCGGGCGCGCCCGCTGACGGTGCGGTCGATGCCGAAGGCCATTGCCTCGGCAACATCGAGATCTTTGCAGGCCGGGCGACCCGCTGCCGACCCGCTGGTCTCAGAACCACCTTTTCGAACTGCTGCAAGGACAGAGGCAAGATCGTCAAGGACGGCATGGGCGGATCGATCTCGTCGATCGGCACCAAGATCGCGGTCGCCAAGGGCGTGTTCACCGGCATGAAGGCCGCCTATGGCGCGTTCAAGGCCGGCGCGACCGCGGGCCAGGCCGCGACGTCGGGCGCGAACGCCATCATCGCGGGCATCGATCCGACGTCGATCGCGATCAGCCTGGCGATCAACTTCATGATGGATTTCCTGCTCTCGGGCTGTGACCAGCAGGACATGGAAGTCGGCATGCTCCGGGGTTCGGGCATGTGTCATGAAGTGGGGACTTATTGCAGCTCTAGGATTCTCGGCATCTGCGTGCAGAAGTCGAAGGGCCATTGCTGCTTCAACACCAAACTTGGTCGCATCATCCAGGAACAGGGCCGGCCCCAACTCAAGAGCTTCAACCGCGTCGGATGGGGCACGCCCAAGAATCCCTACTGCCGCGGCTTCACGCCGGAGGAATTCCAGGCTCTGGATTTCTCCAAAATGGACCTTTCCGAATATTATTCCGAGATCGAGGCCCGCGCCCAGGCCGACATCCAGATCGACATGAAGGACAAGATCGATGCCTATATGCAGGTTATCGGCCAATAGCGCGCGCCCTCTGGCCATCGTGATGGCGATGCTGATTTCCGCCTCCGCGCTCGCGCAGGACACGCCGCGCCCGGACAATGCGCGCGATCGCGCCGCAGCCGAAGGCGATGCCGCGCTTGACCGGCTCGAACGCGCCACGGCGGCGCGTAAGCAGGAAGCGCAAACGCGCGGTCCGACCGCGCTACCCACGCCATCGGAAGAAACCCGCCGCCGCGCCTTCGATGGCTTGCGCAAGCGCGCACCATCGCCCGCCATGGATGCACGCGCTCGGGCGGCGCTCGACAAGGGCAAGGATGCCATGGCCGCCGAGCGCGAAGCGATGGCGCGGCGTTTGGGTCACGCGCTCGGGCTCGAGGCGCCCGACATGGAAGCGGTCTTCGGCGTCGCCGCGCCGCCGAGCGCCAAAGGCTGGGTGCCGGTCCTGTTCGTCTCGTCGTCCATGCCGGTAACGACGCTGCGGACCTATGCCGCACAACTCGAGAAGGCGCGCGGCATCCTCGCCTTTCGCGGCATGCCGGGCGGCCTCACCAGGGTCGCCCCGATGGCGAAGCTCTCGGCCGAGATATTGCGGCATGATCCCGGCTGCGAAGGTCCGGCCTGTGCGATGCGTGACGTGCAGCTGATCGTCGATCCGCTGATCTTCCGCCAGCATGGCGTCGCCCGTGTTCCCGCGCTGGCCATGGTCCCGGGCGATCCGGCGCTGCCTTACTGCGAACGCGAGGACGAGAGCCCGCGCGCCGTCCATGTCGTCTACGGCGACGCGGCGCTCTCCGGACTTCTCGAAGAATATGGCCGTCTCGGCGGCAAGCAGGAGGTGCGCGATGCTGAAGCTCGCCTTCGCTGCTGCTAAATCGGCCTGGGTGGGACTCAAGGCTCTGCCGCTGAAAGCGGCGGTGGCGCTCGGCAGTTCCGGGCTCGGCCAGCCACCGCGCCCCAGGCAGCTCTGGAAAGCGTTCGGGATCGTGCTGCCGATCGGGCTGCTGACCTGGTGGGCGATCCCGCAGGCGACGATCGTGATGAGCCCGTCGATCGATGCATGGGCAGTCCGCAATGCGCCGGGGCCGATCGGGCGCGGCGATTTCGTGTCGTTCACGCTGTCGCACCCGCTCGCCGGCCCCAAGCCCGTCCAGGTGACCAAGATGGCGCTGTGCCTGCCCGGTGATCGCATCGACTGGATCGAGAAGCCCTCGCCGATGCATCCGGGCGAATGGGATGGCTGGTATTATTGCAACGAGACCCTGCTCGCAGTGAGCAAGCCTTTCGGCCATAACGGTCAGCGTCTCGAGCACTGGCGGCCGATGATCAGGACCATTCCGGCGGGCATGGTCTATGTCGGCTCGAGCCATGCGAGCGGGTTCGACAGCCGCTATTACGGCCCGGTCGCGATCGCGCGGCTCCGGCGCATGGAAAAGCTGCTGTGAGCCGGGTCCGCCTTGCCCTCGCCGCGGCGCTGCTGCTGGCCCCGTCGTCCGCGCTGGCCCAGGGGTCGGGCGATGGCCGCACCGGCTATTGGTGGTATCAGCCGCCGCCGAAGCCGGCAGAGGGGGAGCCCGATCCTGACGCGCTGGTGAAGCCGGCCATCCCGCCGATGGCGGAGCTCGCCACCTGGACGCCGCCGAAGATCAGGAAGCTGATCGAGCAGCAACGCGACTACGCCGCGACGGTGCTGACGGTCGATGCGGTCGCGGATTTCTGGCGCTTGCAGGATTTCGCGAGGCGCAAGGCGCGCGCCTTCGCGGGAGTCACCCAGATCGCCATGCTCCAGAATCCCGAACTCAGCGCGAAGTCCGCCAATCCGATGGTCGGCGAGGCCCGCGACCAGCTTTCCGCGCAAAAGGATCAGGTCCGCCGCCAGTATCTGCGCGGCCGCGCCAATGAGTTCGCGCTGGTCATGTTTTCACGCTCGACCTGCGGCTATTGCCGCGTCCAGTGGCCGATCGTCCAGCGCTTCCAGGAGGAGATGGGCTGGCAGGTCACCCTGATGGACATCGACCGCAGGCCCGAGCTGGCCCAGCGTTTCGGGGTCGAGATCACGCCGACGACGATGGTCATTCGCCGAAACAGCCAGCAACGCATGGTGATCGCGAGCGGGGTCGAGGCTTATCCCACTCTCATTCAGACGGCCTATCAGGCGGTGCGGCTGCTCGCGGGCGATATCCGGCCCGAACAGTTCCTGACCGGGGCCGGCGAAGAGGACGGCTTTTTCGATGCCCTCTCGGCCGGGCCGGTGTCCGCCACCGATCCCCGCGCGCTCGGCGGCGATCTGGTCGGCGCGAGCCTGGAGCCGCAGCGGTGAAGCGGCTCGTGGCCTCGGCGCTGGCCGGCCTGCTCGTGGGCGCTGTCCCGGCGTCGGCGCAGGCTCCGACCCGCGAACAGGCGATGCGCGCGGCGATCCATCCCGTCGCGACCGAAGCCGAGATGCGCGGATGGCTCGCCCGCGTGCCGGTGACGCGCGACTGGCCACCCGATTTCGCGGGAACCATGAAAGGCCAGGGACCGGCCTTCATCGTCGAGATGAGCACGGCACCGGGCTGCATTCCCTGCGCGGACCTGTGGACCAGGCTCGGTGCGCTCGGACAACGCTATGGCTGGAAGGTCCGCACGATCGGATCGCAGGAAGCGATGCTGCGATCCGGACGGCTCGGCTTGCCCTGGGTCGGCCATCCCGTCGCGTGGGTGCGCCCGGTGTCGGACGCCAACCGCATCATTCCGGTCGCCATCGGCACCGATCACGAACCGAACCTCGCACGCAATCTCTATCTCGCCGCCAAGATGCTGACCGGTGTGAAACCGTCGGTCGGCGTGCGCGGCATGTCCAAATTCACCGGGATCGTGGGCGTAGCCTCACCTCCCTCATCCAACCGGGCGAGGAACTGACATGGGGAGCCGGATCCTCGCCCCCTCCCACGAAGGTTGCTTGTCATGGCTACCCTGCGCCGCCGCCTGACCCTGCTCGCGCTGCCTCTCCTCACCACCCTCGCCACAACCTCTCCCGCTTCCGCGCAAAGCTGGGCGGAGTCATGGTTCGACAATGTGACCTACACGTCGCCGGGCAGCTTCGAGGATCAGACCCGCGGCTACATCACCGCGGGCGGCATGTCGGGCCGGGTCGACGTTCACAACGACTATCTGATGAGCGTGACGCTGCCGAAGATCAGGGCGGGCTGCGGCGGTATCGACATGTTCCTTGGCGGCATGTCGTTCCTCGATCCCGACTATCTCGTGCAAAAGCTTGAAAGCATCCTGCAGGCCGCGCCGGCGGTCGCCTTCCAGTATCTGCTCGAAACGCTCGATGAGAAGATGGGCAACATCATCTCGAAGATGGAAGCCGCCACCAACTTCCTGAACTCGATCCAGGTCAACGACTGCCGCCTCGCCAACCGCATGGTCCAGATCGCCAAGGGCGACGACAATATGAGCGGCATCATCGAGGAGATGACCGGCTACAAGTCAGTCCGTGAAGGCTTCTCGAAAAGCTATCAGCAGAGCCGCGAGAAGATTCAGGCCAACCAGGGCAACCCGACCGAGGACTTGAAGGACGCGCTCGAGAACTGCCCTGCCGAAGTGACCGAGATCTTCAAGACCGGCTCGCTGCTGGCCCATGCCGCGGCGCGGGTCGGCGCGTCTGAATGGGCGGGAGTCATGCGTGCCCGCGTTGGCGACGTCTATATGCGCTGGGACGCTATGGACCGCGTGCCGTTGTTCAGCGCGATTCCATCGTGTCCGCGCCAGGATACCGAAAGCGTCGACGATTTCCTGACAGGCCGGGTCCAGACCCGGGCCATCGCCGTGCCGCCCACATCGGCAGACTGCTCGGTCGATGGCAGCGGCAAGGGCGCGCTGATCCTCGCGCGCGGCCGGATGGAGTCGATCGCGGTGAAGATCCGGACGCGCGCGGCGTTGACGCCCGAGGAGCGCCAGTTCGTCGCCAATGTCCGCACCCTGCCGATCTACCGCCTGCTGGAATGGGGCGTGCGGCAGGGCATGGTCGACAGCGTGATCGGCGATACCGATGAGCTGGTCGCACTGACGCTCGCCTATCAGATGCTCAACGATCTGACGCGCAGCATCGATTTCGCCGTGTCCAACGCCGAGCGCGGCGCGAGCGCGGCGGGCGCAAGCGACGCGGGCAATGCCAAGGTCTGCCAGACTCGTATCCTCTCCAAGGGGATCGAGCAGCTCGGGGGCCTTCGAGACGAAGTGCTGCGCCAGCGCGCGCAGATGCGTCAGTCCTATATGGCCGCGCTCAACCAGGCGAACCTCTCGGCGAACTATGCCGGCGTCGTTCGCCAGCGCGACCGTGATGCGCGCGACGCCGCCGGCGCCGCCGCTAACCGCAACCGCTGAGCGAGGGCCGCGCCATGATCCGTATCCTTCGCGCCCTGTCGGTCCTGATCGCTCTCTTCGCGGCGACGCCCGCGCTCGCGATCGACACCAGCTTCCATACCTATGACGGCTTTGCGGAGACCGTGGACGCCTTCCGCCTGGTGTCGATGATCTTCGGCGATCCGCGCTACGAGACGCTGGTGCTGATCGTTGCGGTGGTCGGCATCGGTCTCGGCGTGCTGCTCGCCAGCATCCGTGGCTCGGGCATGGGGTTGGTCGGGTTCGGTTTCCAGATGCTGATCGGCGTCGGCCTGTTCGTCGGCATGGTCGCGACCACGGGCACCGTCCATGTCTATGACCGCGTCCGCAACGCCTATCAGCCGGTGGGCGATGTACCCAATCTCATCGTGCTCGTGGCGGGCGTCACCAACATGATGGAGCGCGCGCTCGCCGAGGTGATCGACGACAATACGACCGATCCCCACGCCAAGCTCGAGTTCGGCGCGGGCGGCCACACGTTCGATCTCTTCCTCAATGCGGCATCCCCGCGCGGCCCGATGACCGACACCTTCCTCGATGCGACGATCAAGGATTATGTGCGTCAATGCTATCCGGTGGCACGTGTCTCGCCCGCCTACGGCGTTGACGACGACATGCTGTTCCGAACCGCGACCGATCTGCCCGCGGCCTTCGCAGGCATGGCGGGACCGGCAACCTTCAGCACGGTGTTCACCTCCACCGACAAGGGCGGCACGACGGTGAGCTGCACCGAAGCCTGGGAGCATATCTCGACCCGGCTTTCCGAGCCCGCGCTGTTCGACAATTATGTCGCGCAGGTCTGCACGCGCACCGGATACGACATCGCCAATGCCACCCAGCTTCAGCGCTGCCGCGCCAATATCGGCGAACTCGGCCAGATGATGATGGATGCTCCCCAGTCGCTCCAGCAGTTCCTGACGAACGTGATGCTCGGCAGCACCGTCGGCGACGTGCTGTTCGAGGACAGTCCGGCAACCGCCGCGCGCGTCATGGCCAATCGCGCGGTGGTTTCATCCGGCCTCGCCACCATGTCGACGGCCAATGAATGGATGCCCACGATCCGGGCCACGGTCTTCGGAATCATGCTGTTCATGATGCCGATCGCGCTGCTGTTCATCCTGACCCCGATCAACCTGCGCGTGGCCTCCTTCGCGCTCGGCCTGTTCGTGTTCGTCGCGCTATGGGGCGTGATCGATGCCGGGATCTATCAGCTCACGCTCGGCCGGGCGACCGATGTGCTGGCCGAGATGCGCGCGAACAATGTCGCGGCCAACGCCTGGATGCTCGCGCCATCGTCCGCGATGAAGGCGCTCGCCATCTTCGGCAGCTTCCGCACGGCTGCGGCGGGGCTTGCCGGCGCCTTCGTGTTCACGGTGTTCCGCTTCTCGGGCAATGTGTTCACCTCGTTCACCAGCGGAGCCCTCGGTGTCCAGGGCCAGGGCACCGCGGCCGCCGCGCCGCTCGCGACCAGTGAGGGCTATGCCGGTGCGCTCGAGGCGCAAGCCACGGCGGCCGGCACCATGGCGCGGCGCGGTGCCGCGTCGAACTTCGGGGACTTCGGGGAGCGCTCGACCTTCGGGGCCAATCGCGCGTTCGGCGCCGCAAGCCGCGTGCTCGCTGAGCATGGCGGCGGAGCGAACGGCACGGCCGCCTTCGGCATGGGCAAGCTCGACGCCGCACGCGAGCTCGGCGGGCTCTCGCCTGCCCTCACTGGACGCAGCCTGACCGATCCCGAGACCGTTCGTGCCGTGCGCGACAATGCAGCGACGACAGCAATCCACAACTTCGCAGAGAAGGATGCGCTGCGCACGCTCGGCACGGGCTATTTCGGGCAAGGCCAGGCGGGCGAAAGCGCGTTCGCCGCCTTTACGCAACGGATGGTCCAGTGGAAGGCGTTCGGCGATACGCGCGCCTACGACATGATGATGTCCGGCGCGCAGCGGCACTTCGAGCGGAACGGCTATGACCAGAAGGACGCGGCGCTGAAGGCCTCGACGGTGATCGCGCAGGCGTCGGCCGATCCGACCTTCGCCAAGCTCATCGCCAACACCTTCGATCAGGAGCAGATGCTGAGGAACGACCTAACCGCCGCCCAGGTCCAGGTCGGGGCGATGGAAGGCCGGCGCGATTTCGCGGGCGACAATGTGGCGCGGATCGAGCGCGGCAATGTCGCGACCGAACAGGCCCATCGCACCGGCAGCAATGAGGGCCAGCGCAATGCCGCATCGATGCTCGGCCTCGGCGTGCAGGAAACCTCGCGCCGCATCGCCTTCATCAATGCGCTCTCGGGCGAAGCCCGCTCCTCCGCCATCACCCAACTCTCGCGCTCAACGGGGCGCAACGAGGCGCAGGTCATGCGCGCGCTCGAAACCTATAATGCCGCCGTGCAGGTCGGCACCGCCGACGGCGCTACCGCCGAGGCGGCGCGCGAGGGGACCAGCGTCTATGGGCGCACGCGCGAGGCGGCTGGCTACGATTTCGCCGAGCGGTCGGGCAAACTCGATGCGCAGCGCGAGGTCGGCCACGATGGCACGCGGTCGGCCGCTCGGATCGGCGAACAGCGACGGCAAGCCGACAATGCCGGGTTCGCAGAGGGCGCGGCGGCCGCGGGCATGTCGGTCCGGCAGGCGGCGCGGCTCGACAGCTTCATCCGCACCTTGAGCCAGGGCGCTGGTAATCAGGTCGATATGGCCGAAGGCGGCGCGGCCGGGATCGCCGATCGCGCGCGCAACGAGCGCCTGACCCGCATTGTCGACAATGAGCGCCTGACCCGCATGCAGCAACTGCTGGGCGAGCATGGCGTGCAGATGTCCAAGCGCCAGATCGCCATGGCGCAAAATGGTGACCTGAGCCTCAATCTGACGCCGGAGACCGCAGCGCAGATGTGGCGCGGTGGTCTGATCAACGAGAGCCAGCTCGGTGCGATCGCCAATGGCGGGCGTGCGCGATTTTCGTTCGCCGACAACGATGTGCTGGTATCGAGCTCGGTCGGGTTCCAACAGTCGGCGCGCAACGACACCAGTACGCGTTTCGAGGCGGGCAAACAGGCCGGGCCCGACACGATCGAGCATTTCCTGAGCAGCGGCGAACAGGGCCAGGCCATGATGCAGAACTGGCTGCGCGGCGGGTTCGAGATGGACCGGCACGGCAACTGGCGGCTCAATCCGCAGGTAGCAGATACGCTCACCAGGGACGTCCAGGCGATCATCGCGCAGACCGGATGGCAGCGGGGGCTGTCGCGCTCGGCGCAGGATCAGGTCACGATTGGTACGTCTGTCGGTGCTCATGTCGGAGGGAGTATCGACTCTCAGGAATCCGAAGCTATTGGCGGCCGCGGACAACCGGCCGGCAAGGGACAGCAATCGAGCCAAACGCCGACCACCCAGAAGGGCCGTTCCACCTCGGGACGTGTCGGCGGAAGTCTGGGGTTCGAGAGCCGTGATGTTGGCATTTCAACGGAGAATGCTCAGTCGAGCCTGGATATCGTGAACTACGACGTTCGAGAGGCAATTGCTGCCGCCGAACGTGCCGCGGCCCGGTCCAGCGATCCGGCTGCAACCTTCTCCCGCGAACTGTCAGATCGCATCCTTGGCCCGGATGGCATGCGTAACCGCTACCTTCAGGACGCGGATTCCGGGCGCGCGACATTCGACGTTACTGGCCCTCTCACATCGGTTGAACAGAACGCGGTTCTGAAGGGCGGGAGATTCTCCACGGACATCGAGGGCAGCCCGGGCGATGGCGACAGCAGCTTCAAAAAACGCTGATACGAGCGCCATTGTTAGGGCTTATCGGATTGCCGATGTATAGCGCCCCGGAGCGCGGATCGTGGATATCGCTGCCGGCTCGGATATCTTCCATAGCGCGATCATGCTCTTCCCACAGACGGGCAATTCTAGCCCGCGCCTCATCGGATATAGGATCGCCCTCGCCCTGCGGCGCAAATGCCGTCAGCCAATCCTGCGCGTAACCGACACCCAGCGCCAGGAGCGCAGTCATCGGGAAGAAAAGCACATTGAGAAAACCGGCAGGCGCGCTGTCGTAGAAGGCCTCCAGCGGCGCGATCTTCGTGGACGCCGCCATGCCGATCCACCAGACCGGGATCGTGGCCCACCACGCCTTTGCATACCACGGACGCCACAGCCAATCGGCTAGCCTCAGCCGCGGCGCTGCAGGATCGGTTGGGGGCATGTCGGCTGCGGTATTCATCGATAGTTCCTCGCAGCCGACTATAGCAGAGATCTTGTCATTGTTCCATCATTCATAGCCGGTTTCGTGCGGCAAATCGCACTGGAACACTGGTTTGACCCCGCTGATTCTGTTCTCTGCAAGCCGATCTGGAGCGCGCCTCAGCCTTCGGGTTCCGATGTGGATATGGTCGCGCGAGTGACCCCGGTGTGGAGCTCACGTCGAAGACAAACGACATTGCACGGCGCATCGCGCCCTGAACGCCTAGAACTGGCCTGCAGCTCTCAATTCACGTTCGAGTGTCGCAAAGGGCAATATGAGCGTCAGCGGTTTGTCGTGCAGCGGAATAGCGCCGTAGCCGGCATACCAGTCCGCGGCGCGCTCGTTTTTGGCGTCGATGATCAGCATAACCCCGCCGACCTCGGTCGCGACGCGAATGCATCTGCGCCCGATCGCGCCCAGGAGCTGACCCCCGAGCCCTTGCCCCTGCACACGCAGATCCGTTGCTAGCCGCGCGAGCCGGAAGCCCGGCACCTCATGCCTGGCGAGTCCTCGCCTCGCCAGTTCTGGCGTATCCGCATGATCCATGCTGCCCGGAGCGATGCTGTAAAAGCCGAGAACCGTCTTGCTGTCGGTGTCGTCGATGGCGAGGAACGTCTTCGCCCCGCCTGCCTCGTGGCTTTGCCGCGCATAACGCTGCAAGTAGACGTTCAGATCATTGTCGCCGCAGTCGAATGAAGTCCGGTCATGCGCTTTCGAAATCGCTTCCTCGTGCCATGAAGGAAGCGTCATGCCAACTTCGGCATCGCGGCGATGGCAGCGCGCAGTTTCGCATTCACCGGCGGCGGGTTCTCGAGCAGATCAAGAACGAGCAGGCTGTCTCTCTCGCTCAGTTTCGTCCGCTCCGACTCTTCGATCACGTTCTCGGCCTCGCGCAGCGCCGAACGTGTGACAAAGGTCGTGAGATCGGTATGCTTGAGCGCAGCCGCCCGGGCAAGCAAAGCCTTTTGCTCCGGCCGAATCCGCAGGCTCATGCGTCTGTTGTCTTCCACTACTGCTCGCGGCATTGTGTGCCTCCACTCGTACAGCTTCAATTGGTACACCCTTCCGCTGCCGTTCGTCAAGCAGTGTACGCTTTGAAAGAGCACCGGGGCGCTTGGGGGCGTTAACGCGCTTCCCCACTCACCACCTTTCCGATTCTACTCCACCGCCTCAACCAACCTCCACCCTTCCGCGCTGCTCGCCGCAAAATGGTCCAAGCCGTATCTGGCGCATCGTCCGCTCCCGCAACGCGATGTGAGCTATCCACGCTCCGGCTTGTCGTCGGCGCTCTCGGGCACCTTGCTATCCCTGTCCTGGCCATCACGGATGACCTGAGCATCGATGATCGCGCGCGCGACCAGCTCCGAGCGCCTGAAGACGCCGTAGCGTTGCTTCGCTCTCGTTATGAAATACCGAACCGTGGTTTGGGCGATCCCGAGGATCTGGCCGATCTCCCAATCGGTCTTGCCGAGCGCGATCAGCGCCGTGCATTCTGCCTCGCGGCGCGTAAGCCGGGGAACATTGCGGTCGTGCATGGCGTGATGGAGATAGAGGCCCGCCCTGAACGCGAAGCCGGCGATGATCTGGAGCGTGGTCATCAGCGATGGCGTGATCTCGATCGGTTCCGGGCGGGCGAAGGTGCATGACGCGTAGGACTCGCTCGGGATGTGTAGCGGCACGGTGACGCCGTGAACGATCCCGTAGCGCCCCGCTTCCTTGAAAAGGGCATGCTGGTGATCGGCAAGCTCGACGACGTTGCTGATCTCCTCCCAGCCGAACGGCCGATCGAGAAGCTGGCTCACTTCATAGACCGGGTCGATAACATAATAGTGGTTTGCGATGTAGGATTGGACGAACTTCGCCGGATAGTTGGTGACTACCATCGAGCACTCGACCAGCCGCGGCAGACCGCCGTGTTGGACCAGCGCGATATAGGGAAAGCCCATTTGCCTGGCGGCATCAGCCAGTCCGTCGCGCAGTGCGTCGGTCGACGATGCCATGTTGAGACGGGATAGCGCTTCAAGCAGGCGGGGTCCGACATACACGGGTTTCTCCTCCTCGCCGGCGCAGATCTTCGTCCAGTCGCAGGCTTCCGCTCCGACCAGACTAGGCGGAAACTTCTCGAAGAAGGGACGCATCTGCGGTTGTCTTAGCGTCTTGCGGACGACAACTTTTCTGATCGCGTGAGCTTGAAAAGCAATTTTTAGCCGAATCGAGGCCGGTCGTGCTAATATTCATAAAGGATGGATCCTTTGCTAGATTTGAGGGGCCTGCTGCTGCTCCAGAGCGGCCGTGATTATGGCGGCCTGCATGTGCGGCAGAAAAAGCAGTATCCTCGCCGCCTCTGGATGAGCAATCGGGAAGGGCGCGCGGACGTTCATGTTCGCCCCGTTGGGAGTATTGTCGGTCATCATTCAGTCTCTTTGGCGTAAGAGGTTGACTGACCGACCGGCCTTTTTCCAGCAATGCGGGATTCTACGCACCAGGGTCTGTTGCGCGCCGCCTAGCGCTATCGCCGTCGCAACCAGGCTCGCGATCGAACTAGCGTCGAGCTTGCGCATGATTCGGGCGCGATGAATCTCAGATGGCCGATTTGCCGCAACACTCAGGGTATTGGCGTAACCTGCTGGTATAGGTGCTGGATATTGTCTGGTCTGGCGAGATCGTGACCCGGGCTCATCACGGCGGCAGCGCCAGCAGCAATTCCGAAGCGGAACGCTTCGGCCGTATCCCAGCCGATCGAGATCGCAAAGAGCATGGCGGAGAGGAAACTGTCACCGGCGCCAACCGCACTTTTCGCCTCTATGGAGGCGGCCGGCAGAAAAAGCTGTCCGGTGGCAGTGGCAAGGATTGCGCCGTCATGGCCCATGGTCACGGCGACATGCGCGGCTTGTCCCGATCGAACGATTTCCATTGCGGCATTGGCGATCTCGTCGGGTGTCGCGAGTTTCTGGCCGGTGAATTGCCGCAACTCGCCGATGCTGGGTTTTACGAGAAAGATGCGGCCTTCCTGAAGGCCACCCTTGAGACCGGGCCCTGAACTGTCGAGCACAACCGGGATATTGCGTCGGTGCATCAGCGCCGCGACCTGACCGTAGAAGTCACCGGGCATACCCCGGGGTAGCGAACCGCTTAGGACCATGAATTTGCACTGCGCGTTTTCAAGCTGGGCAAGACACGCCTGCCATTCGACAGGCTGGATTGTCGGGCCGGGCGGGACGAAGCGGAATTCCTTGCCGCTTTCGATCTCCAGCACGGCAGATGCAACGCGGGTGTGGCCCGCGATGGTGATGCGATTGCGAACAAGCTGATGAAGGTCGAGCAGGCCGTCGAGCGCATCGCCCGTTGCGCCACCCGCCATATAATAGTTTCGAGCATTGCCGCCGAGGCGGACGAAGACCCGGGCGACGTTGATGCCGCCACCGCCTGGGCTGTAAAACTCGGATTTTGTCCGCATCTTGCGCGTGTGGAACATGCGATCGACTTCGTAGGCGACGTCGATCGTGGGGTTCAGCGTCAGGGTGGCAATGTTCGTCATTCTGCCATTGAGCGGGCCGGCCGCATTCCGGTCTATCCGCAATATCCCCAATTCAACCGGCCCATATTCGCGGATGTGATCGAGGATCGACGACGTCGCGGTCAGCGCGATGTGCTCGGCCAGTACGGCAATGCCAGTTGACGCGGCCCACTACGGGATATCTCGCATAGCTCGAGTTATAGGGGTGTCTAAGGGTCGGACTGTTGCAGACCAAGCAGGAGCAGAGTGAGCCGATGAGTAACGAGCCCAAGATCACCTTCCACGGCGCTGCAGGGACAGTCACCGGCTCGTGCATGGAACTGCACTATGGAGGGAGTACTGTGCTTATCGACTGCGGCCTTTTCCAGGGATCGCGGACTCTCGAAACGCTCAATCGGGACCCATTTTCATTCGATGTGCGCAGGATCGACGCGGTCGTGCTGACCCATGCGCATATCGATCACAGCGGGCTTCTGCCCAAGTTGTCGGCCGAGGGCTACCGTGGCCCGATCTACTGCACTCCCCAGACCAAGGATCTTCTCTACTACATGCTGCCGGATGCCGGACGGATCCAGGAGAGCGAAGCGGAGCGACGCAATCGTCGGCGTGATCGCAGGGATGAAGTGCCGTTCGAGCCGATCTACACCGAAGCGGATTCGATGGCCGCTTACAGCCTGTGCGACACGGTCGAACTGAATGAGTGGTTCGAGCCGGTACCGGGCTTCAGGACCCGGTTTTGGAATGCAGGGCATATTCTGGGGTCAGCGTCGGCCGAGATGCACGTCGGAGGCTCGCACCTATTGTTCTCGGGAGACCTTGGACCGCATCACAAGGCATTCCATGCGGATCCGGAAGCGCCGGTTGGTTTGGACCATGTCGTGTGCGAAAGCACCTATGGCGACCGGGTTCGGGAGGATGTCTCGATAGAGGAACGCCGGACGCAACTCGAGGCGGAGATCAAGGCCGCCCTGACCCGCGGCGGCAATCTGGTGATCCCAGTGTTTGCACTTGAACGTACTCAGGAATTGCTGCTCGACATCGCGACACTGATCAACACCGGGCGTCTGGCATTTCCGCAGGTGTTCATCGATTCTCCGTTGGCGACACGGGCGACCGAGGTGTTCGCCAAGCACGCCAACGACCTTGAAGACATGGGTTCGGGGGAGATCTTCCATCACCCGTCGTTCCACTACACCGCCACCACCATGGAATCGATGCGGCTGAACACGATGTCGGGCGCAATCATTATGGCCGCGTCCGGCATGTGCGAAGCGGGGCGTATTCGCCACCATTTGCGGTACAATCTCGCGCGTCGGGAATCGACGATCCTGTTCGTCGGCTTCCAGGCGGCTGGCTCGCTCGGCCGGACGATCCTCGACGGTGCCAGTCGCGTCCGGATCTGGGGACAGGACGTCGCGGTCCGTGCCCAAATTCGTCGGATCGACAGCTATTCCGCGCATGGCGACCAGACGGATCTCAAGGAATGGATCACGGGGCGGATGCCGATCAATGGCAGTCTTTTCCTGGACCATGGCGAGCCAGTCTCCATCGAGACGCTACGCCGCTTGATGCAAGGCGAAGGAGTGTTGTCAATCGTCACGCCGCAGATCGGCGAGACCTATTCGTTGCCCACAGGAGCGCCGGCCAAGCGCCTGAAGACGGGCGATGTCGAATTGCAGAGCGCGGTTGGGCGGGATTGGCAGAACGACTATGCCGATTTCTCGGTCCGGTTGAAGAAGGAACTGCAGGATATCGAGAGTGCGTCGGCACGGCGCGAGGCGCTTGCCCGGATGGGCGAGATCCTGCGTTCCTACCAGTCCCACCGCGAGAAGCGGAAGAGCCGGCAGGATTAGCTGCCCGAAGCTCCTTGCTCTGCTCGACCAGGCCTATCGCCCGAAGCTGATGGGGAACCTACTTATGGGCGCACCCGGGTGCGTCCTCTATCACGCTTGCATAGGCATCTACGGAGTAAGACATGTCGAACACACCGCATAATTTGAGCGAAGAGTTTCCGGGCCAGTTGGACAAGATCCATGCGCTGAAGGTCTCAAACCCGAGCTTTGCACAGTTGCTCATCGACTATGATGAAGTGAACGACGAAATTCACGTGGCCGAGACCAATGTCCAGCCGACGTCGCACGATCATGAAACCGAGCTTCGCAGGCGCCGCTTGGCGATAAAGGACCGGATCGCCGCAGCACTCTCGAATTAGCCCAATGGGTCAAGGGGTCTTGCGCGGCGCTGTCGGCCTTCGGATACGCGCCGGCGGGAAACGGCTCATCTCATGCACGCTGTATGATGAGGTAGCTAAGGTACGCCACGTAGGCACTCACGAAGAGGCCACCCTCGCCCCGCGTGATCTTGCGGCCGCTAACGAAAACCGGAATGCAGAACAACGCTACGCCTAGCATCACCGGGATATCGATGCCGATAAGGTGAGTGTTGACGTCGATGCCATCGGCCGGAATGAGGCAGGTCACGCCAAGGATCACAAGAATGTTGTAGACGCTGCTGCCGATCAGGTTGCCGATGGCGATGTCACGCTCACCTCGGAAGGTGGAAATGATCGTGGTCACGAGTTCGGGCGCTGAGGTGCCGATGGCGACGATGGTCAGACCTATGAATGCGTCCGAGACGCGCCAGAGACGTGCCAAACCGACGGCACCCTCGACGAGCCAGTCGGCGCCGGCGACGATGATGACAAGGCCGGCGGCAAGCATCAGCATCTCGGTGGCCGCCTGGCGATTGGCGAGGCGCCGGGGCCCGTACTCACGGGCAAATTCCAACTTGACCTTAATGCTCTCTTGCCGGGCGACGCGGATGACCGCCAGCGTGAACGCCGCGCCCATGGTGACGAGTAGGAGCCCCTCCAACCGCGAGAGCGTGCCGTCCCATGCGAAGGCGAGCAGCGTGGCCGAGGCGATGACGATCACGGGGAGTTCCAGGCGCAGTGTCTGCATCTGGATCGCCAGCGGCCGCAGCGCGGCGCTCAGCCCGAGGATAAGGAGGATGTTGACGGTATTGGTGCCGGCGATATTCCCCACCGCAAGCGAGCCGTTGCCCTGAACGGCGGCATCGATGCCGACAGCCAGCTCCGGAGTGCTCGTTCCGAGCGCGACGACGGTGAGTCCGATCAGCAGGGGTGAAACGCCGAGGCGTGCCGCCAGAGCCGACCCGCTTCTCACGAGCAGTTCGGCGCCAGCGATCAATGCGGCAAGCCCGACGCAGATCCAGACGATCGCAAGAGTCATCGGGAGGTCAGTCTGCCTTGCGCTTCGCGGGATCGGGCACGAGGAGGACGTCGCCGGGCACGGCATCGATGATCTTGCGCGCCGTGCTTCCGATCAGGGCTTCATAGACCATGCCGCCGCCATGAGTCCCCACCACGGTGAGATGGCGCCGCGAAGTCTCGGCATAGTCCTGCAACAGCCGCTCGGGCACTCCGTTTTCGATCATGCGGCTGACCATGCGAGCCGTATCGGGCGCGATCCCGGCTTCGGCCAGGAACTTGTCGGTCGCGTCCTTGCCATAGTCCTCGAATTGCTTCTCGACTTCCGCGCGGCCGAGATAGCCGGCAAAGGGCACGTCATAGGCGTGGAAGAGCGAGATGCCCGCATCTGGGAAGAACCGGACGGCCGTCTCGAGCGCGACACGGGAAGACTTCGAAAAATCCGTCGTGACGAGCATGTTGTGATAGCGCTCGAAGGCGCGGTCGCGGACGATGAGAACGGGAACGGGAGACTTGCGGATCAGCCGGTCGACAGTGTCGCCAAGGAACATGCGCGCCAGTAGTTCGTCGCGGGCGACGCCGGTGACGATCAGCTCCGCATGGGATTTCCGGATGACCTTCAGGACGACATCTGCAGGCGCTCCCGCCTCGACATGGACTGCGATGTCGATGTTCGGGTCCTCGCGCACCAGATCCCGGAACATTCGATCGCGGACCTTTCGAACCGGGTCAGGCGGGCGACGCCAGGATGGCTGGTCGCGCAGGCTCCCGAACAGGGTAATATCGTCGGGTGGGGCAAGCGCGTGGATGACTGTGAGTTCGGCCTGCCACGCCTTGGCGACCATCAGGGCCCGGTCGAGCGCGCGGTCGCAACGATGGCTGAGGTCGGTTGCAAGCGCGATACGTTTGGGGAAAGTGTCCTGGGTCATTTCGTCCTCCTAGTCGTTGAGTTCCTTGAACCAGCCCAGACGCCGCATGAGGTGCTTTTCGCCCTCGAGCAGGAGCATGAGAGCCGCGCCGGCGAGCACGAGCAGCGCAAGGTCGTCAACGGTGAGCGGTCGCGAGCCGAAGATCGCGTTCATGAACGGGGCGTAGGTGAAGAGCGCCTGGCCAAGGAGCAGGATCGCAATCGCGATCAACACGGCGGGGGTTCCCAGCGCGCCGCGCCACGTCAGGGACGTCATGTGCAGATAGCGGACGTTGAAGAGGTAGAAAATCTCCGCGACGATGAACATGTTGACGACCATCGTGCGCGCCACTTCGAGGCCGCGGCCCTGATCGAGCGTGTGGAAGAAGAGGCCGAGGGTGACCGCGGCAAACAGCACGGACACCAGCACGACGCGCCACAGGAGAAATGGCGAAAGCAGAGGCGCGCCGCGTTTGCGTGGGCGACGCTGCATTACGCCTGGCTCGGTGGGTTCGAAAGCGAGCACCAGACCGAGCGTCGCGGCGAGGATGAGATTGACCCACAGGATCTGGGTTGCTGACATTGGCAGAGCAAATCCCAAGAGGATCGCCAGAACGACCGCCAGTGTCTCGCCGCCATTGGTGGGGATTTCCCAGGAAATGACTTTCCGGATATTGTCGTAAACGGTCCTGCCCTCGCGTACGGCGCTGACGATCGATGCAAAATTGTCGTCGAGGAGCACCATGGAGGCGGCTTCCTTCGAGGCTTCGGTCCCCTTGATGCCCATCGCCACGCCGACATCGGCCTGCTTGAGCGACGGGGCATCGTTCACGCCATCGCCGGTCATGGCGACGATCTGGCCCTGTGCCTGCAGGGCGCGGACGATGCGAAGCTTGTGCTCGGGACTGGTCCGGGCGAACACGGAGATGCGAGCGACGATCCGTTCGAGTTCCTCGTCCGAGAGCTTCTCGATATCGAGCCCGGTCATCGCTTGCGGATCGTCGGCAAGCTCGAGCTGGCGCGCGATTGCCAGCGCCGTCGCGGCATGGTCTCCCGTGATCATCTTGACGGCGATCCCGGCCGAGCGGCATTCGGCGATCGCCTCCTTCGCCTCGAGGCGCGGTGGATCGATGAAGCCGACCAGTCCGAGCAGCCGGACGCCGGCCATGACGTCGTCGAACGAGATGCGCTCTGCATCCGACGGCATGGGCTTCGCTCCAAAGGCGAGGACACGCTCGCCCTCGTTTCCGGCTTCAGCGATGGCGCGTTCCCAATCGCCGATGTCGTCGGGCGAGGTCATCGCGAAGAGGGCCTCGGGTGCGCCTTTGACGAGGAGAGCCGTCGCTCCGTCAGACCCACGACAAAGCGTCGCCATGAAGCGGTGCGCCGCATCGAACGGGATCTCGTCGAGCCGCTCCCATTCCGTACGTTCCAGTTCCGGGTCGACGGCAGCCTTCATTGCCAGGGCGAACAGGGCGCCTTCCATGGGATCGCCCTCGACGCGCCAGTCTTCGCCAACCTTGCGCAGTGACGCATCGTTGCACAGGATACCACAGCGGATCAGCGGCATAGAGGCCGCCATGGCGTCGGCCTGATCGCCTGTTCCCGCGATCTGGAGATGTCCCTCCGGAATGTAGCCTGAGCCGCTGGCGATCATGGTGTGCCGGGCGGAGATGATCCGGCGGGCCGTCATCTCGTTGCGCGTAAGCGTGCCGGTCTTGTCCGAGCAGATCACCGAAGTGGCGCCGAGCGTTTCAACCGCAGGGAGCTTGCGGATAACGGCATTCCGGGAAGCCATCCGGCGCACGCCTATGGCAAGCGTGATGGTAATGACTGCCGGCAGACCTTCCGGCACAATGCCGACGGCAAGCGCGACAACGGCGATCAGAGCATCGATCCAGTCGTAGCCCCGCACCAGAACGGCGAACGCAAACAGCGCCAGGCCTCCTGCGAGCACGAACCAAGTAAAGCGACGGGCGAACTGGTCGATCTGCTTCAGCAGCGGCGTCACCATCGCTTCGACGGACTGGATTAGCTCGCTGATCCGTCCGATCTGCGTGTGGGGCCCGGTGGCAACGGCAATTCCGTTCGCTTGTCCGGCGGCGACCAGCGTGCCGGAGAAGGCCATGTTTCGCCGGTCTGCGAGAACGGTCTCTTCGGGCAGCACCGCCTCCTGCTTCTCGGCCGCGACCGACTCCCCGGTCAGAAGGGCTTCGTCGATCAGGAGGCGGCGGGCATGGAGCAGCCTGAGGTCGGCCGGGACACGATCGCCAGCTTCGATGAGGACAAGATCGCCAGGGACGATCTCGGAGACCGGGATCGTCTGCCTGATGCCGCTGCGGACAACGCTCGCCTTTGGCGCGATCATCTGCTGGATCGCTTCGAGAGCCTGTTCCGCCTTCCCTTCCTGGATATGGCCGATAACCGCATTCACAATTACGACGGCCACGATGACAGCCGCATCGATCATATGGTCGAGCAGCGCGGCTGCCAGCGCCCCGGCGATCAGAACGTAGATCAGGGTATTGTTGAACTGGGCCAGAAAGCGCAGCAACGGGCTCCGCCGAGGCGACTTGGGCAGCGCATTGGGACCAAAACGGGTAGCTTGTCGGCCTACTTCCGAAGGCGAGAGGCCGGTAAGATCCACGTCGAGGATCTTGGCGATCTCGCTGCTCGGTAACGCATGCCAGCACACTTCTTCCAAATCGATGGGCGCCGACATCAAGCCTCCTTGGGATAGGTTCGGATCATGGGAATTGAGCACACGGAAGCGTGGGCCAGACCTCGCTTCCTTTGGTTCCTGAACTGGGCTCCGAAGTCCTCCAATTCGATCGATAACTGGGATCAACTAGCTGGAGAGACCGGGTAGATCGCAATCCGGTTATATCCGTAGAGACGCTGCTCCCACCGCCCGATAGGCTGGGGTTTAGAAATGGACGAGTGCGTTCGCAGGACCCGCGCTGGGTGCGATCGGGGTGTTCGCGAACCGCAGGGTAGATCGCCTCTGCGGACCTCGAACAAGGCTGGCATGAACGGCCCATCCCGCTAAGAGTCCAAGGAGACACCGACCCTCCCCGCTTGTTCGAGGCCGCTTTTGGAAACCGTAACGCTTGTCCTGACTTTACTTTTCGCCGTCGTCGTAAGCGGCATACTGGCTCGGTTGCTTCCGCTCCCGATACCGCGGCCGCTGGTGCAGATCGCCCTGGGCGCCGCAGTCGGACTGGTCGCAGACTGGCGCGTAACGCTCGATCCGGAGATTTTCTTCCTACTCTTTCTGCCGCCGCTCTTGTTTCTCGATGGCTGGCGCATCCCGCGGGAGGATCTGTTCAAGGATCGGTCGACCATCCTCGAGCTTGCGCTTGGACTGGTCGTGTTCACTGTGCTGGGCATGGGATTCTTCATCAACTGGATGATCCCGGCGATGCCGCTTGCGGTGGCGTTCGCCCTCGCCGCAGTAGTATCGCCGACCGATCCGATAGCGGTCTCCGCAATCGCCCAGCGCACCCCCGTTCCCAAGCGGATGATGCATATCCTCGAGGGAGAATCCCTGCTCAACGATGCCTCGGGTCTCGTATGCTTGCGTTTTGCGGTCGCCGCCGCGTTGACTGGCGCCTTTTCCCTGGGGGAGGCAGCGATTAATTTCCTGTGGGTCGCGATCGGCGGAATCGCCGTCGGGATAGCGCTGACCTGGCTTGTCGGTTGGGCGAAGAGCATCGTCACGCGATACGTGGGCGAGGAAAGCGGCTCGCAGATCCTGATTAGCCTGCTCATCCCGTTCGGCGCCTATCTGATCGCCGAGCATCTCCATTGTTCAGGAATCCTCGCAACCGTCGCAGCCGGGCTTACCATGGGTTTCGTTGAGGCGCGCGGGAATGCCCTGGCTGTCACACGCATCCGAAGAACAGCGGTGTGGGACATGATCCAGTTCACCGCCAACGGGGTCATCTTCGTGCTGTTGGGCGAGCAACTGCCAACGATCCTCGCCGATGCCGCCGATACCGTGCGTCTCACCGGTCATCACGAACCGTGGTGGCTGGGTGTTTATGTCATCGCGATCAATTCTGGACTCGCAGCGCTTCGTTTCGCCTGGGTGTGGTTGTCGTTCCGCCTGACCTTGTTCCGTCGGCCGGAGGACCGAGAGCGCCCGAATTGGCGGATCATCGGGGCGATGTCCTTCGCCGGTGTGCGAGGCGCGATCACGCTGGCCGGTGTGCTCACCCTCCCGCTTGCGATGGTGGACGGCTCGCCCTTCCCCGCCCGCGATCTCGCGATATTCCTGGCGATGGGCGTGATCATTCTGTCGCTGATTGCCGCATCCATCGGTCTGCCCTTGATGATGCGGAGCCTCGAGATGCCACCCGAGCCGACGGGAGAGGCCGAGGTGGATGCCGCGCGCGTTGCTGCCGCGGAAGCGGCGATCGGCGAGATCGAACGAACGCAACATCGCCTCGCCAACGGCAAGAGGGATCCGGACACTTACGTTAATGTCGCGTCGCGGCTCATGGATTTATACCGTGATCGGATCGATCATCAGATCGCCGAGCCCGAGCAGAAGGATGTTCACCGGCGCGACGAGAAGATCGAACGCGAATTGCGGCTCGCCGCGCTCAAGGCCGAGCGGGAGGAAATATCCCGGCGGGTTCGCAACCGACAACTGGGCAGCGAGGCCGCGCGCAAGCTCATCCGAGAACTGGATCTCTTCGAGACGCGGCTTGCAGGATGAGATAGTGCCTCGCCTGTGAGGCATTTCGTTATGAAGCCAGCGCGGTCAGGATTGGAAGGAGGCGCGCCATGCCTCGCCCGTTATGAAGCCCTGCGACCGAAATTCAGCTCAGGAGAGGTATTTTTCATGAACAACAATGATCTTGCCAAAAAGATCGCCCGTGAACACGGCATCACCAAGGCCGATGCGCGCAAGCTTGTCGATGCGATGTTCGCCGGGATTGGCGAGGCCGCGGCGAAAGGTGGGGAAATCTCATTCAACGGCTTCGGCAAGTTCAAGGTCAAGGACAGCCCTGCGCGGGAAGGCCGCAATCCGACAACCGGCGAGGCAATGACCATCAAGGCATCGCGCAAGTTGGGCTTTTCGGCCGCCAAGGCCTTGAAGGACAAGCTCAACCCGTAACCCCGATCGGCGGTGCCTCTTAGCATAAGCCGGGGCGGCGCGATCAGATCGCTCAACCGAGGGCCAACGAGCCTTGTCGTGGGTGCTGTGGCGGTGCTGACTGGGCATGGCCTGTCTGGAGCAGCTTTCGAGCGATGGGAGAAAGCGTGTAGAACGCTTGGCGCTGGGTGCCGCGATTATGGTGGTCGACCCGATAGCCCTGATAGTGCCGATGCAGGATCCCGGCGCGAACGAGAAGGATTTCCTTCACAGGAGACTTTGCAGCATCGTCTTGCAAAATGCTCTGCACAACTTCAGCGGAAGTCGTCGGACCAATCGTTCGGGAGAACGGCCTGGAGCCTGGTGCCGCGCCGCAGAGCAAATGCGGAAGCCGCCAGCCGCTCGATCTTGCCGCACCACGCGGCGATGTTCTTCTCGACGCCGCCTTGGCGCACCGGACCGAACTTCGTGATCCGCAGCGGCTTGAAGCCACAGAAGCCGAGTATCTGGCCGCGCCAGCGCCGCACCACCGGATTGCCGTAGGCCCAGCGCAGATACCAGGACGGCGTATCGGTGGTGATGAGCACATCAGCCGAGCGCCCGGCTAGCAGCCGGTCCCAGAGGGGATTATCGCGGTGATAGCGGAAGGCGAAGCCGGGCAGCAGCACGCGGTCGATCAGCCCCTTAAGCTGGGCCGGCTCGCTGCCCCACCACATCGGGAAAGCGACAACGAGATGGTCGCAGGCGGCGATGGCGGCGCCGACGCGCTCAAGGTCGGGCTCCCAGGGCTGCACGACTTTGTAACCGTGCCGCAGGATCGGATCGAAATCGAGATCGCGCAGGGCGATGCGCTCGACTTCCGCATCCGACGCGACCTTGGCGTGATAATGGTCGAGCAGATGCGTGATGAGGCGGCCATCGTCGGGATGCCCATCGAGAATCAGAACACGCATCCACCTGGCTCCGCCTGCCTTCAGAGTAAGCCGGTCATATCACATCCAGCGCGCAATCACGTGACGCTCGCCAGGAAAAGCGCCCCGCCTGATCGGACGCGCCGCGGGGTCGGTTAATTCGCGGCCAGGTCGTATTCGCTCGTGGCGCATGGCAAGAGACCGGCAGCGCAACCGCCCTTCCAAGGGGCCCCTCCTATGTTTCACACTGCAGCGTTCCGATTGCTGCGCGGACACGCCCTTGGTGATCAGAAGCTCCCCGTGAGATTGAATGAACCATAGCGCGTCCACCGCCCCGGCGGCGCGTTGGGCGCGTCGCGAAGGAACCGACCCTTGGCGAGCAACAGGCCATCAAACTCGAAGCGCAGCCGTGTCGGCATAATCCAGTAGCGAACGCGCGCTTCGATCTGGTGTCCCGCGAAACCGCCCGATTGTGCTGAGCTATCGCGCACGCCGGTCGTGGAGAAGCTGTCTTCGTCGGCGGCGAGCCACATCGGCCGGTAGACCGCGAACCAGTCGAGCCGCTTGCTGGGCGTCGCCTCGATCCGGACGCCCGGCGTCATGATGTTGGCGCGAGCAACCGCATTGTAGAGGCCGGCGGGCGCCAGATCGGCGCGCCGCATCCCGAACAGCGTGTCGAACCGGCCGAAACGCCCGCCCGGCTTGTCGCCGCTCGCGCGGTCGAACTCGACCGAAAGACGTGGTTTCCAGGGTCCGGCGAAGCTGTAGCCGACATCGGCATGGATGAAACTGGCGCTGACCGACTGCCGGGCCGCGGTCGGCACCAATGAAGCGCTCACATGGCCGACCTGGTATAGCGCCTCGATCTCGTAGTCGAACGCGCCCGTGCGCGGCTCGGCGATGAGCCTCCCGCCGAAGGTATCGAGCGAGCGGTCGCGGGTCGGACGGCCCGGCGCGTCGCGCTCGCCGACGTGGAAATAGGTCAGCTCCGCCGTCGCCGGACCGAGCGCCTTGGCCTTGCTGAGCTGGCCGCCCCAAAGAACGAGATCGAAGCTCTCCCTGTCGAGGCGCACCTTGGAATCGCGGATGCCTTCGTTGTCGTCGGGCAACCGGACCTGTGGCAGCGTGTAGATGAACGTGGCCTTCCAGCCCTGCGGTGCCGAGATGTCAGCGCGAAGCCCGGTATAGCCGTTGGTGGTGTTGCGATAATCGTCCGCGGCCACGAGCCGCCGCGATCCCAGGTTGAGCGTCATGCGGCCTGCGGTGAGCGTGAGCTTCGTGCCCCGGCCGAAGGCGCCGTTGAAGTCGGCTGCCACATAAGCCTGGACCGGCTCCAGCGTATTGACCTCGTTGGTCGTCACCGGCGTTCCGGCATCGTCGCCCCAGACGCGGCTGTCGAACAGCTCGACTCCGAACCGGACATCACCCTTGCGGTATTCGGCGAGGATGTTGGTGCGCAGGTTCACAAGCTCGTCGCTCGTGTTGAACCCGGCTCGCGCCTGTCCGTCGATCGCCTCGTAGCGCAAGCGGACCGAGCCCGAGAGCGTCAGGCCGTCCTGCGGCGGCGGCGCCTCGACACGCGCCGGTGCCTGCTGCGCCGAGGCAGGTTGCGCGACGGCCGCGATCAGCGCGGCGGGCGATAGGAGATATATATGTTTCATCGAATCGCTGACGATGATACATATGCACTATGACCGACACAACCGGCTGCGAGCATTGGCTGGCCTTGCTGCACCAGCTTCCGGCGAAGCCGCCCTATCTACGCGTCAAGATCTGGCGCCGCCTGCAGGCGATCGGCGCGGTGCCGCTCAAGAACGCGGTTCATGTCCTGCCGTGGCGCGAGGACAACGAAGCCGCCTTCCGCGCTCTGCTGACGGAGATCACGACGAGCGGCGGCGAGGCGGTGCTGATCGACGCGCAGATGATCGACGGGCAGAGCGACGCCGAGCTGCGCGCCCTGTTCGATGCCGCACGCGACACGGACTATGAGGAGTTGGCGCAGGCCGCGCGCCGCTTGCTCGATACGGGCCCGCCGTCGGGTCCCGAGATCGCCAAGCTCCAGCGGCGGCTGGCCGAGATCGTCCGGCTGGACTTCTTCGGCGCGCACGGCCGGCAAGGCGCGGAGGCGGCGCTGCGCGACCTGGATGAGCAGCGCTACGCCCATCCGGATATCGGCCGCACGGGCGAGCCGGCGCCGCTTTCGCCTGCCGATCTCAAGAACCGTGTTTGGGTGACGCGGCGCGGCGTCCATGTCGACCGCATCGCCTGCGCCTGGCTGATCCGCCGGTTCATCGACCCGAAGGCCAGCTTCAAGTTCGTCGATGCGAAGAACCATGCGCCCGAGGCGGGCGAGCTGCGCTTCGACATGGTGGACGCGGAGTTCACCCACGAAGGCGATCGGTGCAGCTTCGAGACCTTGCTGCTGCGTGCCGAGCTTGAACGCGATCCGGCATTGGCCGTGATCGGCGAGATCATTCACGACCTTGACATCGGCGACGGCAAGTTCGGCCGGCCCGAGACGCCGGGGCTGGGCGCGATGCTGTCGGGCGTCTGCGCCTCGACCGACGACGATCTCCAGCGCATCGCCAGTGCCGGCGACGCGCTCGACCAGTTCCACGCCTATTTCAGCACGAGAAAGACCGAGCGATGAGCATCGCCACGACCGAGCTACCCGCAAATGCAGCCGCACCCGCGAAGGATCACGGCATAGCTTTCGGCGAGGCAGTGCGCGTCTGGGCGCGGATCGCGTCGCTGAGCTTCGGCGGGCCTGCGGGGCAGATTGCGGTGATGCATCGCATCCTCGTCGATGAGAAGCGCTGGATCGGCGAGGAGCGGTTCCTGCATGCGCTCAACTATTGCATGTTGCTGCCCGGCCCCGAGGCGCAGCAGCTCGCCGCCTATATCGGCTGGCTCTTGCACAAGACCAAGGGCGGGCTGGTCGCGGGCGCGCTGTTCGTGCTGCCCGGCTTCCTCGCCATTCTCGCCTTGAGCTTCGTCTATGTGCTGCTCGGGGCTTCGCCGCTGATCGAGGGGCTGTTCTTCGGTTTGAAGGCTGCGGTGCTCGCGGTGGTGATCCAGGCGGTGGTGCGGGTCGGCTCGCGCGCGCTCAAGAACAACGTCATGCGCGGGATCGCGGCGGCGGCTTTCGTCGCCATCTTCTTCCTGCGCGCGCCGTTCCCGCTGATCGTGCTGGCGGCGGCGCTCGGCGGCTATGTCGGCGGGCGCCTCGGCTTTTCCGCGTTCAAGGGCGGCGGCGGGCACGGCCCGGGCGGCGGCAACGTCGTCCACGATCGCGATACCGCGCTCGGCGAAGGACTGCCCGATCATGCCCGGCCCGATCTCGCCTGGTCGCTCAAGATTTCGGGGGCGCTGCTGTTCCTTTGGCTGGCGCCGGTCGCGGCGATGCTCGCGCTGTTCGGCCCCGACGACGTATTCAGCCGGATCGCGACCTTCTTCAGCCAGATGGCGGTCGTGACCTTCGGCGGCGCCTATGCGGTGCTCGCCTATGTCGCGCAGGAGGCGGTCGGCACCTATGGCTGGCTCCAGCCCGGCGAGATGCTGGATGGCCTCGGGCTCGCCGAAACGACGCCGGGGCCGCTCATCATGGTGACGCAGTTCGTCGGCTTTCTGGCGGCGTTCCGGGATTCCGGAGCATTGCACCCGCTGGTCGCGGCGACATTGGGCGCGGTCCTCACGACCTGGGTGACGTTCGTGCCCTGCTTTCTGTGGATCTTCGCGGGCGCGCCCTTCGTCGAGCGGCTGCGCGGCAACCGCGCGCTGTCGGTCGCGCTCGGCGCGATCACCGCGGCGGTGGTCGGCGTGATCCTCAACCTCGCGCTCTGGTTCGCGATCCACACGCTGTTCCGCGAGGTGCGGACCGTCGGCATCGTCGGCGGCGGGTTCGACGTGCCGGTGCTCACGTCGCTCAACCTGCCGGCGCTCGTTCTCGTCCTCGGCGCGGCGGTCGCGGTGTTCCGCTTCAAGGCCGGCATGATCCCGGTACTGTTCGCCTGTGCCGGCCTCGGCGCGGCCTATGTGCTCATCGTTTGAGAAGGAGAGGTTGGGTGACGGAAGTCTCACGACGCACGGCCGTCAAGGCCCTTGGAACAGGAGCAGTTGCAATGGCAGCAATGGATAGCGTGGAAGCGCAGCAACCGGCGCCGGCCCCCGCGCCGGCCTTTGCCGGCGGGTATCAGCCCAAGCCCCTGAAGTTCGATCCGGCGAAGCTCGACGGCCTGTCGGAGCGGCTGGTCCGCTCGCACTGGGAGAACAACTATCAGGGATCGGTGAAGACGCTGAACGCGGTTCGCACCCGGCTGGCCGCCGCGCTCGCCGACAGCGAAACGCCGCCCGCGCTCTATGGCGGCCTCAAGCGCGAGGAACTGCACCGCACCGGCTCGGTGGTGCTGCACGAGATCTATTTCGACGGTCTGGGCGGCAACGGCCAGGCCGCGGGCTCGGTGCGTGAGGCGATCACCGCAGCGTTCGGCTCGTTCGCGACCTGGGAAGCCGAATTCCGCCGCACCGGCATGAGCCTCGCGGGCGGCTCGGGCTGGACGATCCTCGCCTACAATCTCCACACCCGCTCGCTCAATAATCATTGGGCATGGGATCATATGCACGGCGCTGCGGCCGGCGTGCCGCTACTCGTGCTCGATATGTACGAGCACAGCTTCCACATGGATTACGGCACCCAGGCCGCCAAATATATCGACGCCTGGTTCAAGAACCTCGATTGGGAGGCGGTCGATCGCCGCTACGCGCAAGCGATCGCCGCCGCCCGCACCTGACACAGGAGGTTGCCATGAAATGGGTCACGCGCGAGCGCCCCAAGATCGACCGGATCGCCTGTCCCTGGCTGGTGGCGAGGTTCATCGACGAGGCGCCGGAGTTTCTCTATGTGCCCGCCGACCAGGTGTTCGCGGTCGCGCAGGCCGAAGGCGCAATCGCCTATGACATCCCCGGCGCGGAGCTGAGCCATGTCGGGGAGAAATGCAGCTTCGATGCCTTCCTCGACAGATACGGGCTGACAGAGGACGCCGCACTCCAGCAGCTCGCGGTCATCGTGCGCGGCGCCGATACGTCTCGGCTCGACCTGACCCTGCAATCGGGCGGCCTGTTCGCCATCTCGCTCGGCTTGTCGGCGATCTACGCCGACGATCATGCGATGCTGGCGCAGGGCGCTCACAATTCTCCAGAAAGCTGAATGAACCGCGTGCGTGCCGATGAAAGGAACCGAGATGACGTCCATCAAAACCGCCGCATGCGCCGCTGCGCTGCTCTTCGCACCGCTATTTGCCTCCCCCGCCCTCGCGCAGGCGCGCGATCATGGTGCAGCCGGCCAGTCCCAGACGCCGCAGGGCCAGGCCCCCAAGCCGCGGGAAGTGCCATGCCCGATGATGCAGAGGCATGATGAAATGAAGATGGACGGCAAGGCGATGCCACAGGGCGGTGCCCAGCATCCTACCACGGGTAACGTGACAGGCGGCACGGCCGAAACGAAATGCATGCACCACGGGGCCGCCGCGACGCCCGCTCCGGCACCCGAGGAGCAGCACAACCACGACCATCCGCCCACTAGCAAACCGCGGTAACGCGGCCGATCCCACGAAGGGGGAAACGATGACCGGTTTCAGCAGGAACTTCGCGATCATGCTCGCCACCGCGATCGTAGCGGCGGCGCTGTTCTGGCTGCTGCGCGACCATTGGGGCCATGCGCTGGGGGCGCTGCCCTATTTGCTGTTCCTGGCCTGTCCACTCATGCACCTGTTCATGCATCATGGCCACGGCGGTCACCAGTACCATAGCGGCGGTGATGCTTCGCCGCCCTCGCGGACGCCCTGACAATGGCGCCGACGGCGCTCGGCGATCCAGGTCGCCCGACGCAGCGGCCACGGCATTTTGAATCGAGACGCCTGCTGCCCGCCGCAGCGGTCGCGGTTTTCGCCCGGCTCGACGACCAAACCCGTCTTGCCGCGCATATGGAGAAGCCGTCCGCGATGATGGGCGGCGGACGGATGACCTACGCGTTCGACGCGAACCGTGGCATGGCCGTGGGCTCACTCATTCATATGGGCGGGTCCGCCTTCGGCCTGACCATGGCGGTCGACGAGGTCGTGACCGAGCGGACGCCGCCGTATCGCAAGGTCTGGCGCACGGTTGGAACGCCGCAGCTTGTCATCGTCGGCGGCTATGAGATGGGCATTCGGATCGCCAACGCGCCCGGCGGCTGCGAACTGACGGTCTGGATCGACTATTGGCTGCCGCGCGGTTGGCTCGGCGCGCTGCTGGGCCGGCTGCTCGGCGGCTTCTATGCGCGCTGGTGCGTTGGCCGCATGGTCGCCGACGCCGCAACGGCCTTTTCGAGTCCAACCGGCGCGCCGTCCGCGGCATAAGCGGCATATGAACATCGGCCAGGCTTCGGAAGCGAGCGGCGTCTCGCAGCGGATGATCCGCCACTATGAGAATCCCGGCGCCGCCGCGCCGCGCCGCGGCAGCGGCTATCGCGACTACTCGGCAACCGACCTTCATCGTCTCGGGTTCATCGCCAATGCGCGTGACCTTGGTTTCCCGATCGAGGATATCCGCCAGCTGCTTGACCTGTGGAACGATGGAGAGCGTTCGAGCGCCGAAGTGAAGGCCCTCGCGATGGCAAGAGCCGACGAGCTTCAGCGCAAGGCGGCCGCGCTCGAGGCTATGCGCCGCACACTGGTGGAGCTCGCCGAGCGCTGCGATGGCGACGACCGGCCCGATTGTCCGATCATCGCCAGCCTTGCTGACAATGATCGATGTATCGAATAGCGCAGGCGTCAGTGGGAAAACAGCAGCGGAATCGATGCCCCGCCAAGCAGGTCTCGGGTAACGCCACCGAGGACCATCTCGCGGAGGCGGGAATGTCCGTAGGCTCCGAGCGACAGCACTGCGACACCGCGCTCACAAGCAGCTTTGACCAGCGCCTCAGCGTCAGACAGCGCGGTCGCGTGGATAGGGACCACCGACGACATGAACCCGTGCCGGGCCAAGTGGTGAGCAATGTCCGCACCCGGCTCGGAACCGTGGCCCTTTGCCGAGGGCTGCGCGTCGAGAACCAGCACGTCGACCTTGGCCCCCGGCGCGGCGAAGGTCGTTGCATTACGCAGGGCATGTGTCGCCTCGCGCGTCGCATTCCAGCCGATCGCGAGATGCTCGATCGCACGCGGTTTGTGTCCGTTCGGAGCGACGAGAACCGGCCGGCCCGACGCGAACAATATGCGTTCGATCGTTTCGCGCCGGATTGGCGGATAGTCGTAGTTGTCGGCCGGGCCGAACAGGACGATATCGGCGTAACGCGCGTAGACTGCAGCCTTCCCGTAAATGATCGCCGGCTGGTCGGAAATCGTGCGGACCTCGACATTGGAGGCGCCGGCAAGCTTGGCAATGCGCTGCTGCTTGGCTTCGACCGCCTCCGTATAGTCCTGAAGAAAGGAATAGGGTGGTACGATCGTCAGCGCATAGTCCGCCGACGGAAGCGCCGAGAGGATGACGATGGATAGATGGGCATCATGGAATTCGGCAAAGGCGAGCGCGTCATGCAGGAACTGCTCGTCCGTGTCGCCGGTATCGACCACGGCGAGAATATCCTTGATAGCCATTCTTACCTCCGCTTGTCGGCATTTTGCTACCGCGTGCCGGAGAGGGATTCATTTGGGTGTTCTACGTAGTCGTTTCGCGTCGACCACCGTGAGCTGTCTGACCAGTGCCTGGCCGAGCAGCGGCCCAAGGGCGACAGCATTACTCGGATGAGCTATGCTGTCAGTGGTAACTATGCGGCACCCGATCGCCTTGAGGAGTTCCTCCGCTCCCGGAGCGAAAAGGCCATGGACTGCAAGACAGATCGGGGCTGGAAACCCCTGAGCGGTGATCTCGCGCGCGGCGTGGGCGAGCGTCTGTCCCGAAGAGATCACGTCATCGACCAATATCGGAGTACGCTCCCTCCACACCGTCAGATCCGAGGCTGCGATAAGGACATCCCGGTCGCCCCGGCGCAACTTGGTGAATACGGCGTGCGGCGCGCCGATATGTGTGGCGATAGCTCCGGCCCATTGCTCGCTTTCGCTGTCGGGACCGATGATGAGCGGCCTTTCGACGTTGTCGCGAACCCACTCGGCAAGAAGTGGCGAGGCTGCCAGCGACTCGGTCTCGATCGAATAGATCTCCTGCAGAGCGCGGTAACGGTGCAGATGGGGATCGACCGTGATGAGCCCGTCGAATTCACATGAGATGAGCTGCGCGAACTGGCGGGAGGTCAGGGCCTCGCCATCCTGAAAGCGGCGATCCTGCCGCATATAGGCGAGATACGGGGCGACAAGTTGGATCGAGCGCGCTCCGTTTTCGCGCAACAGCCGCGCCGTGAAAAGCAACTGCAGGAACTGCTCATCGGCGCGCGCGAGCGTGCACACCACCGCGACGGCGCACCCCGCCACCAGTGAGTGGAGCCGAACATAGCTTTCGCCGTCCGGGAAACGGCGCAATTCGAGCTTGCCGACCGAGAACCCGGCCCGGTCGGCGATGGTGCCGGCAAGCCGCTCATTTCTGGGCATCGGGAACAGCGTCATCGTCATGGAGCGATCATGAGCATGTCTGGATTAGAGGCGGCGTAGGCTAGGCCGTAGGCCATTTCACCCTGGGATTCCGCATGAAGGGTCAGCAGGGGCTGACCGGCGATTATGTCATCGCCGAGGCGCACATGCAGGCGCATTCCTGCCGCCGGTGTATCCGGCGCACCGGCAAGTTTTGCCAGACGGGCGATCCGGCGATTGTCGATGTGCGTGACACGGCCGCTGTGGGTCGCAACGATCGGGTGCGTGAGCCTTGCCGTGGGCGGCGTGCGCATTCCGCCTTGGGCGTCGCATATTCGCTGGAATTTCTTCCACGCGTAGCCATCGGTCAGCGTGCGTTCGGCAAGTGCCCGCCCCGCCCCCGCCGCGGCCGCCTCGCCGATTTCGAGGATGACGCCCGCAAGGACGCAGGCGCGATCGCGAAGATCCGGAGGTGCGTCGGGGTCACCCTTGAGAACGGCGATCACGTCACGGGCCTCGAGCGCGGGGCCGATCGCCCTGCCGACCGGCTGCGCTCCATCGGTCTGGATGCAGCGGGTAACAAGGCCGAACCGGCCGGCCACGGATGTCCTCGTCGCGGCAAGACGGTCGGCGGCTTCCGCGCTGCGGACCTTGGCGGTCGGCCCCACGGGGATGTCGAGCACGACGTGGGTGGCGCCGGCGGCGATCTTTTTCGACAGGACCGAAGCGATGAGTTGTCCTTCGGTGTCGATGTCGAGCGCGCGCTCGACGCCGATGAAGATATCGTCGGCAGGACTCAGGCAGACCGCTCCGCCCCAGGCGAGGCATCCGCCTTCGGCCGTGACCACCCGTTGCATGGCGTCAAGATCGAGATCGATGCTGGTCAGCGTCGCCATGGTATCGGCCGTGCCGGCTGGCGAGGTAATCGCCCGTGAGGACGTCTTTGGCATGGTGAGGCCGCAGGCGGTTGCTATGGCGACGATGATCGGAGTCGTGCGATTGCCAGGCAAGCCGCCCACGCAATGCTTGTCGACTATGATTCCACCGGGCCAGCTCAGGCGGTCGCCGGCATCGACCATTGCCTTGGTGAGATGGTAGGTCTCGTCCTCGTCGAACGGCAGCGCCGCCGTGGCGGTGAGGAAAGCGGCAAGATGCACGTCCGCATAGCGGCCGGCGACAACGTCCTCGACGATGCTGCTCAATGCGGCGGCATTCAGCCTGTGCCCATAGATGCGTTGGCGGACGCAGGCGATCGATTCAAGCGGCGGCGCGTGGCCGACGTCCACAGTGGTCCCTTCGTCTACTCCAAGTGCTTCCCAGGCAGCTTCGGAGAGACCAATCTCATCCTCCGCGAGGAACGCGTCATCGACCTGGAAGAGCGTCGCGACGATCGGCCGGCCGCCGTTGCGGACAAAGATCTGGGTGTGCGGGGCGAGACCTTCGGCATGGCACACCGGACTGTCGGTCCGCATGACGGCGACCAGTTCGTCATGGGTATGAAGCCGCAATCGGCGCGCGCGCGCGATAGACGGTTCGACCCGGCCCGAAACACCGAGATCGTATTGCCCTTGCAACGGATCGGCGAGACCGCCGGCAGGATTCTGGATCACGCGGCGATAACCACCTTCAGAGCCTGGGTATCGGCCGCATTCGAGAAGGTCTCATATGCGCCGAGGATGTCATCGAGCGCGAAGCGATGGGTAACCAGTTGCTCCGGCCGGAGCCGCTTGGATTCGACCGTCTTGAGCAGCATCGGCGTGCTGACGGTATCGACGAGGCGGGTCGTGATCGTGATGTTGCGCGACCAGAGTTCTTCCAGATGGAGGTCGACTTTCGCGCCATGCACCCCGACATTGGCGATCACGCCGCCCGGCGCCACCAGTTCCTCGCACAGCTCGAACGTGGCGGGCACGCCGACCGCCTCGATCGCCGCGTCGGCGCCCTTCCCTCCCGTGAGATCGCGAACCATGCGAACGACCGCATCGCGCCCGCTGTTGAACGTGTGCGTGGCGCCGAACCTGCGCGCGACGGCCAGGCGGTTGTCGTCAAGATCGATCATGACAATGAGTGCCGGCGCGTAGAACTGCGCGGTGAGCAGGGTGGCAAGTCCGATCGGACCCGCACCCACGATCGCCACGCTGCTCCCCGGCGCAACCTTGCCATTGAGGACACCGCATTCATAGCCGGTGGGAAGGATGTCGCTGAGCATGACGAGCGCTTCCTCGTCCGCTCCAGCCGGAATCGGATGGAGGCTGTTGTCGGCATGGGGGATGCGGACGAATTCCGCCTGCGTTCCGTCGATCCTGTTGCCCAATATCCACCCGCCGTCGGCGCAGTGCGAATACATTCCCCGGCGGCAATATTCGCAGCGCGCGCAGGACGTGATGCAGGAGATCAACACGTGATCGCCGGCCTTAAAGCTGCCTACCGCGGAGCCGACTTCATCGACAATCCCGACACCTTCATGGCCGAGCACCCGGCCCGGTTCGCAGGTAGGGACATCACCCTTGAGAATGTGCAGGTCGGTGCCGCAGATCGTCGTCTTGGTGATGCGGACAATCGCGTCGGTGGGGGCCTGAAGAACCGGCCTGGGGCGCTCGTCCAGGCTTTTCTGACCAGGGCCGTGATATACTAGGGCTTTCATGGCACGCTCCGTTTGCAGTCATTTTTGAGCAATCGTCAGTGCACGAAGACGATTGGCAATCGCTGGTGCGCGATGAGTTCGCGCGTCACGCCGCCCAGGACAAATTCCAGGGCTCGCGAGCGTCCGTAGCCCCCGATGACGAGCACATCGGCATGCTGCTCGGACGCGAAGATCTGCAGCGCGCCCGACGTCCCGTGTTCCGCCGAACCGATGGCGTGAACGACGGCATTGTGACCATGACGGGCGAGATGGCGAGCGACCTGAGCCCCCGGCACGGGCCGGTCGGATCGATGGCCGTCGAGCGAGTCCACGACGATGACATCGATCGCCGCGCCAGACTCGACCAGATCAAGGACCGTCCGGGCCGCGCGGAAAGCTTCAAGCGAAGCGTTCCACCCAAGCGCGGCATGCGTGATGCGCGCCGGCCGCCAGGTCGCCGGCACAACCATTGTAGGTACGCCCGCGAACATGAGCACTTCGATGACATGGCGGCGCAAGCCGTCGCTCTGCCAGCTACCGGCTCCGGGGATGAGGGCGATATCCGCGTACTGTCCCTCAGCCTTGGCGAGGCCGGGGAGAAGGCCGGGCGCTTCGAACAGCGCATGGACCTCGACCTGAACCGAAGCACCTCTGGCGCGCTCGCGAACCGCCGCGACATGCTCTTTGCGCAGGGTGTCCGACGCCGCTATGGCTTCGGCGTAGGCCATCGGATCGATCGCTGCCGCCAGAGCAAGGTTCTCGGTTACGACGACGATCGTGAGCGTCGCCTCATGGATGTCTGCATAGGCTAGCGCTTGATCAACCGCGGCCAGCGAAGAGGGCGTGCCGTCGACAACGGCGAGGACGTCCTTAATGGATGTGTTCTTGTTCATGGTCGCACCATGGTTCCGAACGACCGGCGTGGCACTCCGTAACTTTACCAAGGGCGACTTGCGTTGAGCGCGCGCCGGATAACAGGCTGAAATCGCTTCTAGCGTCGATAGTCTCCCGGTTCTCCCGGAAGGAGAACGGCCGCGCCAACCAGAGCGCCTGCGCGCACCCGTTCCAGGGCGATGTTGGCATTGGCAAGGGAGAACGCGGTCGCGACCGTCTTGACGCGAGCCTTCTGCACGATCCTGAAAAAACTCGTCCCATCGTCCCGGGTGAGGTTCGCGACCGAGGCGATCACGCGTTCGCCCCAGAGATCGGCATAAGGGAACGCAGGGATGTCGCTCATATGAATACCGGCGCAGATGACGCGCCCGCCTTTGTGAACCACGCGGAGCGCGAGAGGAACCAGCGCGCCCACGGATGCGAAGAGGATCGCGGCATCGAGTTCCACCGGAGGCCGCTCGTCCGACGATCCGGCCCAGGCGCAGCCGAGCGACCGGGCGAAGTCCTGGCCCTCGCGATCGCCCGCCTTCGTGAAAGCGAAGACTTCCCTGCCCTGCCAGACGGCGATCTGCGCGATGATATGCGCCGCGGCGCCGAAGCCGTAGAGCCCGATGCGTCGCCCATCGCCGGCGGCCCGCAGTGATCGCCAGCCGATGAGCCCCGCGCAAAGCAGCGGCGCCGCCTCTTCGTCCGAATAGAGATCGGGAATCTGGAAGCAGAAATGAGCGTCGGCGACGACGTGGGTCGCATAACCCCCGTCCCGCGTGCATCCGGTAAAGCCCGGCGTGTCGCACAGATTTTCCTGCCCGGAACGGCAATAGTAGCAGTAGCCGCAGCTATGGCCGAGCCACGGAACGCCGACCCGGTCGCCTGGCCGGAACCCGGTCACACCCTCCCCGAGCGCGGCTACGATCCCTACGATCTCATGGCCCGGAATGATCGGAAGCCGGGCCGCCACTTCACCGTCGATGATGTGGAGGTCTGTCCGGCAGACACCACAGGCGGTTACTTCGATCAGCAGTTCCCCCTGCCCCGGGTCCGGAACGGCGCGGGCGACGAGTCGGAGCGGGCCGCCCACCGCGCCGAGTTCCATCGCCCACATGCCCGTCATTGAAGCTGCTTCGACACGATGACCAGCGTCGCGTCGCCCGGATAAGCCTTCACCGTGAAGCCCGAGTCCCGCTCCACTTCGATGGCCTTCTGGTTGAGCCGGCTCTCGACCGCTTCCAGCGTGCGGCTGCCCCGCGCCTTCGCATAGTCCGCGGCGCGGTTGAGAAGCGTCCAGCCCACGCCCCGGTGCTTGTAGTCCGCCCGGACGGCGATCGCCACTTCGGCGCGATCGCCCGACGGGTCGATCGCGATCATCGCCGATCCGACCAGCGTTCCGTCATCGACGAAGGCCAGGAGATCCTCGGTCTGCTTGTGGTCGACATCGACCATGGCCGCGATCCGGTCGTCGGACACCTCGAGCATCGCCGTGAGGAAACGGAAGCGGAGATCCTCGGGAGTGACCCTGCCGAAAAAGTCCTTCAGCACAGGGCCATCGTCGCGCGCGACCGGCCTCACGGACAGCCTGAGCCCCGATCGGGTCACCACCTCGGTGGAGGAAGCAATACCGGACATGCGATCACCTTTCTTCGATCTCGGCCCATGCAGAAAGGATCATCAGGATAACCGACCGACGGGCTCGATGGGCTTGGGAAGTCTACGTAACCGAAGCCGCCCTCATCAGGCCATCTCCGAGATGGCCCTCCGGAACTGCGCGAGCGCAATGGTGAAGAAAACGCCCCCGATCGCAACTATGGCGAGGAGCTGAGGCCACACGACATCGATACCCGCGCCGCGAAACAGGATAGCCTGGCCCAACTCCACGAAATGGGTGGTCGGCGCGGCCAGCATGACGTTCTGGACGACTTCCGGCATGCTTTCGCGCGGCGTCGTGCTACCGGAAAGCATCTCGAGCGGCAGCAGGACGAGGACCGTGAGCATCCCGAACTGAGGCATGTTACGCGCGATGGTGGCCATGAAGATGCCGATGGACGTGGTCGCGAACATGGAGAGAGCGGCCCCGGCGAAGAACAGCGACAGCGATCCCGCGACGGGAATGTCGAGCAAGGCCCGAACCACGAGGTTAATGGAGAGAAACGACGCCAGCAGCACGACCAGCCCCATGGACCAGACCTTGCTCGACATGATCTCGAAAGGCGTCACCGGCATCACGAGCAGGTGCTCGACAGTGCCGTGCTCGCGTTCCCGGATCAGCGCCGCGCCGGTCAGGATGATCGACAGCATGGTGATCTGATTGATGATCTCCGCGAGCGCGCCGAACCAGGACTTGTCGAGAGTCGGATTGAACCGCGCGCGCAGCTCGAGATCGACGGGCATGGCCGCCTGCCCGCGATAGCCCTGCACGAAGGCGGTCACTTCACCCAGCGCGATCTGCTGGATGTAGGAGCTACCGGTGAAGGCTTGGGTCATCCGGGTGGCATCGGTATTGAGCTGGATCTCGGCTGGCCGGCCAGCCAGGACGTCACGCTGGAAGCCGGTGGGAATGTGCATGACGAAGGTATAGTCGCCCGCATCCATTCCGGGATCGATGGCGCGCGTGGTGATCATCGCCGGACGCTTGAACTGCGGGGGGTAGAAGGCCGCAACGATCCGCTGTGAAAGCGGTGAATTGTCCTCGTCCACGATCGCCATTGAGGCATTGTGCAGCGTTTCGGGCATCGCCGTCGCCGCACTGTAGATGGCGATCGTGAAAGTGAACAGGATCAGCACGAGCATCATCGGGTCGCGCCAAAGGCTCCAGAGCTCCTTCACACCGAGGCGGTAGATGTTCGCGAGCGTCCGCCGCATGTCAGCGCTCCTGCTTCCTGAGCAGCAGGATGGAGGCGCCGGTGATGACGGGAACCGCGATCAGCAGCGGCCAGAACGATCCGGCGAGATCACGAAATCCGAGAGCCTTGTTGAAGACGCCGCGACTGATCGTGAACATGTGGGACGCCGGATAGACCTCGCCGAAAAGGCGGGCCGAGCCCTCGAGCGAAGAGACCGGGTCGATCATGCCGCCATAGGTGACGGCCGGTATCAGCGTGCCGATCAAGGCGAGCAGCAGGACGGCGATCTGACTGCGCGTGACGGCCGAGGCGAGCAGGCCCATGCCCGTCGCGATGATGCAGAAGAGGAGCGCCGCGAACGCCAGCGCAAGGAAGTTGCCCTTGACGGGCACGCCGAACAGCGTGACGGCCATCATCACCATGATGGCGAAGTTGATCATGGCGAGCCCGACATAGGGGATCTGCTTGCCGAGCAGAAATTCGGTGCGGGTGACGGGAGTCACATACAGGTTGATGATCGAGCCGACCTCCTTCTCGCGGACCACCGCCAGCGCGGCGAGCATCGCCGGCAGCATGAGCAGCAGCAGCGGAATGATGCTGGGCACCATCGCCGGAAGGCTTCGGACATCGGGATTGTAGCGATACCGGTTCTCGATGGAGACGGTGGATCCTGCGCCGGCACGGGCCGCGCCAGTGACACCGGCGGCGCGCATCTGATCGGTGAGCCAGCTCTGGTGCAGGCCCTGGATATAGCCCTGGACGGTTTCGGCACGCATCGGCATCGCGCCATCGAACCATGCCGCGATCGGCTTGGGGTGACCACGCAGCAGGTCGCGGCCGAAGCCGGGCGGGATTTCGATGGCGAGACTGATGTCGCCCGCGCGCATGCGCCGGTCGAGATCGTCATAGCCGGTGAGCGGCGGCTGCTCGATGAAATAGCGCGATCCGGCGATATCGAGCTGGTAGCGTTCGCTGATGCTGCTCTGGTCCCGATCCAGGACCGCGTAGCGGATATCGTTGACGTCGAGGCTGATGCCGAAGCCCATGACCAGCAGCAGGATCACCGAACCCGCCAGGGCTAGCGTGCTACGCACGGGATCGCGCCGCAGCTCGAGAGTTTCGCGCCACATGTAACTCAGCATGCGCTGCGGGCTGAAAGTACGTCGTCTGGCCGCCTGCGGCCGGGCCGGAGTGGCGCTTTCCTCAATGGCGAGCCGGTCGTCCGCGGGACTCTCCCCTCCGGCCTCGACCAGATAGTCGATGAAGGCTTCCTCGAGTGTGGCGGCGCCGCGTCTCTCGACCAGGCGGGCGGGCGTGTCGCTGTCCAGCACGCGGCCGGCGTGCATCATCGACATGCGATCGCACCGCTCCGCCTCGTTCATGAAATGCGTGGAGATGAAGATCGTGACACGGTCTCGCCGGGAAAGCTCGATCAAGAGCCGCCAGAAGGCGTCGCGCGCCACGGGATCGACGCCCGAAGTGGGCTCGTCGAGGATCAGAAGCTCCGGCTTGTGAACCATCGCGACCGCCAGCGAAAGACGCTGGCGGATACCGAGAGGGAGCTTGGGCGGGAGGTCGTCGAGGACCGCCCCGAGGCCGAAGCGATCGATCATTTCGGCGACGCGGTCGGGGATCTCCTGCGCCGGCACATCGAACAGGCGCGCATGGAGTTCGAGGTTCTGGCGGATCGTCAGCTCGCTGTAGAGCGAGAAGCCCTGACTCATGTAGCCGACCCGGCGGCGGACAGCGATGTCGCGGGAATCGATCTCCCGACCGAACAACCAGGCTTGGCCATCGCTCGCCGGGAGGAGGCCGGTGAGCATCTTCATCGTCGTGGTCTTGCCGCAACCGTTGGAGCCGAGGAAACCGAAGATCTCTCCGCGGCGGATACGGAAGCTGACGTGATCGACCGCGACGAAGGCGCCGAAGCGCATGGTGAGATCGCGCGCCTCGATCGCGATATCCGTATCGTCCGCGGCCAGCGGCGGGATGACCACCGGCGCGTGGCCCCGCTTCTTCTCCGCGGGCAGCAAGGCGATAAAGGCATCCTCCAGCGAGGCGCTCTTCGTCCGCTCCAGCAGTTCCGCCGGGGTCCCGGTCGCGAGCAAGCCGCCGTCGTCCATGGCGACGAGCCAGTCGAAACGCTGGGCTTCGTCCATATAGGCCGTCGCGACGATGACGCTCATGGCGGGGTGCTGGCGGCGGATGCGCGCGATCAGATCCCAGAACTGCGCGCGGGCGAGCGGATCGACGCCGGTAGTCGGCTCGTCGAGGACGAGCAGGTCCGGATCGTGGATCAGCGCACAGCACAGGCCGAGCTTCTGCTTCATGCCGCCCGACAGCTTGCCCGCCGGGCGCGACAGGAAAGAGTAAAGCCCGGTGCTGCGGGTGAGGTCGTCGATGCGGCGGCGGCGCTCGGCCTCGCCGTGGCCGAACAGCCGCGCGAAGAACTGGAGGTTCTCCTCGACCGACAGCGTGGGATAGAGGTTCTTGCCGAGGCCTTGGGGCATATAGGCGATGCGCGGGCACACGGCGCCGCGGTGACGCCGGTCCGCCATGGAGCCGCCCAGCACCTCGACCTCTCCTTCCTGGATCGCCCGCGCGCCGGCGATCAGCGACAGCAGGCTCGATTTCCCCATGCCGTCCGGGCCGATGAGGCCGACCATCCTGCCCGCGGGAATCGCCAGGTCGATCCCCCGCAGCGCCAGCGTCTTCCCGTAGCGGAGCCTTACGCCGGCTAGCCGGACGACCGGCGCGGCGTCGGCGGCGTCGGGGCGAGGCGCGGACGACATGGCCGCTTATTCTTTCACGACCCGCGAAAGCGCCTCGGGCCATTCCGCCTTGGGGTCCACCCGCAGGTAGGCCATGCCCGGAAGGCCCGTCTTCACCAGCGTCATGTGGCGCCGCAGCAGCGCCGGAGCGATGCGGGCCTTGACGCGGAACATCAGCTTCTGCCGCTCGCTGGCCGTCTCCACCGTCTTGGGCGTGAACTGGGCTACATCGGCGACGAAGCTGACCTTCGCCGGGATCGCGTAGTCCGGCAAGGCGTCGAGAACGACGCGGACCTCGCTACCGAGCCGGACCCGTCCGGCGACGGTCTCGGGCAGGAAGAAGGTCATGCTCACGTCGGACAGGTCGACAAGGTTGAGCACCCGCCCGCCCCCGGCGACGACTTCACCGGGCTGGGCGACGCGATACTGGATGCGCCCGTCGCGCGGCGCGCGCAGATCGCTGTCCCTGATGTCCGCCTTGATGCGCTCGATCGTCGCCCGCGCGGCATCGACGTTCGAGCGGGCGCCAATGACCTGGCTGCGGGCGGCGGCGATCGCCGCATCGACCGCGGCGAGCTGCGCCCGCGCCGCTTCGAGGGTGGCGTCCGCGCCCTCGACCGACGCCTGATTGTCGTCGCGTTCCTGCACGGGGGTAGCGCCTTCGCGCGCCAGCGTTTCGGAACGCGCGAAGCGCTTGCGGGCAGCATTCAGCTCCGCCTCGCGCTGGCGCACGGTGGCCTGTGCGGAGGCGCGCTCGCTCTGGCGTTGCACGACCTGCGACGCGGCGATCTCGACCGCGTTCAGCGCCTGCGCCAGCATCGCCTCGGCTTCTGAGAGCTGGGCGCGCAAGACGTCGGTGTCCATATGCGCCACTACCGCGCCCGCCTTGACGAACTGGCCCTCGTCCGCGACGATATCGCGAATGCGCCCCGGCGACTTCGCGGCGATGTCGATCTCCACGGCCTCGAGACGGCCATTGCCGCTCGCGATCCCCTCGGGAAGGCCCGAGGGCTTGACGAACGACCAGACGATCAGGACGACGGCGATCACGGCCGCCGCGATCCCGCCCCTGACGAGCCAGGTCTTGCCGGTCGCTTGCGTCATGGTGTCCGTTCCCCGCTGTTCGGTGGTGTAGGTTGGCCAACGAAGCCCCCGCCGAGCGCAGCATAGAGCGCCACCACACTGGCGATCTCGGCCCGGTGTAGCCGGACGAGAGCTTGCTCCGCGTCGAAGAGATCGCGCTGCGCGTCGAGGACCTCGAGATAGGCCGAGCGCCCGTTGTCGAAGCGAAGCTGGGCGAGCCGGGCCCGTTCACGCTGCGCGCCGACCATCTCGCGCGTCGTCGCAATCTGGAGGCCAAGCTGCTGCTTGCGCACGAGAGCGTCGGACACGTCGCGGAACGCCGCTTGGACCGTGCGCTCATAGCTCGCGACCGCTTCATCGCGCTGCGCTTTGGCGACGTCGAGATTGCCCTTGAGTCGGCCCGCGTTGAAGAGCGGCTGCACAATCGTTGGTGTAAAGCTCCAAGCTTCCGTGCCGTCCTTGAATAGCCCGTCGAGCGCAGTGCTCATCGTCCCAAAGCCGCCGGTCAGGCTGATATTCGGGAAGAAGGCGGCTCGGGCCGCGCCGATGTTGGCGTTCGCAGCGCGCAACCGATGTTCGGCTGCGACAACATCCGGGCGATTGGTCAACAGGTCGGATGGGAGGCCGGCTGGGAGCGCCAGATGATCCTGGACCGCTGTCAAACCAAGCGGTCCCGGTGCGATTTCAACGGGTTCGCCAACCAGCAGAGCGAGCGCATTACGATTGACGGCGCGATCCTGCTCAAGCACCTGCAACGTAATCTGCGCCTGGGCAAGCAGCGTTTGGGCCTGGGTCATGTCGAGCTTGGAGCCGGAACCGACCTCATAACGTCGGCGGATAATCCGCAGTGAGTCCTCTCGCGTGGCGATCGACGATTGGGCGAGCGCGACGCGCTCCCCATATTCACGTTCGAGGAGATAGCCGTTCGCGACCTGGGCCACCAGATCGGTAGCAACTGCGCGGCGTGCTTCTTCCGTGGCAAGATACTCCCAACGCGCCGCATCCCTGAGATTACGCAGCCGCCCCCAGAAGTCGATTTCCCAGCTCGCGCTGAGCTGAGCGCTGACCTGACGAAGGTCGACCGCTGTCGCGCCCATCCCCGGCAGCGTATAGAGAGTGCGCCCCCTGCTCCCTGTGCCCACTGCATCGAGTTGCGGATAAAGCGGGGCGCCTTCGATGCGCCAAGCGCCCCGAGCCTGATCAACACGAGCCGTCGCGATACGGATGTCCCGGTTGTTCGCCATTGCGGCATCGATCAGCCGCTGGAGTTCAGGCGCGCGGAAGAAATCGCGCCAGCCGATTCGCGCAATGCTCGGTCCATCGGGCAACCGGTCGGAATATCGCGCCGGTACGGGTTGCGCGGGCCTGACATGGTCCGGCGCAAACGAGCAGGCCGCCGCGGCAAACGGGATAAGCGCGATAGCGGAGCGCCGAAGCAGCGGGCGCTTATCCCGTTTGCGGTCAGCAAGTCTCAGTGGCGACAAGGCGCGTCTCTCAACAAAGCGATTTGCAGGGCTTGCATGGCGCGGCCGCAACGACGGCTTGCGGCTCAGGTGCTGGCCCCGGCATCGCTTGCCGCCGGCGCAGCAGCAGCGAAGGCCTGCAGCGGCGACAGGAAAAAGGCGCGCAGCGGCTCGAGGGCGACGGCCAACTGCGTCGTCTCGCTTTCCGGCGAGAACAAATCTCCAGCGCTTTCCTGCCATTCTTCGAGTGCCGCTTTCGTGTCGGCGATCAGGACCAGGCGGTTCTGCTCCGCCTCCTGGGCCACTTCGGAGAATTTGCCGGGCTCGAAGAACGCGCCCAGCGCATGGGCCCCGATTGCGGCCTGCCGCGCGCCGGTCGTGCGTGCGATGTCGAAAAACTTCAGCGCGAGTTGGCGGTTGGCGCCGGCGATGGCCACGACCTGATCGAGTGGAAATGTCATCGTTGGATCCTCCTCATCATGATATCCGCGAGACGCGCCTGTCACCGGGCCGCAACCATCGGTTGCGATCAAATGCAGGCCCTCTCCCACGGAAACGCAGTCTCTTTACCCTGATTGGTTCCATGCGAAGAATTGGGATGTATACGTATCGGTCGGCCGCTGCCGATCGGATAGGTGCACAACACGCTAGAGTATGATCCACGCGCGGCAGGTTGATGATGAATGACATACAGCATGTTGCCGCCGACCCGCTCGACGGCATCAGCCAGACCCTCGATCGCGCGGCTGCGGTTGGCATCGCGCACCTGACGCACGGGCTATCGCCGGTGACGATGATCCTCGCGGCAACCGACTGGATGTTGCACCTCGCCAGCGCCCCCGGCAAGCAATTGCAACTGGGCGCCAAGGCCGCGAGAAAATATTGGCGCTTGTCCGATTATATCGGACGAAGCCTCAGCGATCCTGCTGCAGCCCCCGCGATCGAACCTTTGCCCCAGGACCGTCGGTTCACCGATCCGGCATGGAAGGAGCCGCCTTTCAATCTGATCGTTCAGGCTTTCTTGCTGAACCAGCAGTGGTGGCACGCCGCCACCACCGGGATCGGCGGGGTGAGCAGACACCATGAAGACATCGTCGAGTTCACGGCTCGGCAAATCCTCGATGTCTTCGCGCCAACCAACTTCCTTGCCACCAATCCGCTCCTGCAGCGCAAGATCGTCGAAACCGGCGGGCGGTGCATCGTGGACGGCTTCCGCAATCTCATGGAGGACATGCAGCGCCTGGTGCGCGGCGAGCCGCCCGTAGGCGCGGAGAGCTTCCCCGTGGGCGAGAAGGTGGCGACCGCCAGGGGGAAGGTCGTCTATCGCAACGAGCTCGTCGAACTCATCCAGTATGAGCCCGCGACGGAGCAGGTGCGGCCCGAACCGATCCTGATCGTGCCGGCCTGGATCATGAAATACTACATCCTCGACCTCTCGCCCGGGAACTCGCTTGTACGCTGGCTGACAGGCCAGGGCTTCACCGTCTTCATGATCTCGTGGCACAATCCCGGAAAGGAGGATCGCAACCTCGATCTCGAAGCATACCGCCGGCTTGGGCCGATGGCCGCGCTGGACGCGATCGAAGCGATCACGGGCGGACGGAAGGTGCACGCCGCCGGCTACTGCCTTGGCGGCACGCTGCTGGCGATCGCAGCGGCGGCGATGGCCCGGGACGGTGACGAACGGCTCGCCAGCGTCACCCTGCTGGCGGCCCAGACCGAATTCAGCGAGCCGGGCGAGCTTGGCCTGTTCATCGACGAAGCCCAACTCAACGTGCTCGACAACATGATGTGGAGCCGCGGCTATCTCGACAGCGCCCAGATGGGAGGCGCGTTTCAGATCCTGCGATCCAACGATCTCATCTGGTCGCGCGTGCTCGGCATCTACCTCATGGGTGAGCGCGAGCCGATTAGCGACCTCATGGCCTGGAATGCCGACGGAACGCGCATGCCCTATCGCATGCACAGCGAATACCTGGCCCGTCTGTTCCTGAACGACGAGCTGGCCGAAGGGAAATACAAGGTCGATGGCCGCACGATCACGCTGTCCGCGATCCGGGCGCCGATGTTCGCGGTCGGCACCGAGCGCGACCACGTCGCCCCATGGCGCTCGGTGCACAAGATCCACCTGCTCACCGGGGCGGAGATCACCTTCGCGCTCACCAGCGGCGGACACAATGCCGGGATCGTTTCCGAGCCGGGTCATGCGGGACGTTCCTATCGTCTGCTGACCCGCGAGGCGGGCGGCCCCTCCTATGATCCCGAAGAATGGCTGGAACGGGCCGAGCGCAAGTCGGGGTCATGGTGGATCGAATGGGGCGTATGGCTCGATCGTCACTCGGGAGCGCCGGAGCCGCCGCCGTCCATGGGCGCGCCCGACAAGCGCTATGCGCCCGTCACCGACGCGCCCGGCACATATGTCCTGGAGAAATGAGCGGTGACCGACAGCGCATTCATCGAGAACCGGACCTTCGACGAGATTCAGGTGGGGGAGACGGCGAGTGTCTCCCGCACGCTTTCGGAGAAGGACATCCAGCTGTTCGCACTCGTCTCGGGCGACGTGAACCCGGCGCATCTCGATGCCGACTTTGCGCAAACGGACTTCTTCCAGCGGATCATCGCCCATGGCATGTGGGGCGGCGGCCTCATCTCGGCTGTGCTCGGAACAGAGCTGCCCGGGCCCGGCACGATCTATCTCGGCCAGTCGCTGCGCTTCACCCTTCCCGTCGGCATCGGCGACGTCATCACCGCATCCGTCACGGTGACGGAAAAGAAGCCCGAGGGCTGCATCCTCGTTCTCGACTGCCGCTGCGTGAATCAGAACGGCGAGACCGTCATCACAGGCCAGGCCGAGGTTCGCGCGCCTTCCGAGAAGGTCCGTCGCCCGCGCATGGCGCTCCCCGACGTGCGGGTGGCGACGCATGGCGAATACAGGCGATTGATCGAGCAGACGCAAGGCGGAGAACCCATCGCCACCGCGGTCGCCCACCCCTGCAGCGCGGCGGCGCTCGCGGCGGCGGTGGATGCAGCGGAAGCGCGGCTGATCACCCCGATACTCGTCGGTCCGGAAAAGCGGATCCGGGCCGCGGCCGAGGAAGCGGCGAAGGATATTTCCGCCTTCCGGCTCGTACCTGCCGATCACAGCCACGACGCGGCCGCGAAGGCCGTGGCGCTCGTGCGGAGCGGCGATGCGAAACTGCTGATGAAGGGCTCGCTGCATACCGACGAGCTCATGGCGGCGGTCGTGCCGGCCGCTACCGGCCTCAGGACGGAGCGGCGGATCAGCCATGCCTATGTGATGGACGTGCCGGGGCATCCGACGCCCCTCATCATCACCGATGCCGCGATCAACATCGCGCCGACCCTGAAGGACAAGGCCGACATCATTCGCAACGCGATCGATCTGGCCCATGTCATCGGCATCGCCGTGCCCAAGGTCGCCATCCTCTCTGCCGTCGAGACGGTCAATCCCGACCTGCCCTCGACGCTCGATGCGGCTGCATTGTGCAAGATGGCCGACCGGGGCCAGATCGACGGAGGCGTCCTCGACGGCCCGCTCGCCTTCGACAACGCGATCAGCGAAGCCGCCGCCCGCGAGAAGGGGATAGTCTCGCCGGTGGCGGGCAAGGCGGAAATCCTAGTCGTCCCCAATATCGAGGCCGGCAACATGCTCGCCAAGCAGCTGACCTTCCTCGGCGGCGCGGATGCTGCGGGCGTCGTCCTCGGCGCGCGGGTGCCCATCATCCTCACCAGCCGCGCGGACAGCGAGCGGACGCGTCTTGCGTCCTGCGCGATCGCGGCATTGCTCGCACGCGCTGCCCCGAAGGCAGCGCCCGGGCTTCCCGCATGAAAGCCGTCGTCAGCCTCAATTCCGGCTCCTCGAGCATCAAGTTCGCGCTCTTTACCCTCGATGATGCGGGCAATCCGGAACATTCGGCAGGCGGCAAGATCGAGAAGATCGGGATCGCCCCCTCGCTGGTCGCGCGGCGGGCGGACGGGACCGTCCTTGTCGAGCGAACCTGGGCGGGCGGCGCTGGCCTCACACATGCGGAACTGCTCAAGGATCTGTTCGACTGGGCCATCGATCACCTTGAAGGCCGGGAAGTCGTGGCGATCGGGCACCGCGTCGTGCACGGCGGGATGCGCTTCGCTGCACCGCAACGCGTCGACGCGGGTCTTCTCGCCGAGCTCGACGCGCTCTGCCCCCTCGCACCGCTGCATCAGCCGCACAATCTGGCAGCGATCCGCGCGATCGCAGCCTTGGCACCGAGCCTTCCCCAGGTCGCTTGTTTCGATACCGCCTTTCACCACGACAAGCCCGAGGTCGCCGCGCGGCTTCCACTCCCCCGCGCGCTGCATGAACAGGGGATTCGCCGCTATGGATTTCATGGGCTGTCCTACGAGTATATCGCCGGACAGATGCAAACCGTCGACGGGGAACTTGCAGCCGGGCGGGTGATCGCGGCGCATCTGGGCAACGGCGCAAGCCTGTGCGCCATGCGGGCCGGCAAGAGTATCGACACCACCATGGGATTCACAGCCCTGGACGGCCTGATGATGGGGACGCGCTGCGGCACGCTCGATCCCGGCGTCGTCCTCCACCTCCAGACCCAGCTCGGCATGAGCGCCGCCGACGTCGACGACATGCTATACCGCAAATCCGGCCTGCTGGGGGTTTCCGGGATTTCAAGCGACATGCGGACCCTGACGGCCGACCCGCGCGCGGAAGCCCGTGAGGCGGTGGAGCTTTTCGTCTGGCGCGCCGCGCGCGAATTCGGGGCGCTTGCCGCCTCGCTCGGCGGCGTCGATGGTATCGTCTTCACGGCCGGGATCGGCGAGAACCACGCCGAAGTTCGCGAACGGATATGCCAGCGGCTCGCCTGGCTGGGTCTGTCCATCGACGTGTGCGCCAATGCCGGACACGCCCTGACCATCTCGGCCAGGGACAGCCGTGTCAAGGTCCTCATCATTCCGACCGACGAAGAGCGGATGATCGCCGGTCACACCCTTGCAGTGCTGCGGTCGGAGCGATGAGCAAGGCAAACCTCGCATGGCCGTGCGCCGGCGCGCTCCTCAGCATCGCAACGCCGGCATCCGCCGCCCCTGGCATTGAGATTCTCATCGGCGATGCCAGGATGGAGACGTGCTGGTCGACCTGCGGCTGCTGAACGGAGAGAACGAAGCCCGTACCGTGGTCCTGAGCCCGGCCGACGAACCGCACCGGCTGCTGCATGACAAATTCAGGCGGAAGCCGCAAAGGATCACGGAAGCGAGGCATGGACATGACCGAACCCTATCGCTCGACGCCGGTTTTCGACGAGAACACATTGCCGGATGCCCTGCGAAGCAGCCACCAGACGAAGGAAGGGGTCTGGGGTTTAATCAGGATACTGGAAGGCGAACTGAAGCTGACCTATGTGCAACCGCACTCCGAAAAACTGCTGACGCCCGGCAATCCGGGTCTGGTCGCGCCGCAGCAAACGCACTTCGTCACGGCAATGGGCCCCATGCGCATGCAGGTCGATTTCTACCACGATCCACCCGCGCTCTGAAGCCAGGTTTCGGCACCTTCCAACTCGCCCAGAACCGTTGTGCCCGCGGTCGGGCCGGTCGGGTGCCCTGACCGCAGCGGCTATTGAATAGGGGGCCGATAATCGTGGTTCTTGAGAGTCAACATGTAAGCTGCAAGCGCATCGATTTGCCCAGGCTCGATCTCGAAATTCATGATCTCGGGGAAATTGTGCGACTCGCGAAGCCATGGGTTCAATGTATGGGTAGTCAGTCCGGGCGTATTGATGATCGTTTCGAAGGATGGCGCCTCCGGCTTGGGTGAGATTCCCTGATCGACGGCATGGCAGGCAGAGCAATGCTTCTGGGCAAATGCCAACCCGCGCCGCTGGGCCGTCACTTCGGCCCGGCTGGTTCCCCTTGCAGGCTCGACGTGCCCCGTGGCAATTGCCCCGCTGGCGGCTGCAATGGCGATGAGAGCTATCGGGAACACTTTCAGTCGCACGGCAAAGTCCCATCTAGGCTGCCTCGGGAAACGTCAACCGCCGCCCTTTCAAGGGGGATGCAGGCGCTCACGTTGTATCCATCCGGCGGACCCCGCCTTGCGGTGAAGTAGGCGATCACTCTTAAGG
>NZ_JAVHPD010000044.1:0-16275 GCF_036170395.1 Sphingobium sp.
CTCTGGCGTAGAGGCGGCGGTGCTAGGGACTCGGGCTTTTGGACCGAAATGGTGCCGCTTACGTGACTCGAACACGTGACCCTCGCATTACGAATGCGATGCTCTACCGACTGAGCTAAAGCGGCGTCGGGGCGGGCAGATACCAGCGGTTGGAGGCTAGGACAAGCGGACATTTTCGCTTCGTCGGCGTAATCGCTCCCGCAAAGGCCGCCCCCGGATTTTTACCGCAAATTTACCATCCGCTGCCACTGTCCCCTGCGGGAGGCCGCGTTTCGTGGCGGTTCTTGAGAGACGGGATAGCGCGATGGACACGATGCGGGGGCATGAGGCCGCGAACGACCGGCAGGATTTCGACGATGTCGACGCGCTGGAGGTGGAGGAACCGCCTTTCGCCCTGTCCGAAGAACGGCGGATGCAGGTGCGCGCCTATAATTATTGGGCGTCGCTGCTGGGCGACCGGGCGCTGCCCTCGATCGAGGATCTTACCCCCGATCAGCTCGAGGATTTCGGGCCGAATTCCGTCCTCCTCGACTTTTCGGTGGGGATGGACAATCCTGCGGTCGTGTATCTCGGCACCGCGCTGCGGCAGGAATGCGAGATCGACGGGACGATCGACTATATCAACGATGTGCCCGCGCGCTCGCTGCTGTCGCGGCTCACCGACCATTATCTCCAGATCATCGCCAATGCCGCGCCGATCGGGTTCGAGGCCGAGTTCGTCAACCAGCGCGGCGCGGAGATCATGTATCGCGGCATATTGATGCCCTTTTCGTCCGACGACGAGACGATCGACTTCGTGTTCGGCGTCATCAACTGGAAGGAAGTGGCGAGCCGCAGCGTCAGCGAGGCGCTGGAGCGGGAAGTGGGCGAAGCGCTGCGCACCGCGCCCGCGCCGCATGGCAGTGCGCCGGTATGGGCCGACGGCCCGATCGCGAACAGCGAAGGGAACAGCTCTTCGGGCTTTGATGAGGCGGAGGACGAGGACGAACTGGACCTTGCCGGCATGGAATGTCCGGCGGAGGACGCCTCGCTCGCCGACTGGCTGGCGATCGCGCGCGACGGCGCGGCGCGGGTGCGGATCAGCGAGGCGCGCAGCCATGCCGCGCTCTATCGCGCGGTCAGCCTGTCGCACGATTTCGCGCTGGTGGCGCGGGTAAGACCGGACGATTATGCCGAGCTGCTGCATGACTATGGCATCAAGGCCCAGGCGCGCAGCCCCATGACGGCGATCATCAAACTGGTTTTCGGCGCCACCTATGACAAGACGCGCATCACCGAATATGCGACCGCGCTCGATCACGCACAGGCGCAGGGGCTTGGCGTCGGCGAACTGGCCGATTATCTGGCGCACTATAAGGGCGGGCTCAAGGCGCTGGTCGCCGACGAGCGCGCCCGCCGCCGCGCCGACCGCCCCGCGCGCCCCGATCCCGCCCAGCAGGCCCGCGCCGCGATCCGCGCCGCCGCGCCGATCGATCCCACATCCGTACCGACCGATGGCGATGGCCTGGCCATAGTCGTTGCGCGGCGGGAGGCGGACGGCAGCCTGGCGCTGGTCGCCGCGCTGCCCGAAGGGTCGGACCTCGGCCGCAAGGTGATCGTCGCGGCGCGCCGCTGATCCACCTTTCGCGCTCGACATTGCCCTGCTGCTGACGGATAATCGCCCGAGCCTGAACGGTCCGCGCCATCCGCCCGGACCCGTGCTGCGTTGCATCATATTATTTCAAGTCTTGGAAATTTAATTTCCTGCCCGGTCTTGAGCCCCATGGCGGCCCGGCGCATATAGGCGCTCCAAAGCCGAGGAGTCGCGGGGCAGGCGATCCTATGCTCCTCCGGCGAAGGCAGTGAGAGGTGGAGCGAATGACGGCGCTGGCGGACGCGAAGAGCAGGGAAGTCGACACGATCATCGGGCAGGCGCTGGAACAGGCGCTGAGCCGGGGCGCGCTGCCCGGCGAGAGCGAAGGGCTGGATCAGGCCGCGCTGACCGCCGCCGCCGCTTTCCTGGGCCGCATCGCCAACGGCCGCAAGCCCGGCCAGCCCGCCATCGCGATCGAAACACTGGGCGAAGGCGCGACCGGCCGCTTCATGCGGCTTGCCATCGTCAATGACGATATGCCCTTCCTGGTGGATTCGATCGGCAATGCGCTCGCCGCCGCCGACATCACCATCCATCGCCTTCTCCATCCAGTGCTGTCGGTGCAGCGCACGGCGGACGGCGCGCTGGCCGCGATCCTGGACGACGATACGCCGGGCGCGCGGCGCGAATCGATGATCTATATCGAGGCCGACCGCGCCGATGCGAAGGCACGGCGCGCGCTCGAAAAATCGCTGGCCGAAACGCTGGCGGACGTGCGCGCGGCTGTGACCGACTGGGGGGCGATGCAGACCGCCATGGCAACGGACGCCGACGCCGTGCTCGACGAGGAAGGCGCGGCGCTGCTGCGCTGGTTCCTCGCGCGCCATTTCACCCAGACGGGGCATGAGATCGTCCGCCGCGACCTTGGCAGCAGCGCGCAGCTCGGCATCTGTACCCGGCTCGACCGGCCGCTGGTCGCTCCCGCCTCGCTGGAGGGGGCCTTCGCCTGGTTCGAGGAAGGGCGGCGCGTCCCGCTCATCATCAAGTCGAGCCGTCTGTCGCGGGTCCACCGCAACGTCCTGCTCGACCTCATCATCGTGCCCGTGCGCGAAGGCCGGGAGGTGACGGCGCTGTCGATCCACGCCGGCATGTGGACCAGTTCGGGCCTCGCCGCCGCGCCGGACAAGGTGCCGCTGCTGCGGTCGGCATTGTCGAGCCTGATGGACAAGTTCGGCTTCGATCCGCAGGGCCATGCGGGCAAGACGCTGGCGCATGCGCTCACCGCTCTGCCGCACGACATTCTCGTCGGCTTCGATCGCGAGACGCTGGAGCGTCTGGCGCTCACCTTCATGTCGCTGAGCGACCGGCCGCGCCCCAAGCTGGCGCTTGCGACGAGCGCGCTTGCCCGCCATCTCTACGCCTTCGTCTGGCTGCCGCGCGACGAACTGTCGACCGCGCGCCGGGTCGCGGTGCAGGACATGCTGGCGAAGGCGGCCAACGGCCCGGTGCTGAGCTGGTCGATCGCGCTGGAGGAAGGGGGCCTAGCGCTCCTTCGCATCACGCTCGACTTGCGCGAGGGCGGCGTGGTGCCGGACGCCGCCGCGCTCGACACGCAATTGCAGCAGATGGTGCGCGGCTGGGTGCCGGCGGTCGAGGAAGCGCTGGCGCAGAGTGAGGAAGGCGGCCGCGCCGCCGCGCTGGCGCAGCGTTATGCGCCGGGCTTCCCGCTCGCCTATCGCAGCGGCGCGGGTCCGGCCGAAGCGGCGATCGACATTCGCCTGATCCACGGCCTCGCGGGGCCGGGCGACAAGTCGATCCGCATCTACCGCAACCCGGAAGATTGCGCCGAGCGGCTGCGCCTCAAGCTCTACAGCCTCCACACCATCGCCCTGTCCGAAGTCGTGCCGGCGTTCGAGAATTTCGGCTTCCGCGTGATCGAGGAAATGACGACCGCAATCGACGGCGGCGCATTGGGCCATGTCCAGCGCTTCGTGCTGGAACTGCCCGCCGGCGCGCAGGCGCAGCCGGTGGTCGATCGCGCGTCGGTCGTGACCGAGGCGATCGCGCAGGTGCTGGAGGGCGTGGCGGAGAATGACCGCTTCAACGAGCTGATCGTCACCGCCGGCCTTTCGCCCCGCGCCGTCGTGCTGTTCCGCGCGCTCTACCGCTATCTGCGGCAGGCGGGCGTCGCCTATGGCATGGCGACCTTCGCCGACACGCTGCGCAAGGCGCAGGGGGTTGCCGCCAACCTCATCACCCTGTTCGAGGCGCTGCACGATCCCGCCGCGCGGGACGGCGCGGAGGATCGGGTGGCGGAGGCGCAGGCCGCGATCGACGCGGGCCTCGAACAGGTGACCGCGATCGACGAGGATCGCGTGCTGCGGCTGCTGCGCGCGGTCATCACCGCGACGCTGCGGACCAATTTCTTCGGCAAGGCGGCGGCCGAGGCGCTGGCGTTCAAGCTCGACAGCGCGGCTGTGCCCGGCCTCCCCGCCCCGCTCCCCTGGCGCGAAATCTGGGTCTATTCGCCGCGCGTCGAGGGCATCCACCTGCGCGCCGGGCCGGTGGCGCGCGGGGGCCTGCGCTGGTCCGACCGGCGCGACGATTTCCGCACCGAAATATTGGGCCTCATGAAGGCGCAGCGGGTCAAGAACGCCGTCATCGTGCCGACGGGCGCGAAGGGCGGCTTCTACCCCAAGCAGCTTCCCAATCCGCAGGTCGATCGCGACGCCTGGCTGGCGGAGGGCACGGAAAGCTATCGCATCTTCATTCGCGCGCTGCTGTCGGTCACCGACAATATTGTTCAGAACAAGGTCAAGCATCCGCCCGAAGTCGTCGTCCATGACGGCGACGATCCCTATTTCGTCGTCGCGGCGGACAAGGGCACGGCGACCTTCTCCGACATTGCGAACGCGATCGCGCTGGAGCGCGGCTTCTGGCTGGGGGACGCTTTCGCGAGCGGCGGCTCCAACGGATATGACCATAAGGCGATGGGCATCACCGCGCGCGGCGCGTGGATCAGCGTGCAACGCCACTTCGCCGAAATGGGCGTCGACGTGCAGAGCGAGCCGGTCAGCGTCGTGGGCTGCGGCGACATGTCGGGCGACGTGTTCGGCAACGGCATGCTGCTGTCGAAAGCGATCAAGCTGGTCGCCGCCTTCGATCACCGCCACATCTTCTTTGACCCCTCGCCCGATCCGGCGAAGAGCTGGGAGGAGCGCAACCGCCTGTTCTCCCTGCCCCGGTCGAGCTGGGACGATTATGACAAGGCGCTCATCTCCAAAGGCGGCGGCGTGTTCCCGCGCAGTCTCAAGAGCATCCCGCTAACCCCTGAAATGCAGGCCATTCTCGATGTCACGGCGACCGAGATGGAGCCGGCCGCGCTCATCTCCGCGATCCTGAAGGCGCCGGCCGACCTGCTCTGGTTCGGCGGCATCGGCACCTATGTGAAGGCGGCGGGCCAGAGCCATGGCGAGGTGGGCGATCCCGCCAACGACCGGCTGCGCGTCAATGCCGAGCAACTGCGCGTGCGGGTGGTCGGCGAAGGCGCGAATCTGGGCGTCACCCAGGCGGGCCGCATCGCCTTCTCGCTGAAAGGCGGGCGTATCAACACCGACTTCATCGACAATAGCGCGGGCGTCGATTGTTCCGACAATGAAGTGAACATCAAGATCGCGCTCAACAAGGAAATGGCGGAAGGCCGCTTGCCGTTCGAGGCGCGCAACGAATTGCTGGTCGGCATGACCGACGCGGTCGCCGACATCGTGCTGGAGGATAACCGCCTCCAGGCGCTCGGCCTCTCGATCGCCGAAGCCGGCGGCGCGGCCGAACTCGCCTCCTATGTGCGCCTGATCGAGACGTTCGAGGAATCAGGCCGGCTTGATCGTCAGGTCGAGGGGCTGGCCGCGAACGACCAGCTGCTGCGCCGCGCGCAGGACGGGCAAGGGCTGACCCGGCCCGAACTGGCGGTGCTGCTCTCGACCGCGAAGCTCGCGCTCCAGGACGCGATCGAGCATGGCGAGCTGGCCAGCGACGAGAGCATGACGGGCGAACTGATGGCCGCCTTCCCCCCCGCGATGCAGGAACGGCAAGCGGACGCCATCGCAGCTCATGCGCTGCGCAAGGAGATCATCGCGACGAAGGTCGCCAACCGCATCGTCAATCGCCTGGGCCTCATCCACCCGTTCGAGCTGGCGGAGGAGGAAGGCTGCTCGCTCGCCGACCTCGCCAACGCCTTCCTGATCGCCGAACGGCTCTACGATATCGGCGCGCTGTGGGACGATATCGACGCCGCCGACATGGCGGAAGGCGCGCGGCTCGCGCTGTTCAGCGACATTGCGCGCGGGGTTCGCGCACAGATCGCCGACATATTGCGCGCCCTGCCTGCCGGAACGCTGCCGGCGCAGGGCCATGCGACCCTGTTGGGCGGGGTCAGCAAGCTGGCGGGCGAAGTCGACGATCTGCTGACCAGCGAGGCGCAGCGGCGCGTCAACGCGATCACCGACCGGCTGCTGGGCCTCGGCGCGCCCGAGGCGCTGGCGCAGCGCACCGCCCTGCTGTTCAAGCTCGACGGCGGCGTCGGCATCGCCGCGCTCGCGGGGCGCATGAAGCTGGACGAGATCGCCCTCACCCGCGCCTTCACCCATCTGGGCGAAGCGGTCGGCATCGACTGGGTCCAGTCCGCCGCCGCGCGGATGGAGCCGAGCGACCCGTGGGAGCGGCTGCTCATCTCCGGCGTCGCGCGCGACATGCAGCAGGTGCGGCTCGATTTCCTGGCGCAGGGCGGCGGCAAGGACGTGTCCGCCCATGTCGAGGAATGGCTGAAGGCGAAGGGCGCGCGCATCCGCCAGTTCCGCACGCTGGTCCAGCGCGCCAAGGCGGCGGCGACCCCCAATGTCGCGATGCTGGCCGAGATCGCGGGGCAGGCGCGCGGCTTGCTGGGGCGGTAAAGCGTCGCGCCTTTAATCTGACCCGTTCGCTTCGAGCAGGTTCGAGCGAAGTCGAGAACCGTCAGTCGAGAAGTCTGCGCACGCGTTCTCGATACGCCTTCTCGACTTCGCTCGAAAGCTACTCGAACCGAACGGCAGTGGTTCGGATTTGACGTCGGATGCTCTAGGTCACTGCGGCGTGTCAGACGCCGGCGCATCATCCGACACGTCATAGGGGTCGGGGATCGTCACCGGCGGCGCGTCCTTCTTGCCCGGCGTGCGCAGCCCCTCGCCATAGATGGGTACGACCGGGTCAGCCGGCGCGCGGCCGTGCAGCGCGTCGATCTCCGCCTGGCGCTGCTTTAGATACAGGTTCTTGTAGACGGTATAGGGGTCGTCTTCCTTGCGGATCGCCTCGATCGTCTCGTCGAAGGCGGCGCGTTCGCCAAGCTGGTTGAGGACGGTGGCGGGGATCACCACCGCCGGCTTGTTGAACGGCGCGCCCACCGCCATCGGCAGGATCATCTTGTCCACCGTATCGCCGATAATGTCGCGTAGCGTCGTCGGCCCGACGATCGGCAGATACATATACGGCCCCGGCCCGATGCCATAATAGCCGAGCGTATTGGCCAGACCGTTGTTGCGATAAGGCAGGTTGAAGGGCTTGCGCTTGGCGACGTCAACAAAGCCGAACAGGCCGAGCGTCGAGTTGATCCCGAACCGCCCCGCCGTCTCCGCCGCCTTGCCGGGCTTGAACTGCAACAGATAGGCGGCGAACACGATCGGCTCGCCGATATTGGAGAAGAAGTTGCGCAGCCCCTTGCGGACCGGGCGCGGCAGGCCCTTGTTATAGGCTTTGGCGACCGGCTCGACGACCGCCTTGTCGACCGACTGCACCGCCTCGAAGCTCTGGGCGTTGAGCTTTTCGAGCGGATCACCCGGCGGCGCGCCCTTCTCGCCGGTGACGACGATATCGCCCCCAGCGGCCGGTGGCGGCGGCGTGGCGCTCGGCGCGGACGGCGGCGGCGTGATCGTGGTCACGACCGGGGGCGGCGCGCTCACATCCTGCCATTCGGCCGCGGCGTCGGCCACCGGGGCCATAGCCAGTTGCGGCCCTTGCGCACCCATCACCATCAATCCCGCGACCACGCCCGGCAACAGCATATTGTCATCCTTGATTCAGGGGCGTCGCCCGCTCTCCTGCGCGCGCGTCCTTTCCGCCTGGACGCCCCGGACGTCATTGATCCGTGTTACGTCGGCGTTACACTCCCTCGGCTAGGCGCGCGGCCGTCCAGCGTCAAGCCCGGCCGATGGGCCGTGCGCCTGTTACAATTTTCTCGCGGCCGCAGGTTTGCAATTGCGAGTCGTTCGCGTTATGCGGAGCCACCCGCCCGATCAGGACCAGTTCCCGCCCCCATGCACGGCTCCGCTCCGCTTTCCCCGCCGAAGAAGAAAAAGGCGAGCGCCTTCTGGCTGAAACAGCTTCACACCTGGCATTGGGTGAGTTCGGCGATCAGCCTGATCGGGCTGCTGCTGTTCGCCTTCACCGGCATCACGCTGAACCACGCCGGGGAGATCGAGGGCGCGCCGCAGACGGTGCAGAAGGGCGCGACTCTGCCCCCTGCCCTGCGCGCTTCGGTCGCGCCCGACGATACGCCCGACGCCAAAAAACCGCTGCCCGCCCCCGTCGCCGCCTGGGTGGAAAAGGAGATCGGCCTATCCGGCGCCGGCGAGGCCGAATGGTCGGCGGATGAAATCTACCTCGCCCGGCTCACGCCCGGCGGCGACGGCTGGGTCGCGATCGACCGGGCGAGCGGCGCAGTGACCAGCGAGCGGACGACCCGCGGCTGGATCAGCTATCTCAATGACCTGCACAAGGGCCGCAACGCCGGCACGGCATGGAAATGGTTCATCGACATTTTCTCTGTCGCCTGCTTCCTCTTCGCGCTTACCGGCCTGCTGCTGCTCCAGCTTCATGCGAGGAAGCGCCCGTCCACCTGGCCGCTGGTCGCCGCCGGCCTCGCCATCCCGGCGATCCTCGCCATCATCTTCATCCATTGAAGGGAGTTTCCATGCAGACCCGCCACCGCCTGCTGCTGACCGGCACTGTTGCGCTGGGCACGGGCGCGAGCCCCGCGCTGGCCGAGACGCTTACCCTGAACGTCGCGATCCCGCGCCTGTCGGTGGCGGAATATCATCGCCCCTATGTCGCGATCTGGATCGAGAAGGAAGGCGCGGCGCCGCGCACCCTGTCGATCTGGTATGATTACAAGAAGAAGGGCGGCGAAGGCGCGAAATGGCTGCGCGACGTGCGCCAATGGTGGCGCGCGTCGGGGCGGACGATGCAGTTCCCGGCCGACGGCGTCACCGGCGCAACCCGCGCGCCCGGCGACCAGAAGATCGCCTTTGTGACCGGCAAGGGGCCGCTCGGCGCGCTGACGCCGGGCAATTACACGCTGCTGATCGAGGCGGCGCGGGAAGTCGGCGGGCGTGAAGTGCTCCGCCTGCCCTTCGCCTGGCCGCCCCGGCCGGGCCAGACCGTCAAGGCGCAGGGCGCGAATGAACTGGGCGCCGTGACGCTGACATTCGGCAAATAACAGGAAGAGACCTCACATGAAGACCAGATACCGGATTGCCGGCGCGGTGGCCGCGCTTCTGCTCGCCGGCGCGGCGCAGGCCCATCGCCAGTGGATGCTGCCCTCCGCCACCACCCTGTCGGGGACCGACGCCTGGGTGACGGTGGACGCGGCGGTCTCCAACGATCTCTTCTATTTCGAGCATGTGCCGATGCGCACCGACGGCATCGCCGTCACCCAGCCGGACGGCAGCGCGGGGCGGATCGAAAATGCCGCGACGGGCAAGTTCCGGTCGACTTTCGACGTGCATCTGACCCAGCCGGGCACCTATCGCATCGCCAATGTCTCGACCGGGCTGATGGGCAGCTATATGCTGAACGGCAAGCGCGAGCGGCTGCCGCGCGGCACGACGCAGGCGACTCTGGCGACCGCGCTGCCCGCCGGGGCGACCGATGTGCAGACCGCCGAAATGGCGAACCGCAACGAGATTTTCGTGACCCTGGGCGCGCCCACGACCACGATCTTCAAGCCGACCGGGCAGGGCATCGAAATGGCGCCCGTCACCCACCCCAATGATCTGGTGTCGGGCGAAGCGGCAACCTTCCAGTTCCTGCTCGACGGCAAGCCGGCGGCGGGCCTCAAGGTCACAATCATCCCCGGCGGCATCCGCTATCGCGACACGCTGGGCCAGATGGACCTGACGGCGGACCAGGACGGGAAGATCGCCGTCACCTGGCCGCAGCCCGGCCTCTACTGGATGAACGCCACGGTCGGCGGCGTGCGCGAAGGCGGGCCGATGGGCGAAGGCGGCGCGCCGGCAGCGCCCGCCGGCCCGCCGCAGCGCCGCGCCGCCTATGTGACGACGCTGGAAGTGCTCGCGCCCTGACACAGCCCGCCCCGCACGGCGTCCGCATCGCCATCCCGCCCGGCCTGTCGCCCGACATGTTTGCGGGGGAGCCGGGCGCGGTCGTGGACCATGGCGGGCCGACGATGGGCACGCGCTGGTCGGCGCGCATCGTCGATCCGCCCGCCGGGTGCGCGCCTGCCATCGAGGCGGTGCTGGCGCGCGTCATAGACCAGATGAGCAATTGGGAAGCGGCGTCGGCGATCAGCCGCTTCAACTGCTTGCCGGTCGGGCAATGGATGATGCTGCCGCGCGAGATGCTGGTCGTACTCCGCGCGGGGCTGGAGATGGCGCGGCTGTCGGGCGGGGCGTTCGATCCCGCCATCGGCCGGCTGGTAGCGCAATGGGGCTTCGGCCCGCCAGGCGGGGGGCCGGCGGCGCGCGGGCCGGGTGCGCCCTGGACCGCGATCGAGCTGGACGCCGAGCGCGCCCGCCGCATAGCCGATGTGGCGCTCGACTTTTCCGGCATCGCCAAGGGCTATGCCGTCGATGCAGTCGCGGCGGCGCTGCGGGGGCTGGGCGCGGCGCATTTCCTGGTCGAGATCGGCGGCGAACTGCGCGGCGAAGGCGTGAAGCCCGACCTCCAACCCTGGTGGGTCGATGTCGAAGCGCCCCCCGGCCTCCCCGTCCCCACCTTGCGAATCGCGCTTTGCGGCCTGTCGGTGGCGACCTCGGGCGACTATCGCCGCTACCGCATGGAAGGCGACAGCCGCCTCTCCCACAGCATCGACCCGGCGCGCGGCGCGCCGATCGCGGAAGGCGTCGCCTCGGTCACCGTCCTGCATGACAGCGCGATGCAGGCCGACGCCTGGGCGACCGCGATCACCGTGCTGGGCGCGGACAAAGGCATGGCGCTTGCGACGCGCCACGGCGTGGCGGCGCGGTTGGTGCAGCGCACGGGCGGAGAAGCGCAGGAATATATGACTCCCGCGCTGGCCGCGATGCTGGATTGAGCGGCCTCGGGTCGGAAGGACCGGACCACCCACGCAATCATCCTCCCCTTGCAGGGGAGGTGTCGCGCGCGAAGCGCGTGACGGAGGGGTGTCCAGCTATCGATAGGGCGACACCCCTCCACCACCGCCTTCGGCGGCGGTCCCCCTCCCCTTACAGGGGAGGATGGCTAAAAACGACCAGAAGCGGGCACTCCTTTCACCCTCTCCCGCTCGCGGGAAAGGCAACGGAGACTTGGCAGCTTGCTGCCTAGTCGCAGTCGGTGAGGGTCTTTCTTGTCTTTGAACAAACGCCGCCAGCAAGAAGAAGACCCTCACCCAACCCTCTCCCGTGAAGAACGGGAGAGGGCTAAACGGACCGGCCGCAATCCACCCATCTCCGTCATTCCCGCGAAGGCGGGAACCCATCTCCTGACGTCACCCTAAGCGCAGCGCCGGGGAGATGGATCCCCGCGTTCGCGGGGACGACGATGGGAGGGAATGTCCCCTGACCGCCCTTCTCGTCATGCCAGCGCAGGCTGGCATCTCTCTTTTCTTCCTGCGCCCGGAGAAAAGAGAGATCCCAGCCTACGCTGGGATGACGCAAGGACAATAGTCCCCCTCCGCCCCTCAAAAAGCCTCCGCCTCCAGCGCCATGATCGCGCCTTCGCCCGCCTCGATCGCGGCAGCGAGCGCATGGCACTGCGGCAGCATCCGCGCGCCATAGAAAGCGGCGAGCGCGCGCTTGGACTCGTGCAGCGGCGTATCCCCCGGCGCTGCGGCCATGCGGGTCCACATCCACCCCATCGCCACCAGCGCGAAGCAGCGCAGATAATCAACCGCTGCCGCCCCCGCCGCGTCGGTCCCGGCGCCTTTCAAAGCCTCCGTCACTCGCCGCAGCGCCGCCAGCGCCTCGCTCGTCTGGCGCGCGATCGCCAAGTCACCCGCCGCCGCCAGATCGGCCGCGATCAGCGCGAACAGCCCCTCGACCACCGCGCCGCCCGCCATCGGTAGCTTGCGCCCGACCAGATCCATCGCCTGCACCCCGTTGGTGCCCTCGTAAATCTGGGCGATGCGCGCGTCGCGGACATATTGCTCCAGCCCCCATTCGCGGATGTAGCCATGGCCGCCCAGCACCTGCTGCGCCATCACCGCGCTCTCGAAACCGAAATCAGTGAAGCCCGCCTTCACCACCGGGGTCAGCAGCGCCACCAGCGCATCGGCCTTCGCCCGCTCCCCGGCGTCGGCATGACCATGCGCCCGGTCCATCTGGAGCGCGGTCCAGCCGGCGAGCGCCCGCGCACCCTCCACGAAGGCGCGGACGGTGAGCAGCATCCGCCGCACATCGGCATGGTCGATGATCGGCACCGGCCCGCGCGCGCCATCGGCGCTGCGGCCCTGCAACCGGTCCTTGGCGTAGGCGCTCGCCTGCTGATAGGCCGCGCCAGCGAGACCCAATCCCTGGATGCCGACCATCAGCCGCTCGGCGTTCATCATCGTGAACATGGCGGCAAGACCCCGGTGCGGCTCGCCCACCAGCCATCCGATCGCGCCGTCATAATTCATGACGCAGGTCGGCTGGGCATGGATGCCCATCTTCTTTTCGAGCGCACCCACCGACATGGCGTTCCGCGCGCCATCGGGCAGGAATTTGGGGACGAGGAACAGGCTGATCCCCTTCACGCCCGGCGGGGCATCGGGCAGGCGGGCGAGCACCAGATGGACGATATTATCGGCCATGTCATGATCGCCCGAGGAGATGAAGATTTTCTGCCCGGTCACCGCATAACCGTCCCCCGCCGGCTCCGCCTTGGTCTTGAGCAGGGCCAGATCGGTGCCCGCGCTGCTCTCGGTCAGCGCCATCGCCCCGGTCCATTCGCCGCTCACCAGCTTGGGGAGGTAAGCGGCCTTCAGTGCCTCGCTGGCATGAGCGGCGATCGCTTCGGCCGCGCCGCGCGTCAGTCCGGGGAAGAGGCCGAAGGAGAGGTTGGCGGCCGACAGCATCTCGTCGAGCCACAGTTGCAGCAGGAAGGGCAGCCCCTGCCCGCCATGCGCCGGGTCGCCCGCCAGCGCCGGCCAGCCTGCTGCGACGAATGCGCGATAGGCGTCGGCAAAGCCCGGTGGGGTAGTGACGACCCCGCCCTCCAACCGGCTGCCCTGCTCGTCCCCCTCGCGGTTAAGCGGCGCCAGCCGCTCGGCGCAGAATTTGCCCGCCTCTTCCAGCACCGCGACGGCGAGATCGCTGTCCACCTCCTGCCCCAAGTCCGCCATGGCGGCGTCGAAGCCGAGCACCTCCTGCATCAGGAAGCGGTAATCGTCGATCGGGGGCAGATAGTCTTGCATGGCTCAGGCTCCTCTCCGGCACCTATACCAAACACTTGTTACAGTTTCAAGCAGGAAGCTCGGCGCACCTTGTTCCCCGGCGTAGTTGATGGGAGGCGCGTGACTCCCATCAAGGGTCCAGTTAGAACCGTGGAACTGGACCCCGGCCTGCGCCGGGGAACGCGAATTACTCCGGCGCTTTCGCTACGCTCACCATCGCGGGGCGCAGCAGGCGGTCCTTTATCATGTAGCCCGGCTGCATCTCGACCAGGATCGTGCCCGGCGCGGCGTCGGCGGAGGGGACTTCCATCATCGCCTGATGCTTGTTGGGGTCGAGCGGCTGGCCGACCGACTCCAGCCTCGTGATACCGTTGCGGCCGAACACGCTGTCCAGTTCGCGCCCGGTGGCTTCCAGGCCCACGACCAGCGACTTGAACTTCTCGTCCTCGCGCAGATCGGCGGGGATCGCGGCCAGCGCGCGGCTCAGATTATCGGCGACCGACAGCATGTCGCGGGCAAAGGCGGTCGCGGCATAGGCGCGCGCGTCGGCCAGTTCCTTTTCCAGCCGCCGGCGCACATTCTGCGTATCGGCATGGGCGTAGAGAATGTCCTGCTTGGCGGTCGCAAGCTCCGCCTCCAGCGCGGCGATCCTGTCCGTGGTCGCATCGCCGGCGGGCGCGGCGTCCTCGGGCAGCGTGTCAACGACTTCGGTATTTTCCAGATTCTTGTCTTCGCTCATCTCATCAATCTCGACAGCGTCTGTGCGGTGAAATCCACCATGGGGATCACCCGGGCATAGTTCAAGCGCGTGGGGCCGATCACACCGACCACGCCGACGACCCGGCCGTCCGCCCCCCGGTAGGGCGCGGCTATGACCGAAGAACCCGACAGGGAAAAGAGCTTGTTTTCCGACCCGATGAAGATTTTGGTCGCGCTCCCCGCCAGCGCGCCGCGCAGCAGGTCCAATATCTCCTGCTTGCCCTCCAGCGCTTCGAGCAGCTGCCGCGCCCGTTCGAGATCGGCGGCAGTGCTCTCGTCCAGCAGATGCGACTGGCCGCGTACGATCAGCACCGGCCGGTCGTCGGCATCATGCGACCAGATCGCGATGCCGCGCCGCACCAGCTCCTGCGCCGCGCGGTCGAGCGCGCCGCGCTCCGCCTCCATCTCGCGCGCCAGCGTCTCGCCCGCCTCGCGCAGGGTGAGGCCGCCAAAGCGCGCGGACATGAAATTCGCCGCTTCGTTCAGCATCACCGGGGTCACGCCTTCGGGCAGGTCCAGCACGCGGTTCTCGACCGATCCGTCCTGCCCGACCAGAACGGCAAGCGCCTGCCGCGCATTCAGGGGCACGAAGCCGAACTGGCGCAGCACCGGCTCGCGCTTGGGCACCATGACGATGCCGGCGCAGGCAGAGAGGCCGCTGAGCGCCGCCGTCGCCGCCGACAGCGCCTCCTCGATCGGGCCGCTTTCGGCGATCCCCGCCTCGATCGCGCGCCGCTCCTCGGGCGAGGGCTCGGCCGCCTGCATCATTCCGTCGACGAACAGGCGCAGCCCCGTCTCGGTCGGCATCCGCCCCGCCGAAGTATGCGGCGCTGCGAGCAGGCCCAGCTCCTCCAGATCCTGCATCACGTTGCGGATCGACGCGGGCGAGAGGCTCAGCGACGCCATCTTGCTGATCGTGCGCGATCCGACCGGCAGGCCGGTGCCGAGATAGCTTTCCACCACCAGGCGGAAAACGTCGCGCGCGCGATCATTGAGTTCGGAAACCGGGATGCCCGACATGGCTCTTATCTAGGCAAGAGCGCCGGGCGGCTCAAGATGTCCTCATCGCACGCTCGGCCCCGATTTCAGCATCGGCTCGATCTCCAATATCTTAGGGACCGAGGCGATGGCGACGCGCAGCCGGCCATAGCGCGCGTCCATGCAGCCGGACTGATAATCCAGCCGGGTCGTGTCCCGCCCCGGCCGGCTCCACGCGATCGAATAGCTCGGCATGTCGGTGGCGAAGCGGTCGCAATTCTGGCCATGCTCGATCCTGCGCGTCGTGCCGGCCGGCGGACGATGGGGGCTGAGCGTCGCCACCAGCCGGCGATATTGCCCCGGCGTCACGGTAAAGCGCGTCGGCCCGGGCACCGATGTGAACCGCTCGGGCTCCAGCAGCGCCGATCCGTCGGGCGACACCTGCACCGTATAGGTCGGGCACGCGCCGAAACAGCGCCCGGCGGTGAAGCGGATGACATCGCCGGGCACCTTGGGCGGCTCCAGCGTCTCGCCGCCGCTCATACACCCGCCCAGCGCCGCCAAGGCGACCAGCCCAAGATATTTTATCCTCATGATCGCTCTCTTATCCCCGAAATCGCGCGCTGGACACTGGCAAGACACGCCGCCGGACGCTAAGCGCCGTCCCTTGATCGTTTCGGAGTAACAGATATGCGACCTTCCGGCCGCGCGCCCGACCAGATGCGCGACATCACGATGGAGCCCGGCTTCACCATCCACGCCGAAGGCAGCTGCCTCGTCAGCTTCGGCGACACGCGCGTGCTGTGCACCGCTTCGGTGGAGGAGAAGGTGCCGCCCTTCCTGCGCGGCAAGGGGTCGGGCTGGGTCACGGCCGAATATGGCATGCTCCCGCGCGCCACCCACACGCGCGGCAGCCGCGAGGCCGCGAAGGGCAAGCAGTCGGGCCGCACCCAGGAAATCCAGCGCCTCATCGGCCGCTCGCTGCGGACGGTCGTGGACCTCAAGAAGCTCGGCGAACGTCAGATCGTGATCGACTGCGACGTGATCCAGGCCGACGGCGGCACCCGCACGGCGGCGATCAGCGGTAGCTGGGTCGCGCTGCGGATCGCGGTGGACAAGCTGCTGGCATCGGGCGCGCTAGCCGAAGACCCGATCACCCAGAAGGTCGCGGCGATCAGCTGCGGCATCTACGAAGGCACGCCGGTGCTCGACCTCGACTATGCCGAGGACAGCAATGCCGAAACCGACGCGAACCTGATCCTGACCGGCGACGGCAAGTTCGCCGAGGTGCAGGCGACGGCGGAAG
>NZ_JAVHPD010000045.1:0-15997 GCF_036170395.1 Sphingobium sp.
GCAAGGCGATGAACCGCAGCTTCATCAGCGTGATCGCCGGCGGCTTCGGCGCGGAGGCCGGGCCTTCGGGCGGCGGCGCGGCGGCGGTGGACCGCCCCTACAAGCGCGGTTCAGCCGAGGACGCTGCGTTCCTGATGAAGCAGGCGGACAGCGTCATCATCGTGCCGGGATACGGCATGGCGGTCAGCCAGGCGCAGCACGCGCTGCGCGAGATGGGCGACCTGCTCAAGAAGGAAGGCGTCAGCGTCAAATATGCCATCCACCCGGTCGCGGGGCGTATGCCAGGGCATATGAACGTGCTGCTGGCCGAAGCCAACGTCCCCTATGACGAGGTGTTCGAGCTGGAGGACATCAACAGCGAATTCGGCCAGGCCGACGTCGCCTTCGTGATCGGCGCGAACGACGTCACCAACCCGGCGGCCAAGACCGACAAGACATCACCCATTTACGGCATGCCGATCCTGGACGTCGCAAACGCCAAGTCGGTGCTGTTCGTGAAGCGCTCCATGGGCGGCGCGGGCTATGCCGGCGTCGACAATGAGGTGTTCTACATGGACAACACCATGATGCTGCTGGCCGACGCCAAGAAGATGGTCGAGGAAATCGTCAAGGGGCTTGCGCACTGAACTTCCGGCGGGGCGGCCGTCGTGCCGCCCCCTACCCGGCCAACCCCTCCAGCGCGGAAAAGCGCTGCGACCAGAGCGCGCCGTGGACGGCCATCCACTGGATCACCGGCCCCAATCCCTTTACCCGCGCCGCATACCATGTCTCCCGCCCGGCGCGGCGTGCTGTCACGAGGCCGGCGCGTTTGAGCTTGGCGAGGTGGCGCGACACCATCGGCTGCGATACGCCCGCCTGTCGGGTGAGCGCCTGCACATTCTGCTCCCCGTCGCGGACCAGATTTTCGAGGATCGCCCGGCGGGTGGCGTCGGACAGCGCCTTGAACAGCGCATCGGTGGCCGCATCGCGACCGGCGGCTTTATGTGAACCAAGCATCGTTAACGCATAACCATCTGATTATGGATGGGTCAAGTTTCGCGGCGCGCGAACGCCGCGCCAGCGCGTTAACCAAAAAAAGTCTCGCGGGGCGGCGGCGTGAGTCTTTTCCGCCACACCGCCTTATCTGGAGTCCGCTTGACCAGCCGGACTCAACATCTTGTGGGTCCATGCTTCGTTCGCGCCGCCGTTAACCATTTTCGCAAGAGGCTGTGCTAAACCCCTGATCTTGACGGCGGACTCCCGAGGACTCATCGCTTTGTCCTTGAAGAGAGACGGGGGCTTTGCAGATGGGTGTGATGGAACGGGTCGCGGCGCCGCGGCGGAAGAAGGCGGTTGCGCCCGCGCCGGTGGAGATCGCCACCGACATGCTGCTGCGCGGCGACTGCATCGCGCATATGGCCGCGCTGCCCGACGCCTGCATCGACATGATCTTCGCCGACCCGCCCTATAATCTGCAACTCGGCGGCGACCTGTTCCGGCCGGAGGGCAGCAGGGTCGATGCGGTCGATAATGACTGGGACAAGTTCGATACGCTTGGCAGCTACGACCGCTTCACCAAGGCCTGGCTGCGCGAGGCGCGGCGCATATTGAAGCCCAACGGCACCATCTGGGTGATCGGCAGCTATCACAATATCTTCCGCGTCGGCACCGCGCTCCAGGACGAGGGCTTCTGGATCCTCAACGACATCATCTGGCGCAAGTCCAACCCCATGCCCAATTTCAAGGGCACCCGCTTCACCAACGCGCATGAGACTTTGATCTGGGCGAGCCAGGGCGAGGATGCGCGCTACACCTTCAATTACAAGGCGATGAAGACGCTCAATGACGAGTTGCAGATGCGCTCCGACTGGGTGCTGCCGATCTGCGCGGGGCAGGAACGGCTGAAGCGCAACGGGACCAAGGCCCACCCGACGCAGAAGCCCGAGGCGCTGCTCTATCGGGTGCTGCTGGCCTGCACCAAGCCGGGTGACGTGGTGCTCGACCCCTTCTTCGGCACCGGGACGACCGGCGCGGTGGCCAAAAGGCTGGGGCGCAAGTGGATCGGGATCGAGCGCGAAGAAGATTATATCGAGGTGGCGCTGGAGCGGATCGAAGCGGCGCTGCCGCTCGACGAAAGCGCGCTCACCATCATGCAGAGCGCGCGCAGCCAGCCCAAGGTCGCGTTCGGCACCTTGGTCGAGACCGGCTATCTGACGCCAGGCGCGGTGCTGACCGACGCCAAGCGCCGCTGGCAGGCGGTGGTGCGCGCGGACGGATCGCTGGGCGTGGGGGCGGAGAGCGGCTCGATCCACAAGATGGGGGCGACGCTCCAGGGCGCGCCAAGCTGCAACGGCTGGACCTTCTGGCATCATGAGGCGGAGGGACGGCTGCTGCCGATCGACACGCTGCGCCAGACCTATTTGCTGGCGAACGAGCCTTAAGGAAGCATGTGCTCCGGCGAAAGCCGGAGCCCAGTTCCGCCGTTGGTTCGGTACGGCCCGGTCGGAACTGGGCTCCTGCTTTCGCAGGAGCACGGAATCGCGATAAGGACAGTTCATGCTCCGCACCCTTCCCCCCCATGCCCGCCTTTACCTCAAGCCCGTCTGGTTCGTGCCCTCGCCCATCGGCCTGCCCGATGGCAGCGCAGCGCGGATGGGCAATGGGTTGATATGGTTCCAGGGCTATGAGTTGACCGCGTTCGATGGCGCGCGGCGGATTGCGCGGGTCACGGTGCCGGTGGCGGAGTTTGACGCCGCTGTCGCCGCCCTGCCCGCCCCCCTTGCCGAGCGCGCTCGCCGCTTCGCCGCCACTATATCCGCGACCCGGCCGCCGCTGGCGCTGGGCACGCGCACCGTCCGCTTCGATGCGCCGCAGGTGATGGCGATCCTCAACATCACGCCCGACAGTTTTTCGGATGGCGGGCGGCATTTGGGAGATCCGCAAGCGGCGGCGGACGCGGGTTTCGCGATGGCGGCGGCGGGCGCGGCGCTGATCGACGTGGGCGGCGAATCGACCCGCCCGCGCGCGGAGAAAGTCTGGGAGGGCGACGAGATCGCGCGCGTCGTGCCGGTTATCGAGCGGCTGGCCGCTGCGGGCGTCCCGGTGTCGATCGATACCCGCAAGGCGGCGGTGATGGAGGCGGCGCTGGCTGCCGGAGCGAGCATCGTCAACGATGTGAGCGCGCTCGCCCACGATCCGCGCAGCCTGGAGGTGGTGGGGCGCGCCGGCTGCCCCGTCATCCTGATGCACGCGCCTTCAGCGGGCGACGACCCGCACCATAATTCGGCCGGCTATGGCGATGTGGTCGCGGACGTGTTCGATCATCTAGAGGCGCGCATCGCCGCGTGCGAGGCGGCGGGCATATCGCGCGCGAAGATCATGGTCGATCCGGGGCTGGGCTTCGGCAAGGGCCTGGCCGACAATCTGGCGCTGGTGAATGGCCTTGCGACCTTTCAGGGCCTCGGCGTGCCTTTGCTGTTCGCGGGCAGCCGCAAGCGGCTCATCGGCGCGCTGTCGAACGAAGCGCCGGCGAGCGAGCGGCTCGGCGGCTCCATCGCGCTTGCCTTCCGGGCGGCGGAACTAGGCGCGCAGATGGTGCGGGTGCATGACGTCCGGGAGAGCGTGCAGGCGCTGCACCTGTGGCGCGGGCTGGCGGATGCGGGGTTGAGTGCGGTGTGAGGGGAGCTGTCTATCGTCGCCCCGGCCTTGAGCCGGGGCCCCGCTGCCTTAAAGCAACCTGTCGACATATCCTGCCACTCGGGATTAGCGCGTTCTATCAAGTCGAACTTCCAAGCCCGCCGCCATCGCTTGACCCGCTTTTCATGGTCGATGCAGGCCCGGATATCGTCACCCCGCTCGGCCCAGATGAGCCGCTTCAATCCATAGCGCGCGCAGAAGTCTGATCCCGTTCCAGTACGATGCTGGTGGATGCGGGTGACGATGTCCGCAGTCACGCCGACATACATAGTGCCGCGATAGCGATCGGCCATGATGTAAATCCAGCCGCCTTGTTGCCCGTCCGTCATGATCTCGACTTCGAAGAAGCGGGGCCCCGGGTCAAGCCCGGGGCGACGACGTGGGCAATCCATCTCCGTCATGCCAGCGCAGGCTGGCATCTCACTTCTTCTTCTGGCGTAGCGCTTGGAAGAAAAACGAGATCCCGGCCTTCGCCGGGATGACGAGGGTGCGGGTGGGCCGCCCCTATCGCCCCCAGGCCCCAAACACCGCCGGGTCGATCGTCAGCATCGGCACGCCTTCGCCTGCGTCCTCCGGTTCGGGCGGCGGCAGGCGTAGCGGCGGCCCCTTGCCCGGCGCGAAGCTCACCACGGCGCTGCCGGGGTCGCTCAAGACCAGCGGGTCGAGTTTCAGCGCCGCCGTAAGCCGCGCCTGTGTCACTTCCACCAGCGTCCCGATCTTCGTGAGCGCAAACAGGTCGCGAGCGAAGGCGTAGGGGAGGCGGATGCAGCCGTGGCTCGCGGGATAGCCCGGATTATGCCCGGCGTGGAGCGCAATTCCCGTCCAGGTCAGCCGCTGCATATAGGGCATGGGCGCGTTGCTGTAGAGGTTGGAGCGATGCCATTGCCGCTTCTGGAGGATCGGATAGTCGCCGGTCGGGGTGCGATGCCCCTTCATGCCGGTCGATACGCTGGCAAGGCCGATCAGCCGGTCGCCGCTATAGACATGGATCATCTGCTTTTCGATGCTGATGACCATATAGATCGGCCCGCCCCACGGCCCCTGCCCTAGCCAGCGATATTGGCCTGGCGCGAACCGCTCCACCTCCGCCTGCGCGCGCGCCGGTCCGATCGCGGTCAGGCATAGCAGCAGGACGGAAAGATACGGCAGGACGCGGCGCATAACCCTTTCTTAACCATCCCGTCCGCCAGCGCCAGCCCGGTGCGTTCGCCGGTCCCAAGTCGGGACAGGCAGCGGCAAGCGCAACAAAATGACATGGGCTTCGCGCGGATAGTGCGACGCAAAGCGCGACATGGGCCGTGGACAGGAATAATATGTTTCTTGGGCCGACCTTAAGCTGTAGAGGGGCCGCCTGCCCAACCCTGAAGGACCGTTCCGATGCCCGCCTATCGTTCCCGCACCACCACCCACGGCCGCAACATGGCGGGTGCGCGCAGCCTCTGGCGCGCGACGGGGATGAAGGACGGGGATTTCGGCAAGCCGATCATCGCGATCGCCAATAGCTTCACCCAGTTCGTGCCCGGCCATGTGCATCTGAAGGATCTCGGGCAACTGGTCGCGCGCGAGATTGAGGCGGCGGGCGGCGTGGCCAAGGAACTCAACACCATCGCGGTCGATGACGGCATCGCCATGGGCCATGGCGGGATGCTCTATTCGCTGCCCAGCCGCGACCTGATCGCCGACAGCGTAGAATATATGGTCAACGCCCATTGCGCCGACGCGATCGTGTGCATCTCCAACTGCGACAAGATCACGCCGGGGATGCTGATGGCCGCGATGCGGCTCAACATCCCCGTTGTGTTCGTGTCGGGTGGGCCGATGGAAGCAGGCAAGGCCGATTTGCGCGGTCGGAAGGTCGCGCTCGATCTGGTTGACGCCATGGTCGGGGCGGCGGACGACAGCTATACCGACGCGGAAGTGGAGACGCTGGAGCGCTCCGCCTGCCCGACCTGCGGGTCATGTTCGGGCATGTTCACCGCCAATTCGATGAACTGCCTGACCGAGGCGCTGGGCCTCTCGCTGCCCGGCAACGGATCGGTTCTCGCCACCCATTCGGATCGCGAGCGGCTGTTCCGCGAGGCCGGGCACCTGATCGTCGACATCACCAAGCGCTATTATGAGCAGGATGACGAAAGCGTCCTGCCGCGCAGCATCGCCAGCTTCGCCGCGTTCGAAAATGCGATGAGCCTCGACATTGCGATGGGCGGCTCCACCAACACGGTGCTGCATCTGCTCGCCGCGGCCTATGAGGGCGGAGTCGATTTCACCATGGCCGATATCGACCGGCTGTCGCGCCGGGTGCCGTGCCTGTGCAAGGTCGCGCCGGCCAAGAATGACGTCCATATGGAGGATGTCCACCGCGCGGGCGGAATCATGGCGATATTGGGCGAATTGGAGCGCGCGGGGCTGGTCGATGCGTCGCTGCCGACCGTACACAGCGCCACGCTTGCCGATGCGCTCGCCCGCTGGGATATCGGCCGCACGAATAGCGAGGACGTCCGCAATTTCTATCGCGCCGCGCCGGGCGGGGTGCCGACCCAGGTCGCTTTCAGCCAGTCGTCGCGCTGGGAGGAACTGGACACCGATCGCGAAAAGGGCGTGATCCGCTCCGCCGAACATCCTTTCTCGCAGGATGGCGGGCTGGCCGTGCTGTTCGGCAATCTCGCGCCCGAAGGCTGCATCGTGAAGACCGCGGGCGTGGACGAGAGCATCCTCGTCTTCCACGGCACCGCGCGCGTCTATGAAAGCCAGGACGCTTCGGTCGCGGGCATCCTGGGCAACGAGGTCAAGCCCGGCGAAATCGTCATCGTCCGCTACGAAGGGCCGAAGGGCGGGCCGGGGATGCAGGAAATGCTCTATCCCACCAGCTACCTCAAATCGAAGGGCCTCGGCAAGCTGTGCGCGCTCATCACCGACGGGCGCTTTTCTGGCGGATCGTCGGGCCTGTCGATCGGCCATGTCTCGCCCGAAGCGGCGGAGGGCGGCGCGATCGCGCTCATCGAAACGGGCGATCCGATCGTGATCGACATCCCCGCCCGCTCGATCCGCATCGACCTAGACGACGCGGTCCTCGCCGCGCGACGCGCCGAGATGGAGGCGCGCGGCGCGAAGGCGTGGAAGCCCTTCGGCCGCAAGCGCGATGTGACTCCGGCGCTGCGCGCCTATGCCGCCATGACGACCAACGCCGCGCGGGGCGCGGTGCGCGACGTGAGCCAGATCGAGCGCTGAGCGCCGCATCCATTCCGCTCTCCCTGCGTTGAACCCGCGTCATCGCAAGGAGAGCATCATGGCGGACCTCAGCAGCATCACCGAACATATGGAAGTCATCGGCGCGGACGGCGTGCATATCGGCACTGTCGATCATGTCGAGGGTGACCGGATCAAGCTGACCAAGGCGGACAGCGGCAGCCATGGCGACCATCATCATTATGTGTCGGGCGGCCTCGTCGCCGAGGTCGAGGGCAATCAGGTGCGCCTGTCCGCCAATGCCGACGCGGCAGTGCTGCTGGAGGAAGAAGAGGATGGCGGCGCGATCATGGATCGCAACCCATGACCAAGGCGCTCAAGAAGGGCGACGCGGTTCGCTGGAACAGCCATGGCGGCACGGCCGAGGGCAAGGTGGTGAAGAAGGTCACCAGCCCGACTCAGATCAAGGGGCATAAGGTCAAGGCGTCGAAGGACGAGCCGCAGTTCATCGTCGAAACCGACGAGGGGAAGCGCGCGGCGCATAAGGCCGAGGCGCTGAAGAAGGGCTGAGACTTCCCCCCAAGCCTATACCGTCATCCCCGCGAAAGCGGGGATCCATCTCCTAAGCTATCGTCTTGGCGAAAGGTCGGGAGATGGATTCCCGCCTTCGCGGGAATGACGATCCAGCTATAGTGGCGCGGAATTTACCCCGCCGGCGCGTCGAGCCCGTAGGCCGTGTGCAGCACGCGCACCGCGAGTTCGGTTTCATCCTCGTCGATCAGCACGCTGACCTTGATCTCGCTGGTGGAGATCGCCTCGATATTGATGCCGCGATCGGCGAGCGTCTTGAACATGGTGGCGGCGACGCCGGCATGGCTGCGCATGCCAACGCCCACGACGCTGATCTTGGCGACTTCGACGTCGGTGATGATGCGGCGGAAGCCGATCTTCTCCTTGTTCGCCTCCAATATGTCGACGCTGCGGGCGAGGTCGGCGCGCGGCACTGTGAAGGTGACGTCGGTCTCTTCCTTCTCCTTGCTGTCATTCTGGATAATCATGTCGACGTTGATCGCTGCGTCCGCCAGCGGGCCGAAGATGCTGGCGACCGCGCCCGGCTTGTCGGGCACGCGGGTGACGATGATCTTCGCCTCATTCTTGTCATGGGCGATGCCGGTGATGAGCTGACGTTCCATCTTGGTTTCCTTGAGCTTGGCGTCCAGTTCCTCGTCGCTCACGATCAGCGTGCCGGGGAGGTCGTCCTGGGTGGGATCGTCGAAGGAGGACAGCACCTGCACGACCACGCCTTCCTTCATGGCGAGGCCGACCGAGCGGGTCTGGAGCACCTTGGCACCCACCGAGGCCAGCTCCAGCATCTCCTCATAGGTGACGAGATCGAGCTTGCGCGCGCGGGCGACGATGCGCGGGTCGGTGGTATAGACGCCATCGACATCGGTGTAGATGTCGCAGCGATCCGCCTTCACCGCCGCCGCCACCGCGACCGCCGACGTGTCGGACCCGCCCCGGCCGAGCGTCGACACGCGGCCATCGTCCATCATGCCCTGGAAACCGGGGATGACGGCGACCTGGCCTGCCTGCATGGCCGCGACCAGTGCGTCGGTCTCGATGGTGGAGATGCGCGCCTTGGCATGGGCCTCGATCGTGCGGATCGGCAATTGCCAGCCGAGCCAGCTGCGCGCGTCCACGCCCATGGCCTTGAGCGTCATCGCCAGCAGGCCGCTCGTCACCTGCTCGCCGCTGGCGACCACGACATCATATTCCGCCGGGTCATAGAGCGGCGAGGCTTCCTTGCAGAAGCCCACCAGCCGGTCGGTCTCGCCCGCCATCGCGGACACGACGACGGCGACCTCGTGGCCCTGCTCCACGACATGCTTGACGCGCGCCGCCACGTTGCGAATCCGCTCCATCCCCGCCATCGAGGTGCCGCCGAATTTCATCACGATGCGCGCCATTTGCGTGTCGAACCTGCCTGTGTTTGTGAAAGAAAATGTCCCGAATGGGCCTCAAGCGGCGCTTCTCTTAGCAGCAGCGGCGGATATGGCAAGCCGAGGGAACCAGCGCGCGTCCCGATCTTTCCTGTCCTGAACAGCGAAAGGAGAGCAGCCATGGACACGAGCATCTGGGGCCTGGTCACGATCGGCGGCCCGATCCTGCTGGGGCTGGTGCTGATCTTCGTCATCGTCAGCAACCGCAAGCATCGCAATCCGCGCGAGATCGCCCGCACCGAACAGGCGACGCGCGACCTGCGCGAGCGGCTGAACGAGGAGGACAAGGCCGGCGGCAGCTAGGCAGCCGGCATGTCGCCCCCTATAAAGGCCGGATGACAGAGCCAGCCGCGACGATCGACCCCAGGGAAGCCGCCCATTTCGGCGAAATGGCTGCCGACTGGTGGAACCCCGCCGGATCGAGCGCCATGCTGCACAAGCTGAACCCGGTGCGGCTGCGCTACATCCGCGCCGCGATCGACCGGCATTGGCCGGGGAGCGAGCAGAGCTTCCGGCCTTTGGTGGGCAAAAGCGCGCTCGATGTCGGATGCGGCGCGGGCCTGCTGACCGAGCCGCTGGCGCGGCTGGGCGCGCGGGTGACTGGTCTCGACGCTGCGATGGAAAATGTCGCGGCGGCGCTGGACCATGCGCGGGGCCAAGGCCTGGCGATCGACTATCGCGCTACGCCAGTGGAGCGAATGCTTGGCGAGCGCTTCGATCTCGTCACGTCGATGGAGGTGATCGAGCATGTCGCCGACCCGGCGGGTTTCGTGGCAGCGCTCGGCGCGCGGCTCGCGCCCGATGGGCTGCTGATCCTTTCCACGCCCAATCGCACCCCCCTCTCCCGCTTAGCGATGATTACTTTCGGCGAGAGTATCGGCGGCATCCCCAAAGGCACGCATGATTGGGGCAAGTTCCTGACGCCCGACGAACTGACCTTGCTACTGACCGACGCGGGGCTGGAGGTGGTGGACAGCAGCGGCCTCTCCTTCGATCCAGCGCGCAGGTTCGTGCTGTCGGACAACAAGGCGATCAACTATCTGCTGACGGCGCGGCACCGGGCGTGACGGCGCGGTCGGACGCGGTTGACACATATATCGCGGGCCAGGCCGACTTCGCCCGCCCCATAGTCGCCCATGTCCGTGCGCTCGTGCATGACAGCTGTCCCGACACGGTCGAAGCGATCAAATGGGGGTTCCCGCACTTCGTCTATCGGGGCAAAAATCTGGCTTCCATCGCCGCCTTCAGCCATCATGCGGCGGTTGGGCTCTGGTACGGCGAAGATGCCGGGGAGCGGGACGGGATGGGCCAGCTGGGCAAGATCCGGTCGCTCGCCGATCTCCCGTCCGACGACGATTTTCGCGCGCTGCTGGCGCAGTCCGTGGCGCTGATCGAGGCTGGCGCGAAGCCGCCCCGCCTCGCGGCTCGTCAGCCACGCGAACCGCTGCCGGTCCACCCCGACCTTGCCGCCGCAATCGATGCCGATCCCGCCGCTGCCGCTGTCTGGGCTGCCTTCCCGCCCGGCAAGCAGCGCGACTATGCCGAGTGGATCGGCGAAGCGAAGACCGATCCGACGCGGGAGCGCCGCATCGCTGAGGCGGTCGCATGGATCGCCGAGGGCAAGGGCCGCAACTGGAAATACGAGAAGTGCTGATCGCCCCTCCCCGCCTCACATCGTGATTTTCGCGCCGGCATATAGATAGCGCCCGACATAGCTGACCGGATAATCGGCGGACGCGATCGCGGGCTGCTGGTCGAACAGATTGTTCGCGCCCAGGAAGAAGCGGAAACGCTTGTCCACATCATAGGCGACGTAAACGTCGTGCTGCCATTTTTCCTTGTAGCGGAAATATTTGGGGTCGGAGAGGTCGGGGTTCGCCGCCAGTTCCTCGGTGGTGTAGCGGCGGGTCTTGCTGAACCAGCTAACGCCGTAATTGACCGTCAGCCTGTCCAGCGTCCAGCTGATGTCGCCGGTCGCGTTCCACTTGGGATAATAGGCTTCCAGGCGATCGACATCGACGGTCGCGCCGGGCGTCGGGATGAATTCCAGCTTGTTGAGATAGCCACCGACGAGGCCGATCGAAAAGATGCCGGCCTTTGCGGTGTCGAACCGATAGTTGAGCTTGAAATCCGCGCCCGAGGTGCGAAAGCTCGCGACATTCTGCGGCTGGACGAACCAGCCATTGATATAGCCGGTCGCAGGATCGCGCGAGATGTTGGCGCAAAAGACATTGTCGAGGCTGGGCTGATCGACGCAGAGTTCCGCGACTTCCTCCGCCGTGGCGGTGTTGATCGCATTTTTCAGCTTGATGTCGTACCAGTCGAACGAAGCCACAAGGCCGGGGAGGAAGCCCGGCCGCAGCACTACGCCGGCGGTCCAGGTGCGCGCCGTTTCCTCCTGCAAATCGCGGTTGCCGCCGCTGTTGCCGGGCAGGGTGACTGTCGCGGTCGGATCATTTTCCGGGTTGAAGGCCGCGATCTGCGCGGGGCTGAGGCCGAGGGCGGAGAGCGCCGCCTGGCAGTTGGCGGCGCGATATTGGGTGCCTTCGGTAATATAGACCGGGTCGCACGGGTCCCCGATGAAGTCGAGGCCGCCATTGCGCGGCGCGAACAATTCGGTGATGTTGGGCGCGCGCACCGCTTCGGACCAGGTGCCGCGGAAGCTGACGTCCGGGATCGGCGCATAGACGCCATCGACCTTCCAGGTCGTGGTCTTGCCGATGGTCGAATAGTCGGACAGGCGAAGCGCCGCGCCGAAGCTTAAGTTATGTGCGAAGGGCATGTCCTTGAGCAAGGGCACCGACAATTCGGCGAAGGCTTCCTTCACGTCGAAGCTGCCGCTTTCATCCTGCTGCGCGGAAAAATCGGCGAGAGCGCCGGTCTTGAGCAGCGGATCGGTGCGGAAGGCGCTCTTTTCCTTGCGATATTCCGCGCCCAGCGCGAAGCCGATCGGGCCGCCGGGCAGCGCGAAGAACTGGCCCAAATCGCCATTGATCGATCCCGACAGGACATGCTTCTGCACCTTCGCGCGGTTGCGGACGTCGGCATTGACCCAGTCGAGCGCCGCCTGATCGCGCACGCCATTGCCGAGCAGGTTCAGCGGGCGGCAGCCTCCGCCCGCGCCGGGGGTGAAGCTGGTGGCGGGCGCGTCATAATTGTCGGGATTGATGTTGGCGGCGGGGTCCAGCGTCGAGCGGCAGACGATCTGCCCGCTTGCCGGATCGCGCACCGCGTCGATCGCCGCCCAGTAACGGTCGCCGATGCGATAGTCGGTCAGCAGCACCTTGGATTTAGTCTGGCCGTAGGTGTAGGAGAGTTCGTAGCGGGCATGATCGGTGATCGCCCCCTCGAACCCGCCGACGAAACGCATCGTCTCGCGGTCGTTGCGCTCGCCGCGCACGCCGAGGTCGAAATTGTCGCGCGTGACGAGCGCGCCCTGCGACGTGTCGGCGATGCCGGCGTACCGGTCCTGAAGATAGGGATTGTCGGGCGAGAGATAGGTGAAGAAATCGAACGAAGGCTGCGACAGGGTGAAGGTGCGGTTCTTCACATATTTGGCTTCGAAGAAGAATTTGATCGCGTCGCTGACATCGTAATGCGACAGAAGGTTGATGTTGTGGACCCGGTTGGCGGCTTGCAGATCGCCCTGATAGCCGGCGAGCGGCGTGCTGTCCCCGCCCTGCGCCAGGCCGCCCGACGAGCGCAGCAGCAGGCCGCGATCATAGACTTTGCCGGAGCCGGTATAGTCGGGGACGCAAAGCCCGTCGTCGAGACAATCTACCACGTCGAAATCGACCGCGCCGTCCACCGAACTGTCGGCATAGCGCAGATCGTTGAACGGGATGCGATCGGGGACGGCGGGATCATCGGGGAAATCCGCCGGATTGCGGACGATGCCGAAGGTCTTGAGCGGATTGCCCGTGCGTTCGCGCGCGAAGCTACTGAGGCGATCCTGAGCGCGATATTCGTAGGACAGGGCGATGTTGCCGCGCCCCTCCGCGAAATTCCTGCCAAATGTCACCGAGCCGTAGCGCTGGCCCGCATCGCCGCGGCTGGAAATGCCGATCTGACCGCTCGCCAGCAGACCATCGAAATCACGCTTCAGCCGGAAATTGACCACGCCCGACACGCCGTCCGCGCCGTAGATGGCGGACGCCCCGCCGGTCAGCACGTCGACGCCTTCGATCAGGTCGGTGGGGATGGTGTTGATGTCGACGGCGGCGGTGCCGGCCAGGCTCGCCACATGGCGGCGGCCGTTGACGAGGACGAGGGTGCGCTGCTCGCCAAGGCCGCGCAGGTTCAGAAGCTGGACACCGACCGAACCGAAATTGGCGTTGGAACCCGAGGTCTGGGCGCCGCCGAAGGAAGCGATCAGCGCGGGGTTCTGCCGCAGCGTGTCGATGATCTGCACATTGCCCGCCTGCTCCAGCGTTTCGGCGCTCACCGTCACCAGCGGGTTGGCGAGATTGTAGCCGAATTGCTGGATACGGCTGCCGGTGACGACGATGGTGCCGCCTTGATCGGCCGGGTCGCTGACCTGCGCCAGCACCGGGCAGGCGAACAAGGCGCATGGCGCGCTCGCGGCAAGCAGCCGGCGCGCCACGACGGCAGAGCGATGCAGCATGATGGACCCCTTCCTTCCCGCTCGCCCCTGCGAGCCCATCGGTCGCCAACGCCCGCGAAAAGCGATCGGATCAATGGCGATGCGGGCGATGGTCCCCCGGCCCGCATTTTTGCCGAGCATGTGTCACATGCGTGCAACGGTCCATGAGAGGGCCAGGTCAGCCGCGCACCGCCTCCGCCCGCGCGATCAGCGCCCGCGCTTCCTCGACATGCATCGTCTCGATCATCCGCCCCTCGAACCGTTCCGCGCCGCCGGTCGCTGCCTCGACCAGCCGGCGGGCGTCGGCGACAGCCTGCGCGTCGGGGCCGAACACCTGATTGGCGACAGTGACCTGGCTCGGGTGGATCAATGTCTTGCCGTCGAAGCCCAGATGGTGGCCTTCGGCGCATTCGGCCTCAAGGCCCGTTTCGTCCTCCAGCCGGTTGAACACACCGTCGAACACCGCGATCCCCGCCGCGCGCGCCGCCAGCACCACCGCCTGCATCGCGTGGGCAAGGCCCGCGCGCCCGGCGGAAGGCGGGATGCCGAGATCCTTGCGCAGGTCGTTATTGCCCATGAAGAGCCCCGCGCACCCCTCCCCCGCCGCGATCGCCGGCGCAGCCAGCACGCCCCTGGCGCTTTCGATCATCGCGATCACCGGCTTCTGCGCGACACTGAATACGTCCCGCACCTGCTTGGGATGCTCGACCTTGGGCAGCACGACATAGTCGGCGGCCGTGCCCTTGAGCGCCACCATCTCTGCCCCATGGCTGGGCGTGCCCTCGACATTGATCCGCACCGCCGCCAGCCGGCCGCCAAAGCCTTCGTCCAGCGCCGCAATCGCACCGTCCAGCGCGACCTTCTTGGCGTCGTCGGGCACCGAATCCTCCAGGTCCAATATCACCATGTCGCAGGGCAGCGACCGCGCCTTGGCGATGGCGCGCGGGTTGGACGCGGGCAGGAACAGCAGCGAACGGGCGTGGCGCAGCAGCATGAGGGGTCTCCTTGGGTCCGGTTCGCGCCTGCTTAGCCCGGCTGGCGCTGTAGGCCACCTCTTTTCGCTCGGCGGGATAATGGGCATAGATAGGGGAACATCATCCCGGAGCCCTCGCCATGTCCCATAGTCGCCGCGACGTCCTGATCGCTGGCTCGTCCGCCCTGGCGCTCGCCGCCCTGCCCGCCCGCGCGGCCCAAAGCGCCGATGCCGGCGCGCAGGCGATGCTGGCCGACATGGCCGAAGCGATGCTGGCCGATGCGCCGGAGACCGCCAGCGGCCTTGGCATCGACAGCGGCGCGCGCGCCGCGCTCAAGAGCCGACTTGGCGACAAATCGCCCGCCGGACAGGCGCGGATCGCGGCGCATGTGGCGGAGCGTCTGGCGAAGCTGCGCGCCGTGAATCGCGCGGCGCTGTCGCCCGCTACCCGCACCGATGTCGATGTCGTCCTCGCCGCGCATGAACTGGCGGCGGACGGTTTCGCCTTTCCCTTCGGCGACATGGCGATGATGAACAGCAATTGGTCCTACCGCAACAGCCCCTATGCGGTCGCCCAGAACACTGGCAGCTTCGTAGAAACGCCCGATTTCCTCGACAGCAATCACGCGATCAAGGACCGGGCGGACGCCGACGCCTATCTGGCGCGCCTCTCCGCCTATGCCGCCAATCTGACCGGCGAGACCGAGCGGCTGCGGCATGATGCCGGCATCGGCGTGGTCGCGCCCGCCTTCCTGCTCGACAAGACGCTGAAGCAGATGACCGCCGTGCAGGCGCAGCCGATCGAGCAATGGGTGCCGGTCGCCTCGATCGCGCGCCGCACCAAGGACATGGCGGGCGATTATGACGCTAAGGCTGCCGCCATTGTGAAGGCCGAGGTCGCCCCCGCGCTCGCCGCCCAGATTGCCGAGTTGCAACGCCAGCGCGCCACCGCGACGATGGATGCGGGCGCGTGGAAGCTGCCGCAGGGGGACGCCTATTACGCCTGGGCGCTGCAAGCCGGCACCACCACCCGCATGACCCCGGACGCGGTGCATCAGCTCGGCCTTGACCAGCTCGCGGCGCTGCAAGGGAAGATGGATGGCTTGCTCAAGGGGCTGGGCCTGACCAAGGGTACGGTCGGCGAGCGCATGACCGCGATGGGGAAAGACCCGCGCTATCTCTTTCCCAATGACGACAAGGGCCGCGCGCAAATCCTCTCCTATATCGATGGTCGCCTGGCCGACATCCGCACCCGCCTGCCGCGCGCTTTCGCGACGCTGGTGCCAGGCAAGCTGATCGTCAAGCGCGTGCCGGTGGAGATCGAGGCGGGCGCGCCGGGCGCCTATGCCGGCGCCGGCTCGATCGACGGGAGCGTGCCGGGCAACTATTATATCAACCTGCGCGACACGAGCATCTGGCCGCGCTACGCGCTGCCGACGCTCTGCTATCATGAGGGGATACCGGGGCACATCTGGCAGGGCGAATATACGTACAAACTGCCGCTGATCCGCTCGCTGCTCGCCTTCAACGCCTATTCGGAGGGCTGGGCGCTCTATG
>NZ_JAVHPD010000046.1:0-64251 GCF_036170395.1 Sphingobium sp.
CGCACGCACAGGTCGAGATTGGCGAGCGGCGCGCCATCCGCCAGCACGACATGGATATCGACGCCGAGCAGGTCGGCGTGCATCCCGAGCGGCTTCTTGACCGGCACCTTCCCGTTGATGGTGAAGCAGGTCGGTTGGGCATGGAGGACGATGCGCCCGTCGGGATCGATGCCCTGCTGACCGGTGGTGAGCAGATCGTCGATATCCGCCTGCTCGACGCGGTAGCCGCCCATGTCGCGCTCGACCGTAACGACATCGCTGACGAGGGAGCCGCCCGAGAAGCTGACCCACACATCCTCGATATTGGTGCCAGCGACCCGCTCGGCCTGCTCCACCGTCTCGCGCACGGCGAGTTCGGTGCGCTCCATGTCGGCGATGAAGCCGCGCCGCACCCCCCGGCTCTCGCGCTGGCCGGTGCCCAGGATCGCGAGTTCGCCGGTGTCGGTGCGGCCAGCGATCAGCGCCGACACTTTCCAGGAGCCAATGTCGACCGCCGTGATGAGCTTTTCGACCTTGGGCTGCGGCATGGTTTAGCCTTCCTCGCCTTCGCCCGAGCGCTTCGCCGCTGCGCCGTCCGCCGGCTTCTCCTCGACCCGGCCCTGCGGCAGGCGGAGGACGAAACGGTCCGGATCGCGCATGTCGAACTTCACAATGCCGCGCCCGAGCAGCCGGTTGACCCCGTCCATCCGCGCGAAATTGACCAAGGCCGACGCCGAATCCTTCGCGCCCTCCGGAAGGGAGAGCGTCTCGCCCGATTGAAAGCGCAGATCCCAGCGCCGGTTCCCGACCCAGGTCGCGCCCGCCAGCATCGGCTTCAACGCCGGCGCATTTTCCATCAGCGTGTTGAGCCCCGCCGTCTGGCGGTTGGCGTTGGGACCGACGACCAGCGGCAGATCGGGCATGGCGCTGGCCGATACCGACTGGAGCACCACGCCGTTGACGTCGATCAGATGCAGCTGGCCGCCATGCTGCCACACCGCCACCGGATCGCGCTCGACGATATCGACCACCAGAGTATCGGGCAGGCGGCGAGAAATGCGGGCGTCCTTGACCCAGCCGAGCTTCAGCATCTCCTGCCGCACCCTGGGCAGGTCGAGCGAGAGCATCGAACGGTCCACCTGGCCGAGAGCAATATTATAGACGGGCAGCTCGTCCATCCGCTCGACGCCGCGCACCTCGACCTTGTCGACCTCGAAGCCCGCGCGGGCCGCGATCTCGGCCGCCTGCTGCTTCGCCATGCCCGGCAGGCCGGCGAAAATGGCGATACCGATGGCGATGCCGCCGACGATCGCGACGATCGCCCAGCTCGCCAGGCGCTGGAGCGTCGCTTCGCTGACCGGCAGCATCTCGATCAGCCGGTCGATGCTGCTCTGGCGTTTGAGCGCGCGGCCGCCACCGCGGGTCGCCCGTCCCTTGGCGCTGCTGAGGCGAGCGGCCCCGCCGCGCCGGATGCGTGCATCAGCCATGTCTCTCACCCCCCATTGCGGTACTGGGGGCGCGGCCCAGCGCCTCCTCGACGATCATCTCGACCAGAGTCGCATAGTCAATCCCCAGCTTCGCCGCCTGTTCGGGGACGAGGCTCAAAGGAGTCATGCCGGGCTGGGTATTGACCTCCAGCAGGAACAACCCTTCAATCCCCTGCGTGTCGTCCCAACGGAAGTCTGACCGCGACGCGCCCCTGCAACCCAGCAACTGATGCGCGCGCAGCGCGATCGCCTTGCACGCCTCGCCGATCTCCGGCGGAATGTCGGCGGGGCAGACATGCTCGGTCATCCCGTCGGTATATTTGGCGTCGAAATCGTAGAAGCCGCTCTTGGGCCGCAATTCGGTGACGAGCAGCGCCTCATCGCCAAGCACGGCAGTCGTGAGTTCGCGGCCCCGGATATAGGGTTCGGCCAGAAGCTGGGGGAAATCCTGCCACGGCCCCACGCTGTCGCGGGCGATGGGATTGCCGTAATTGCCCTCCGCCGTGACGATGGCCACACCGACAGAGCTGCCTTCGTTGACGGGTTTCAGCACATAGGGGCGCGGGAGAGGATCGGCCGTGAACAGGCTTTCGCTGTCCACGATATGGCCGCCGGGCACGGGGATGCCATGCGGCACCAGCGTCTGCTTGGTCAGCTGCTTGTCGATCGCGATGACGGAAGTGGCGAGGCCGCTATGGGTGTAGGTGAGACCCATGAGGTCCATCAGCCCCTGGATCGTGCCATCCTCGCCGGGGACGCCATGCAGCGCGTTGAACACCACGTCGGCCTTCGTTTCTGCGAGGCGTTGGGCGACGTTACGGTCCATGTCGATCCGCGTGACGCGATGGCCGCGCTCCTCCAGCGCCTTGGCGACGCCCTCCCCGCTCGACAGCGATACGGGGCGCTCCGCCGACCAGCCGCCCATAAGGACCGCGACATGCCAGGGGCCGCGGGTCATGCGAAAAAATCCAGAGGAAAACCGTTCGGGCTGAGCAAAGTCGAAGCCCCGGACAGAGCCGCAGGCGAAGTCGCTTCGCTCCGCTCAGCAGAGCCCTTCGACAGGCTCAGGGCGAACGGGGTTTGGAAGGGGCTCACTGGCTCACCCCCACACGCTGGATTTCCCATTCCAGCTCTATTCCGCTTGTCTCTCTCACCCGCCGCCGCACTTCCTCGCCCAGCGCTTCGATATCGGCGCTGGTGGCGTTGCCGAGGTTGAGGAGGAAATTAGTGTGCTTCTCACTGACCTGCGCGCCGCCGATCGTCAGGCCACGGCAGCCGGCTTCGTCCACCAATTGCCAAGCCTTGTGACCGGCCGGGTTCTTGAAAGTCGATCCGCCGGTCTTGCTGCGCAGCGGCTGGCTTTCCTCGCGCGCGGCGGCGATGCGGTCCATTTCGGCCTGGATCCCGGCGGGTTCGCCGGGATGGCCGCGAAAGGTGGCGCTGACCACCACCGCGCCTTCGGGCAAAGTGGAGTGGCGATAGGTATAGCCGAGGTCGGCGTTGGAGAGCGTCACCTGCTCGCCTGAGCGAAGGACGACCTGCGCTTCGATCAGGATGTCGCACGTCTCCCGTCCGTAGGCGCCGCCGTTCATCCTAACAAAGCCGCCGACCGTCCCGGGAATGGAGCGCAGAAATTCGAGGCCAGCGATCCCAGAGTCGCGCGCCGTCGAAGACACGAGAATGCCGGACGCGCCGCCCCCGCAGACAAGGCTAGTGGCGTCCTGTTGCTCCACCGTTGCGAAAGGCTTGCCGAGGCGCACGACCACGCCTGGCACGCCGCCGTCCCGAACGATGAGGTTGGAGCCGAGGCCGAGCGCCATCACCGGCACCGACGGATCGAGGTCTCGCAAAAAGGCGGACAGGTCATCGGCATCCTTGGGCTCGAACAGCCATTGCGCCGCGCCGCCCGCCTTGAACCAGACGAGCGGCGCGAGCGGCGCGTCGGCTTTGAGCGAACCTCGCACTGCGGGCAAGTCCCCCTCCCGCTTGCGGGAGGGGCTAAGGGAGGGCATGTTCGGGGCGGCGGTGGTCAAGTAACAAGCCCTCCCCCGACCCCTCCCGCAAGCGGGAGGGGAGCTTTATGCTCTACCCTTTCAGTTACCGCTGCTGCGAGCCCCGCCGCCCATTTGGTGATATCGCCCGCACCCAGGCAGATGACCATATCGTCCGCCTGGATGTCGGCGGCGAGATGCGCGGCGAGATCGGCGGCGTCGGCCACGGTGGCGGCGTTGCGATGCCCGCGCCGCTTCAATCCCGCGACAAGCGCGGCGCTGTCCACGCCCTCGATCGGCTGCTCGCCGGCGGTATAGACGGGCGCGGCATAGACGATGTCGGCATCGTTGAACGCCTGCTGGAACTCGTCCATCAGGTCATGGAGGCGGGTGAAGCGATGCGGCTGAACCACGGCGATGACGCGCCCCTTCGCCCCTTCGCGCGCGGCGGCCAGGACGGCCTTGATCTCGACCGGGTGGTGGCCGTAATCGTCGATGACGGTGGCCACGCCGTCGCCCACCGCGATTTCGCCAACCTTGGTGAAGCGGCGCTTGACCCCGCCGAACTTGGCGAAGCCGGTCTGGATGGTCGCGTCGTCTATGCCCATCTGGAGGGCGACGCCGATCGCGGCCATGGCGTTCAGAACATTGTGGCGGCCCGGCATCGGCATCTCGATTCCCTCGATGCGGCGGGTAGAGCCGTCGCGCTCGCGTATCTGCACGTCGAAGCGGTTGCCGCCGGGGATGGGCTGGACATTGTCGCCGCGAATATCGGCCTGCGCCGAAAAGCCGTAGGTGACGATGCGGCGGTCCTGCACGCGCGGCAGGATCGCCTGCACTTCGGGATGATCGAGGCAGAGCATCGCCGCGCCATAGAAGGGCACATTGCCGACGAACTCGACGAAAGCGTCCTTCACCTTGTCGAAGCTGCCATAATGGTCGAGATGCTCGGGATCGATATTGGTGACGACCGCCAGCGTGCCGTCCAGCCGCAGGAAGCTGCCGTCGCTTTCGTCCGCTTCCACCACCATCCAGTCGCTGTTGCCGAGCCGCGCGTTGGACCCGTAGCTGTTGATGATGCCGCCGTTGATGACCGTCGGGTCCACCCCGCCCGCGTCGAGCAGCGCCGCCACCATGGAAGTCGTCGTCGTCTTGCCATGCGTCCCCGCGACCGCGACGGTGGATTTGAGGCGCATCAGTTCCGCCAGCATCTCGGCGCGGCGGATGACGGGGATGCGGTTTTCCAGCGCCAGTTCGACCTCCGGGTTGCCGCGCTTGATCGCGGTGGAGGTGACGACCACCGCCGCGTCGCCCAGATTTTCGGCCTGGTGGCCGATCATCACCTTGATGCCCTTTTTCCGCAGCCCCTCGATCACATAGCCTTCGGCCATGTCGGACCCTTGCACGGTGTAGCCGAGATTGTGCATCACCTCGGCGATGCCGGACATGCCGATGCCGCCGATGCCGATGAAATGGATCGTGCCGATGTCGGTGCCGACACCCTTCATATACGGGATTCCTTAAATGTAGAACCGTTCGGGCTGAGCGAAGTCGAAGCCCCCCGCTGAGCCGAAGGCGAAGTGCCTTCGCTCCGCTCAGGCGAGCCCTTCGACAGGCTCAGGGCGAACGGGGGTTGAGCCTCTTCGTTCACGCCGGAACCCCCGCCAGATTGAGCGTCGTCGGCACCGGCCCGACCTTGACCGGATCGTTCATGACCGGCGCCTTGCCGATGCTTTCGAGCAGGTCGGCCATGTCGCGCGCGGCATTGGGGCGGCCGCAGGTCCAGGCGCGTTTGGCCGCATTCTGCAGCGCGCCCGGTTCCATCGCCATCTTCTGCATCTGCTTGGCGAGTTCGACCGCGGTGAAGCGGCTCTGCGGGATGGTGCGCGCGCCGCCGGCCTCGGTCATCTCCTTGGCGTTGGCGGTCTGGTGATCGTCCATTGCGCTGGGCAGCGGAATGAGGATCGCGGGCCGGCCGGCGCAGGTGAGTTCTGCGAGCGTCGACGCGCCTGCGCGCGCGATCACCAGATGGGACCAGCCGAGCTTTTCAGGCACGTCATTGAAATAGGTGGCAAGATCGGCAGGAATCTCCATCTCCGCATAGGTCTTGCGCACCCGCTCTATGTCCTCAGCGCGGCATTGCTGCGTCACCTGAAGCCGGCGGCGGAGCGCGACGGGCAGCATGGAAAGACCCTCAGGCACCACGCTCGACAAGATGGTCGCCCCCTGGCTGCCGCCGATCACCAGCACGCGGAACACGCTTTCGTCGGTGAGGGCGGGAAATTCCTCCTCGCGCAGCTGCTTGACTTCCTCGCGGACGGGATTGCCGACCAGATGGACCTTGTCGGCATATTTGCTTTTGAGGCGCTGCAAGTCGGGATAGGCGGTGGCGATGGCGTTGACCCGCCCCGCCAGCAAGCGGTTGACGCGACCCAGCACGGCATTCTGCTCATGGATCGCGGTCGGCACGCCATCCGCCAACGCACCCAGCAGCGCGGGCATGGCGGGATAGCCGCCGAAGCCCACGACTGCGGTCGGGCGGAAGGTTTCGTTCAAGCGGCGCGCCATCGCCCGCCCCGCCAGGATCGCTTTCAACGCGCCCGGCCAGCTCATCGGGTTCTTCGTCATGCGCCCGGCGGGCATGACATGCACTTGAGCCGCCTCAAAGATGCCGGGGATTTTCGCGCCCCGTTCATCGGTAACCAGCGCCACGCGATGACCGCGCGCCATCAGTTCCTCGGCAACCGCATGGGCGGGAATCATATGGCCCCCCGTCCCGCCAGCGGCGAGGACGAAGTGACGGGAAATGCTCATCGGCCGCTCCATTTGACGACGGTATGCCGGCCCATGAAGGGATTGCGCCGCGTGAAGGCGAGCAGCAGGCCGACCCCGATACAAAGCGCCAGCATAGAGGAGCCGCCATAGCTGATAAAGGGCAGCGTCATGCCCTTCGATGGAAAAATCTGCGCGTTGACGCCCATGTTGATGATCGCCTGAAGCCCGAACTGGGTCGTAAGGCCGGCGGCGGCGAGGATGGTGAACACATCCTCCTCGTCCAGCAGGCGCAGCAGCACCCGCACCACGATGGCGAGATAGACGCAGGCGATGGCGATGCAGGCAAGCAGGCCGAACTCCTCGCCGATCACGGAGAAGATATAGTCGGTATGCGCTTCGGGCAGGCGGAACTTGTTGAGGCCCCCGCCCGGCCCCACGCCGGTAAAGCCGCCATGGGTGATGGTGCGGAAGGCAAGGTCGGTCTGGTCCGGCCCGGTGTCCATCTGCACCCCGATGCCGAGGAAATCGTTGATCCGCTGGCGGCCATTTTCATAGAACATATAGGCCGCGACCAGCCCGGCGAGACCCGCGCCGCCGAGCATCGCGATCCAGCGCATTTCGAGGCCCGATAGCAGCAGCAGGCAGCCCCAGCAGGCGAGGAAGATGACGGTCTGGCCGAAATCGGGCTGCTTCATCAGGATGGCGGCGATTAGCAGCGTCAGCGCGCCGGTCAGCGGCACGACCGGCAGACTCGCATCCTTTGCGCGCAGCGAGAGCAGCCAGGCGAGAGTCACGACATAGGCCGGTTTCAGGAATTCGGACGGTTGAAAGCGGAAACCGGGCAGGTCGATCCAGCGCTTCGCGCCGTTCACCACCGATCCGAGCAGCGGCACGCACAGCAGCATGACGAAGAAGAAGGCGCACAGGAAGATCGCCAGCCGTCGCGCCTGCGGCCGGGGCAGCATGGAGATGACGAGCATGACGGGCAGGCCGAGGAACACCCACATCAGCTGGCGGTAGAAATAGATGAGCGGGTTGACCGCGACCGTCGCCGTCGAACGGTCGATCGCGGCAACGGGCGAGGCGGCGGCGACGGCGACGAGGCCGATCGCCATCAACGTGACGATCAGCGACAGGAGAACGCGGTCGATCTCCCAGAACCAGATGGCGAGCGCGGTGCGCTCGCGCGGAACGGTGCGGCCCTTGAAGCCCTTCACCAGTTCGCCCGGTCTGAACATTCCTGTCGTGCCTTCCCTGTTCATGGCCCCTGCCCCCAAGCCTTATTCCAGCGCCTCGACGGCCGCGACGAACGCATCCCCACGCGCCTCGAAGTCGCGGAACTGGTCGAAACTGGCGCAGGCGGGCGAAAGAAGCACGACATCGCCCGGCTGGGCGATGCGCGCGGCGCGGCGGACGGCGGCGCTTAGCATCTCGCTGTCATCGACCGCCATATGGGGGCGGAGCAGGTCGGCGAACATATGCCCCGCTTCGCCGATGGTATAGGCGTGGGCGATGTTGCCATAATGCGGCACGCACTCGTCCAGATTGTCCGACTTGGCGACGCCGCCCAATATCCAGTGGATGCGGGGCTTGCCGTCCTTCGCCGGCCATGCGGCGAGAGCGGGCGCGGTCGAGGCGGCATTGGTCGCCTTGCTATCGTTGACGTAGAGGACGCCGTTGTGGGTGCCGACCGCCTGCATGCGATGGGGGAGACTGGCGTAGCTGGTCAGGGCGTTGAATATGGTAGGCAAATCAATGCCAAGCGCGCGACAACAAGCAATCGCAGCTTGTGCATTTTGCAGATTATGCGGCCCTTGTAGGGACGGCCATCCCGACTGGTCTGTCACGGCCACACTGTCGAGTTCAACAGCCTCCTGTCCCGACCAATCATCTAGTATTTGATAATTTGCCTCGGTAGCAGCATCAACGATCGCAATACCGGTTGCAGACTGCATCGCAAACAGCCGCGCCTTCGACGCGACATAGCCCTCAAACCCGTCATAGCGGTCGAGATGATCGGGCGTGATGTTGAGCAGCACCGCCACGTCGCAATCGAGGCTGCGGGTCAGGTCGATCTGGTAGCTGGACAGTTCCAGCACATAGACGCCCACGCCGTGCAGGTTCGGCTCCAGCGGCGGTTGGCTGAGGATCGGCAGGCCGATATTGCCGCCCATCACCGTGGGATAGCCCGCCTGCTCGATGATATGGTGGATCAGCGCCGTGGTGGTCGACTTGCCGTTGGTGCCGGTGATGCCGACGACCTTGTGCGGGGGCAGTGTCGGGCGGGCGAGTGCGAACAGTTCGATATCGCCGATGATCGGCACGCCGGCGATCTTCGCGCGCACGGCGATGGGGTGGCGGTTCAGCGGTACGCCCGGCGACACGACGATGCCGTCGAAACCGGCAAGGTCGATCTCCATCGGATCGCCGAGTTCCGCCTTGCCGTCCACCAGCGCCCGTGCTTCCTCGCGGCTGTCCCACGCTACCACGCGCGCGCCGCTCGCCACCAGCGTCTCGACCGTGGCGAGGCCGGACCGCGCCAGCCCCAGCACGGCATAGGTCTTCCCCGCAAAGGCGCTGCTGACGATCATCGCAGCTTCAACGTCGCAAGGCCGGCAAGCGCCAGCACGAAGGCGATGATCCAGAAGCGGATCACGACGGTCGGCTCGGCCCAGCCCAGCTGTTCGAAATGATGGTGGATCGGCGCCATCTTGAAGACGCGCTTCCCCGTGCGCTTGTAGAAGAAGACCTGGATGATGACGCTCATTGCCTCCACGACGAACAGCCCACCGATGATCCCGAGCACGATCTCATGATGCGCCGTCACCGCGATCACGCCGATCGTCCCGCCTAACGCAAGGCTGCCAGTGTCGCCCATGAACACCGCGGCGGGCGGCGCGTTGAACCAGAGGAAGGCGAGACCCGCGCCAATGATCGCCCCGCACAGGATCACGAGATTGCCCGCGCCCGGCACATGCGGGATGCCAAGATATTCGGCGAAGTCCGCGCGGCCGACCAGATAGACGATAGCCAAGAAGGCCAAGCTGGCGATGATGACCGGCATGGTGGCGAGGCCGTCCAGCCCGTCGGTCAGGTTCACCGCATTGCCGAACGCCACGATGACGAAGGCGGCGAAGCAGAAATAGAGGGGGCCAAGCTCGATCGCGGGACCATTGTAGAAGGGCACGTAAAGCGCCGTGTTGCCGTGGCTGTGGACGATCATCCAGGCGGCGACGCCGGCGATCAGGAACTCGAACAGCAGGCGCATCCTGCCCGACAGCCCCTTGTGGCTGGCCTTCGTCACCTTGTCATAATCGTCGAGGAAGCCGATCGCGCCGAATCCCAGCGTCACGAACAGGCAGGCCCAGACATAGATGGAGCTGAGGTCCATCCACAGGAGCACCGAGGCGACCATCGAGGTCAGGATCATGAGGCCGCCCATTGTCGGCGTGCCACGCTTGGCGAGGTGGCTTTGCGGGCCGTCGTCGCGGATCGGCTGGCCCTTGCCCTGGCGCACGCGCAGCCAGCCGATGAATTTCGGGCCGATGACAAGGCCGATGACGAGCGCGGTAAAGATCGACGCGCCCGCGCGGAAGGACAGATAGCGGACGAGGTTGAACACCCCCGCGAAATCAAGCGTCTGGGCAAGCCAGTAGAGCATCAGTTACTATCTCCGTCGCGGGCGGCGTCGGCAAGCGCGGCGACGAGGCGGGAGAGGCCCACCCCGTTCGAGCCCTTGACCAGGATCGCGTCGCCCGCGCGCATTTCATTCTGGATGAGAGGGATGGCCGAGGCGGTGTCGGGCACATGGGCGTGGGGCACGGCGCCGAGTGCGCTGGCGAGCGGCTGCATCTCGTCTCCGACCAATATGGCATAATCGACTTGGGCGCCCTCGATCGGCGCGGCGAGGCCAGCATGGAGCGAGGCGCTCTGGTCGCCCAGCTCGCGCATTCCACCGAGAATGGCGATGCGCCGGTCGGCCTTCTCACGGCCGAGCTGCTTCAGGGTCGCCGCCATGGAGAGCGGATTGGCGTTGTAGCTCTCATCGATCAACAGCGCTTCGCCGCCCGCAACCGGCAAAATGCGGCGCTCGCCCCGCCCCGGCAGGCCCGGCATTTCCGCGAGCGCGAGGCCGGCGGCAGCAAGATCGCCCCCCACAGCCTCCACCGCCGCCAGCACGGCGAGCGCATTCGACACCCAATGGTCGCCGGGCGCGGCAATGGTGAAGCAGAGTTCGGCGTCGGGCAGTCGCGCCGTAACCAGGCTGCCGCCCCCCGGCGCCGGCACCGCTTCGATCGCCCGGACATCGGCCTCGCCGCTCATGCCGAAGGTCAGGATGCGCGCGGCATGGCGCTCCGCCTTGTTGTAGAGCAGCGCCACATGCGGGCTGTCATAGGGGATGATCGCGGTGCCGCCGGGCTCCAGCCCCTCGAATATCTCCGCCTTCGCCTCGGCGATCTTCGCTTCGGTGCCGAAAAATTCGATATGGGCGGGCGCGATCGCGGTAACGATCGCGACATGGGGCCGCACTTGCCGGGTGAGCGCGGCGAGTTCGCCGGCATGGTTCATGCCCATTTCGAACACGCCATAGGCGCTGTCACGCGCCATCCGCGCGAGGCTGAGCGGCACGCCGACATGGTTGTTGTAGCTTTTGACCGATCGGTGGGCTTGGCCCGGCGCGGCGCGGTCCAGCGCCTGGAACAAGGCCTCCTTCGTGCCGGTCTTGCCGACCGATCCGGTGACGCCGATCACCTTGCCCGCCATCCGCCTGCGCGACGCCTTGCCCAGCGCCTCGAGCGCGGCGGCGCTGTCGGGGACGAGAATGTGGGGATGATCGACCGGACTGCTGACGATCGCGCCGGCCGCGCCCTGGTCGAACGCCTTGGCGACGAATTTGTGGCCGTCGGTCGTCTCGCCCTTCATCGCGACGAACAGGTCGCCAGGGCCGACCTCGCGGCTGTCGAAGGCGACGCCCGAAACGGCGAACGGCGCCGACGCGGCGCCGCCCGTGGCTTCAGCGATCTCGGCCGAGGTCCAGAGCGGCATCATTGAACCCGGAAAGCCGTTCGGGCTGAGCCTGTCGAAGCCCTCCACTGAGCGCAGCGAAGTAGCCTCCCTACCGGTCGGCCGAGTCCTTCGACTTCGCTCAGGGCGAACGGATTGATTTGCGCGCACTGCATCACCCCGCGCACTCCCGCGCGACGGTCACGTCATCAAACGGCAGCACGCGGTCGCCGATGATCTGGCCCTGTTCATGCCCCTTGCCCGCCAGCAGGACGATGTCGTCCGCACCCGCCATTTGAATCGCGGCGGCGATGGCGGCGCGGCGGCCGCCGATTTCTTCACCATCCGGCGCGCCCGCCAGCACGGCGGCGCGAATGGCGGAAGGTTCTTCAGAGCGGGGATTGTCATCGGTCACGATCACATGGTCGGACAGCTCGGCGGCGACCTTGCCCATCAGCGGGCGCTTGCCCGCGTCGCGATCCCCCCCTGCGCCGAACAGCGTGATGAGCCGCCCGCGCGTATGCGGCCGCAGCGCCTCGATCGCGGCGCGCAGCCCGTCGGGCGTGTGGGCATAGTCGACATAGACCGGCGCGCCCGCCCGGGTGATGACCGCCCGCTCCAGCCGCCCCCGCACCGGCTGGACGCGCCCGAGCAGTTCCAGCACCTTGGACATATCGCCACCCGTCGCAATGACGAGGCCGGCCGCGACCAGCGCATTGGCCGCCTGATAGGCGCCGATCAGCGGCAGATTGACCTTGTAGCTTTTGCCGTCCGCCTCGATTTCCAGAGTCTGCCCCAACTGTGTCGGCGTGCGACTGACGAGCCGAAGTCCCTGCCCCTGCACTCCTACGCTCAGCAGACGCAATCCGCGCTTCGTAGCGCGCGCGATTGCCTTGGCCGACCATTCGTCGTCCGCCCAGATGACGGCGTGGCCATCGGCATTCACCACTTCGTCGAACAGCCGCATCTTGGCGTCGAAATAGGCGTCCATGTCGCCATGATAATCGAGATGGTCGCGCGACAGGTTGGTGAAGGCGCCGGCCGCGACCGGCAGCCCCTCGGTGCGATACTGGTCGAGGCCGTGGCTCGACGCTTCGAACGCGGCATGGGTGATGCCCTCGCGCTTCAAACCCGCCATGTTGGCGAGGAACGTCACGATATCGGGCGTGGTAAGGCCCGTCGACACCTGATCGACCGAGGTAGTGACCCCCAGCGTGCCGATCGAGGCCGACTTGTGCCCCAGCATCCGCCACAGTTGTCGGGTCAGTTCGACCGTGCTGGTCTTGCCATTGGTGCCGGTGACAGCGACCGTCACGTCCGGGAAGGGCGCGAAATAGCGCGCCGCCATCAGCGCGAACAGGCGGCGAGGATTGGCATGGGCGATGTGGATGGCGCCTTCCACCTTCGCCTCCGGCCGGGCGACGACTGCAACCGCGCCGGCCCGCACCGCGTCGGCGATGAAATCCTCGCCATTGACGCGCAGCCCCTGGAACGCGCCAAACACGGTGCCCGGCGCGACCTTGCGATTGTCGATCGCGAAGCCCGAAACAGGAATGTCGAGGCCAGCGCCAGCCTCGACACCCAGCCCCTCGATCAGCGACCCGAGGCGCATCATTCCTTCTCCTTGTCGCCGTGCAGCAGCGGCATCAGGTCGGATATGTCGACGTCGCGCCGCTCGTCTGGCATCACACCCAGCATCGGGCCGGTGCGCTCGATCACGCGCTTGACCACCGGCGCGGCGGTCCACGCCGCCGTGCGCAGGCCGAAGGTCTGGGCGTTACCTTTGGGCTCGTCCATCATCGCGAGCACGACATAGCGGGGATTGTCCATCGGAAAGGCGGACGCGAAAGTCGTCACCAGCGAACTCTTGTTGTAGCGGCCCTCTTCGGGCTTTTCTGCCGAACCCGTCTTGCCGCCCACCCGGTATCCCTTGGCGTCGGCGCTTCGCCCTGTACCCGCCGCCACGATCATCCGCAACAGCTGGCGCATCCGCGCGCTGGTGGCGGCGGAAAAGACGCGGCGGCCTGCTGGCACCTCGCTGGGCTCCAGCTTGCGGAGCGTCGCGGGCCGCCACAGCCCGCCATTCACCAGGGCGGCATAGGCGCTCGCGAGATGCAGCGGGGTGACGGCGATGCCATGGCCGTAGGACACGGTCATCGTCGTGATCCGCCCCCAGTTGGTCGGCCAAAGCGTGCCCGCCCGTTCCTTCAGCTCGATCGGCGCGCGCTGGTCGAAATGGAGGCTGCGGAACATGTCCTGCATCGGCTGCGCGCCCATTTCGTCGGCGATGCGCGCGGTGGCGATATTGGAGCTGTGGACCAGCGTTTCGGGCACGTTGATCCAGCGGCCGAGCGGATGGTCGTCCTTGATGCGGAAGCCGGCGACGGCGAGCGGCGCGGTGGCGTCATAGCGCTTGCTCATCGAGGTGACGACGCCGCGGTCCATGGCGGTCGCGATCGACAGCGGCTTGAAGGTCGATCCCAGTTCGTAGCGCGCCTGGACAATATGGTTGCACAGCGGCGAGTCGCTGCATTTCTTGCCAGCGTAATTTTGCAGCTTGTTGGGATCGAACACCGGAATCGACGCCATGGCGATGATCTCGCCGCTATTGGCGTCCAGGATGATGCCGCCCGCGCCCTTGGCATTGTGCGCCACCATCTGGGCATAAAGCTCGCTTTCCAGCGCGCCCTGAACCCGGCTGTCGATCGACAGGGCGAACGGCTTGCCGCGCAGCGCCGGGTCGATCAGGCGGTCGTTGAAGGCCGCCTCCACCCCCATGCCGCCCGTGCCTTCGCTATTGGGCGCAAAGCCCAGCACATGGGCGGCGAGCGAGCGCTGCGGATAGAGTCGCTCCTTCTCACGGGGGAATTCGATGCCGATCTCGCCCAGCGCATTCACCGCCGCCACTTCCTCGGGCAGCGCGCGGCGACGCAGATAGGCCCAGCCCTTGCCGGACAGCTTCTTGTAGAAGGCGGCTTCCGGCTCGTCAGGGAAGATTTCGTGCAGCTTGCGGGCGAGTTCGGCGGGCTCGCCGATCAGCTTGTGCGGGCGCACGGCGATCGAATAGGCGTCCATCGTGCGCGCCAGCGGCACGCCGTTGCGATCGACAATGTCGGCGCGGGCCGGGACAAAGGCTGACAGCACATCGTCGCCCGCCGCCCCGTGCGTGAACACGCCGACCCAGGCCAGGCGGCCGATCAGGATGGCGGTGATTGCCATGAACAGGATCAGCAGCAGCATCAGCCGGTTGTGCGCGATCGCGGTCAGGCTGACCCGCTGGCGACCCGCGCGCGCGCCGCCGGGCTGGACGATGATCGTCGCCATCAGCGCGCCCCTTTCCGTTTTTCGCGCGCAGCCCGCGCGGTGAGATCGCCGAGCGTGCTGTCGTCGAGCAGCTTGGCGTCGAGCATCGCCATCCGCTCCGCCTTGCGCGCGATCGGGTTGGGCTTGCTAACGTCTGCGTCGGCTTTGGCCTGTTGCACCGGATCGCGCTTCGCGGGCTTTTCCAGCTTGTCGACATTGTCGGCGGCATGGGCTTCGCGGATGACGGCGATGTCGCTGCGGATCTGGGTCGCGGCGGGGCTTTCGGGCGCTTTCTGCGGCGCGGAAGGCAGGTCGGCCGGCGTCTCCACCATCGCCACCATCACCGGCGGCGCGACATAATCCGGACCGTTGGGCTGCACCCCGTCGAGATGCGCGAGCGCCTGCTCCCCGCCCAGATATTGCTGCGCCGTGGGCGTCGCATAGAGAAAGTCGTGCTGGTTCCAGCTTTCGAGCTGCCGCATCGAGGCGCGGGCGCTGAATTCGGTCTCCAGATAGCGGATGTCGGCCTTGGCCCTGGCGATCTGCGCGCGCACCTTCATCAGGTCGTTGCGCTCCGTGGCGACCTTCAAGGACACCATATAGGCCCCGAGCGCGCCCAGCGCGACCAGGATCACCCAGATCAGGCTCTGCAATCTCTTGACGGCGATCATGCGCGGACACTCCGGGCGGACGGGGGGACGGGAGCAACGGTGCGGACGGCGCTGCGCAGCGTGGCGGACCGGGCGCGGGGGTTGCGCGCCAGTTCGGCCTCGCTTGCGCGCACCGCCTTGGCGGGCTTGGCGAAGGTCGGCGCGGCGGCGGCCGCGCGTTCGGGCAGATGACGCGAGCCCCCCGACTCGCCGCCGCTGCGGTTGCGGAGAAATTGTTTGACGATCCGGTCTTCCAGACTGTGGAAGGTGACGACCGCCAGCCGGCCGCCCGCCTCCAGCAGCGCCTCGGCCGCCTCCAGCCCGCGCTCCAGCTCCTCCAGCTCGCGGTTCACGTGAATGCGGACCGCCTGGAAGGTGCGGGTGGCCGGGTCTTTCTTGTCGTGCGGCTTGTGGCCGAGCGCCCGGCGCACCACGGCGGCGAGCTGGCTGGTGCGCTCCAGCGGGCGCCCATCGACGATGGCGCGGGCGACGCGGCGCGAGCGCGGCTCCTCTCCATAGCGATAGATGACGTCGGCGATCTCCTCTTCCGGGGCGGTGTTGAGGAAATCGGCGGCGCTCATCCCGCTCTGCGCCATGGTCATGTCGAGCGGGCCATCGGCCTGGAAGGAAAAGCCCCGCTCCGCCCGGTCGAGCTGCATCGAGGAGACGCCGATGTCGAGCGTGATGCCGGCGACCTTGTCCACGCCCCGCTCGGCGAGCAGCGACTCCATCCGCGAAAATTCGCCGGGGATGAGGGTGATGCCTTGCGCCTGCGCGAGCGCCTGCCCTTCGCGGATCGCATCGGGGTCGCGATCGAAGGCGAAGACGCGGGCGCCGGCGCGCGCCATGGCGCTGGAGTATCCGCCCGCCCCGAACGTGCCGTCGACATGAACCTCACCGGAGCGGATGGCGAGGGCGTCGAGCACTTCATCGAGGAGAACGGGGATGTGCGGCGCGGCGGCGGACGCGGGCGCGCTCACTTGGTGGCTCCCGCAGCGCGCGCTTCGATCCAGCGCTTCACCTTGTTACGGATCAGCGCCGGGCGATCCGAGCTTTCGACCAGCCGCTCGGGCTTCCAGATCTGGAAATAGCGGCCTACGCCGTAGAAAAAGACCGCGTCGGTGATGCCCGCTTCGTCCTTGATATCGGGGTGCAGGAAGAAGCGGCCGCCATCGTCGAAATTCACGTCCTCGATCATGCCGAGGCGATTCTCGCGCTCCAGATCGCCATTGAAGTCGCGCCCCGCCTCGCGCGCCAGCCGCTCCAGTTCCTCGACCTCGTCGAACAGGAACTGCTTGTGCGACAACCCAAATCCGGTGGCGCAGCCATTGTCGAGATGGATGGACAGGCAGAGTTTGTTGGCGCCGGCGCTAGCCTGAACGACGAGTTTCCGCATCTCCAGGGGCAGCACGAACCGGCCTTTGCCGTCCGCGACGCTGAATGCGTTGCCCGAATAGAGAATGGCGTCCGACACGGTGAAAAGTGGCCCCTTTTCGATGGGGCACAGACTTCCCGCCGCCGGAATCGCGATCACGACTCCGAGCCCCAGGACTGATCGACGCCTGAAAACCCCAATGCCGGTTACCTACCAAGCATGAGGCGAAGTGGGAAGGGATTTTTTGGGTAGAGAAGGGAGAAGCAGGTCAGAAACGGGATCAGTTGTTTTCTTGTCCTTTTCTCCTGGTTCGCGCTGGTCCGGCACGGGCCTCAAAAAGCGCCGAAACACGCGGCAGCAGCAGCGCGCCCAGGATGGCCCAGATCGTCCCGGCCAGGAGCGCGCCGCGAACCCCCGCGAGCACATCGGGCAGCGCGCGCATCCAGCGCCGCTCGCCGAGCGGCGCGCCATCGAGCCATCGCACCAGCAGCGCAGGCGTGTCCGCGCTCCACACGCGCGGGTCGAGCGGCCGGGCCGGATCGGCCAGCCAGAGCCGGTCATCGATGGCATCCGCATCGCCCAGCAGGGTTACGGCCCCCTGCCCAACCCATTGAGTCACAGGCGTATCGCGATCATAGCCTGACAGGACGAGCAATGCTCGGCTGGGCAAGAATTGGCGAGTTTCTGCGCTTTCTGGCGCCCCCGGCGCAAAGCCCCACCGTGTCAGAAGCGGCTCGAGCAGGCTGACAGCCGGCGGCCGGCGGCGATCGCCGATCGGCAGGTCGGAGGGCCAGCGCAGCATCGGGTCCGCCAGCACCAAGGCCCGGCCGCCCCCGCGCACCCAGCGGTCGATCGCCACCATCTGCGCGGGCGTCAGCGCGCGCGGTTGCGCCAGCAAGAGGCGGCGCGCGCCTGTTTCGGGCAACCGCGCCGGATCGTCGAGCGGCTCGACATTGAAGCGGGTGCGCAGCAGCGACAGGATCGGCGCGTCGCGCCGCTCGCCCGCCTCATCCCAGAACAGCGGCAGCGCGGTGACGACGGCAAGGCCGGGACGATCCGGGACAGGCTGGACCGGCTGGGACGGCCCGCGCCAGAGGAGCAGCGCGCTGACAGCAAGCAGCCCAACGCCGACCACCGACCGCAGCCGCGCGCCAGCGAATGTCGCAGTCAGAGCTACGGCGAGCAGCCCTAGCGCAGCGCTGGCCTCCGGCCCACGCCCCGCCGCTACCGCGCAGAAGATCAGCACCATCCCGGCGCTGCCCAGCGCCACCCAGACGAGCGCCGCGCTATCTTTTCGGCGCATCACTCCGACCACCGCCAGCACCAGCGCGGCGGCGATGCTCCAGTCCCACGGATCGGTCTGCCCGGTCATCCAGGCGCGGCGGAGACCGGCCGGGAATATGCCAAGCGTCGGCAGCCAGAGCCAGAGGAAGCGCCCGAGCCCCCGGCGCAGCGCGGCCATGCTCAGCGCTGCTGCTGCGCGTCGCGGTTGCGGATATTGGGGTCGGGCTGAAGGTCGGGGACGATCGGCGTCTGCTCGGGCGCGGGCTGGACGCCCAGTTCAGCCAGGGGATCCTTCGCCGACACGGCGTTCTGGGTGAGCGTAGGGACGACCGGCGGCGGCTGCGTCGCGTCGTCGATCCGCGCCTTTTCGATCACGATATTGGCGAGGCCGACGAGCAGCACGACGCCCGCCAGCCCAGTGAGGCCGATCTGGACGCGCTGCAACCCTTCCTGTCGGCGGGGTGTCTCAGCCATGCAACCCTATTCTCTCATTCGCCCCGGCGGATGCCACGGATTCAGCTATGTTGCGCCAGCCAGGGGAAAACCGTCAAGCCCTTAGATTCGAGCCATTGCCGGTTGTAGAGGGTCGAAAGATAGCGGAAGCCGGTGTCGCACAGGATCGTGACGACCCGCTTGCCCGGCCCCAACTGCTTCGCCAGCGCCACCGCGCCCGCGACGTTGATGCCGGACGAGAGACCGAGGCACAGCCCTTCCTCGCTCAGCAAGCGGTTGACCCAGTGCAGCCCCTCTTCGTCGGAGATGCGGAACTGGGTATCGATCGGCGCGCCCTCCAGATTGGCGGTGATGCGGCCCTGGCCGATTCCTTCGGCGACGCTGCTGCCCTCCGCCTTCAATTCGCCATGGGCGTAATAATTGTAGAGCGCCGCGCCGTGGGGGTCGCTGAGCGCGATGACGATCGCCTCATCCTTGGCCTTGAGGCCCAGGCCCACGCCCGCGATCGTGCCGCCGGTGCCGGCCGCGCAGGTGAAGCCGTCCACGCGCCCCTCCATCTGCGTCCAGATTTCTTCGGCGGTGCCGACGATATGCGCCTTGCGGTTGGCGATATTGTCGAACTGGTTGGCCCAGATCGCATTGTCCGTCTCCTCCGCGATGCGGCGGCTGGTGTGGACGAAATGGCCGGGATTGGAATAGGCGGCGGCTGGCACCGTCACCAGTTCGGCGCGCAAAGCCCGGAGCGTATCCATCTTCTCCCGGCTCTGGGTTTCGGGCATGACGATGATCGTCTTGTACCCCTTGGCATTGGCGACCAGCGCCAGGCCGATGCCGGTATTGCCCGCCGTCCCCTCGACGATCGTCCCGCCGGGCTTGAGCAGCCCCTTCTCTTCGGCGTCGTTGACGATGAACAGCGCCGCGCGATCCTTCACCGATGCGCCGGGATTGGCGAATTCGCATTTGGCGAAAATGTCGCAGCCGGTCTCCTGCGACGGGCCGGCGAGGCGGACGAGCGGCGTGTTGCCGATAAGGGCGAGGCTATCGGGATGAAGCAGCATGGTCCTTCGCATAGCGGAGGCGGCGCGGCTTTGCCAAGCAAGCGAATGATGGCGGGGGCCAAGGGGTGATTTTAACCTTTGCCGCGCGCGCCGTCCCATCGCGGCACAGCGGCAAATGCGGGGCAGCAGCGCGGCGGCCTTTGGTGTAAGGGCCGGTCTGGGACGATGCAGCGACCGGGTGATTGGTGCGGTTTTTTAAGGGCTTGAGCGGGTGGAAGGGGCGCGGCGCGATCATCGCTATCGCGCTGGCGCTGCTCGTCGCGCCGCGCCTCATCACCGCAGCGCCGCTCGACATGCTGGACGGCGGTGACGCGCGCGCCGTGATCGACCCGGCTGAGGAGTCGGACGCGAACTTCCCCGGATCGGCCTTCTTCTTCGCCGAGGGGGCGTTCGATCCCGCGCCGGGGGTCGAAACGGTGAAGACCGCGCATGTGCTGGGGCTGGACGCGGTCAAGGCCGCGCCGGCGGCGGTGTTCCGGGGCGTCACCGCACTTGACAGCTATCGCGCGCTCAACTGTCTGACATCGGCTATTTATTATGAAGCGGGCAACGAGCCCGAAGATGGGCAACGCGCCGTCGCCCAGGTGGTGCTGAACCGGGTGCGGAGCCCGCTCTGGCCGAACACGGTCTGCGGCGTCGTCTATCAGGGGTCGGAACGGACCGACTTCCGCTGCCAGTTCACCTTCAGCTGCGACGGGGCGATGGCGCGGGTGCCGATGGCGGCCGCCTGGGCGCGGGCGCGCCGGGTGGCGGCCGATGCGCTGGCGGGCCAGGTCTATGCGCCGGTCGGGCTTGCGACCCATTATCATACGCTGGCGGTTCGGCCCGACTGGTCGGGCAGCCTGCGCGCCGTGGCGGTGATCGGGGCGCATATCTTCTACCGCAATCCGGGGTTCAACGGCACCGAGGCGGCGTTCCGCGACATCTATCTGGGGCGGGAGACGATCTCCGGCCCGGCGCGCACCAGCTGGCCCGCCCGTCCGGTTCGTGCGCCTGCCGAACTGCTCGCGCCGCCCGCGCCGCTCTTCGCCGCGCCATCCGTTCCCGCCGCGCGGGGCTGGAGCCCGCCGCCGGTTCCACTGCCGGTCGACGACGGCTTGCCGCAGTCCACGATCCGGCCGGAATATCGCAATAGCGGACGCCCGCTCATCTGATATCCGCGTTTTTTTCCGACTTAATCCCCGCTAACCAACGAAGTAGCTGGAATCAGCCGGATAAATTATTTTCATTTTTCTCGTCGGCGCGGGAACCGATCCGCGGCCTTGGGGGTTCTACATTTCGGATAGCAAATCTTTTGCCCCCCGCTCTTGCTATCCGCAAAATATGAGCCCGGAACGTCTCCCCCCCCGACGCGTTCCGGGCTCAGACTTTTTCAGGGCAATTTTTCCAGCAAAATCATTATCTTTCCGGCACCGGAACGGAATGGACGGGCGCGGGTTCTTGGCTGTGTCACCGCCACGGGCGGTCACCCAAGTTTTGAGGAGATTTTCCATGACGAAGAAGATCCTGGCCGCTCTGCTGCTCACCGGCTCGCTGATGGTCGCGGCGTGCAACACGGTCGAAGGCGCGGGCAAGGACGTGCAGAGCGCCGGCAAGGCGGTCGAGGACGCGGCCGACTGAGCAGCGACTACCCCAGTTTCAAAAGTCCCCTAGCATTGGCCCGCCGGTCTCCGGCGGGTCTTTTTTGGTGGCGCGGATCAGGCCGCCGCCTCTTCCACCTCATCTTTGGCCTGTCGGCGGTCGGTGAACCAGATGGCGACGATCGTGATTTCGTAGAGTAACAGCAGCGGGATCGCCAGCATGAGCTGCGACACGACATCGGGCGGGGTCAGCACCGCCGCCAGCACGAAGGCCGCGACGATCATGTAGCGGCGCAGGCCGATAAGCTGCGCGCGGGTGACGAAACCGGCGCGGTTGAGCAGCATCAGCAGCACCGGCATGAGGAAGCTGATGCCGAAAGCGAGGATGAACTGCATGACGAGGCCGAGATAGGCGTCGGCGCTGGGCAGCGCCTCGACCGAAAGGCCGCTGCTGTTCCCCTGAAATTCCAGGAAGAAATGGAAGGCGGTGGGCATCACCACGAAATAGGCAAGGCTCGCCCCCAGGCCGAACAGGAAGGGCGTCGCGACGAGGAAGGGCAGCAGCGCCTTCTTCTCCTTCGCGTAGAGGCCCGGCGCGACGAAGGCCCAGAGCTGGTTGGCGATGATCGGGAAGGACAGGCAGAAAGCGCCGAAGAAAGCGATCTTCACCTGCACGAAAAAGGCTTCGTACAGCTTGGTATAGACCAGCTTCCCGCCGCCGTCGCCGAACGCTTCTTTCAGCGGATGGACCAGCACCGCGAACAGTTGTTCGGAAAAATAGAAGCAGAATGCCCCGGTAATCACCAGCGCATAGACGCATTTGAGGAGGCGGCTGCGCAATTCGATCAGATGGTCGAGCAGCGGCGCCTTGCTGTCGTCAATGTCGCTTATCATGCCGCGGCGTCGCCCTTATGCGGGGCTTCGGCCAGATAAGGCGGGCCTTGGGTGACGGTCGGCGCAACAGGCGCGGATTGGGCCACGAAGGCCGGGGGATCGGCCGGAGCTTCTTCCACCGGCGCGGACTGCGCGACGAAGGCGGGGCTTTCCGTCTCGATCGGCGCGGGCAGAGCACCGGGCACGGTCTCGGGCGGATGCTCGTCCATGATGCGTTTATTCTGCGCCGCCCATTTCTTTTCCAGTTCCTCCAGCTCGACCTCGCGCACCATTGCGTCGATGCCGGTGCGGAAATGGCGGGCCATGCCCTGCGCCTTGCCGACGAGTTGCCCAACCTTGTAAAGCGCGCGCGGCAAGTCCTTCGGCCCGATCACGATCACCGCGATGATCACGATCACCAGAAGCTCGGTCGAATCGATCCCGAACATGCGCGCCTATCGCCCCGGTATGCGCGCGATCAGGCCTTGGTCTTTTCTTCGGTCGGCGTCGGCGCGTCCTGCTCCGGCACGCGATGGCCCTCGATACGGGTCGCGGGCTTGGCGGGCGTCACCTCGTCGTCCTCGGCCATGCCCTTCTTGAAGCTCTTGATGCCCTTGGCAACGTCACCCATCAGGCCGGAAATGCGGCCGCCACCGAACAGCAGCATGACGACCAGGAGCACGATCACCCAGTGCATCAGCGAAAAGGAACCCATTTTTCAATACTCCTAGCAGAAGCCCTATCTAGGCCTCTTCATCGTCATTTTCCAGAACGGATTGGCCGGCCAGACCCTCCAGCGCCAGATCGACCGGATCGAGCAGGCCGGCGGCGCGCAGATCGTCCATCCCCGGCAAGTCCCGCCGGCTGCTAAGCCCGAAATGTGACAGAAATTCGAGCGTGGTCGCGTAGATGAGCGGACGGCCCGGCACTTCGCGCCGGCCAGCGGGGCGGACCCAGCCCGCCTCCATCAGCACGTCGAGCGTCCCCTTGGCGACCTGAACGCCGCGGATCGCCTCGATCTCGGCGCGGCTGACCGGCTCATGATAGGCGATGATCGCCAGCGTCTCCATCGCCGCGCGGGACAGGCGGCGCATCTCGTCCTTCTCGCGGCGCAATATATGGGCGAGATCGGCGGCGGTCTGGAAATGCCAGCGCCCGCCCCGCTCGACCAGGTTGACGCCGCGCCCGGCATAATCGGCCTGAAGCGCCGCGAGCGCCGCGTTCAGATCGCCCGCCTCGCCGACATGCAGCTTGAGGTCGGCCGGCGTCAGCGGCGCTTCCGCCACGAACAGGGCCGCCTCCACCGCGCGACGGAAATCGTCGGGTTCCTGCGTCATAGCAGCGGCCCCGCCGGGTCGGCGGGCTGGTGCGCACGCAGATAGATGGGCGCGAAGATCGCCGCCTGGTCGATCTCCAGCCGCCCCTGTCGCGCCAGTTCCAGCGCCGCGACGAAGCTGCTTGCCAGCGCCGACTTGGCCCGCTCCGGGTCGAGCGCGGGCGGCAGGAAGGCTTCGAGCCGGGTCCAGTCGAGCGCCGCGCCGACGAGCGACCCGACCCGCTGGATCGCTTCATCAAGGGTCATCACCGGGCGCACCGCGATGGTGTGAACCACAGTGCGGGTGCGGGCGCGCACCTGGCCGTAAGCGGCGATGAGGTCATAGAGGCTCGCCTGCCACTGCGCCTTGCGGACGAGGCGCAGCCCTTCGGGCGCGCGGCGGCGGAACACGTCGCGGCCGATCCGGTCGCGCGCCATCAGCCGGGCGGCGGCGTCGCGCATGGCGTGGAGCCGCTGGAGCCGCAATTGCAGGCGGAGCGCCAATTCCTCGGGACTGGGATCGGGCTGCTCGGCCTTGGGCAGCAGCAGCGCGGATTTGAGGTAAGCGAGCCACGCCGCCATCACGAGATAGTCGGCGGCCAGTTCCAGCTTCAGCTGCCGCGCGCTGTCGATGAAGGCGAGATATTGTTCGGTGAGCGCGAGGATGGAGATTTCGCGCAAATCGACCTTCTGCCCCCGTGCGAGCGTCAGCAGCAGGTCGAGCGGCCCCTCCCAGCTGTCGAAGCTGACGGTGAGGGTGTGCGGCGAGGGGACGGCCGGGCTGGTGAAGAGGTCGTCCATTTACATCCTCCCCTGCAAGGGGAGGTGGCAACCCGAAGGGTTGACGGAGGGGTGTCGCCCTATCGAGAGCGGGACACCCCTCCACCACTTCGTGGTCCCCCTCCCCTTACAGGGGAGGAATGAGTTGGCCTTCACCCTCAAGCCGGCACCAGCCCCAGCAGCGTGTCGCGGGTTGCGAGCAACTCTTCGATCGGCGGCTGGTCCGCGCCGCACGTTACCGACGTCATGGCGCGGTCGAGCCGGGCGCGAGAGACGTCGGTGATGTCGGGCAGCCGCTCGGCGATGCCGATCATGTCGTCCATCCGCCCCCAGCAGTTGAGCGCGAGGTCGCATCCCGCCGCGACCACGCCGGCGGCGCGATCGGGGATCGTCCCGCTGAGCGCCTGCATGTCGAGATCGTCGGACATCAGCAGCCCGGTGAACCCGATCGAGTCGCGGATGATCTCGCCGATGATCGCGGGCGACAGGCTGGCGGGCCGCTCGGCGTCCCATTCGGTATAGACGACATGGGCGGTCATGCCGATCGGCGCGTTCCGCAGCGTGCGGAACGGCGCGAGATCGGTTTCGAGGGCGTTGAGATTGGCGTCCACCACCGGCAGGTCATGATGGCTGTCGACCATCGCGCGGCCGTGCCCCGGCATATGCTTGATGATACCGACGACGCCGCCCTCGGCCAGCCCCTCCAGCGTCGCGCGGCCCAGCGCGGCGACGCGCATCGGGTCGGCGCCCAGCGTCCGGTCGCCCATGATGTCGCTCGCGCCCTCCTGCCGCACGTCGAGCAGCGGCAGCGCATCGACGCTGATGCCGACCTCCGTCAGCATCAGCGCGATGGCGCGGGCATTGGCGCGCGCAGCGGCGATGGCGCTCGACGGCGCGAGGTCGTAGAGCCGGTCGAACGCCGCGCCGGCGGGGAAAGCGGGCCATATCGGCGGCTGCATGCGCGCGACCCGGCCGCCCTCCTGATCGATCATGACGAGCAGGTCGTCGCGGCCATGCAGGCTTCGCAGATCGTCGGTCAGAGCGCGCAGTTGCGCCCGATCGACGCAGTTGCGCTTGAAGAAGATATAGCCCGCCGGCTCCGCCTCTGCGAAGAAGGCGCGCTCATCAGCGGTCAGATTCTCGCCGGAAAGGCCGAAGATTACCGGTTTCATGGGGCCGATGGTAGCGGCTGCGGCCGGCCCTGTCGAAGGGCTTTGTGCGCCTCAGTTCACCACGATGCAGCTTTCGCCCGCGACCTTGAGCTTGCCGCAGATCATAGCCGCCTGCCCGCCGGCGCTGGCGCGCAGGCGATAGACGGTCCCGCCGCCGACCTGCGCCGGTTCGACCGAGGTAGCGAGCGGGGCGAGATAGGCGAAGCGCTTGGAGAGCTTCGCCCATGCCTCGTTCGCGCCCTTTTCGCTGCCATATGCGCCGAGCTGGATCAGGCCACCCCCAACGACCGCCCTGGGCGCGGCGGCGGGGCGCGCGGCCGATTCGTCGGCGACGCGCGCGGTCAGGCTGGGCGCGGCCTTGGTCGGCGCAGGCTTGGCCGGAGCGGGCGCGGGGCGGGTCGCGGTGATCGGCGCTTCGGGCACGCGGCTGGGATCGATGCGGCCGTCGCGCGTGACGCCTTCGCTCGCGGCGTAGCTGGCATCGCCCTCGCCGTCGAACTTCTTGGCGTCCGCCTCATTGGCGGCGATCTTGTAGTCGCCCGCCGGCGCGGCGATCAGCGTGCCCTCGCCCGCCGTGCCGCCCCCGGTCCGGTCCTTCACCAGCCAGACGCCGCCGACCACCGCGCCGATCAGGACGAGGCCGAGCAGAATGAGGCCGAGCAACCGCAGCGGCGAGATGCGCTCGTCGTCCGTATCGTCCACCGCCGGTTCGAGCCAGGGCAGGCGATCCTCATCATCGAGGTCCAGCCGTCCGCGCGCATAATCGCCCATAGTCTTCAGCGCCTCACTGCATTTCCGTCAAAGCGGTGACGCCCATCAGCGCCAGCCCGTTGCGGATAATCTGCCCTATTCCGCGACTTAGGAAAAGCCGCGTCGCGGTGAGCGCCGGATCGTCGGTAAGAATGACGCGGGCGCGGGGATCGTCATTGCCCATATTCCACCAGCCATGGAAGGCGGAGGCCAAGTCATTGAGATAGAAGGCGATCCGGTGCGGTTCGCGGGCCTGCGCCGCACCGTCGACCACGCGCGGGAACTGAGCGGCGAGCTTGACAAGGGCCAGCTCCGCCGTCCCAAGCAGGGACAGGTCGGGCGCGGGCAGATCAAGCCCCGCCTCTTCCGCGCGCCGGCCGAGCGAGGAAATCCGCGCATGAGCGTACTGCACATAGAAGACCGGATTGTCCTTGGACGCCTCCACCACCTTGGCGAAATCGAAGTCCATCTGGGCATCGGCCTTGCGCGTCAGCATGGTGAAGCGGACGACATCCTTGCCGACTTCGCGCACGACATCGGCCAGCGTCACGAAATTGCCGGCGCGCTTGGACATCTTCACCGGCTCGCCGTCGCGCAGCAGGCGGACCATCTGGATGAGCTTGACGTCGAACCGCGCCCGCCCTTCCGTCAGGGCGGCGACGGCGGCCTGGATGCGCTTGACCGTGCCGGCATGGTCCGCGCCCCAGATGTCGATCAGCTGGTCGGCCGACTGCGCCTTCTGGAAATGATAGGCCATGTCCGCGCCGAAATAGGTCCATGCCCCGTTTGACTTCTTGATCGGCCGGTCCTGATCGTCGCCGAACCTGGTCGAGCGGAACAGCGGCAATTCCACCGGCTCCCAATCGTCGGGCAATTCGCCCTTGGGCGCTTCCAATACCCCGTCATAGACGAGATCATGCGCGCGCAGCCAGGCTTCGGCCTCATCGGGCTTGCCCGCCGCCTGCAATTCGGCTTCGGACGAAAAGATGTCGTGATGGATGCCGAGCAACGCCAGGTCGCTGCGGATCATGTCCATCATCCGCGCTACGGCGAAGGTGCGGAACAGGACCAGCCAATCGGCTTCGGGCGCGCCGATGAAGCGGTCGCCATATTCGGCGGCCAACGCCTTCCCCACCGGCACCAGATAGTCGCCGGGATAGAGCCCTTCCGGGATCGCGCCGACATCCTCGCCCAGCGCTTCCCGGTAGCGCAGATGCGCCGAGCGGGCGAGTACGTCGACCTGGCCGCCCGCGTCGTTGATATAATATTCGCGGATCACCTTATGCCCGGCATATTCCAGCAGCGTCGCGAGCGCGTCGCCCACCACCGCGCCCCGGCAATGGCCCATATGCATCGGGCCGGTCGGGTTGGCGGAGACATATTCGACATTGACGGTGACGCCCTGCCCCGCGTCCGACCGGCCATACTCATCGGCGTCGGCATGGATCGCCGCCAGCTCCGCGCGCCAGGTCGCGTCGGTGAGGCTGAGGTTGATGAAGCCGGGGCCGGCGATGGCGGCGCTCTCGACCTCATCGAGCGCCTGGAGCTTCGCGACGATCACCTCGGCCAGCGCGCGCGGGTTTGTGCCGGCAGGCTTGGCCAGCACCATCGCCGCGTTGGTGGCAAGGTCGCCATGGCTCGCGTCGCGCGGCGGCTCGACCGTCACGGGCTTGCGGTTGAGGCCGGCGGGCAGCACGCCTTCGGCCTCCAGCGCGTCCAGCACGGCGTCGAGATGAGCGGTGAAACGGGTGTAAAGGGACACGGAAATTTTCCTTGAAACAGAAAGGCGCTGCCGCGCGCTTCATGTTCCCCGGCGAAGGCCGGGGTCCAGTTCAGACCGTGGAACTGGACCCCGGCGTTCGCCGGGGAACAGCTCCTTGCGGGCTTTTGGTCAACAGCCCTTCGCCGCCGCTCAGCCCGAACGGATATGGTTCAATGGGCGTCAGCGCGTCGCATTATATCGGAGCTGGTCCTGAGTCAGGTTGAAGCCCACGAGCAGTTCGAAGCTGGTGCGTTGCAGCGCCGCCTTGACGTCGGGCTGGGCGAAGGGGTCGATCGCGGCGTCGGCGTCGCCCGCCTTGCGCTTCTGGGCGATTTTTGCCTGGATGTCGGCGGGCAGGGTCGCCGCGCTCTTGTTGACATAGGAGCCCGCCTTCGCCTGCGCGCTGGCGCGATAGTCGCCCGGCGCGAAATTGAGCGTTACCTGGCCGATCCGCTTGGCGACGACATTGGTGCCGCCCTGCACCACGGCGGAGAAATAGGGCAAGGTCACCTGCCGCGCGGCGCTGGCGTCGCTGCGGCGGGCATTCACGGTGAAGCTCGCCTCGGTATAGAATTGCGCGCCATCGGCGCAGGTCGAGCGCAGGTTGGTGATGTTCGCCACGACATCGATCGCTGCCGCGTCGGTGCTGCCCGCCGGATTGAACAAGGTGATGTCCCCGGTCTGCGCCGGGATCGCCGCCACCGGACAGGCCGACCGCACCGCGACGATGCCGCCCGACGCATCAATCTCCCCCCGGCGCGAGCAGCCCGCCAGAGCCAGGGCCAGCATTGCGGTCAGGGCTACAGATGACAGTTTCACTAGGCACATATTCCTTCGATCGGGCCGCATGGCCGACGCTTTGCGCTTCCTTATCCATCCCCCGGGCCCCGCGCAACCTATAGGCTCTTTCTTCACGGGCGACATTGGCTTAAGCGCCGGAGCATGACGCAAGCGCCCGCCAGCCGCCGCCCCATGACCCTGCTGATCGCCGCGCCACGCGGCTTTTGCGCCGGGGTCGATCGCGCCATCATCATCGTCGAAAAGGCGATCGAGAAATATGGCGCGCCCGTCTATGTCCGGCACGAGATCGTCCACAATAAATATGTGGTGGACGGGCTGAAGGCCAAGGGCGCGATCTTCGTCGATGAACTGGATCAGGTGCCCGACGGCGTGCCGGTCGTCTTTTCCGCCCATGGCGTGCCCAAGGCGGTGCCGGCGAAGGCCGAGGAGCGCGGCCTCGACTATCTCGACGCCACCTGCCCGCTGGTCAGCAAGGTCCATCGCCAGGCCGAGCGGCAGGTCGATGCCGGCCGCCACATATTGTTCGTCGGGCACCGGGGTCATCCCGAGGTCATCGGCACTTTCGGCCAGGTGCCCGAAGGCTCAATGACACTGATCGAGACGGTCGAGGATGCCGAAGCCTTCCAGCCCGCCGACCGCGACAATCTCGCTTTCCTGACGCAGACCACCCTGTCGGTGGACGATACCGCCGCGATCGTCGCGGTGCTGGAAACGCGCTTTCCCACCATCGCCGCGCCCAAGGGCGAGGATATCTGCTACGCCACGTCCAACCGCCAGACGGCGGTGAAGGCGATCGCCGCGCGCTGCGATGCGCTCTACGTCATCGGCGCGCCCAACAGCTCCAATTCGCTGCGGCTGGTCGAAGTGGCGGAGCGCGAGGGCACGCGCGCGCGCCTCATCCAGCGGGCGGACGAGATCGACTTCGACTGGCTGGCCGACGTGCGGACGCTGGGCCTGACCGCCGGCGCCTCCGCCCCCGAAATATTGGTGCGCGAGGTCGTGGACCGCATCGCCGAACGGTTCGATGTGACCGAGGAACAGATCGAAACCGCGCGCGAAAGCATCGCCTTCAAACTGCCGCGCGGGCTTGAGGCCGCCTGATCCATGGCGGTCTATACCCATGTCCCGGCAGAGGACATTGACGCTTTCCTTTCCCGCTATGATGCCGGGCGGCTCGTGTCGGCGAAGGGCATTGCGGAGGGCGTGGAGAACAGCAATTATCTGCTGGAAACCACCGGCTCGGACGGGCGCGGCCACCGCTATATCCTGACCCTCTACGAAAAGCGGGTGGACGAGGCCGACCTGCCCTTCTTCATGGATCTGCTCGATCATCTGGGCGCGCGCGGATGCCTCGTCCCGCGCTTCATCGCCGATCGGGAGGGGCGGCGCTTGCAGCAGCTCGCCGGCCGCCCAGCCTGCCTGATCGAGTTTCTGACCGGCATCAGCGTCACCGAGCCGACCCCGGCGCAGGCGTGCGCGGCGGGCGCGGCGCTGGGCGAATTGCATCGCGCGGCGCAGGGCTTTGGCGGCAGCCGGCGAAACGCGCTCGACAAGCAAGGCTGGCATGGGCTAGCGGACAAATGCGGCGCGGATTTCGACCAGATCGCGTCGGGGCTTGGCGAGCGGGTGCGCCAAGAACTAGCCTTTTTGGACGCGCACTGGCCGGCCGACCTGCCGCAATCGGTGATCCACGCCGACCTGTTCCCGGACAATGTGCTGATGCTGGGGGACCGGGTCACGGGCCTGATCGACTTTTATTTCAGCTGCACCGATATCCGCGCCTATGATCTGGCGGTGACGCACAGCGCCTGGGTGTTCAGCCATGACGGCGCGCGTTGGTTCGGCGACCGGGCGGCGGCGTTGGGCGCGGGCTATGGCGAGACGCATGGCCTGACCGATGCGGAGCGTGCCGCCTTTCCGATCCTGTGCCGGGGCGCGGCTTTGCGCTTCCTGCTGACCCGCGCCTATGACTGGATCAACACGCCCGCCGACGCGCTGGTGACGCGGAAAGACCCGCTTGCTTATCTGCGGCGGCTGGACTTCTACGCCCAGGCCGACGCGGCGGAGCTGCTCGGCGCATGAGCGATCTTCCGCAGGTCGAGATTTTCACCGACGGCGCGTGTAAGGGCAATCCCGGCCCCGGCGGCTGGGGCGCAGTGCTGCGCTTCGGCGAGACGGAGCGAGAGATTTCCGGCGGCGAGGCGCAGACGACCAACAACCGCATGGAGATGATGGCCGCGATTGAGGCGCTGGGGCAGCTCAAGAAGCCGTGCAAGGTAACGCTCTACACCGACAGCAAATATGTGATGGACGGCATCACCAAATGGATCTTCGGCTGGCAGAAGCGCGGCTGGCGGACGGCGGACAACAAGCCGGTGAAGAATGTCGAGCTGTGGCAGGCGCTGATCGCCGCCGCCGCGCCGCACACGGTCACCTGGCAATGGGTCAAGGGCCATGCAGGCCATTCCGAAAATGAACGCGCCGACAAGCTCGCCTGCGCCGCGGCGGAAGGGTATCGGAAGTAGCGTAGGAACGCGCCTTCCTTCCCGGTAAGGGAAGGTGGCTCGCCAGAGGCCAGACGGAGAGGAGCCCCGCTGTCGAGGGGGTTGAGCAGGTCGGTCATGGCCCCGGCATGACCTCCGCGTCGATCAGGGCAGTCAGCTGATCCGCAAGCTGACACTGTCCCTGCCCAACCTCAATACGATGCCCGCCGTCCAACTCGTCTGCCGCGATAAGCGGGCCATCGATGCCGCCAAAGCCTGTCGCGAGCTAAGCTGAGAAGGCCTATGCCAAGCGGGCACGCCATGACTGGTTGCGTACGCAGGCCATCCAGCAACTTCCGCAAAAACCCAACTCCGCACCGATCCTCTGTAACGGAAGAGGAGGAGTCCTGGTCAATGCAGCCCGGTCTCAATTCATCGCCAGGATCATGTTCCGCACCTGCGGATAGACCTGATTTTCCCATTTGCTGCCCGAAAAGACGCCATAATGGCCGACGCCCGGCTGGAGATGGTGGCGCTTGAGATGCGGCCGCAAGCCCGTGCACAGCGCATGGGCGGCCGAGGTCTGGCCGACGGCGCAGACATCGTCCTTCTCGCCCTCCACCGTCAGCAGCGCGGTCTTGCGGATCGCGCCGGGATTGACCTTGCGCCCGCGCACGGTGAGTTCCCCCTTCGCCAGCAACGTCCGCTGGAACACCATGTCGACGGTTTCGAGGTAGAATTCCTTGGTCATGTCGAGGACGGCGAAATATTCCTCGTAGAAGCCCTTGATCTTGTCGGCCTCCACTTTCTTGCCGTCTGCCAGCAACTGGTAAAGTTCGCGATGCTGCGCGCCGTGCCGCTCCAGGTTCATCGACATGAAAGCCGACAGCTGGAGGAAACCCGGATAGACCTCCCGCCCGCGCCCGGCGTAACGGAAGGGCACGACCGAGATCAGATTCTCCTCGAACCATTCGATCGGCTTTTCGTTGGCAAGGTCGTTGACGGCGGTCGGCGCGGCATTGGGATCGATCGGCCCGCCCATCAGCGTCATGGAGCGCGGCGTCGCCTTGTCGCCATCTTCCGACATCATCGCCACGGCAGCAAGCGCGGGGACGCAGGGCTGGCAGACCGACACGATATGCGCGCCCTCGCCCAGTTCCTGCACGAACTGGATCACATAATCGACATAGTCGTCGAAGCCGAAGCGCCCCGCCTCCAGCGGCACGTCGCGCGCATTCTTCCAATCGGTGATGTAGACATCATGGTCCTGGAGCAATGTTGCAACCGTGCTGCGCAGCAGGGTTGCGAAATGGCCTGACATCGGCGCTACCACCAGCACCTTGGGCTGCGGCGTTTCGACGTCGTCCTTGGCGAAGTGAAGCAAATCGCCGAAGGGCAGCGCCATCGCGATCTCCTCCCGCACTGGCACCTGCGCATTGCCGCACTGGACCATGTCGATGCCGTAGGCGGGGCGGCGATGGGTGAGTTTCGCGCCCTGGAACACGTCCATCAGGGCGAACATACGGCGCGGCATGGCCCATTCCGCCATCGGCCCCATCCGGTCCCGCATGGCAAGCGCCCATTGCGCGCCGAGGCGGGCGGGAAGCAGCATGTCGTTCCAGGCCTGATAGCCGCTGTAAAGCATCCGCATCGTCGTAAATTTGCCCTATACCATCGTCGCCAACCGAATCGGCCGTTCCAAACAAACGCTATACATGCATTTTGTGTTGCACCGCATCATCATAAATGTGAGTTAATGGAGAGAGCGGGAGGCAAGCCATGGCAGTCGCGGAACTCACCCTGTCCAGTAAAAATTATTCGTCCTGGTCGCTCCGGGGCTGGCTTTTGTGCCGGCTGGCGGGGCTGAAGGTGCATGAGACGATCGTCGCCCTGGACGACCCGGAGAATCGCGCGGAACTGCTGCTCCTCTCGCCGTCCGTGCTGGTGCCGCGCCTGACACATGAAGGGGCAAGCGTTTGGGACACGCTGGCGATCGCGGAATATCTGCATGAGCTGTATCCGCAAGCGGGCATGTATCCCGCCGACCGGATTGCCCGCGCGCATTGCCGGTCGGTGTCGGGCGAGATTCATTCGGGCTTCGCCAACCTCCGTTCCGCGCTGCCGATGAACCTCAAGGTGCGGCATGTCCGCTTCCCGATCTTCTCGGGCGCGAAGCCCGACATCGACCGGGTCGAGACGATCTGGCGCGAATGTCTCGAAAGCTATGGCGGCCCTTGGCTGTTCGGAGACAAGCCGACTGTCGCCGACGCGATGTTCGCCCCCGTTGCGCAGCGTTTCCTCACCTATGCCGTCCCGGTATCGCAGAGCGCGGCCGCCTATTGCCAGACGATCAACAGCTGGCCGCTGATGCGCGAATGGATCGACGCGGCCCGCGCCGAGCCGGAAGAGATGATCGAGCTGGAAGTCGAATTCTAGATATTCAGGGGCGCAGGTCGGCCAGCCATGCGCCGATCATCGCCCGCCCCGCCGCAACCGCGCCCGGCCCATGGGTCGCATGGTCGCGCCGCAGCGCGTTAACGCATTGCCGGGCGGTGTCGAGATCGGCCCAGAAATGGGTCAGCCAATCCTCGAAGCGCGGGTCTTCGCCCATTTCGGCATGGAATTGCAGCGCCAGCAGGTTGCTTCCCCGCCGGAACGCCTGATGCGCATAGCTGTCGGTCGAGGCGAGCAGTTCGACCCCGGCCGGCAGGTCGAACGTGTCGCTGTGCCAGTGCAGCACCGGCACCGTATCGAGATGGCGCAGCGGCGAGGTCGCGCCTGCCGCGTTCAGCTGGACCGGCGCGAAGCCAAGTTCCATCCGCCCACCCGGATAGACGGGCGCGCCGAGCGCCGCCGCGATCATCTGACTGCCCAGGCACACGCCCAGCGTTGGCCGGTCGGCGGCGAGCCGCGCGGCCAGCTTCTCGATCTGGAGGCTGATCCAGGGATGGCGATCGGTCTCATAGACCCCCATCGGCCCACCCATCATGATGAGCAGGTCGGGGCTGCACAGATCGACATCGGCAAAATCGGCGCTGGCGACATCGACACGGTCAATCTGATAGCCCGCCGCCTCGATCGGCTGGAGATAACCGGCCGCGCCTTCGCGCGGGACATGACGGACGATCAAGGCTCTCTTCATTGCTGACCGAACGAATAGACAATGAACCCTGCCGACACCAGCCCAGCCTTTCTTGGCTGTAGGCAAACCCAGCTATGGCGTGGGGACTTGCCGCTCTTTGCGGCTCCGCCACAGAGCGACAAAACCGATCGCGCTCCAGATGATGTTGAGCGCCATCGACGGGATCGCGCCATGCCACCAGGTATTGAGCACGAAGAAGCCCGCGCCGATCGCATTCATGAGCTGGAAGGCCAGCGACGTACCCGAAAGCCGGCCGGTCGAGACGCCGACATAGGCGCCCAGCACCAGCAATGCGCCGGTCCAGCCGACGATTTCAACGAACAGCGCCATTCGGCCCCCGCATGAAAAGGGCTCCTCCTTACCGGAGAAGCCCTTCCTTCTTACGGTCGCTGGAACCGCGATCAAGCCGCCAGCTTGCGCAGCACATATTGGAGGATGCCGCCGTTCAGGAAATAGTCCAGCTCGTTGACGGTATCGATGCGGCAGAGCGCCACGAAGCTGAAGGTCGAACCGTCGGCGCGGGTGACGTTCACCGTCACGTCCTGCCGGGGCTTCAGGTCAGCGACGCCCTCGATCGTGAAGCTGTCGTCGCCCTTCAAACCCAACGTCTCGCGGGTCTCGCCATTCTTGAACTGGAGCGGGAGGACGCCCATGCCGACCAGGTTGGAGCGGTGGATACGCTCGAAGCTCTCGACGATGACTGCGCGGACGCCGAGCAGGTTGGTGCCCTTCGCCGCCCAGTCGCGCGAGGAGCCGGTGCCATATTCCTTGCCGCCGATCACGACCAGCGGCGTGCCGTCCGCCTTGTGCGCCATCGCCGCGTCGTAGATCGGCAGAATCTCGCCCTTGTAAAGCGTCAGGCCGCCCTCGACGCCGTCCAGCATCTGGTTCTTGATGCGGATATTGGCGAAGGTGCCGCGCATCATCACTTCATGATGGCCGCGGCGCGCGCCGTAGCTGTTGAAGTCGGCCTTGCTGACCTGATGCTCCATCAGCCACTTGCCCGCCGGGCTGTCCGCCTTGATCGAACCGGCCGGCGAAATATGGTCGGTGGTGATCGAGTCGCCGAAGATCGCGAGCGGCTTGGCGGCGATAATGTCGGTGACGGGCGCGGGCGTCATGCTCAGCCCCTCGAAATAGGGCGGATTGGCGACATAGGTCGAACCGGCGCGCCAGGTGTAGGTGTCCGAACCCGTCACCTCGATGGCCTGCCAGTGAGCGTCGCCCTTGTAGACATTGGCGTAGCGCGCCTGGAACATGCCCCGGTCCATGCAGCCCGCCATGGTCGTGGCGACCTCGTCATTGGTGGGCCAGATGTCCTTGAGGTAAACGGCTTCCCCTTCCTTGCTGGTGCCGATCGGGGTGGTGATGAAATCCTCGATCACCGTGCCCTTCAGCGCATAGGCGACAACCAGCGGCGGCGAGGCGAGGAAGTTGGCGCGCACGTCGGGCGACACGCGGCCCTCGAAATTGCGGTTGCCCGAGATCACGGCGGCGGCGACCAGACCGTTGTCGTTGATCGCCTTGCTGATCGGTTCGGCGAGCGGACCCGAATTGCCGATGCAGGTGGTGCAGCCATAGCCGACCAGGTTGAAGCCGATCGCGTCCAGATGCGTCTGAAGGCCGGCCTTTTCGAGATAGTCGGTGACGACCTGGCTGCCCGGCGCAAGGCTGGTCTTGACCCATGGCTTGGGCTTGAGGCCCAGCTCGTTCGCCTTCTTGGCGACGAGGCCCGCGGCGACGAGAACGCCGGGGTTCGACGTGTTGGTGCAGCTGGTGATCGCGGCGATGGTCACGTCGCCGTCGCCGATGTCGAAATCCTTGCCCTCTACGGGCACGCGCTGCTGCGCTTTCTTGTAGGTTTTTTCCATGTCGGCGTTGAACACATCGTCAACCTCCGGCAGCGAGACGCGGTCCTGCGGGCGCTTGGGGCCGGCGAGGCTGGGGACGACGGTCGACAGGTCCAACCCCAGCGTGTCGGTAAAGACCGGCTCGATCGACGGGTCGATCCAGAAGCCCTGTTCCTTGGCATAGGCTTCGACTAGCGCGATATTCTCCTCGGTGCGGCCGGTCAGGCGCATGTAATCGAGCGTCTTGTCGTCGATGCCGAAGAAGCCGCAGGTCGCGCCATATTCGGGCGCCATGTTGGCGAGGGTTGCGCGGTCCGCCAGCGACAGGCTGGCGAGGCCGGGGCCGAAATATTCGACGAACCGGCCGACGACGCCACGCGCGCGCAGCATCTGAGTGCAGGTGAGGACGAGGTCGGTGGCGGTGACGCCTTCCTTGAGTTCCCCGGTGAAGCGAAAACCGACGACTTCGGGGATCAACATGGACACGGGCTGGCCGAGCATGGCCGCCTCAGCCTCGATCCCGCCGACGCCCCAGCCAAGGACGCCGAGGCCGTTAATCATCGTGGTGTGGCTGTCGGTGCCGACGCAGGTGTCGGGATAGGCGACCAGCGCGCCGCTGGCGTCTTCGCTCGACCAGACGGCCTGGGCGATATTTTCCAGATTGACCTGATGGCAGATGCCGGTGCCGGGCGGGACAGCGTAGAAATTGGCGAGGCTCTTGCTGCCCCATTTCAGAAAGTCGTAGCGCTCCATGTTGCGCTGATATTCGATCTCGACATTCTGCTCGAAGGCCTTGGGATGGCCGAATTCATCGACCATGACCGAATGGTCGATAACGAGGTGGACGGGAACCTGCGGGTTGATCTTGCTGGCGTCGGCGCCCAGCGCGTTCATCGCGTCGCGCATGGCGGCAAGGTCGACCACGCAGGGAACGCCGGTGAAGTCCTGGAGCAGCACGCGGGCGGGACGATACTGGATTTCCCGCTCCGACTTGCCCTTGTCCTTCGCCCAGTCGACGATCGCCTGGATGTCGTCGGTGGTGACGGTCACGCCATCCTCGAAGCGGAGCAGGTTTTCGAGCAGCACCTTCATCGAGAAAGGCAGGCGGGACACGTCGCCGAGCTTCGCGGCGGCCTTGTTCAGCGAATAATAAGCGATGTCCTTGCCGCCGACATTCAGCGTGTCGCGCGTGCCCAGAGTGTCCTGTCCGATGGCGGTCATAAGATGTGCGTCTCCTCGCATGGCCCGGCCAGCGGATGACGCATTTCCACCAGAAGCTCGCCGATCAGGGCAAGGTGGCGGGCAAGCGCCCCAACCGTTGGTCGAAGCAGGTATGTCCCGATGCTGCGGTGCCATACAGATTGGAGGCCCCGAGTCAAATGGACAAAGCGCCAAGCGACCCCGCCTCATCCGCCCATTTTTCTACGGTAGCGCTACCACGTGGGAAACAAATCGCGATTGCGTCGTTGCCCTCTCCGAACGAGGGGAATCCTGCCATGCCGCGATCCTTTACGGCTGCCGTCGCCGAAACTCAGCCCTTTGCGGTCGCCTATCGGCCCGGTCGCGGAACCCCCTGCCCCGCGTGCGGCGAACGGCAATGGCTGGTGGGCCGGATCATGGCCGAATGCGCGTTTTGCGAGACCGCCCTGCCGCTCGACTTGGGTTATCGGGGCTGGCTCGGGCTGCGGTCGCCGACCGCCGCCTGACTAGCCCGTTCGGCCGCGATCCAGCCATCGATCTGGCTTTCCAGCACCGTCAGCGGCACAGCGCCTTGCACCAGCACGGCGTCATGGAAGCGCCGCAGGTCGAATTTGGGACCAAGCGCCGCTTCCGCCTTTGCCCGCAATTCCCTGATCCTGATCTCGCCCAGCTTGTAGCCGAGCGCCTGGCCCGGCCAGCTGATATAACGGTTGACCTCCGCGTCGATATTGGCGTCGGTGAGCGCGCTATTCGCGCGCATGAAAGCGACCGCCCGCGCCTTGTCCCAGCCCTTGGCGTGGATGCCGGTGTCGACGACCAGCCGGCAAGCGCGCCACATCTCGTAGGACAGCCGCCCCATCATCTTTTCGGGCGTGTCGTAAAGGCCCATCTCCTCGCCGAGATACTCGGTATAGAGCGCCCAGCCCTCGACATAAGCGGTGAAACCCGCGAGATATTTGCGGAAGGGCGGCAGCGGCAATTCCTGCTGGAGCGCGATCTGATTGTGGTGGCCGGGCACGGCTTCATGCGCCGTCAGCGCAGGCAGTTCCCAGAAGGGCCGCTGGTCGAGCTTGGACGTGTTGACCCAATAGGTGCCGGATATGCCGCTCTCCGGCGCGCCGGGGCCGTAATAGGCGGTGGTCGTTCCTTCCGCCTCCGCCGCCGGGATCGCTTTCAGACCATAGGGCAGGCGCGGCAACGTGCCGAAATAGCGGGGCAGCAGGCCGTCGATCGCCTTCGCCTGCCGCGCCGCGACGCGGAGCAGTTCCTCGGGCGTTTTGGCATAGTAGGACGGGTCGGTGCGCAGATGCTGGATATAGGCGGCACGGCTCGGATAGCCGGCTTTGGCTGCAATTTCGTCCATGCGCTTGCCGATGCGGGCGACCTCCGCAAGGCCGATTTGATGGATCTGGTCGGGCGTAAGGTCGGTCGTGGTGTGCGCTTTCACCCGCGCCGCATACCAGGCCGCCCCGCCCGGCAGGGTGGAGGCGCTGTCGCTCTTGCGGCACCGGGGGAGATAGTCGCTGACGAACAGCTCATGCCATTTGCGATACTCGGGCGCCAGTACGTCGCGGATGATCGTGACGGCGCGCGCCTGCATCGCCGCCCAGTCGGCGTCACTGATGTCACGGGGCTTCGCGCGCGTGAACGGCTCGTAGAAGCGCGTCTCTTCCGGCTTGCCCGCGACGATGCCGATGATGCTCGGCGCGTAGTTTTGCAGCACCGAACAGGGCTGGGTGTAGCCCCCGTTGATCGCGTGCCGGGTGATCGCAAGCGCATCGCCATTCATCTGCGGATAGAGGGCAAGACGTTTGAGATAACTCTCATAATCGGCGCGATTGTAGAAGGGCAGGCCGTCCGCTATGCCCGAAAAGCCCTGATGCCAGCCATAATAGCTGGTGAAGAGCATCAGCCGCTCAGCCTGATGGCGGTCGCCGTCAATATCGTCGCGCAACATCCACAGCAGCACGTCGCGATTGACCCGGTCGGCAGGATCGAGACTGCCCGGCACAAGCGCTTCCAGCCGGGCGGCGAAGACCTTCTCCGCCTTCACCTGCGCGTCGCGAGCGGCGAGCGACATGTCGGCGATCCGGTCATCATAGGCGCGCACGCCGCGCGCGGTCGCTTCGACGGGGTGGGTGGACAGATGCCAGGCCCAATGATCGTCCATGATCCTGGCGAGTTGGTCATGGGGCGTCTGCGCCAGCGCGGGCAGGGCGGCGGCAGCGAGGAAGAGAGACAATATCTTGCGCATGGGCGCAATGGTTCGCCTGTTGGGCGGCCCTTGGCAAGAGGGTCAGGCGGGCGCGACCCCGTCCGCCTCGACGATACCGTCGCCGGCATAGAAGCCGCGCACCCGCACCCGCTTCTCGACATGATCGACCGGCACGCGCAGGAGGACGAGGCGGTAGCTGCCGCCCAGATCGCGCTGGAGCAGGAAGCCCGCCGCGTCGCGCAGCAGCCTTCCCGTTTCGTCAACGCCCGCGCCGATCTCCATGGGCGTCAGTCTATCGCGTCCTTGATCCCCTTGCCAGCCATGATGCCCAGGATGAGGAACAGCACGAACACGGCAAGCGCGATGAAGAACAATATCTTGGCGATGCCGACGAACGCGCCGGCCGCGCCGCCGAAGCCGAGCAGCGCCAGCACGGCGGCGATGACGAGGGAAATAATCGCGAGCTTAATCATGGAACGGGCCTTTTGAACGGAGGATGATGACTCCAACCGTCCCCTGCCCCGCTTGTTCCTCAGACCCAGCCTTCGAGCACCTGATTAGGGGGGCGATGCCCATCGACCCAGGTGCGGATATTGGCAATGACCCGCGCGCCGGTGGCGTCCCGCCCCTCGAACGTCGCCGATCCCATATGGGGCAGCAGCACGACATTGGAGAGCGCCATCAGGCGCGGATCGACCGCCGGCTCATGGGCATAGACGTCCAGGCCCGCGCCGGCGATCCGCCCTTCCTCCAGCGCCGCGATCAGCGCCGGCTCGTCGGTGATCTCCGCCCGCGAGGTATTGATGAGATAGGCGTCGGGCCGCATCAGCGCGATGCGCCGCGCGTCGATCAGGCTGCGGCTGTCGGCGTTGAGCGGACAGTGAATCGACACGATGTCGCTCGCCGCCAGCAGCGTATCGACATCCTCCTGCCACTGCGCCTCATGTTCCTGCTCCACCTCGAAGGGCAGTCGATGGCGGTTATTATAGGCGACCGACAGGCCGAAGGCGCGGGCGCGGCGGGCGACAGCGCGGCCGATGCGCCCCATGCCGATGATCCCCAGCTTCTTGCCGCCGATGCGATGGCCCAGCATCCCCGACGGGCTCCAGCCGCGCCATTCGCCGCTGCGCACCAGCTTCTCGCCCTCGGCCAGGCGGCGCGGCACCGACAGGATCAGCGCCATCGTCATGTCGGCCGTGTCCTCGGTCAGGACGCCGGGCGTGTTGGTGACGATGATCCCCTTTTTCCGCGCCGCGACCAGATCGATATGGTCGACCCCGCTGCCAAAGCTGGCGATCAGTTGCAGGCGGTCGGGCGCGCCGGCGATCAGCGCGGCGTCGATCGTGTCGCCAATGGTGGGCACCAGAACGTCGCACTGCGCCATGGCGCGCGCCAGTTCCGCGCGGCTCATCGCCACGTCGCCGACATTGAAGCTGGCGTCGAACAGGTCCGCCATGCGCGCCTCCACATTGGGCGGCAGGCGGCGCGTGACGATCACGCGCGGCTTGGCGGGGCGCGGTTGCCTCTTGCGCGGTTCCTGGACCATGAGAAGGCCGCTATTCCGGGGCGTCCTGCCGGTCAAGCGGATTAGGCGGACGGCGATATGAAAGATTGTGGCGACGGCGCGGGACGCGCTATGGGGCGCTATGACTGACAGAGTCCAATGCTTCGGGATCAAGCACATGGCGGGGTGGGCTTTGGCGGCAGCCAGCCTTTTCGCCAACCCGGCGGCTGCCGCGCCGGGCAAGCCGGTGCCTTATTGGGCGTCGCTCTCGCAGGACGAAGCGCGGATGCGGGTCGGGCCGAGCCTCGATTATCCCTCGAGCTGGGTCTATCGCCGCCGCGACCTGCCGGTGAAGGTGGTGCAGGTGCTCGGCCTCTGGCGCAAGGTTGAGGATCCCGACGGAGCGCAGGGCTGGATGCACGTCCGGCTGCTGAGCGACACGCCCACCGCCATCGTTCGCGCACCCGAAGCGCCGATGCACGAAGCGCCCAGCGACGGATCGCGCGCGCTGTTCCGCGCCGAACGCGGGGTCGTGGGACGATTGAGCGATTGTTCGGACGGCTGGTGCGCCTTCGATGTGAAGGGCCAGCGCGGCTATGTGAAGGCCGCCGACATCTGGGGGGCGACCGCGCCCTAAACTCGACAGGGCCATGCGGTTGCGCCAAAGGGCCGGGCATGTTCGCTGCGCTCGCCTCCATCCTGTTCGTGCTCATCTGGTCCACCGGCTTCATCATCGCGCGGGCGGTGGCGCCGCATGGCGCGCCGGAACTGATCCTGGCGATCCGGCTGTCGCTCGTCGCGCTGCTGCTGGCGGCGGCGAGCCTCTACGCCGGGCAGGCATGGCCGCGCGGGCGGCGGCTGGCGCTGCATCTGGCCGCCGGCGCGATGCTCCACGGCCTCTATCTGACGCTCAGCTGGTGGGCGATCCACAGCGGAATGCCGGCCGGGATCATGGCGCTGATGGGATCGCTCCAGCCGCTCGGCGTGGCGGTGGCGAGCGTCCCCCTGTTGGGCGAACGGCTGCCGGCGCGGAGCTGGGCCGGCCTCGCCATCGCGATCATCGGCGTCGCGTGCGTGCTGGAACCGGCCATCGCGCGCGGCGGCGCTGGCGGCGCGACATTGTGGCCGGCGGTGGCCGGCGTGATCGCGATCGTCGCGATGACCGGCGGCACGCTGATCCAGCGCGGGCAGATCAGCGGCGACCCGATCCTCGTGTCGGGCGCGGCGCAGAATATGGGCGGCGCGCTGGTCGCGATCGCCGCGACGCTGATCGTCGGCGACTATCGCTGGGACGGCGCGCCGATGCTGTGGATCGGGCTCGGCTGGTCGGTGCTGGGGCTGTCGGCGGCGGGCCTGAGCCTACTCATCTGGCTGGTGCGGCATCAGGGGCCGACGCGCATGTCTATGCTGCTGCTGCTCGTGCCGCCGCTGGCCGCGACCGAAGCCTGGCTGCTGTTCGGCGAGCGGCTGGGGCCGGTGCAGCTTGTCGGCTTTGCGCTGGCGCTGGTCGGGGTACTGCTCGGCCGGTCGCAGGGCCGGCGCGCCGACGTCGCGGAACCCGCCTGACGTCAGCCCTCGCGCAGCCGCTCATGATGGCGGATCACCTCGTCGATGATGAAGCGCAGGAATTTCTCGGTGAAATCCGGATCGAGCTTGGCGTCGGCGGCGAGCTGGCGCAGGCGCGCGACCTGACGCTCCTCACGCCCCGGATCGGCCGGGGGCAGCGCATGGCTCGCCTTATATTCGCCGACCGCCTGGGTGATCTTGAACCGCTCGGCCAGCATGAAGACCAGCGCCGCGTCGATATTGTCGATGCTTTCGCGATAGCGCTGCAAAGTGTCGGTCACAGACCTGCCCCCTCGATTGAACGCCGGCTTTTTGCGTCATCTTGGCCCGCGCGCAAGCCATTACCGCTTGCCTTCCGCATTTTGCGCCGCCACATGGACCGGGTCATGACAGCATCCGTTCCCGGAAACGTCCACCCGATCGGCCGCGCCAGCGCGGCACCGTCGCTCGCCCCCATCATGAACCTGGTCGCAGACGGCATGAACCAGGTGAATGCCGTGATCCTGGACCGGATGCAGTCGCGCATCCCGCTGATCCCCGAACTTGCCGGGCATCTGATCGCGGGAGGCGGCAAGCGGCTGCGGCCGATGCTGACGCTCGCCTGCGCGGACCTCGTCGGCTATGCCGGCACGCGCCATTACAAGCTCGCCGCGGCGGTCGAGTTCATCCATACCGCGACCCTGCTGCACGATGATGTGGTCGATGGATCGGGGATGCGCCGGGGCCGCAAGACCGCCAACATCATCTGGGGCAATAGCGCCAGCGTGCTGGTCGGCGACTTTCTCTTCTCCCGCTCGTTCGAGCTGATGGTCGAGGCGGAGTCGCTGAAAGTGCTCAAAATCCTCTCCGGCGCGTCGGCCGTGATTGCCGAGGGCGAAGTCAACCAGCTGACCGCCCAGCGCAAGATCGACACGAGCGAAGAGCAATATCTCGACATCATCGGGGCCAAGACCGCCGCGCTGTTCGCCGCCGCCTGCCGCATTTCCGCCGTGGTCGCCGATCGCAGCGAGGCGGAGGAGCAGGCGCTCGACGTCTATGGCCGCAATCTGGGCATCGCCTTCCAGCTGATCGACGACGCGATCGACTATGAGTCGGACGAGGCGACCATGGGGAAGGACGCCGGCGACGATTTTCGCGACGGCAAGGTAACGCTGCCCGTCATCCTCGCCTATGCGCGCGGGTCGGAGGAGGATCGCGCCTTCTGGAAGGCCGCCATCGCCGGCCACCGCATCGGCGACGCGGACCTCGCCCATGCGACCCAGCTGCTGCGCCGGACCGGCGCGATCGCCGACACGCTGGCGCGCGCCCGCCATTACGGCCAGCGCGCGATCGACGCGCTTGGGATGTTCGATGCCGGCAAGGCCAAGGCGGCCCTTACCGAAGCGGTGGAGTTCGCGATAGCGCGGGCTTATTGAGGGCGCAGGCGGGTTCGTTGTTCAACTTGTCATCCGTTCGCCCTGAGCGAAGTCGAAGGGCTTGTCTGAGCGAAGCGAAGTCACTTCGCCTCGCTCAGTGAGGGGCTTCGACTTCGCTCAGCCTGAACGGAGAAACGTAATTGATCCTCTCCCCGGAAACCATCGCCTTCCTGTCCGCCGCCGCGATGATGGCCGCGTGCATCGATGCGATGGCGGGCGGCGGCGGACTCATCACCCTGCCCGCGCTGCTGGCGGCCGGCATTTCTCCGGTGCAGGCGGTGGCGACCAACAAGCTGCAAAGCTGTTTCGGCACCTTCGGCGCGTGCGTCGCCTATGCGCGCAAGGGGCATATGGACCTGGCCACCTATAAATGGCCGGTGATGGCGGCGTTCGCCGGATCGGTCGGCGGCGCATGGCTGCTCCAGCGGGTCGATCCCTCGATCCTCGCCGGCCTCATGCCCGCGCTGCTGATCGCCATGGCCGCCTATTTCACCTTCTCGCCAAAGCTAGGCGACGCGGACCGGCACGCGCGCGTGGGCATGAGCGGGCTGGCGGGCCTCATCGGCATCGTCGGTTTTTATGACGGCTTTTTCGGGCCAGGCGCGGGCGCTTTCTACACCACCATCTTCCTCGTGCTCGGCGGTCTTTCGATCCTGCGGGCAACCGCGCAGACCAAGGCGGCGAACTTCGCCAGCAACCTCGCCGGGCTGCTGACAATGCTCGCCGGCGGGCATGTGATCTGGATCGCGGGCCTCGCCATGGCGGCGGGCAGCATCGTGGGCGGGCAGATCGGATCGCACCTCGCCATGCGCTTCGGGTCGCGGCTCATCAAGCCACTCCTGATCCTCATGTCGCTGGCGCTGACCGCCAAGATGCTGCTGGACCCGAAGAACCCGATCCACCTCTATCTGTTCGGCTGACTATTCCGCCTTCAGCAGCGTCGCCACGCGCCGCCGCAATTCGTCCACCGCGAAGGGCTTGGTCAGCACCTCCATGCCCGGTTCGATATGGCCGTGGTTCAGCACCGCATTTTCGGCATAGCCGGTCACGAACAATATCTTGAGCCCCGGCCGCAGCGCCCGCGCCGCATCCGCCACCTGCCGCCCGTTGAGCCCGCCGGGCAGCCCAACATCGGTGACGAGCAGGTCGATCCGCGCCTTCGATTCGAGGATGCGGAGCCCCGACGGGCCATCGCCCGCCTCCAGGCAATGATAGCCCTGATCGCCCAGCGCATCGGCCACCAGCATCCGCACCGATGGCTCGTCGTCGATCACCAGCACCGTCTCCCCCGCGTCGATCGGGATCGGCACGTCGCCGACGATGATCGTCTCTTCCTCCTCCTCGCCGCGATGGCGGGGCAGGTAGATGCACACCATCGTGCCCTGTCCGACTTCGGAATAGATGCGGACATGGCCGTTGCTCTGCCGGGCGAAGCCATAGACCATGGAGAGGCCAAGGCCCGTGCCCTCGCCGATCGGCTTGGTCGTGAAAAAGGGGTCGAACACCCGGTCGAGGATCGCCTTGTCGATGCCGGTGCCGGTGTCGCTGGTGCAGACGGTCACATATTGGCCGGGCGTCAGCCCATGTTCGCGCGCGGTACGATCGTCCAGCCAGCGGTTCGCCGTTTCGATCGTGATCGTGCCGCCATGGGGCATCGCGTCGCGCGCGTTGATGCAGAGGTTGAGCAGCGCGTTTTCCAGCTGGTTGGCGTCCACCAGCGCAGGCCAGAGGCCGCTCGCCGCGATCGTCTGCACGTCGATCTGCGGGCCGACCGTGCGCCGCACCAGTTCGGACAGGTCGCCCAGCAGCCGGTTGATGACGATCGGCTTGGGCGACAGCGTCTGGCGGCGCGAAAAGGCGAGCAGCCGGTGGGTGAGCGCCGCCGCCCGCCGGGTCGCGCCCTGCCCCGCCGCCAGATATTTCTCGACCTCCGCCGTCCGGCCCTGCGCCAGCCGCACCCCGATCATCTCGAACGCGCCCGAAATGCCGGCAAGCAGATTGTTGAAGTCGTGCGCGAGACCGCCGGTCAGCTGCCCCACCGCCTCCATCTTCTGCGCCTGCCGCAGCGTGCTTTCCACTTCCTCCCGCTCGGCCAGCGCTTCGGCGATGCGCGCTTCGAGCGTCTGGTTGATTTCCTGCTGCGCGCGCTCGGCAAGGACACGGTCGGTAATGTCCTTGAACAGCACCGCGACCTGGCGGTTCTCGAAGGGACCGACGCGGAAACTATGGACTTCGAGATGATGGCCGGTCGCCACCAGTTCGCGCTCGAAGCGGATCGGCTTGCCGGTCCGCAGCACCTCGCCATATAGTTCGGCCCAGCCATCGGCTTCGTCGGGAACCATGTCGCGCAGCTTCTGCCCTACGACATTGGGGATGCCGGCGTGCCGTTCATAGGCGGCGTTCGCCTCGATATGGATATAGTCGCTTAAGGGGCCGTGCGGACCATCGAGAAACTCGATGATGCAAAAGCCCTCGTCCATCGTCTCGAACAGGGCGCGATAGCGCTCCGCATCCCCTGGCAGGCTTGCCATTTTTCTTGTCGCCCCTTCGTCGCGGCGCGCCCTGCCGCTTGTTTTGACAAACATGGATCAGTCGTTTGTGCGCGCGAAACGTCCAGCCGCGCAACTGTTTCCATGAGGATCGGCAAAATCGCGCCGCCTTGCGCTTCGGCGCGCGCCGGGCGAGAGGGGGGCATGACCGACCTGCCCATTCATGCCGTGCTGCCCGACCTGCTCGCCGCCTTGCGGGCGGGGAGCAACGCCGTGCTGGTGGCGCCGCCGGGGGCGGGCAAGACCACGGCGGTTGCACCCGCTTTGCTGGATGAGCCCTGGTGCGATGGGCAGGTGCTGATGCTTTCGCCGCGCCGGTTGGCGGCACGCGCAGCGGCGGAGCGGATCGCCGAACTGATGGGCGAGCAGCCGGGCGGCACGGTCGGCTATGCGACGCGGATGGATAGCAGGGCGAGCGCCAAGACCCGCCTGCTGGTGCTGACCGAGGGCATTTTCGTGCGGCGGATACAGGATGACCCGGAACTGTCCGGCGTGTCCGCCGTGCTGTTCGACGAAGTGCATGAGCGCAGCCTCGACAGCGATTTCGGGCTGGCGCTGGTGCTGGATGCGCAAGCTGGGTTGCGGCCCGATCTGCGGATCGTGCCGATGTCGGCGACACTGGATGGCGCGCGCTTCGCTGCGTTGTTGGATGCTGCGCCGGTGATCGAGAGCGAGGGCCGCATCCAGCCGCTTGAATTGCGCCATATCGGCCGCGCAGCCGAGAAGCGGGTCGAGGACGAGATGGCGGCGGCAATCCGTCGGGCGCTCGCCGAAGAGGCGGAAGGCGATCTGCTCGCCTTCCTGCCCGGCGTCGCGGAGATCGAGCGAACGGCCGAGCGAATCGAAGGCGTGGCGGAAGTCCATAAGCTCCACGGTTCGCTGGACCCGGCGGCGCAGCGCGCGGCGATCCGCCCGTCACGCGAGGGGGCGCGCAAGGTGATCCTCGCCACCTCGATCGCGGAAACCAGCCTCACCATCGACGGCGTTCGGATCGTGGTGGATAGCGGCCTCGCGCGGCGGCCCCGCTACGATCGGCCGGCGGGCGTTACCCGGCTGGTGACCGAACGCGCCAGCCAGGCGGCGGCGACCCAGCGCGCCGGCCGTGCCGCGCGGCAGCGGCCCGGCGTCGCCTATCGCTTGTGGGAGGCAGCCGCGACGGCGGGGATGCCGCCGTTCGACCCGCCGGAAATATTGGAAAGCGATCTTTCCAGCCTGCTGCTCGATTGCGCGCTCTGGGGCGTCAGCGACCCCACGACCCTGCGCTGGCTGGATCCGCCGCCCGCCGCCGCGGTGGAGGAAGCGCGGCGACGGCTGATGCGGCTGGACGCGCTGGACGCGGACGGGCGCATCACTGCGCATGGGAAGGTGCTGGCGACGCTGCCGCTCTCCCCGCGCCTCGCCCATATGCTGGTGCGCGCGGGCGAAATGGGACTGGCGGACATTGCGGCGGAGGTCGCCGTGCTGCTCGGCGAGCGCGGCATCGGCGGGCAGGACATCGATCTCACCCTCCGCCGCCAGCGCTGGCGGCGCGAGAGCGGCAAGCGCGCGGATGCGGCGCGCGCGATGGCGAAGCGGTGGGCCGGCCTGGTCCCCCCTCCCGCAAGCGGGAGGGGGTTAGGGGGTGGGCAAACGCGCAACCTAAGCGCAAACCCACCCCCTCGATCGGAGTCACGGACCTCCGATCGACCCCTCCCGCTTGCGGGAGGGGGAGAAGGCCGCTGCCTCGCCCTCGCCTTCCCCGATCGTGTCGCCAAGCGCCGTTCCGCCGATGGCGCGGACTGGGCGAGCGTGGGCGGGCGCGGCTTCCGCCTCGATCCCTTGTCGCCGCTCGCGCGCGAGGAGTGGCTGGCGGTGGGCGAGGTTCAGGGCAGCGCGGCGGGTGCGCGTATCCTGTCGGCCGCCCCGCTCAGCGAGTCGGACGTAATCGCTCTCTACGGCGACCAGATCGCCGAGCACCGCACCGTCCGCTTCCGCTCGGCCAATGGCGGGATCGAAGCCCTGCGCGAGCGTCGGCTGGGCGCGGTGCGGCTGTCGAGCGGATCGGACGACCGGCCCGATCCGCAGGCGGTGGTCGCCGCGCTGCTGGACGGCGTGCGGCAGGGGGGCCTTGCCCTGCTACCCTGGTCGGATGCGGCGCAATCGCTGCGGATGCGCGCGGGCTTCGCCGGCGTGGAAGCGCTGTCGGACGACGCGCTGCTCACTACGCTCGACGACTGGCTGCCACCTCTGCTGGCGGGAAAACGCCGCCTGTCCGACATCGACCGATCGCAGCTTTCAGGCGTGTTGGAAGGACTGATCGGCTGGGAGGGCAAGCAACAGCTCGATCGCCTCGCTCCGCCAGACTTCCGCTCCCCCGCCGGCAGCACCCACGCGATCGACTATGCCGCCGAGGGCGGTCCGCGCGTCGAGTTGCGAGTGCAGGCGCTGTTCGGTCTCGCCGAGCATCCGACCGTTGGGAGCGAGCACTTGCCCCTTGTCCTCTCGCTCACCTCGCCAGCCGGCCGGCCGATCCAGACGACGCGCGACCTGCCCGGCTTCTGGGCGGGCAACTGGCGCGATGTCGCCAAGGAAAAGCGCGGCCGCTACCCGCGCCATCCCTGGCCCGACGATCCCGCTTCCGCCAGCGCGACGCTGCGAACGAAGAGAGCCGATGCGCGGGCCAAGCCTTGACTTGAACGAGCCGGCTGGTGCAACGCAGCGATAGTTTCACGGAGTTCCTTGCGATGACCGCGCGCATCTACCAGATCCAGAAAAACGCCATGCAATCGGGCAAGGCCCGGACCGACAAATGGATGCTGGACTTCGCGCAGACCGAACCGCGCAAGCCCGATCCGCTCACCGGCTGGACCGGCTCGGGCGACACGCAGAGCCAGGTGAAGCTGACCTTCCCGTCGAAGGAGGCCGCGATCGCCTATGCGGATAAATACGGCATCGCCTATGACGTCATTCCGACCCCGCCCAAGACGCTGAAAATTCAGGCCTACGCCGACAATTTCCGCTGAACGCACGCGCCGCGCCGCATATTCGGGCGCGATGCTGCCCGATTGCCGCCTTATTCGCTTGCCAAAGGGCGGGTCGAGGCGGCAAAAGCCGCGTTTTGACGGAAAGATTTTGACGATAATGACCGATCGCAGCGCCATTTTCGAGAGCGTCGCCGCCCAGATCGAACCCTTCAACAAGAAGAGCGTCGCCTTGACCGAAGCCACGACCTTCGCCGGCGATCTGGAGTGGGATAGCCTGACCGTCATGGATTTCGTCGCCGCGATCGAGGATGAGTTCGACATCATCATCACCATGAACATGCAGGCCGAGATCGAGACCGTGGGCCAGCTGGTCGACGCGGTGGCGAAGCTCAAGGCCGCCTGAGTTGAGATTTCCCGTTCGCCCTGAGCGAAGTCGAAGGGCGTTGCTGAGCGAAGGCGAAGCATGAGCCTCGGCTCCGCTCGGCAAAGGGCTTCGACTTCGCTCAGCCTGAACGGCTATGGGATACGACATTTATGACCGACGCAGCCGCCACAGCCAACGACGCGCGCACCCCCGCCGAAACGAGCAATGCGCGCGACCTCTTCTCCAAATTCGACGCCCTGATCGCCGAGCGCGAAGCGCTGCTGGCGACGGGCGTGCGCGATCCTTTCGCGATCGTGATGGACGAGGTGAAATCACCGACCCAGGCGGTCATCAAGGGCAAGGATACGATCCTGCTCGGCACCTATAACTATATGGGCATGACGTTCGACCCGGACGTGGTGGCAGCCGGCAAGAAGGCGCTCGACGAATTTGGCGCGGGCACCACCGGCAGCCGCGTGCTGAACGGCACATATCAGGGGCATCGGGAAGTCGAGGACGCGCTCAGGGATTTCTACGGCACGTCGGGCGCGATGGTCTTTTCGACCGGCTATCAGGCGAATCTCGGCCTCATTTCCACGCTGGCGGGCCGGGGTGACTATGTCGTTCTGGACGCCGACAGCCATGCGTCCATCTATGACGGTTGCTTCCTGGGCGATGCGGAGATCGTCCGCTTCCGCCACAACAGCGTCGAGGATCTGGACAAGCGTCTGGGCCGGCTCCCGGCCGACGCGCTGAAACTCGTCGTGCTGGAGGGCGTTTATTCGATGCTGGGCGACGTGGCCCCCCTGCCCGACATGGTCGCGGCGGTGCGCAAGCATCCCAACTGCATGATCCTGGTCGACGAAGCGCACGGCATGGGCTTCTTCGGCGATCATGGTCGCGGCGTCTATGAGGAGCAGGGCGTCGAAAAGGACGTGGACTTCGTCGTCGGCACCTTCTCCAAGTCGGTCGGCACGGTCGGCGGCTTCTGCGTGTCCAACCACCCCAAGTTCGAGATTTTGCGCCTCGTCTGCCGTCCCTATGTCTTTACCGCCTCGCTGCCGCCCAGCGTCGTCGCCACCGCAGCGACCAGCATCCGCAAGCTGATGCACGCGGGCGAGAAGCGCGCGCATCTGTGGAAGAACAGTCAGCGGCTGCACAAGGGGCTGACCGACCTCGGCTTCACGCTCGGCACCAGGACGCCGCAATCCGCGATCATCGCTGTCATCCTGACCGATCAGGCCCAGGCGGTGGCGATGTGGCAGACGCTGCTGGAACTCGGCCTCTACGTCAACATGGCGCGTCCCCCGGCGACTCCGGCCGGCACCTTCCTGCTGCGCTGCTCGCTCTGCGCCGAACATAGCGACGATCAGGTCGAACAGATCATCGGCATGTTCGCGGCCGCGGGCAAGGCGACCGGCGCGCTCCGCTGAGGCAACCGCCGCGACCGGAATGCGACCCATGTTAAGGAAGTTTTTCCCTCCCCCGTTTCTTCATTAACCTTGTTGGGCTAGTGTAACGGTCCCATGGCGCATGGCGATCATCTGGATGGACGGGAAAGCCGCTGGCGGGTCGGTGCGCGCCGGGCCTTGCCGTTCCTCCTCGTCGCTCTGCTGGTCGGCGCGCTCGGCGCGTTGCTCTACACAGCGAGCAATGCCACGCGCGATCATCAGCGCGCCCTCGAGGAGCAGCAGCGCAGTTTCGAGGTGATCGCGCTCGCCCGCGGGTTCGAGGCGCAGGTCGCCCGCGCCGAGGTGACGCTGGCGCGCTATGTCATCAGCCTCGATCCCGACACCGGCCGGCTTTTTCAGGACCAGTGGCGCGGCGCGGCGCGGCAATTGCGGGCGCTCAGCTACGCTACGCGCCGGTCCGGCTGGCAACGCGGGCATCTCGAAGCGCTCGAGCGCGCGTTCGCGGAGCGGGGACGGACGCTGAACGAGATTGGGCTGCGCACCGCCTATGACCAGAAGATGGCGGCGCTCGCCCGCTTCCACCAGGCTGGCAAGAGTCGCGACCTGCGGCGGATCACCGCGCTGCTCGACATGGTTATCCGGGCGGAGAACAGCCGGCTGCAGGAGCGAAGCCTCGCCGTCAGCCTCGCGGGCGACCGCACCGAGCAGGTCGGGCGCACGTCGCGGCTGCTGGGGCTGGTGCTGCTGGTGTGCGTGCTGTTTGCCGCCTGGCTTGCCAACGCCGCCTATAGCGAACGGCGCAAGGCCCGCACGCTCGCCGAGCTGGAAACCGAACGCGCCGACCGGCTGGAGGCGGCGGTGCAGGCGCGCACCGCCGAACTGTCCGCCGCCTATGACGAACTGAAGCGCGAATCGGCCGAGCGCGCCGCCGCCGAGGATAATCTGCGCCAGATGCAGAAGATGGACGCGGTCGGGCAGCTGACTGGCGGCATTGCGCATGATTTCAACAATATGCTTGCCGTGGTCGTAGGCGGACTGGAACTCGCCAAGCGCAACCTCCGGCTCAAGCCCGAGGACGCCGCGCGCCACCTCGACAATGCGATGGAGGGCGCGAACCGCGCCTCCGCCCTCACCCGTCGCCTGCTTGCCTTCGCGCGATCCGAACCGCTGCTGCCGAGCGCGGTCGATCCCGATGCGCTGATCGCGGGCATGGCCGACCTCATCGACCGCACCATCGGCGACCAGATCATCGTCAGCTTCTCGCATCGCGCAGAGGGCTGGCGCATCTTCGTCGATCAGCATCAGCTCGAAAACGCGATCCTCAACCTCTGCGTCAACGCGCGCGACGCGATGGAAGGGCGGGGGCGGCTCAGCCTGTCGACCGATCGCATCGCGCTGAAGGCCGGCGAGATCGGCGATTGCGCGGCGGGCGACTATGTGGTGCTGACCGTCACCGACGATGGCTGCGGCATGACACCCGAGGTGCTCGCCCGCGTGTTCGAGCCCTTCTTCACCACCAAGCCGGTCGGCAAGGGGACGGGCCTCGGCCTCAGCCAGATATTCGGGCTGGTGCGCCAGTGCGCGGGCGAAATCCGTATCGATTCGACGCCGGGCGAAGGCAGCAGCGTTCATATCTACCTGCCCCGTTGCCTTGGCGAAGCGGCCGATGGCGATGACGGCGCGGCGTTCGCGCAGGGGCCGGTGCGCCAGCCCCCTACCCGTATCCTGGTGGTCGAGGATGATCCGCGCGTGCTCAACCAGACGATGGCGGCTTTGAGCGAACTCGGTCACCTGCCGGTCGCCTGCGACCACCCGGCCAAGGCGGCGAAACTGCTCGCCAACAACGCAGATATCGGCCTTATCATCAGCGACGTGCTGATGCCCGACATGACCGGGCCGGAAATGGTGAAGGCGCTCCCCGCCCAGTTTCGCCATCTGCCGGTGCTGTTCGTCACCGGCTATGCGGGCGATGTCGGCGAAAGCGCGGACTTTGCCGGCCATGCCGTGCTGCGCAAGCCCTATACGCTGGCTGCGCTCGGGCAGGCGCTCGGCGACGCGCTCAGCGTATCGCCCCTCCCCGGAACAGCCGCGGCAGCAGAGTGAGCGCGCCCACCAGCGGCCAGCGCCGCTGCCACGGCTTGATCGCGATCCTGGTCCCGGCATGGCGGTTGATCTTCCAGGCGAGATAGTCGATCCCGCCGGCATAGGTGAAGCTCGCCTTGGCAAGGCGCAGGACCGACAGCCGCTTGCCCCGGCGCTGGAGCCGCCGCCAGACCGACGCAGCGTCCGCAGGCGACGGCGGCAAGCCATCGTCCAGCGCCGCCTCGCCGAAGCGGCGATAGCGATCGGGATCGGCATCCACGATGGACAGCGAACGACCGGTTTTCTCGGCTCGCAGTTCGGCATTGTAGGTCAGGGTGAAGCCGGTCTTCCAGAGGCCGAGCACATCGCCCCCCCCTCTCGCCATCGGCCGGGCCAGCGACAGCAAAGTCGGCGCGGCCTGCGCCACCGCCGCCACGACGCGCTGCCGCGCGAGATCGTCGGCGACCCAGAGCAGCCGCGAGGGCTGCGCGAAGCGCGCCCAAACCGACACATTGTCCGCCGCCGGGCTGTTGAGCCGCGCGAAATCGGCTTCGGACAGCACCGCATATTTCGCCATCAGCCCCTGATGCTCGAACGGAAAGACGTTGGGCGGGATCAGCCGATTGGCGGTCGCCAGCCATGTCCGGCCATAGGCGGCGGGATAATCCGATACGATCAGATAGAAATCGAGCATCAGCCCGTCGAGATTGGCCTCCCGCAGGCAGGAGCCGTAAAAGAGCACGGCGCGAGCCGCGCCGGGATATCGCGCCGCCAGCGCTCCGGCCATCGCGGCGGCGCGCGGATCGGCGGGCTGGTTCAGTTCCGCGCAAACGAGATCGGGGAGGCGATCGGGCATCGCCCTGCCCTATATCGGCGCGCGGGCGAAATGAAGCCGGTTCAGTCCCAGCGCAGCGGCAATTGCGTGCAGGCGCCGACATTGCCGCCCTTCATCCGCACCGGCCGATCGGGATCGAGGCGGAAGGCCGGCATCGCCGACAGCCATTCCTCCAGAAAGACGATCATCTCCATCCGCGCCAGTCCCGCCCCGACGCAGCGATGCGCGCCGACGCCCATGGTCGTATGCCGCGTCGGGTTGAGCTTCCGGTCGAAACGCACCGCGTCGGGCGCGTCGAAGCTCGCCGGATCGAGATTGTGGAGGATGCTCGGCAGATAGATGATGTCGCCGCGCTTCAGCGTCACGCCGTCCACCGCCACATCCTCGATCAGGTTGCGGCTGACCGACACGGTCGGATAGCGCCGCATCAGTTCGTCGGCGGCGTCCGGGATGCACGCGGGATCGGCGCGCAGCGCGGCCTGATCGTCCGGGTGCCGCGCCAGGTGCAGCGCCGCCATGCCCACCGCAGCGACCACCGTATCGAGACCGCCGAACAAAAGGTTGCGGCACATGCGGCGGGCATCGTCCACGCTCCAGGGCTGGCCGTTCACAGGTTCGGCAAGGATGCGGCTGAACAGATCGTCGCCCGGATGCGCCATGCGCTCGGCGATATAGGGGGCGAGATACGCATCGGCGGCGTCGCGCAACTGCTCGACGCTCATCGACCCATCGGGCCGCGTCAGCTGCGCGCCCAATGCCCGCAACCGCGGCCGATCGGTCAGCGGCACGTCGATCAGGGTCAGGAAGATATGGAGGGGCAATATCTCCGCGAACTCCTCCATGAACTCGCATTGTCCGCGCGGCGCGAGCCCGACGATCAGGTCGCGGGCCACGTCGCGCACTCTGGGCTCCAGCGCGACGATATGCCGCGAGGCGAAACCCTTCATCACCGCCATGCGATAGGCATGATGTTCGGGTGGATCCTGCTGGAGCGGGATGAAGCGCATCACCTCCCCCAGCCCCGGCGTGACCGCCAGCACTTCGCTGGAAAGCCGGGCGGTGTCGGCCCAGAGCGCGCGGACGATCTCGCCTCGCGTCGCGATCCAGTGGCCGCCATTGGCGGTGGTCCACACGATGCCCGGCCCGTTGGGGCGGGCAAGCCCTTGCCAGGCTGCGAAATAATCCTGCTCGACGCCCGGCGGGTTGAAGATGTCGAAATCGACGATCCGATCCGCCGGCACATGCGCCGGCACGCTGGTCACGGTCATCACCCCTCCTCCGATTATCGTCGGAAGAGTAGCCGCCGCAGGGATCTAGCGAAGCTGGGACTTACGCCAGCTTCACCTCACTCCGCCGCTTGCGCCAGCGCCTGCTCGCTCCAGGTCAGCACCGGCTTGCGCGCCGCCAGCGTCTCGTCCAGGCGGCGGCGCGGCGCATGATAGGGCGCGCCCTTCAGCGCCTCGTCCCCCGCCTTTGCGCGTTCCGCCAGGCTGCGGAGCGCCAGGATGAACTGGTCGAGCGCCGCCTTGCTTTCCGTCTCGGTCGGTTCGACCAGCATCGCGCCATGGACGACCAGCGGAAAATACATGGTCATCGGGTGGAAGCCCTCGTCGATCAGCCCCTTGGCGATGTCGAGCGTGGTAAAGCCTTCGGCCAGCCCCTTGTCGCTGAACAGCGCCTCATGCATGCACGGGCCGCTCGCGCCGAACGGGGCGTCGAGCACATCCTCCAGGCTGCGCAGCACATAATTGGCGTTGAGGACGGCATCCTCCGCCACCTGCCGCAGGCCATCCGCGCCGTGGGACAGGATATAGGTCAACGCGCGGGTGAACATGCCCATCTGCCCGTGGAAGGCGCACATGCGGCCGAAGCTCTGCGGCATCTCCTCGCCGACATTATCCTCCTCAATGAGGTGGATCGTGCCGTCCGCCATGCGCGCGGTATAAGGAAGAGGCCCGAAGGGCGCGAGCGCTTCGCTGAGCACCACCGGGCCGGAGCCCGGACCGCCGCCGCCATGGGGCGTCGAGAAGGTCTTGTGCAGGTTGATATGCATCGCATCGACGCCCAGGTCGCCGGGACGTACACGCCCGACGATCGCGTTGAAGTTCGCGCCGTCGCAATAGACGAAGGCGCCGGCGGCGTGGACCGCGTCGGAAATCACCTTCATGTCGCGCTCGAACAGGCCGCAGGTGTTGGGGTTGGTAATCATCACCGCCGCCACATCAGGGCCGAGCCGGGCCTTGAGCGCCTCCAGATCTACGCGGCCCTCCGGCGTCGCGGGAATATCCTCGACCTTGTAGCCGCAGAAGGCGGCAGTGGCGGGGTTGGTGCCATGCGCGCTTTCGGGCACCAGCACCACCTGCCGCGCATCGCCCCGCGCCTCCAGCGCCGCGCGAATGCACAGCAGCCCGCACAATTCGCCATGCGCGCCGGCCTTGGGCGCCATCGCGACACCGTGCATCCCGGTCAGGTCGATCAGCCAGAAGGCAAGCTGGTTGATGACTGCAAGAGCGCCCTGCACCGTCGATTGCGGTTGCAGCGGGTGGATGTCGGCAAAGCCGGGGAGCCGCGCCATCTTCTCGTTGAGGCGCGGGTTGTGCTTCATCGTGCAGGAGCCGAGCGGAAACAGGCCGAGGTCGATGGCGTAATTCTGGCGGCTGAGGCGGGTATAGTGGCGCACCGTCTCCTGCTCCGACAGGCCGGGCAGGCCGATCGCATCGGTGCGGGCGAGCGCGCCGAGACGGCTGGCGACCCTGGGGGTTTCGGCGAAATCGACGCCAGTGGTGTCGGTCGAGCCGATCTCGAAGATCAGCTTCTCCTCCAGCATCAGCGCGCGATTGCCGGTGGCGGTGGCGGGGGCCATGTGCGCGTCCTCGACAGCCTCGGGCGCGGTCGGGCGGCCTTCCTTGAGCATGGTCATATTACAGGCCTCCTTCCAAATCCGTTCGGGCTGAGCCTGTCGAAGCCCTGCCCTTTTCTTCGAGGAAAGTGCGGCCCTTCGACAGGCTCAGGGCTAACGGGTTAAGTGGAAGGGTCATGCCAGTTCCTCCTCCAGCGCCGTGGCCAAAGCCTCGATATCCTCGACCGTCGTCGTCTCGGTGACCGCGACGATCAGCCCGCCCGCAATCTCCGGCGCCTTGGGATAGAGCCGCCCGAGCGACACGCCGGCCAGCACGCCCCTGTCGGCGAGGTTCCGCACCGCCTCGCGCGCATCCTTGTTCAGGACCAGCGTGAATTCGTTGAAAAAGCTGTCGTTGACAAGGGTAACGCCCGGCACCCGCGCCAGCCGGTCCGCCGCCTCGCAGGCGAGCGCATGGTTGAGCGCGGCAAGTTCCCGCAGCCCCTTTTCCCCCAGCAGCGTCATGTGGATGCTGAACGCCAGCGCGCAGAGGCCCGAATTGGTGCAGATGTTCGAGGTCGCCTTCTCGCGGCGGATATGCTGCTCGCGGGTCGAGAGCGTCAGCACGAAGCCGCGCTTGCCCGCCGCGTCCACTGTCTCGCCGCACAGGCGTCCCGGCATCTGGCGGACATATTTCTGCTTGCACGCGAAGAGGCCCAGATAAGGCCCGCCGAACTGAAGGCCCACGCCGATCGACTGGCCTTCGCCCACGACGATGTCCGCGCCCATAGCTCCAGGCGCTTTGATCGCCCCCAGCGCCACCGGCTCCGTCACCACCGCGACCAGCAGCGCGCCGGCGGCGTGCGCGGCGTCAGCGAGCGGGGTCAGGTCGGCGATGCGGCCGAGGATATCGGGATATTGCACCACGACGCAGGACGTGTCCTTGTCGATCGCGGCGATCAGCACGTCGATGTCGGTCGCCGCGTCCAGCGTCGGCGCGTCATGGACCAGCGCGTCGCCGGTGAACTTCGCCATCGTCTGCGCGACCGAGACATAGTGCGGATGCAGGCCGGAGGAGAGCAAGGCCTTGCCCCGCTTCGTGATGCGCCGGGCCATGCCGATCGCTTCCCAGCAGGCGGTCGAGCCGTCATACATGGACGCATTGGCGACATCGCAGCCCAGCAGCCGCGCGACCTGCGTCTGGAACTCGAACAGCACCTGGAGCGTGCCCTGCGCGATTTCGGGCTGATAGGGCGTGTAGGCGGTCAGGAACTCGCCGCGCTGGATCAGATGATCGACGCTGGCAGGGACATGATGGCGGTATGCGCCCGCGCCCAGGAAGAAGGGCGCTTCCCCCGCCGATAGATTTTGCCGCGCGAGCGCGGTCATGTGCCGCTCGACCGCAAGCTCGCTGGCGTGAGCGGGCAGGCCCGCGATCGGCCCGGCAAGCCGCGCCTCGGCCGGCACGTCCACGAACAGATCGTCGATCGACGCCGCGCCGATCGTGGCGAGCATCGCCTGCCGGTCGGTGTCGGTAAGGGGTAGGTAGCGCATGTCATTCCTTTCTAAGCCCCTCCCCTTCAGGTCGAAGAGGGGCACGCGACCCTCTTCGAGGGTTGGGGTGGGGTGTCGCCCCATGCGTTACGCCATGAGGATAAACCCCACCCCCAGCCCCTCCCCTGAAGGGGAGGGGAGAATTTCCATCAAAGGCTCGCCACAAACGTCTTGTAAGCCGCCTCGGTCATCAGCCCTTCCAGCTCGCTCGGATCGGTGATGCGCAGCTTGAAGAACCAGCCATCCTCCTCCGCGTCGCTGTTGACCAGCGCCGGCTCGTCCTCCAGCGCGCTGTTGGTCTCGACCACTTCGCCCGAGATCGGCGCATAGACATCCGACGCGGCCTTGACCGATTCTACGACGGCGGCATCGTCGCCCTTCTCGAAGGTCGTACCCTCGGCGGGCAGCTCCACGAACACGATGTCGCCCAGCTGCTCCTGCGCATAGTCGGTGATGCCGACGGTGGCGATTTCGCCCTCGACATCGATCCATTCATGTTCGTCAGTGAAATAGCGGCTCATATGGTTACTCCCCTTCCGAAAAATGGCTTCACGGCTTGCGGCGATAGCGATGCGGGACGAACGGCATCGGTGCGACCACAGCGGCGATACGCTTGCCGCGCACGTCGATGTCCAGAGCGGTGTCGATCGCGGCATGGGGCAGGCTGACCCAGCCCATCGCGATCGGCGCGCCCAGGCTTGGCGCAAAGCCGCCCGAGGTGACCTCACCCACCTCGACCGCGCCGGCGTAGATTTTCGCCCCTTCGCGCGCAGGCAGGCGGCCCTCGATCCGCAGGCCCACACGCTTTGTGCCGGGGCCGTCCGCCAACTCCTTCATGACCCGAGCATGGCCGATAAAGCCGCCCTCCTCGCGCCGGCGTTTGCCGATGGCGAAGGCCAGGTCCGCGCCGATCGCGCTGACGGCCGGCGTCAGGTCATGGCCGTAAAGCGGCAGCCCCGCCTCCAGCCGCAGCGAATCGCGCGCGCCCAGGCCGATGGGTTTGACCTGCGGCAGTGCGCACAGCGCGTCGGCCAGCAGCGTCGCGTCTTCGGCCGGCACGCTGATCTCGAACCCGTCCTCGCCGGTATAGCCCGACCGGCTGATCCACAGCGGGATGCCGCGCCAGGTGAACAGCCCCGACTGCATGAACAGCAGGTCGGCGGTCTCCGGGACAAGCGCGGCCAGCGCCTCGCCCGCCTCCGGTCCCTGAAGCGCCAGCAGCGCCTGCTCATCCATATGGTTCATCACGACTTCGTCGGGCAGCTGCTCGATCATCCAGCCGATATCGTCATATTTGGTCGCGCCGTTGACGACCATATAGATGTCTGCGTCATCGAACGCGCCGCCGCCCAGCCGCGAGACCATGAGGTCGTCGAGGATACCGCCCTCCTCGTCCAACAGCATCGAATAGCGCTGGCGGAAGGGCTTCAGGCCAGCAATGTCGGCGGGCAGAAGCTGCTCCAGCGCCGCGTCCACGCCCTCCCCCGAAAAGGTGAGCTGCCCCATATGGCTGACATCGAACAGCCCGGCATGGTCGCGCGTCCACAGATGCTCGGCCATGATCCCTTCATACTGGATCGGCATATGATAGCCGGCAAAGCCCACCATCCGCGCGCCCTTCGCCCGGTGCCAGCCGTCGAGCGGCAGCGCCTGCAACGGCAGCTCTTCTTCCAGATGGGCGATGTCGTCATTGGCGGTCATGAAAGGCCGGCCTTTCCGTGATAAGTCCCAAGGCGACAGCGCTGCCCCGCCACACATGGCGCGGAATGCTGCCACCCCCTCTGTCACGGAACCTGAGAGCTTTGACCAGCGGCCTTGCGGCCGCATGGCTTACCCCTTCGGTGGGACGGGCATGAAGCGCGTCCGCTTTCCAGAGTGTCTTGCGCGATGCGGTCCTTTGGCCTGAGAGATTCCGGGGCGGTTGCTCCTTCGGCGACGGGCCTGGCCTGAAAGACCGCCCATGCTCTCCCGCATCATGCCCGACGAACGAATCCGCCGGCGACGCCTCCGGCATTGCGGCAAAGGACGGGGCGCGTCAATCGGGGAAGTGGGGATGCGGCGCGCGGACGAAGGGCGCGGTGCGAGGGCTTCCCACCGGCAGCGGGACAGCACGATAGCCGCGCGATGCGCTGTCGATCACCACAGCACGCCGTTGACCGGCTTCAGCGGCTCGGGCGCCGGGTCGCCGATCGACTGAAGCAGATCGATCTCGATCGTGCGGCACATGGCGGTCAACGGATTGTCGTGGACGGTGTTGGCGAAGGGATCGACCAGATCGTCGCCGATCCGCAGCACCGCCATGAACATGAGGCCTGCCACGGTCGACCCCAGCGGCGTGGCGAAGCCGAGAGACTCCACCAGCCCGATCGGCAGGGCGATGCAGAAGATATGGGTGAAGATGGTCGGCAGGTAGCGATATTGCACCGGCAGCGGCGTGTTCTTGATCCGCTCCATGCCGCCTTGCGCATTGGCGATGTCGACCAGCAGCGCCTCCATCTGGGTCTGCTGGATGGTGTCGATCCAGCCGCTGCGGCGGGCGATGTCGATCCGCCGCCCGGTGCTGTCGAGCAGGCCATTGGCAGGGTTGGTCCGCGCCAGCGCCTTGCCCTTGTCCTCCTCGGTCAGGAATTTCGTCACATCCTCACCGATCGGCTGGCGGCGCAGCTGGCATCGCAGCGCGTTCACATAAGCGATCTGGCGCTTGACGATCTCGCGCTTGAGGTCGCGGGCGTCCGGGTCCGGCATGAAGTTGCGGGTGGCGCGCGCCAGGCTGCGCGAAGCGTTTATCATCGCGCCCCAGAGCGTCCGCGCCTCCCACCAGCGCTGATAGGCGCTGTTGGACCGGAACCCCAGGAACAGCGCCAGCGCCGACCCGAAGATGGTGAGCGGCAGTTCGGGCGCTTTGAACGGCAGCAGATAATAAGTGATCGTCACCGCGCAGTCCCAGACGAATAAGGCGGTCAGCGGCTGCCACACTTCGGACGCGATGCGGCGGAAATTGGGGATGGGATCGACGATCATGCGGGTCTCCGAAATCAGAAATGCCGCAACGCAGCATCAACCAAGATGCTCCGCCGCGCCCGCGCCGCAACGAAAAGTTACGGAAGGGCGGCCCCTATCGCAGCTTCACGATACTCAGCCCGTCCTGCTTCGCTCGCGCCTTCACCGACTCCTCGCTGCGGGTCAGTGCCTTGGCTATGGCTTTCAAGGCCATGCCCTTCTTCGCCAGCGTATGCAGCTTCTGGATTTCGTCCTGGGTCCAGGGCTGCTTGTGGCGCTCGAATTTCTCTCCGGCCATGGCGATCAATCCGCGAAGGGATCGCGCACGAGGATCGTGTCCTCGCGCTCGGGGCTGGTGGAGACGAGCGTGACAGGGCAGCCGATCAGCTCCTCGATCCGGCGGATATATTTGATCGCCTGCGCGGGCAGCTCGGCCCAGCTGCGCGCGCCCGCCGTGGTGTCCTGCCAGCCTTCGATCTCCTCGTAGATCGGCTCGGCGCGCGCCTGATCCTGGGCGTGGGCGGGGAGGTAATCGAAGGTCCGTTCGCCGATGCGATAGCCGACGCAGATTTTCAGCGTCTCGAACCCGTCGAGCACGTCGAGCTTGGTGAGCGCGATGCCGGTGACGCCCGACACCGCGACCGACTGGCGCACCAGCACCGCGTCGAACCAGCCGCAGCGGCGCTTGCGCCCGGTGACGGTGCCGAACTCGTGGCCGCGTTCGCCAAGCCGCTGGCCGACGTCATTCTCCTGCTCGGTCGGGAAGGGGCCGGAGCCGACTCGCGTCGTATAAGCCTTGACGATGCCGAGCACGAAACCCGCCCCGCCGGGGCCAAGGCCGGTGCCGCTCGCCGCCGTGCCCGCCACGGTGTTTGAGGAGGTGACGAAGGGATAGGTGCCATGATCGATGTCGAGCAATGTGCCCTGCGCGCCCTCGAACAGGATGCGCTTGCCCCGCGCTTTCGCCTGGTTGAGCGTCAGCCAGACCGGCTTGACGAAGGGCAGGATGAAGGACGCGATTTCGGTGAGGTCGGCGATCAGCGCGGCGCGATCGATCGGCGCTTCGTTGAAGCCTGCCCGCAGCGCGTCATGATGGGCGGTCAGCCGGTCTATCTGCGGGCCGAGATCGTCGAGATGGGCGAGATCGCACACGCGGATCGCGCGGCGGCCGACCTTGTCCTCATAGGCGGGGCCGATGCCGCGCCGGGTCGTGCCGATCTTGCCGGCACCGCTCGCATCCTCGCGCAGCCCGTCGAGGTCGCGGTGGAAGGGCAGGATCAGCGGGCAGGTTTCGGCGATCTGGAGATTGGCAGGCGTGATCTCCACCCCCTGCCCTTTCAGCTTCGCCACCTCGTCGCGGAAATGCCAGGGATCGAGCACCACGCCATTGCCGATGACCGACAGCGTGCCGCGCACGATGCCGGAGGGGAGCAGCGAGAGCTTATAGACCTTCTCCCCTACGACCAGCGTGTGGCCGGCATTGTGCCCGCCCTGGAAGCGGGCGACGACATCGGCGCGCTCCGACAGCCAGTCGACGATCTTGCCCTTGCCCTCGTCACCCCATTGGGCGCCGATCACGGTCACATTTGCCATGGATACAATCCTTCCGCCCGCCACGGTGACCGGCCATGCCCTTCGACGGGACTCGACATGCCGGTGGGATGAGGGACGCGGGGGCGTCCGAATACGGGGCGCGGGGTAGACGGGTGGGCGGGGCGCGTCAAGGCTGGGCGCGCTGGGGTGTTTGGGTGGTGGGGCGCGCGTTCCTGGCGCGACGGTGCGAAGTTCACACCGTTGTCGGGCTTTTTGGCGGGTGCTGTCAAACAAACGCGAACTGCTCTCCACAGGATGCATTTCGGGGTTGAAATCGCATGGGCTCAGCTTGCGAGAGACCGCCACTCCGCCACGGCCGCGGAGCGTCGTTCCTTGTAGACTTCGCGACTGACGAGATGACGCTCCAGACAGAAATGGTTATGGACATTGGCTTGGACCGAGACGAATTTCTGTAGCGATCGCATCCGCCTGAAACGGAGCATGGCGCGCTCTCGTCGTCGGACAGGAAGATGGCTGTTTCCGACCCGGTTGTTGGCCCAGCGCGCGGTCTCTTGCTTGTCGCGATTGCCCAGTTCGTTCAGGGCGGCACCATAGGATCGCAAGCCATCAGTGACGATCGTTTCCGGTGAACCGTGCCTTTTTAGGGCCTTCTTCATAAAGGCGAGAGCCGCCTTCTTGTCGCGAGTTTTCGTGACGTAGCTCTCGAGGATTTCGCCCTCCTGATCGACGGCGCGCCACAGATAATGCTGCTTCCCATTGATCTTGACGAACATCTCATCGAGGTGCCATCGCCAATGCCGGAAGCCGCGCATCCTGGAAACGCGCTGCTTGCGGATTTCAGCCGCGAACCTCGGCCCGAAACGATTCCACCAATATCGTATCGTCTCATGGCTGATATCATAGCCGCGCTCGAACAGCAGATCCTCCACGTTCCGTAGGCTGAGTGGATATCGAATGTACAGCATTACCGCCGTGCGGATCACCTCAGGCGACGAGTTGAAGTATCGGAATGGGCTTGCGGGCCAAGCTGGGCGTGGCATCCTACCCACCTATCACCATACCCCTAACGACCGGTGCATTTGGTTTGACAGCACCCCTGCGTGTGTTGCGCACCCAGAAAGAAAGTCTGGTGTCGGTGATCCTGGGTTCCATCTGATCGACAGCCCAGCGGATCCAAAGACCAGCGGCGCCCGCGGGAAGTTGGGGGTCATAGACGCCACCCTTGTCGCGAAGCGCCATGACTGGCTTGCCGCTTGCTTCCTGCATGATCGCGATAAGTCCCTCGACATGATAGCGCAGTAGCGAATCTCGGGGGGGGGGGGGCGCCCCGGA
>NZ_JAVHPD010000047.1:0-174603 GCF_036170395.1 Sphingobium sp.
CGGCGCGCGGCGAAGGCGACCAGCAGCCCTTCGGCGCGCGCGGCATTGCCCGACGCGGCCTGCGCCTCCACGGTGATGCGGTTGAGCCGTTCCTCCAGCTGCACGACGCGCGTGTCGAGCATCTGCGCGGCGTCGGCAGTGAGCGGGCGAGGGGCCACGCCCGTCGCCGCGACCGTGCCCACCATTGGCGTCGAAACGGCGGCCTGCGGCTTCGCGCCGCCGAAACGCTGCTGGATCTGCGGCCAGGCCCAGACGGTGACGCCCACGCCCACGGCAAAGGCGATCAGCAGCAGGATCAGCATGGGCAGCAGGCTGCGCCGACGCGGCGCGGGCGCGGGAGGCGTCACACCGATGCTGCCAGCCTCACCCACCTCGCTCATGCGGACCCTTTCGCCTGTCATTGCCCCGTCATTCGCATAATCGCGCGGCAAGGGCCAGCATCTCATCGTCGTCGGGCCGTCCGGCCGCCTGCGCGCTCGCCCAGCCGTCGCCGCAGGCCGCCAAGGCCGCCTCGCTGATCGCCACCAGATGCAGCATCGCGCGCCGCGCCTCGCCGATCTGCGCCGCCAGCCGCTCGCCCGCGCGCGGCGAATGGACCAGCAGCACCGCGCCATCGACCGCTTCGGACAGCAGGCGCGGATCGGGCGGCGTCGCGGTCATGCTGTAAACGGCAATGCGGGTCACGATAAGCCCGCTGCTGTCCATCGGCGCGACCGTGGTGCCGGCCAGATGCAGCAGCCGCCGATGCCCATCCCCCGCGATCCGCGCGGCAATCGCGCTGCCGTCCCCCGATCCGGCGACGACATCGGCAAAGCCCACCTGCTCCAATGCCCGCGCAGTCGCCGTGCCCACCGCATAGGCCGGCAACGCCCGATAGCGCGCCAGCCCCGGCCCCGCGAGCCGCGCCGCATGCGCGCTGGTCAGCAGCAGCGCGTCGAAATCATGGCGGTCTGGCGGCGTCCAGGCGATCGGCTCCGGCGCGAACAAGGGCGCCAGCCGCGCGTCCAGCCCCAGCGCCATCGCCCGCGCGGCGGTGGCGTCCGCGCCGGGCTGCGGTCGCAGGATCAGAACGCGGCTCACCCCTCGAACAGGCTGCGCAGCGCCGGGCTCGCCCGCTCCAGCAGCGCGCACCCCACAGCCGCCCCGCCAGCCAGATCGCCGCGCGCCAGCCTTGCTTCCTCGCGCACCGTCTCGGTCCCGTCCGGGCTGATGATTTCGGCGCGCAGGTGAAGCGCGTCCCCCTCGACCACCGCCAAAGCGGCGATCGGCGAATGGCAGGTGCCGCCCAATCCTTTCAGCACCGCGCGCTCCAGCATCACCGCGTCGAATGTATCGCGATGGTTGATCGCGCCGAGCGCCTCCAGCACCGGGTCATTGCCCGCCAGCGTCTCGATCCCCACAGCCCCCTGCGACGGCGCGGGCAGCGTCGTCTCGATCGCCATTGCGACGCCAATCCCGTTTTGCCCGAGCCGGTCGAGCCCCGCCGCCGCCAGCAACGTCGCATGAACCTCGCCCGCCGCCAGCTTGGCAAGCCGCGTCGCCACATTGCCGCGAAACAAAGTGATGGTCGCATCGGGCCGCAGCCGCTTGACCTGCGCGGCGCGGCGCGGCGAACTGGTGCCGACGATCGGATGGGCGGGCAGCGCGTCGAAGCTCTCCGCCCCCACCAGCCGGTCGCGCACATCGGCGCGGGGCAGCATCGCCGCAACCCTGAAAATATCGGGCCGGATCGTCTCGACATCCTTCATGCTATGCACGGCAAAGTCGATCTCGCCCGCTGCCAGCGCTCGGTCCAGCTCCTTGGTCCACAGCGTCTTGCCGCCGATTTCGGCCAGCGCCCGGTCCTGAATCCGGTCGCCGCTGGTCTGGACGGGCACGATTTCAACCGCCCCCTCGCGCCAGCCATGCGCCGCGATCAGCGCGGTCGCGGCCATGCGCGCCTGCGCCAGCGCCAGCGGCGATCCTCTGGTGCCCAGGCGCAACGGTCGTGTCGTGAACAGCATATGCGGCTTGCTCTAATGACCGGCGGCATTAGATGGAAGCGGCAATGACCATCATCCTCGGCCTGGAATCGAGCTGCGACGAAACCGCGGCAGCGCTGGTGACGGCCGATGGCCGCATCCTCGCGCATCGCCTCGCCACGCAGGAGGAAGCGCATCGCCCCTATGGCGGCGTCGTACCCGAAATCGCGGCCCGCGCGCATGTCGAGGCGCTGACGCCATTGGTGGAGGCGGCGCTGGCCGACGCGCAGATGACGCTGGCGGATGTGGACGTGATCGCCGCCACCGCCGGGCCGGGTCTGATCGGCGGGGTGATGGTGGGCCTCGTCACCGGCAAGGCGCTCGCCCATGCGGCGGGCAAGCCGCTGGTCGCGGTCAACCATCTGGAGGGCCACGCCCTTTCCCCGCGCCTCGCCGATCCGTCGCTGCAATTCCCCTATCTGCTGCTGCTGGTGTCGGGCGGCCACTGCCAGCTTCTCTATGTTCGCGGGCCGGGCGACTATGCGCGGATCGCCACCACCATCGACGATGCGGCGGGCGAGGCGTTCGACAAGACCGCCAAGCTGCTCGGCCTTGGCTATCCCGGCGGGCCTCGGGTCGAGAAGGCGGCAGCGCAGGGCGATTCCAAAACCGTGCCGCTGCCGCGCCCTCTGGTCGGCACGGCGGAGCCGCATTTCTCTTTCGCCGGCCTCAAAAGCGCGGTGATGCGTGCGGTCCAGTCCGGGCGATATTCGACCGAGGATATCGCCGCCTCCTTCCAGCAGGCGGTGATCGATTGCCTGGTCGACAGGACCGACAAGCAGTTGAGCTGGTGTCAAGATATGAGCGCCTTGGTCGTCGCAGGTGGCGTTGCTGCAAATCAGGCCGTTCGTTCGGCTCTGGAAACCTTGGCTGCTGAACATGGTGTTCCCTTCGTCGCGCCGCCGCTATGGCTCTGCACCGACAATGCCGCGATGATCGCCTGGGCCGGGGCGGAGCGCTATGCCGCCGGGCTGGTTGATGATCTGACCGTGCCGGCACGGCCACGCTGGCCGCTCGACCCGGCGGCGGAAAAGGCGCGGGGAGCGGGGGTGAAGGCATGAAGGCGGGAGTCATCGGCGCGGGCGCGTGGGGCACGGCTCTGGCGCAACTCATGGCGGCGGACGGGCGGGATGTCGCGCTCTGGGCGCTCGAACCCGACGTGGTCGATGCGATCAACGGCGCGCGGGAGAACCCGCTCTATCTGCCCGGCATCCCGCTCGCCCCCTCGATCCGCGCGACCGGCGCGATAGCGGAGCTTGTCGACTGCGACCTGCTGCTGGTCGTCAGCCCGGCCCAGCATCTGCGCTCCGTGGTCGCCCAAGCGCCGGAAGGCGTGCCGCTGGTCCTCTGTTCCAAGGGGATCGAGGCCGGCACCGGCCTCCTCATGTCCGAAGTCGCGGCGCAGGCGCAGCCCGCCTCGCCCATCGCCGTCCTCTCCGGCCCCACTTTCGCGCATGAAGTGGCGAAGGGGCTGCCCACCGCGATCACGCTCGCCTGCGAGGATATTGCCCTTGGCCAGCGCCTCGCCGCGCGCATCGCCCGGCCCTCCTTCCGCCCCTATGTCTCGGACGACGTCATCGGCGCGGAGATTGGCGGCGCGGTCAAGAATGTGCTCGCCATCGCCTGCGGCGTCGCGGAGGGAGCGGGGCTCGGCCTCAACGCCCGCGCTGCGCTCATCTCACGCGGCTTTGCCGAAATGACGCGCTTCGGCCTCGCGCGCGGCGCGCGGGCGGAAACGCTGGGCGGCCTATCGGGCCTCGGCGATCTCGTCCTAACCTGCTCCTCCACCAATTCGCGCAACTTCTCGCTCGGCAAGGGGCTGGGCGAGGGGGCAAGCGCCGCCGACCTGCTCGCCAACCGCCGCACCGTGGCGGAGGGTGCGCATACAGCGCCCGTCCTGCGGGATGCCGCGCGCGCTGCGGGTGTGGAGATGCCGGTTGTCGAGGCGGTATGCGCGCTGCTCGCCGACGCCGCGCCGCTTGGCCACGTTATCGACGCGCTGCTCGCGCGTCCGCTGCGGCCCGAATAAGCCGTCGCGCCTTCGCCCGAAACCGCCTACAACCCTCGCCCAGCCATGACCCAGGCCCCCCACCCCCTTTCGGCGAGCGATCGCATCTTGCCCGATGACGGCGACGACATCGCTGCGCTGGCGAAGGGCGGGCGGACCAATATCTTCGGCTTCCTGTTGCGCCTCGCCGCGCGGCTGCCTTTCCTCTTCATCGCCGGGCGCTGGTATGGCGCGGACGCGCTCGGGCGTTTCGCTTACGCCGTGCTGGTGGTGGAGTTCGTGGCGCAGATTGCGACGCTCGGGCTCAAGCGCGGCCTTGCCGGCGCGCTGGCGCAGACCGAGCGGCCCCATGCCCATGTCGTCACCGACGCGATGGCCGTGACCTTCGCCGCCGCTTTGCTGGGATCGGCGATCCTCGTCGCCTTCCCGCAGGCGATGTTCCCCAACAGCGCGATCAACGGCCTCGACCGGCTGCTCGCGCTGACGGTCATCGCGGTCGCCGGATCGGACGTGGCGCTCGCTGCCTGCGCCTATCGCTTCGACGTTGGCGCGACCGTGCGCGCGCGCTCGATCATCGAGCCGTGGGCGATCAGCATCGGCGCGTTCGCCTTCGCTTTCTATTCGACCCGCGACGGCCTCATCCTGTCCTATGCCGTGTCGATGATCGCCGCTTTGGTCGCCTCGCTCATTCCCATGACCCGCCATTATGGCGTTCCCCATGGCTGGCGACCCGACGCGCGGCGCTTGTGGCTGCTCGCCCGGCGCAACCTGCCGCTCGCTGCCGCCGACGGGGTGGAGTGGGGATCGCGCCGGCTCGACATGGCGATCCTCGGCCTCTTCGTCAGTCCCGCCGCGATCGGCATCTATTATGTCGCGCAGCAGGTCGCCTCGCTGCCGCAGAAGCTCAAGACCAGCTTCGACCCTATCTTAGGCCCTGTCATCACCCGCAATCTCGCCGAAAACAACCTGGCCGCCATCGCTCGGCAGGTGAGCCAGGTCGGATTCTGGATCATCGCCGCGCAGGCGGGCATCGCGCTCGCGCTCGGGATACCCGGCGAAGCGGTGATGGGCCTTGTCGGTCCGCATTTCGTCGGCGGCACCGGCGCGCTCGCCTTTCTGCTGCTGGCCGAAGTGATCGCGGCGACAGCGGTCGTCAGCGAATCGGCGCTGGTCTATATCGCCCGGCACCGCAACCTCATGATCTCGCTCGTCATGATCGGGCTCCAGGCGGGGTTCAGCTTTGCGCTGATCCTTGCAGCCCGGCGTATGCAGCTGCCCGTCATGTGGATCGCCGCCGCGCCCGCGCTCGCGCTCTGCCTGGCGCTGGGGGTCAGCGCCTTCGTCAAGGCGCGGCTGCTCTCGCGCCTGCTCGGCGCGCCAATCAATGCCTGGCGCTGGCCGCTGCTGAGCGCCGCTGGCGTCGCCTGCCTCGTCGGCGCGGCCTTCGTCGCGCTGCCGCCGCGCTTCGAGTGGGTCGAACTCGCGGTCGGCGTCTGGGCGATCCTCGCCGCTTACGGCGTCGTCATCTGGCGCTGGGGCTTCGGGCCGGAGGACCGCACCCTGTTCCGCAAGCAGAAGCCCGCTTAAGCGAACAGCCGGTCGCGGATCACGCCGAGATCATCCTCCGGCCGCGCGCCCCAGTGGGAAATGACCTCTGCCGCCGCCGCCGCGCCCAGCGCAAGGCAATCCTCGACGCTGCGCCCGTCGATATGGGCGGCCAAAAAGCCGGCGGCGAACAGGTCGCCCGCGCCGGTCGTGTCGATGATCTGGCTGACGGCAGCGGCCGGCGCTTCGTGCCGCACCCTATCGACGATCGCCACCGCGCCCTGTTCGCCGCGGGTCGACACCAGCACCGGCACCTTGTCTGAAAACCGCGCCAGCGCGCCCTCGAAATCCTCGACCTGCGCCAGCGACCGGATCTCGCCCTCGTTCGAGAAGAGAATGTCGATGAGGCCATTGTCGATCAGGTCGATGAAGTCGGCACGATGCCGGTCGATCACGAAATTGTCGGACAGGGTGAAGGCGACCTTGCGGCCCGCGCTCTTCGCCGCGTCGATCGCGGCGCGCATGGCGGCGCGGGGCTGCTCGGGATCCCAGAGATAGCCTTCCAGATAGAGGATGCCCGCCGACCGGATCATGTCGAGGTCGAGCGCTTCCGCCGGCAGGAACTGCGATGCGCCGAGGAAGGTGTTCATCGTCCGCTGCGCGTCGGGCGTCACAAGGATGAGGCAGCGGGCGGTGGGCACGTCGCCCTGGCGCGCCGGCGTGTCGAAGCGGATGCCGAGCGCCCGCACGTCATGCGCGAACACCGCGCCGAGCTGATCGTCATTGACCTGGCCGATGAAGCCGCATTTTTTCCCCAGCGCCGCCAGCCCCGCCAGCGTGTTGGCCGCCGATCCGCCGCTGATCTCCTTCGCCTGGCCCATGTCGGCATAGAGGGTCTCCGCCATGGCGGCGTCGATCAGCTGCATCCCGCCCTTGGTCAGCGCATGTTGGGCGAGGAAAGCGTCGTCGCTGCGGGCGAGCACGTCGACGATGGCGTTGCCGATGGCGACGACGTCCAGAGTGGGGGCAGCGGTCACGCAAATTCCTTCGGGCTGTTCGTAAATCGCGCCGTGTCTAGCCATCGCCGCGCGCCCGTGCAACGCCGCTGATTGACGCGGGCGGCGGGGGAGGGGATAGCTTGGCCCATGGTCCTGACCGCTGCCCTGCGCGCCATCCCCTCGCTCTTCCATGGCGCGACCTTGCGTCTGCTCGGCAAGACATTGGCGCTGACCCTGCTGCTCTTTGCCGCGCTGGCGGCTGGCCTCTGGGCGGGATTCCATGCGCTGCGGCTGTGGCTCGGCTGGGGCGGCGGCGGGCTGGCCGAGGCGACCGCGACGGTGATCGCGGTGATCGCGGCGGGATGGCTGCTGTTCCGGGCGACGGCGATGGCGGTGATGGGGCTGTTCGCCGACGACATTATCGAAGCGGTGGAGCGCGACGCCTATCCCCATGTCGCCGCCCGGCCGGTGGGGTGGGGGCGCAGCCTGCGCTTCGCGCTCGCTTCGCTCGGGCGGACGATCGGCTGGAACCTGCTGGCGCTGCCCGCCTATCTCCTGCTGCTGCCGACTGGGGTGGGCGCGCCGGCGCTGCTCGTGACCTTGAACGCCTATCTGCTGGGCCGCGACATGGCCGACATGGTGGAGCCGCGTCATCCCGCCCTCCCGCCGATCGGGCGGCGCAGCCGGTGGCTGATGGGCCTCGTCCCGGCGCTTCTGTTCCTGGTGCCGCTGGTCAACCTGCTTGCGCCGATCTTCAGCGCGGCTATGGCGGTGCATATGCTGCTCGGGCGAAAGATTTCCGCATGATCCTCCGCATCGGGCTGAGCGCTCTGCTGGCGCTGCCGCTCGCCGCCTGCGGCGCGGGGACGATCGTGCCGCCCGCCGCTTCGGTCGCCCCGCCGCCGGGGCCGCCGGCCAGCGCCTTCATGAAGCAGGGGCCGCTCCTCGGCTCGGACGCGCGGGGGTTGAACCAGATGTTCGGCCAGCCCCGGCTCGACATTCGCGAGACGGGCGTGCGCAAGCTGCAATATGGCAATGGCCGCTGCGTGCTCGACGCCTATCTCTATGCGCCCGCCAAGGGCAAGGAGCCGGTCGTCACCCATGTCGATGCGCGCACGCCGACCGGCGTCGATGTCGATCCGGCGACCTGCGCGACGGCATTGCAGGCGAAATAGGCCCGCCCAAGGTCACACCGGCGAAGTATACACTGTCGTCGGCTATTTTCGGCCCAAAGCCCCTGCGACGCCTCCGCGACGCGCTCGCGACGCGCCTGAAGCGCGACAAAAGCTTTTTGAGTGTCGGACAAGAGGTTTTGTAGCACTTCGCCATTCCCTCAGAAGCCTCTAAGCGGGTCCGAAAGCATCCTTGAGAGCTCGCCACGCGAGCGCTGCAGCCAAGCTGCAAACCCCGTTACCGGCTCCCCTGGTCCGGTCCAGCCGATCGGCCATCCCATCATCAGTTCGTAAAACAGCGGGTTGCAGGTGAGGCCAGCGAGAGAGGACTTGCGCCCATGCGTGAAGCTCACCCGGACCCGGAGCGAACAAGGGGATGTCGAAAACGTCGAAACCCCGAGCGCCTTGAGAACCAGCCACAGCTGGGTCCAGGCACGGCTCGCATTCTCTAGCGAAATTTGCCCGCCGCTCGTCTCCGATATCTCGGCAGGACTTGCCGGTTGCACCGACCCGTTGTGCACGATCAGGTCCGGCATATAGCCCGCGTCCGACGCCGTCGGCGTGGGCCAGGAGGAAGAGGCGGCGTCGCCGGTGGCTTGCGCCAACTTCTCGCGCCGTGAACAGTCCCGCCTTAACGCTGTAGCCCATGCGTTGAAGGTCTCTGACGACGTCGGACAATCCCAGAGAGAGGTGCCCTTCGACATTTTCGCAGAACACCCAAGGGGCCTCCATTTCGCCGGCGATGCGGGCGACGTGAGGCCAGAGGTGACGCGGGTCGTCTGCTCCTTTGCGATTGCCGGCGGTGCTGAACGGCTGGCACGGGTAGCCGGCAGAGACGATATGAACCTTTCCACACCAAGGTCGGCCGTCGAAGGTTCGCAGGTCGTCCCAGACAGGAGCCGGAGCCAAGGACGTGTCTTCCATCCGCGCCACGAGAGTGGCCGCAGCATGGGCTTCCCGCTCGACATAACACACAGTCCTATATCCGGGTTCGGCGATGTGGAGCCCGAGATCGAGCCCCCCGTAGCCTGCGCAAAGTGAGACGCCCCGTATTTCGGCATTTTCGGAACATGAAGCCACAATTTCATTCCCCTGGTGCCGCTCCGATTGCGGTCGTTTGGGGGCTCAAGGGCCTCATGATCGTGTATCGTCGACAACGCCGACATTTGATTTCGATGTCAGCAGCGATAGCGGCCGAGGCGGCTTTGAACAATAAGGCCCGGCAACCCGGACATCTGAACTCTTCCTTCACACTTTGCACCTCAAAAGCCCAACCGCCGGGGTGCCCGGTGGCGGGGATCGACTGCGCCTGATCAGCGCTGAGATGCAGGCTCATCCCCTGCGGTTGAGGGGCGTTGGCGCGCCCCTTGCCCCCCGCCTGATCGGCGGGGCATCCGTTCAATATTGCTCGATGAAGCTCACCGTCGTCGTCGCCGAGCAGGCGGCGTAGATCGCCGCGCCAGTGTCGAGGGTCAGCGAAGCCCCCACGGTCGCAGGCAGCGGGAAGCCGGTTGTTGTCGTGACGCCCGTATTGCCGAAGGCGCAGGTATTTGCCGCGCCGACCGAAAGCATGATCTTGCCCCGGCCCGACCGCGACGCCGCAACGAGCGTGCTGGAGGTGCCCACGCTTACCTGCCCGGTGGCGATCGCGCCGGTCCCCTTGCCCACTACGTAGAGGCCGGTGGTATCGCCCCGCGCGCGATCCCAGCTGGTTCCGTTGAACACGAAGGGCGCGGACCCGAGGATCAGGCCGGTGGTGGTCCGCCGCCTCGATGCCGCACAACCGGAATGCGGCTTCCTCCAAATTCCAGCTATCGGCGGCGATTCCCGCCCGCTTCAGCTTGGCGAGGATCGCGTCGCACAGCCGGACCTTGAGCGCATGGACATAGGTCGCCTTGGACAGCCCCTTGACCGACTGGTCCCAGCCGTGGCGCTCCGCCATGGCCTTCAGCGCCTCGATCAGCTTGTCGGCCTCGCTCTGTTTGGCCCATTGCAGCCGCTGGCATTTGAGCTGGCGCGTGGAGAAATGTTCCAGCGCCTTGTCGTCGCGGATCGCCGCCTGGGGATCGATGTCGATCGCGCACAGATGCGCGAGGCAGATCCACAGCACCCGCGCCTTGCGCGCCATCGGATGATCGGCGCGGGCCGTTGCGCCGGGCTTGCGCGGCTTGGCTTGTGCGGAAAAGCCAATCCGGCGAAATTCGGCCGCGAGCCGCTCCAGTTCCGCCGTGGTGCAGTCCTTTGCGGACATGCGCCCGGTCGCGCGCATCAGCACGGCGCGATAATCATCATCATCCATGCCGAGCTGCTTGGTGGCGATCTTGGCGACCGCGATCAGCTTGCGGCGGCGGGGATCGGCCGCGAAGGTCGCGGGCTTGGCGAGAGCGTTCATCGGATCAATCCTCCTGAAGGTCGCGGAAATGGTCGCGCAGCCGGTCGGTCAGCCGCTTGAAGGCAGGATCGGTGGCGCGAAATTCCTCGGCGCGGCGGCGTGCATCGACGATGGTCGAATGGTCGCGCTGGCCAAGCACCCGGCCGATGACCGTGGTGCTGCCGAGCTTCAGCTCGATCGCGAGCCAGCAGACGGCGGCGCGTGGCCGAAAGAAGGCGCGCGACCGGCCCGGCCCGCAAATGTCGCGGGGGGAGACGCCCATATACCATCCGACCAGATCGACGACGTTGGCGATCGCTTGGCCCTGAGGCACCGGGGGGATGACCAGCCGCGCCACCATCAGGTTAAGCGCGGCGCGAGTGGCGGGATCGAGCGCGCTCATTGTCCGCCTCCCAGCCCTAGCGCCAGGACGAGCATCGCCATGATGACGGCGATCGCGACGGCGAGGCCATAGGCCAGCGACGCGCGCTCGATTGCGGACAGGGGCGCGCCGGTCACCGGATCGGTCAGCAGCGCGCGCAGCGCCTTGTCGATCAGCCCGCTCATTGCGCACCGCCGATCGCCCGCGCGCGCGCCGCCAGCGCCTCCAGGTCGGCGGCGAGCCGGCCGGGACCATAGAGGAAATTGCCGAGCCGCTGGCTCAGCGCATTCAGCTCGGCCGCCAGCTTTTCCATATTGTCGGCCTTGCCGATCTGGCCATGCTCGATCAGCATCTGCGCGCGATGGCGGGCATAGTCGGACACCCGCCCGCGCCGCCGCCAGTTCTGGATGCAGCTTTTGTTGACCTTCAGCACATCGGCCAGCGCTACGTCCGTCCGCACGCCCATTGCAGCCTTCAGGGCGTCGATCTCGGCCAGCGGGATCATGCCGCAACCGCTCCCTTGGCGCGCTGCATATGCGCGGCCTGGACGTGCTTCAGCATCAGCTCGCTATTCTCGCCCCGCGCCAGCATCACCGCGATTTCCATCGTGTAGGTGGCGCTGCGCAGCGCGCCGGGCTGAAGCGCGATCCTGTGCAGGAACTTGAGGATATCCTCTGACTGGACGTTCCACGCGGCGGCGAACGCTTCGACATCGTCGCGCAGCGGCTGGGCGCGATAGTCGCTGAGGCCCACGCGGCTCGACAGCTGGGCGAACTCGGCCTTTCGCACCCCGCCGTTCATGCGGGAAATGACGCTTTCGTTGCCGAGTAGCGCGATCCCGACGCCCGTGCGGTCATACCAGCTGCGCACCACCTCGATCTGCTCGATGTCGAGATGCTGGGCTTCGTCCAGGATCAGCAGGCCCTGGCTGTCGCGCAGCTTGTTCGCGACATAGGCGGACAGCTTCTGCGCGCCGATCGGCGGGGTGAAGTCGCGCATCGCCATCAGGACCGCGATGCACAGCGCCGAGATGGAGTTGACCGACTTGTCGAATTCGACGTGCCAGACATTGCTGGCGCGCGCGGCATATTCCTTCGCCGCCTCTGTCTTGCCGGTGCCCGCGCCGCCGGCCCACACGCAGATGCGCCCGCGCGTCTGCGCCCAGCTCAGCAGGTTCATGATGTCGAGCGCGGTCCGCGTCTCGAAGAAGCTCGGGATGTCCGGCGCTTCCAGCGACAGCTCGCTCTGGCGGTTGAGCGTCTGGCGATAACGATAGATCAGCTTGGCGATCTCGCCATTGCCGCCCGCATACGGGCCGCCATTATATTTGCCGCCGCCGAACAGCGAGAGCGTGCTGCTCTTGCGCCCAATCGGCTGAGTGAGCTGCGACCAGGCGAGGCCGGTAACGGCCTTATGCTCAAGCAGCCAGGCGCGCTGGTCGGCGATGAAGTCGTCCGTCTCCTCTATGTCGTTCACGTTGTTCATGCTAATCATCCTTTCGCTTCGCGGCGTTTGGACCGTGGCGGCGGGCTACCAACGCGACCGCCACGGCCACTCAATCGACCAGGCGCAACCGCCCCAGGGCGGTCCCGAACTGGCCCATGAAATCATCGGTGAGAGGCGCCTCAGCGCCTTCTGAAACAGGCTTGAGCGCGGCGGCCGACTGGCCGCGATGGCGGGTCGGCCGCAGCACGGCGGGTTGCGGCATCGGTGTTTCGACCGTCTCCACCCGCATCCGCGCCGCGACTTCCTCGGCCCCGATGACGCGCTCGATCTCGCCGACGCGCTTGATCGCCTTCCGCATGTCGCCGCGCAGCTTCGCGTGGCGCTTGGCCGCCGCCATGTCGTCGAAGCGCGAGGCGTCCCAGCGTTCGGCGCTGCAGATGAAGCGACCGCCATTGTCATAGGCATGGACCGGCCGGCTGAGATCGTCGGGATCGAAGCGCACCGTCAACATCTGGCCCGCGTGCAGGCTCAGTTCCGGCGTCCAGTAGCGGTCGCCCGATGTCAGCATGACCGACCCGTTCTTGCGGTCTGCCTTGATCTGCTCGCCGGTCAGCAGCGCCAGGCGCAGATGCTCCTCGGTCGCCCGTCCGATCGGCGACCGGGCGTAGCTGTCGGCGAAGGTCTGCGCGAAGCTGCCCCCGTTCGTCGTCTCGGTGCGGCGGCCCGTGCGCTCATTGTGGATACGCATGCCCTGTTCGACGATGGTCAGGAAATGGTCGAGCGGCACCGCCGTCTCGCGATAATTTTCCGGCTTGTTATCGACATGGTTGCCCGACCAGGCTCCCGCGCAGCGCGGGTCCTTCGCGATCATGTCGGCGACATCGCGCCAGGCGCGCTCGATCGGTTTCGACTGGCCCGAATAGGGCAGCGTCCAGTGGACCGTGACGCCGAGTGCGGGCAGCAGACCGAGCGGTTCTTCCTCGCGGACGCGAAAGCGGAAGCGGTTTGATATGCCGCCGCTGATCCACTTCGAGGCGAAGGCGCGGCCATTGTCCATGTAGCAGTGGCCGGGAATGCCGTGGCGCTTGAACAGGTCAGCGAAGGCCAGCCGGGTCAGCAGCGCGCTTTCGGTGTCGCCCAGTCGCCATGCCAGCATCATGCGGCTGTAAAGGTCCTGGATGCCCACCAGGATCGGCCGCTCGATCCGCCCGTCGGGGAATCGCACGAACACATCGAACTTGTGCCCGTCGACATTGACGCTGTGCATGGCGTGCAGATGCGCGACGCTGCGCTTCTGCGCCGGCACCATGTCCTTGATGACATCCTTGCCCTTGCGCCGGGCGATGACGAATCGCGGGTCGAGTTCGCGCTCCAGCTTGCGATAGAGCGTCTTTTCCGACGGCAGGCTGATGCCGCGCGGCATTGCGTAAAGATGAAGCGTCCGCCAGTAGCAGCTCGAAAAGGTCGGCGCTTCGGGACGCAGATATTCGCCCAGCAACTGGTCCCACGCGCCTTGGTCGACCTCGGCCTCTTTGCCGCCGCCCTTCCGGCGCGGGGCGAGCGCAGGAAGCCTGTCGGCCCGCGCCACGCCTTTTACGGCGGCGAGGTAATTGTAGATCGTGCCGGCGCTGTCCTTGACCGACTGGGCGGCGGCGCTGACTGCCGCCGTCTTGTTCATGCCGGTCGCGACAAGGCGCTCCACCATGTCGATGATCGCGGCGCGGCGCAGCGCCTCGGCCTTCACCTTGTCCGTTTGCAGGTCGAACCATGCCCAGCCATGCGCCTGCGCCGCGATCGTTACCGCCTCCTCGTCATTGGCGGGCACCCAGGCGACGCCGCGCTTGACCAGCTCGCCCTTGGCCGCATCGGGCAGAAGCGACAGGTGATATTCCAGGCCGCCGCCGCGCCCCTTGCGAGGGCGCGCCAGGGCGACGCCATTCTCATCGACGCGCAGCGCCCAATTCTCGATGTCGGCCCGCTCGTTCACCTTGCGTTTCGTCCTCGGCAGGCCCGGCAGCGCGAAACCGGCGATTTCCGCAGCCGTGAACCAGATTTTGCTGCCCCCCAATGCGATCATTTGCGGCGATTCCTCGTTATCGTTGGGTGGAGCCGCTCGATGATTTTGAGCTGCTGGCTGAGCTGGGAAATTTCGCTGCGGATGTGGCTGGCCTGGGCGGCGTAGATTTCGTCGCCATCGAGCACCGAGACGCCGATGTCGCGCAGCTCGCGGTCGAGCAGATCGGCGCGGTGCGTGACAGCCACCAGCGCCTTCATGCGCCCGAAGCTGATATTATGCTCCTCACGCGAGGGGGCGGCGTAGGCGTCAAGCATCCCCTTGCCGATCTTGTAATTGAGCAGGACGCTCATTTCGGCCGCTATGACGCTGCGGTCGCGATCATCCTTCTTCAGAATTTCCGCGACCGTGCGCGCGGTGCGCGCATCGACCCCCGCCAGCGCCGCTGGCAGAGTGGGGCGCATCGGCACGCTCCAATCGAACGGGAGCTGATCGGGATGCGGGATGCGCGCCTTAGCCAAGGGTCGGCTCCCACCGGATGACGACGCCGTCGAATCCGCCCTCGCCATGCTCACGCAGCCAGAAGGCCCCCATCGCTAGGAGGGCGCTCTCGCCGTCCTTTTCGGCCCGGAAGCCATCCTGGTAAGCGAACGCATCCATATCGAAGAGGCCCAAGGAGACGCCCTCGATCTCGATCGACTTGATGAGCAGCGGCCACCCTCGATCGACGACGATCTGGATAGGCCGCACGTCGCGGCAGATTGGGTCGCAGTCGAGCAGCTTGCGGCAATGCTTGGTCCGCATGGCGGTATAGAGCTGGATCGGCTCACCCGGTCGCGCGTGACGGGCGCGATTCCCGCGCACGGTTTGCCGCTTTTCCAGCGCCACGATCGGCCCGGCGAACTGCGCCTTGAAGGAATAGGCGACCATTATTGCAGCCCCCGGAGGGCGTTCATGGTCAGGTCGAGCTGCTCGGCGAACTGGCTGCGCCGGACCTCGAACAGGTCGAACATGCGCTGAATATCGGCGATCTCATGACGCCACAGCTGCGCCGCGACCTGTTCCAGCGTGAAGCGAAAGACCGACCTCGCGACGAACACGGCGACCTGGCGCGCAGCCACCACCTGCCAATTGCCGTCACAGCTTCGAACGGACGCCGGCAGCACCTTGAACGCCATTGCCGCCGCCTGGATGATGTCGGCGACGGTGACGCCGCGCTTTTGCAGAGCGCGGCCCGCCCGGATCGCGGCGAAATCCGCCTCCAGATCGACGACGACGCGGCGCAGGCGGAACACCTCGCCCAGCAGGCCGGACAATATCTCGCGCTGGTTCCGGTCGGGCCAATAATGGAGCAAGAAATCGCCGGCCCGAAACTCGGCGCTGTCCACGTCGGCGCGCCGGTCCATCCACTCGATCAGGCGATCGCATGCGCCAGTGTCGAGCGCCTCGGGAGCGGGTTTGAGGTTGGGCGCAGACATCAGAGCCGCACTCCCCGGCGCTCAAGCTCCACAATCATGGCCTGCGTTGCCACCGCCCGCAAATTGACGCCGGGAAGCGACAGCCCCCGCGACCGGCCCCGATTGGATCGAAGATGGCCGTCGCGTATCAGCGCCTTGACGATCTTGAACACAGCGCTACGCGACCGGAGGCCCAGCGCGTCGCCCATCTCGACATAGCTGGGGCTGACCCCGGTCGCTTCGATGCGCGCGCGCACGAACTCCAGCAAAATGACCTGATGCTGCGTCACTTCGCGCCTCCCTTGTCGGGGCGCGGCGGTACGCTGCCGAGCATCCGCGCGACGGCGGCGCTGTCGAGCACAACCGGCGCGTCCTTGACGTTGGAGGTCGGCCCGAAATAGCCGTAGAAGGTGATGTAGCGCGGCTTACGCATCCTCAGTCCCTCATCATGTGGCGGCAGTCCCAGGCGCGAAAACCGCCCTGGATGGCTGCGCCATCGTCCATCATGTCGGCGGTGCGGGCGGCGACTTGCGCGCAGGCGCGTTCGCGCAAGGCGACGCGGATCGCGACCTTGCGGCGGCGTAGCTCCAGGATGGAGCAGCCGGCCGCCGTCGCCTCCTCGAATTCGGCACGCGCGCGGTGGAAGCGCTCGGCCTGGGCGGATGGCTCGGTCATGCGGCGGCCCTTTCGGCGCGCTCAATTGTCAGGCTGGGCGACCAGTCCATAAATCGGTCATCAATGGTGAAGATGACGCAGGGGCCGGGATGGCCGTCTTGAATGTATGAATGGATCGCGAAATCCACCTCGAGCAAGTCGAAGACAATGTCTGGGACTATCCTCCCGCCAGTTAGTCGATCGACTTGGCAAGGGGGTGCGGGGTAGCTCCCGTTGCGAACGATGCTCATGCGGCCATCTCCAGCTGGGGAAGCACGCCCACCCGACGCAGGTCGAACAGCCGGTCGATGACCTTCTGCTCTGGCGCGCGGGGCGGGATGATGCGGGTCACGGTGTCGGGCTTGGGGATATGCCGGTCCCAAACATACCAGGCATAATCCGTTTTCCCGCGCCGCCAGGCGGTGGGCCGGCCGGTCGCCGGATCGATATCGGCCAGCGCCGTGCCGGGCGGCATCGACGGGCGATCGCAGAATTCGAGGATCTGGAGCGGCGGGAAGCGCTGGAAGAAATCGAAGCGCTTCTCGCTCGCCCGCCAGCGGATCGGCAGCAGCGCGCACACCTTGCCCGACGCCACCGACAGCGCCCGGCGCACGCACCGCTCGGCAATGTCATCGGCATAGCTGTAGGGCGGGTTGAAGACGATCGAAAGCATCGCCCAGCTTTCCAGCATGTGGCGCTGCTCGCCGATCATGTCATGCTCGCCAAAGAACAGGTGCGCCGGCTCGGTCGGTAGCCAGCGGTCGACCAGATCGGTGCCGACCGCGTCGAACCCTGCCGCCGCGAAGGCGGTGGGTATGGTCCCCAGTCCGCAGCACGGGTCCCACACCAGATAGTCGCGGTCGAACGCGACCATCCGCATCAGCGCCTGGACGGTCCATGTCTGCTCGACATACCAGTCCTGCGGATGCCGATCAGGGCGGAGCGCGGCGGTCACTTCGCCGTTTCCTTGGCAATGCGGCGCTCAGCCGCGCGAACCCAGGCACCGAGCAGATGATTTTCGCTGGTGCAGCTGGCCGTGACCCCCGCAAGCCTTAGATGGTCGGAGCCGCAATTGTAGCGCCTGCGCGCGCCGCGTTCGCGAACCAGCGCATCCACGATCTTGCAGGGCGACTCCCCGCTGTCGAGGCTCATGCGAATGTCGGCAACCAAGGTGCGCAGCTCGGCAACACTGCTCATGCCGCGCCCCTTTCATCAAGATAGCGGCAGCCTTCGTCGGTCAGCGTCCATATCTTGCTGCTGTGGAGCCGTCCGTTTACTCCGAAGGCGAGCGTTTCTGAAACGAGCTTCTGCTGCGAGAGTTTGACTAGGTCGATCGTGGACCAGGGGGCGACAATCACGCCCTTCGCCAAGGTTTCCAAGAGGCCGATCTGCTTCTTTGTCAGGTGGCGCGTCACAGCATCCTCCCATTGGCATAGGTGACGCGCTCGCCATCGGCGGCGATCGCGACGGTGGTCATCGCCTCGGCCGTTGTGGCACGCGCGGTGCGCAGATGTTCGCAGCAGTTCTGGAAAGCGACTTGGTAAGCGGCATTGGCGGCGGCCTGCTCGACGCGCGGCTTGCAATCCCGTCGGGCGTTCATCGCCGCGCGCCATGCCCCCCAGAGCGCATCGCGAAGGGCGCGCGGCAGGCTGAAATAATGGCCCTTGCAGAAGAGCTGCCCCTTGCCGACCGGCACGTCGCAGCCCTCGGCGGAACAGAGGACATCGGCCTTGTAGAAGGTGCGGCGGATCACTTCGCGCCTCCCTTCAGCCCGAGCTTCATGGCCTGCTCACGGCGTTCTTCGGCGTGATTGGGGGCGACCAGGGGATAGTCTGCGGGCAGCCCCCATTTGGCGATATACTGGCCCGGCTGCAGGCCGTGGGCGGAACGAAGATGGCGCTTCAACTGCACCTCGCGCGCGCCGCATTCCAGGCAGGCGATGTAGTCAGGCTTGACCGAGGCGCGCAGCGGCACGGCCGGCGTCGGCTTCTCGGCGGGCGCGGCTGGCGCATCCGGCACCGCCAGTCCCTCGGCCTGCATCCGCGCGACGATGGCATCGCGCATCGCCTCCAGCGCGCTCGGCTTGATCGTATCCGCAAACGCTGGTGCCCAGCTGCGCTGCTGTTCGGCGGACAGCCGCGCGATGTTCGCGCCGGCATTGTCCATATACTTCGTCGCCCCGGTCGCGGCCGGCGCCGATCCGCCCGGCCGGCCCGGCTGCCGCTTCGTCCTGGCCGCGTTCGTCGGCCTCGCCATCGCCGCCTTTCTCGCCAGCCTGGTTCTGTCGATCCTGGGCGACTGAGCGCCAAAAAAATTCGGCCCAGTTCGATCAGCCCAAACCTGCCGCACACCCTCGCCGCGGCTGGCATTATCCGCGCATTTCCGCCGATTTTTGGAAGTGGGACCTCCCGCGCAAACTGGGACCTCCATGGTCCCACTTCTTTTTGCCCCATTCATGGCGTCGCGCCCGTCCGCGCCCCTCTTATCCGCCTCTCAGAGGCCCGAAAATGGCGGATGAGAGCCATTTAAGCGCCAAGGGCCGCACATCCTCTAAAACCCTCTCAGAAGACGCCCACTCCAAACGCTCTGGTCCCACCCCTGTATATTTCGGCGACCACTCTAGACACAGCGCCCCGTGCTCCCCGATCGCCCAATTTTTTACAGCGCCCCCACAAAAGCACGGCAATCCGCCAATTCTGTCCCACGTAATCCCGGATTGTCGCGGATAATCCCGCCTCAACGCCCAATTCTTGGGGCGTCAAATCCCTCTAAATCCTTCTGTCCCCTTACAGCGCCCGTAAGGTATCGGTCGGGTCACTGTCGGGTCATGATGAGGCAACCGCAGGGTCACAACCGGGTCACAGGCACGCGCCTGTTGCGCGCCGGGGGGGGGGGCTGCGGTGCTGGACGAAGGGCGGGATCATCCAGGAGGATAGGGCATAGAAAATCCTACTAGGAAAGGCTTTTCCCGTCGCGTCTTCGTGCCCCCGCGCGAACCAGCTAACAGCCCTACTCCGTCATGCCGGGCTTGACCCGGCATCCCGCTTTCCTTTCTCGGAGGCGAGGAGAAGGAGCGGGATCCCGGCTCAGGGCCGGGATGACGGGGTCAATTCATGTTTTGAGCCGCGATATCGCCCAAGCCGCCGCTTCCGCCACCACCGGATCGGCATCCTGCGTCAACGGTTGTAGTCGCGCCAGCAGCCGCGCGTCGCCGCTGTTCCCTGCCGCGATCGCGGCGTTGCGGACCATCCGGTTGCGGCCGATGCGCTTGATCGGGGAGCCGGAGAAAATCTCCCGAAACGCCGCGTCGTCGAGGTCGAGCAGGTCGGCGAGCGCGGGCGCGGCCAGTTCCGCGCGGCCCAGGAACGCGCGGTTCGCCGCCCCCATGTCCGCAAACTTGTTCCACGGGCACACCGCCAGGCAATCGTCGCAGCCATAGATTCGGTTGCCGATCCCGGCGCGCAGATCGTGCGGGATCGGCCCCTTATGCTCGATCGTGAGGTAGGAGATGCAGCGCCGCGCATCGACCCGGTAGGGCGCGGGGAAGGCGTCGGTCGGGCAGGCGGTCTGGCAGGCGGTGCAACTGCCGCAATGATCGCTCTCCGCCGCGTCGGGCGCCAGCGCCAGCTCGCTGTAGATCGCCCCCAGGAACAGCCAGCTGCCATGGCTTCGGCTGACGAGATTGCTGTGCTTGCCCTGCCAACCCAGCCCAGCGCCTTGCGCCAACGGCTTTTCCATCACCGGCGCGGTATCGACAAAGACCTTGAGGCTGCCGGGCCGCTGCTCCACCAGCCAGCGGGCGAGGCTTTTTAGCCCCTTCTTGACGACATCATGATAATCCTTCCCCTGCGCATAGACAGAGATGCGCCCCCGGTCGCCCACGCCCTCCAGCGCCAGCGGATCGCGCCCCGGCGCATAGCTCATCCCCAGCATCACGACGCTGCGCACCTGCGGCCACAACTCTTTGGGCGACCCGCGCTGCGCGGCCCGCTCCTCCATCCACAGCATGTCGCCATGATGCCCGGCGTCCAGCCAGGCGCGTAGCCGCGCCGCCGCTTGCGGCGCAGCGTCGGCGGGTGCGATGCGGCAGGCGGCAAAGCCCAGCCGCGCGGCCTCATCCTTCAACCGCTGCTCCAAGGTTTCGGTTTGCACAGGCCCAGGTCCAGACTATCAGGGCGGGATGAACGGTGACGTCCCGGCCCCGGAAAGCCCCTATGCCGTCGAAGGCCATGGGCTTGTCAAGAATTTCGGCAGCTTCCGCGCGGTGGACGGCATCGACATCGCGGTGCCGGCCGGCGCGATCTACGGCATTCTCGGCCCAAACGGCGCGGGCAAAACGACCTTGCTGCGGACCCTGCTCGGCATCGTCGATCCCGATGAAGGGCATCGCGCGCTGCTGGGCGCGGATCAGCCGCTCAGGATGGCGCGGCAGGTCGGCTATCTGCCCGAGGAACGCGGCCTCTATCCCTCGATGAAGGCGGCCGAGGCGATCGCCTTCATGGGCGCCTTGCGCGGGCTGCCGCTCGCCGAAGGGCGCAGGCGGGGGCGGGCGCTGATGGAGCGGCATGGGCTGGGCGGCGCGATCGACAAGCCGATCCGGCAGCTCTCCAAGGGCATGGCCCAGACGGTCCAATTGTTCGGCACCATCGTCCATCAGCCGCGCCTCATCGTGCTGGACGAGCCCTTTTCCGGCCTCGACGCGATCAACCAGGAGAAGCTGGAGGCGCTGATCCGCGATCAGGCGCGGCGCGGCGTCACCATCCTCTTTTCCACCCATGTCATCGCTCATGCCGAGCGCCTCTGTGAACGGATCGCGATCGTCGCGGGCGGTCGCATCCGTTTCGAGGGCACGCCGGGAGAAGCGCGCGACCGGCTGCGACCGCAGGTGCGGCTGCGCACGCGCATGATCGACGGCGCATGGCGGCGGGCGCTGCCGGCGGATACGGTCGCCGACGACGGGGCATGGCATTTCGCGCTGCCCGAAGAAGGGATAGAGCCGCTGCTGCGCGCGCTGATAGACGATAAAGCAGGCATCGAAAGCCTGTCGATCGAGCGGCCGGGGCTGCACGACGCCTTCGTCGCCATCGCCGGGGCGGACGCGGCGCGGGCGATGGATGCGCGCGCGGAGGAGGAGGCGGCATGAGGGAACTCTGGCGCGCCGCCTTCGTCATCGCGCGGCGCGATTTCAGCGCGGTAGTGCTGTCGCGCACCTTCATCCTGTTCCTGTTGGGGCCGTTGCTGCCGATCCTGATCGGCTTCGCCTTCGGCGGCCTGGGTGAGCGGATCAGCAGCACCGACCTGCGCCCGATCGTCGGCCTTGCCATGCCGGCGGCGGACATAGCGGCTATCGAGCGCGCCCATGCGCGGCTGACCGAGCGGATGGGCGAGCGCGCGCTGCCGCGCCTGCGCCGCGTGCCGGCCAGCCCCACGCCGCGCGCGCAGCTGGCCCGCCCCGATTCGGCGGTGGTCGCGATCCTGTCGGGCAGCGTTTCCCGCCCGGTGCTGACCGGAAAGCCCGAGGATCTGGACAGGCTCCAGGGCGATCTCAGCCTCCTTGCCAGCGCGGCCAAGGCGGAAAAGACGCTGCGCCTCGTGAAGGTCGAGCGGCAGGAAGTGGCGACGAGCCTCGGCGCGCAGGCGCAGGCGCGGCTGTTGATCGGGCGGATCGCGCAGGTGGTGATGTTCTTCCTCACCATATTGCTGGCGGGCATGATCCTGTCCAATCTGGTCGAAGAAAAGACAAACAAGATCATCGAGATACTCGCCGCCGCCGTGCCGATCGACGCGATTTTCCTCGGCAAGCTGATGGCGATGCTGGCGATGAGCTTTGTCGGCATCGCCTTCTGGGGCGCGACCGCCTTCGGTATCTTCGCGGCGCTGGGCGGCCATGCGACCGCGCTGCCGACGCCGGCGGTGGGCTGGCCCCTGTTCCTGATCCTGTGCGTCCTCTATTTCGCCATGGCCTATACGCTGCTGGGATCGCTGTTCCTGGGGATCGGGGCGCAGGCGGCGACCGTGCGCGAGGTGCAGACGCTCAACATGCCGATCACCATGGGGCAGATGCTGATCTTCTTCTTCGCCAGCTACGCCGTCGATCATATCGGATCGCCGGCCGAGATCGCGGCCTGCCTCTTCCCCTGGAGTTCGCCCTTTACCATGATCGCGCGGGCGGCGCAGGACGGGGCGGTCTGGCCGCATCTGCTCGCGCTCGTCTGGCAGGCGGCGTTCGTGGCGCTCATCATCCGCGTCGGCGTGCTGCTGTTCCGGCGGCATGTGATGCAGTCGGGCGGGCGCTGGTGGAAGACGCTGTTCAGGCCGGCGACAGGCTGAGCGGACTAGGGGAGGGGCCATGAACCGGCGGCATTTCCTTGGTATATTGGGCGGCGGCGTTGCCGGCATCGCGCTGTGGCAGATGTTGCCCGGCGCGGCGGAAGCCGCCTATCCCTATGCCCTGACCGACGAGCAATGGCGCAAGAAGCTCAGCCCCTGGGCCTATAAGGTGCTGCGCCAGCAAGCCACCGAATATCCCGGCAGCAGCCCGCTCAACAAGGAGCATCGCAAGGGCGTCTTCGCCTGCGCCGGCTGCGACCAGCAATTGTTCAGTTCGGCGACCAAGTTCGACAGCGGCACCGGCTGGCCGAGCTTCTGGCGGCCGCTGCCCAAGGCGGTGGGTACGAGCCGCGACTTCGACCTGGGCTATGCGCGCACCGAAGTCCATTGCGCGCGCTGCGGCGGGCATCTGGGCCATGTGTTCGACGACGGGCCGAAGCCCACCGGGCTGCGCTACTGCATGAACGGCGTCGCGATGCGCTTCATTCCGGCCTGATGCGGTAGAGGCGCAGCGGCCCGGCGCCGGGCAGCGGCTCCAGCCAGGCGGGCACGCGCCCTTTCGCCAGCATCGCCGCAAGGCCGTTGGGATAGGCGCGGCGGTAGGCCGCCACTTCCGAGAGGCTGTCGCAGCCGAGCAGATAAGCGGCGCTCGTGCGCATGATGACGCTGCGCGCCCGCTCCGGCGGTTGCACGAAGCCATCGATCACGGCGGTGATGCCCGCCGCATTGCGATGATGCGCGGTGGCGATCACGCGGTGCCGGGTCTGGACGAGAATGTCGGGGCCAAGGTCGATGGGCGCGAACAGCGTCGTCGGCGGCAGGCGGCGGAGCAGCGCGAAACTTTCCGGCGTCTTGCAGCCAAGGCCGGCGGGTTTCGCCGGCTCGGACTTGGCCGCCACCGCGATCCAGGCGCCGCACAGGCCCGCCGGCGTCAGCAGCACCAGCGCCACCGATCCCAGCACCCGCACCGGCATGGACAAGCTGGCCTGCACCCGCCGGAACAAGGCCAGGATCGCCCAGCCAAGGGCGGGCAGCGCGAAAACATGCGCCAAGGACAGCGCGCGCATGACGAGGCACGCCACGCCCGTCGCGCCCGCGATCAGCAGCGCCAGCGCCAGCCAGCGCATCCGCGCCTCGCCCTGCGCGCGCCGGCCGGCGGCGATCGAGGCGATAAGGCCGGCGAGCGGCGGCAGCAGGATCACGCCCCACATCGACGCGCTCTGCTCCCAGATCGGCCGGCCCTCCATCACCTGAAGATACCAGAGGCGATAGGCGGTCGGCCCCAAAGCCGCGAAGGGATCGCCGGTCAGGCATGGTCCGCCGGTCAGCGCGAAGACCAGCACCGCCGCCCCGCCGCCGATCGCCGCGATGGCGAAGCGGTCGGCGCCCGAAGCGGTCCCCCGCCAGCGCGCCGCCACCAGCGTCGCTCCGGCAAAGGCGGCGAGCGGCCAGGCATAGACTGCCGAAAGGGCGTCGCAATAGGATGTGATCGCCGCGCCCGGTCCACGCAGCGCCACCAGCATCGGCAGCGCCGTGCCGCCCAGCGCGCCGGCAAAACCGATGAAGCGCGCCGCCTGATCCTGCGCGATCCAGTGGCGCAGCCCAAACACCGCGCCGAACAGCGCGGCATAGGGCAAAGCCTCGCTCGAAATCTGGAGCCATGTCGCGATCGCCAGGCCCGCAACGATCCCGCCGCGCCGCGCCCGCGCATCCATCGCGCCAGCCAGGGCCAGCGTCGCCAGCACTATCTGCCAGCCATGATGGTCGATCCGCAGCGGCGTGAACTGGACGAGGATGCTGGGGCCGGTCAGCAGCAGCGCGACGGCGATCAGCGCGACCATCGCCCCCGCCATCCGCCGCGCCGCGACGAACACAGCGGCGACCAGCCCGCCCAGCAGCAGCAGCGGCACGGCAAGACAGGCGACCAGCTCCGCCGCGCCCGCGCCCAGTATCGGCCGCAGCACCAGGATAAGGGCGGTGACGGGCATGTCGACGATCCGGCTCCAGTGCATCGGGCCGCCGACGGGCGGGTTCACCCGATGCTGGCTGACGTCCCAGAAGGATTGCCCGCCGATCCAGTCGCGTATCTGCGCCAGACGCATCGCATCGTCGGGATCGCGAAAGCTCAATCCCGCATAATTGGCGCGGAACAGCCAGAGCATGACGACAGCGCAAGCCAGCCACGCCAGCAGCGCCCAGAGCGCGGCCCGGCGCAACTCAGGCGCGCGCCGCTCCCGCGACATCGGCGTCAGGCGGCCTTCAGCCGCGACGGCACGGCGCGCACGCTGCCGAGCGCGGCCTGCGCGTCGGCCTCGGTCGCGCCGATCTGCCCTTCGTCGCCCGCCTCATGATATTCGGCGTCCTCGTTGACTTGCCACACATCATGGACCCGCGCGCCCGCGACGATATTGCGGACGGTCAGCATCGCCGTCATCATCGCATGATCCTGATTATTGTAGCGGTGCATCCCGTTGCGCCCGACCATGTGGAGCGTGGGATAGCGCGCCTCCAACTCGCCGCGCATCGCCTGCACGTTCGCCGCATAGGCATCGTCATAGACCGGATAGGCTTTTTCCTGCCGCACCACCGCGCCGCCGACGACCGCGTCGGGGCTGCACAGGCCAAGCTGCGCCATTTCCTTTGTCGCCAGCGCGATCAGGTCCGCGTCGGACGACGACCAGAGCCCGTCGCCCTCAAAGCAGAAATATTCAAGGCCGACGCAGGCGAGCGAAGGATCGGGCACCATTTCGGGCGACCAGCTGCGGAAATTCTGGATGCGGCCGACCTGCACGCGCGGATCGTGGATATAGATCCAGTTGTCGGGAAAGATGTCGTCGCCCTTGACCATCAAAGCGACCGTCAGGAAATCGCGATATTTAAGGTCCATCGCCTGCGGCAATGTATCGGGCAGCGGATGGATGCGCCCCGCCAGCTCGCGCATCGGCGCGGAGGAAATGACATGGCCCGCCTCGATGACGGTCTCGCCGTCCGGTCCCTGCGCGATCAGCCGCCAGCGCTCGCCGCCCGGCACCTGCTCCAGCCGCTTGAAGCTGTGCGCCATCAGCACGCGGTTGCCGCCCGCCACCACATGATCGCGCGCCGCCTCCCACATCATGCCGGGGCCGAGGCGCGGATAGCGGAACGTCTCCAGCAAGGTCTTGGTCGCCATGCCGTCATTGGGCCGCTTGTTGAGGCCCAGGCTGCGCTTCAACCCGTCGGTCACCGCGCCCCACAGCGACAGCCCCTTGATCCGCTGCGCCGCCCAGTCGGCCGACATTTCGTCGCACGGCATCCCCCAGACCTTTTCGGTATAGGTCTTGAAGAAGATCGAGAAGAGCTTGTGGCCGAAGGCGTTGACGGTCCAGTCCTGGAAGGAACGGACGTTGCGGTTGGGGAAGAGCCGCGCCTTGGCGAAGCTCGCCATGCACAGCGTCGAGCGCCAGACGCCGAGGTTCCACAGCGCCTCGAACGCGCGCAGCGGATAGCTGTAATATTTGCCCTCATAATAGATGCGGCTCATGCGCGGGCGCTGGATGAAATCGTCTGGGAGAATCTCGTTCCAGAGATCGACCACCTGACTGGATTTCGAGAAGAAGCGGTGCCCGCCAATGTCGAAGCGAAAGCCGTTCAACTCCACCGTCCGGCTGATGCCGCCGACATAGGTGGCGTCCTTCTCGATCACCGTCACGCTATAGCCCTGCTTGGTCAGCAGATAGGCGGCGGTGAGGCCGGCGGGGCCTGCGCCGATGATGGCGACGTCCACGCTATGTTCGCTACGCGACATGACAGGCATTTCCCCCGGATGGTCCTTCGTCAGGGCCTGAAGTGAAGGAAATCCTCTAAGGACTGGTTAACGGCCGGTAAGCACGATGCGGGCGGCGGATAAAGGCAAGGCGATGATGTGCTTTGCAAACCTGGTGTCGTGTGCCGAGCAGGGCATCCTCCCCTTACAGGGGAGGATTTTCCTTCTGGGTCTTTAAAGGACATAATCGCCAAAGGCAAAGGGCCGCCCCGACTCGCATCGGAACGGCCCCCTGCAGTCCCCTTCGTGAGGGGAAGGCGGGATAGGGGTCAGCCCTGGCGCTGGGCCAGGCTGTTGAGGTCGCTGCGCGCGCCCTCGATCGCGCTGCCGTAGCAGGTGCGATAATCGTCGGTCACGGGCAGCACCGACCCGTTCACATAGCCGCACACCTGCTTGGACGCGCGGATCAGGCGATAGTCGGCGCGGCGCAGGCCGCTGGCGCTGTTGAGATTGAGGTCGTGCACGGGAACGGCGATCGAGCGGGTCTCCGCGCCGTTACGGCCATCCACGATCACGTCCATGCTGTTGCTGCCAGCGCTGGCCATGCCGGGCAGCGCGAGCGTAAGCGAGGCGGCGAGCACCGCCAGCGTCGTCTTGCTCATCCTGTTTCTCCTGTCGAACGGGTCTTATACTTGGTCCGCCCCACGTCTGACGTGGATGTAGGGTCGCCGCTCTAAATAATCGCACAGGGTGAGCAAGAAAAGAGGCCACTTCAGAAAAAGTGGCGGATTCGCGTTATTTTGCGGGTGCGAAGGGATCAGCGCCGCAAGGGCGGTTGCGGAATTCTGGGCGAAAGATCGCTGATGACCTTTTCCGCATTGAATGTCGCCGATGTCGGGAAGCCCTCGGTTCCGGCATTGCCGAAACGAATGGCCGTCGATGTAATACGGGTGCGGTTTTGGGGCACGACAAAGCCGTTAACCCCACGCGCGCTGGCGATAAGCGCGGCATGGAGCAGGACCGCTTCGCCCGAAGACAATCCCCACAAATTCGGCTCGACGCTGATAAACTCGAAATCGGTCACGTCCTTGGGCAGCTTTCGTACCAGATAACGCGGCTTGTTGCCGATCTTCCAGACCGATCCCGATGCGCGGTTGTAGTCGGATTGCCGCACGCTATTTGCGACCTTTGCATAATAATTCTTCATAAGATCAGGGTTTTGCAACAGCTTGAGGTTGCCGCGCATCGCTTCGTCTCGATAAACTTGGCGCGATCGTGTCCAAAGGCCGGTGCGTTCGGCTGCCGGCAATCCCGCCTGAAGTCGTCCGAACATGTCTGCGACCACCGGTGGCGGCACAGCTAGCCATCGTGTCCGCCCCGCAAAGGCGGTCCGTGCTTCGGCCCATCTGCCCTGCGCCGCCTGTGTCCCGAGTTCGTGGAAGGCCAGCAATTCCTCAATATTGGCGACGCTTGATGCGTCCGACCGCGCGCCCCCTTCCGCGACATAGGCGTCCAGCCCTTGGCGGGCCTTTGCTGCCATGGCAGCAGCTTGTGGATCGCCGGCCATCATCAGATACAGCGCGACCAGTGCATCGGTGAAAAACGGCTTTGCCTTGGGTGCAAATCCCTGAACGAGCTTCAGCCGGTCGCTTTCATCCTTCGCCGCCGCAGCATAGTCACCGATCCAGGCGTTGAGTTCCGCGCGCAGCGAAAGATGTTGCGGGCACATGCGCACGAGCTGATCGAGATAGGCCTTTTTCTCGGGGCTGATCGTGGGAGTCAGCTGGACATAGGCGGGAACCCGATATTGGGCGACCAGATCATAGGGCGCGAAGGCAGCCGACCGCAGCGCGGCGGCTTCTGCTTCGGCGGGACGGTCGAGCCGCACGAGAACCACGGCTTCCAGGAAAGCGGCGGACGATCCCAACCCCGCGTTGAACGCCCAGTCCTGCACGCCGATCGGGGCGAGCGTGGACAATGCGCGCGCGCTTTCGAGCGCCGCGTTCAGATCTTCCGCCTCGATCAGGTGGATGGTTCGCGCCAGTAGCAGTTGCGCGCGGCGTTCTTCATTGCTCTCCTGCGCAATCGCGAGGTTGCAAGCATCGGCACCGGCGCGCCCGGTCAGCCGCTTTTCGACATTGCCGTCGTCCTTGGTGAAGACGTCCCCGGCAAGGCCCGCCGTCACGCTGATCGCCAGCAACTGGCCCAGCAATTCCCCCGCGCCGGCATGGCCTTTGCGCCCGTCGCACTGGATGAAGGGCGACGGAGTTTCGGCCGCCGTGGGCGCTGGCTTGGGCGCTTCGGCCGCAACAGCCATGGATTCGAGCAGCATCGCGCCGCTGAGCAGCACGCCAGAAAAATTTCGCATGATAGCCCCCAGGTCGAACAGGGCCGCCTTCCCCGAGGCGGAGCCCGGCCGGTTCAATGCCTGAAGTGGCGCATCCCTGTAAAGACCATCGCCAGCCCCGCCTCGTCCGCCGCCGCGATCACCTCGTCGTCGCGGATCGATCCGCCCGGCTGGATCACCGCCGTCGCGCCCGCGTCCACCGCCGCCAGCAGGCCGTCGGCGAAGGGGAAGAAGGCGTCGGAAGCGACCGCCGATCCGATCGTGCGCGGCTGCGCCCAGCCCGCCTTGTCCGCCGCGTCCTTCGCCTTCCATGCGGCGATGCGCGCGGATTCGAGCCGGTTCATCTGCCCCGCGCCGATACCGGCGGTGCTGCCGTCTTTCGCATAAACGATGGCGTTCGACTTCACATGCTTGGCGACGGTCCAGGCGAACAGACAGTCCTTCAGCTCCTGCTCGGTCGGTTCGCGCTTGGTGACGACCTTCAATTGCTCGCGCGTCACCTGGCCATTGTCGCGGCTTTGCACCAGCATACCGCCGGCGATGCTCTTGATCTGAAGGCCGGGGCGCGCCGGATCGGGCAGGGCGCCGGTCAGCAGCAGGCGCAGATTCTTCTTCTTCGCGAAGATCGCCTTGGCGTCCTCATCCGCATCGGGCGCGGCGACGACTTCGGTGAAGATGCCGCTGATCGCTTCCGCCGTGGGGCCGTCGAGCGGCCGGTTGACCGCGATGATGCCGCCGAAGGCCGATACGCTGTCGCAGGCGAGCGCGGCCTCATAGGCTTCGATCAGCGTCTCGCCGGTGGCGACGCCGCAGGGATTGGCGTGCTTCACGATCACCACGGTCGGCGGCCCGTCGCGAAATTCGCTCACCAGCTCCAGCGCGGCGTCCGCGTCGTTATAATTATTGTAGCTGAGTTCCTTGCCCTGCACCTGCCGCGCCTGCGCGATGCCGTTGGCCGAAGGACCGACCGGCAGATAAAGCGCGGCCGACTGGTGCGGATTCTCGCCATAGCGCAGCGTCGCGCCCAGCGTGCTCGAAACCGCCAGCGTTTCGGGGAACATCACGCCCTGATCGGCGAAGGCGAACCAGCTCGCGATCATCGAATCATAGGCCGCCGTCGCCGCATAGGCTTTCGCCGCCAGCATCCGGCGGAAATCATAGCTGGTCGCGCCTGCCTTCTCGTCCATCTCCGCGATCAGCCGGGCATAGTCGGCCGGGTCGGTGACAATGGCGACGCTCTCATGATTCTTCGCGGCGGAGCGGACCATCGACGGACCGCCGATATCGATATTCTCGATGATCTCCCCGCGCCCCGCACCCTTCGCCACCGTCTGCGCGAAGGGGTATAGGTTGACGACCACCAGATCGATCGCGCCAATCTCATGCGCCTCCATCGAGGCGACATGCGCCGGGTTGTTCCGCACCGCGAGCAGCCCGCCATGCACCTTGGGATGCAGCGTCTTGACGCGGCCGTCCATCATTTCAGGAAAGCCGGTGAGGTCGGAAATATCCTTTACGGTGAGGCCCGCCTCGCGCAGCGCCTTGGCCGTGCCGCCGGTCGACACCAGCTCGACGCCATGACGCCCAAGCGCCTGCCCCAGCTCGATCAGCCCCGCCTTGTCGGACACGGACAGGAGGGCGCGCTTGATGGGGACATCGGTCATTTACAGGGACTTTCTACTGGCGGAACGGCGTTGCGCGGTCCCTTAGTGCCATTTTGCGGCAGAGGGAACAGCGCAGGCGCATCGCATCACTGCCCCGGCACCGTCCCAGTGCGCAGGCAGGGCAGCAGATGCGCGACATAGTCGCCCTTGCCAAGCGCCACGCCTTCCTTCCGCAGGATCGCGTAGGCGGCCATGAGGTGGAAATAAAATTGCGCCAGCGTCCAGTCGCGCGCGTAGCCGAGCGCGCTCAGGTCGAAGATCATGCCGTTGGGCAGGTCATGCGCCAGCGGCGCGTCGGCTTCCCGGTCGAGCGCATCGGGCGAGAGCGCATCCAGCATCGCGATCGTCTCGGCGATGCGCGCCTGCGCTTGGCCCAGCGTGCCCGGCCGCTCGCCCGCAGCGCGCCCTTCGTCCAGCATTGTCTGCACGATCGGCGGGAAGGGCATGTCGCGCAACCGATGCACCCCCTCCCACGCCTGCACGCAGGCGAAGCGTATCTGCGTCGCCAGCGGATACATGTCGGGCGCGATCCGCGCCGACAGCAGCGCGTCGGCATCGGGCAAGCCTCCCGCCTTGTCGAGCCAGGCCGACAGGCTGCCGAGCATCTGGCGATAGGTGGGGACGAGCAGGCTGGTCAGCGACATGGAACGGGTCTCCTCAAACAAGTCCTGCCGCCTATAGCCGGCTTTCGCCCCTGCACCATGCCAATCCGGTGTCGCATTAACCATCGCCCGGAACCCCATCTTCATATCCGCCTGCCATATAGGCCACGGGGAACACGGGATTATTCCATGATGAAGACTGCTGGATCGACCATCGTCGCCGCTTGGCTCGCCATCGCGCCCGCTCAGGCGCAATATGTCTATCATTTCGCCGCGCCCGAAAGCCCGGTGGTCAGCACGCAGCGCTTCGTTCTGCCCGCCGGCACCCCGCTGCGGCTGCGCACCACGACGCAGATTTCGTCCAAGGATAATCTGCCGGGCGACCGCATCCATCTGGAGGTCGCGGAGCCGGTCTATTTTCGCGATCAGGTCGTCATCCCGGCCGGCGCGCCGGTGATCGCCGAAGTCACCTCGACGCAGCGCAACGGCCATTTCGGCAAGAAGGGCAAGATCGCGCTCCGCTTGGTCGAAGCGATGACCCCGCACGGCCCGGTGCGCCTCACCGGCGCTAGCTACGACGAGGGGAAAAGCGGCACGGTTGCCTCAATCGGCACGATGTTGTTCGTGACCTCGCTCGGCTTCCTGATCCACGGCACCAGCGCCTATATCCCGGCCGGAACCCTGGTCGACGGACAGCTCAACGGCGATCTGCGCTTCCGCTACGCCCCGGCCCTGGCCGCGACACCCGCTTATGGCGGCGCGGAGCAGGCCGCGCCCGTCGCCAGCGGCCTCGGCCGCTAAACGCTCACCCCATCCGCTTGAAGATCCAGCCGATGCTGGAGCCGCCGGGCAGCGCCTCGCCGGTGACAACGAGCTGGCGGGTGGGGTGGGGGCGGCCTTCGTGGTCGACCCAGAGGCTTTCCTCGACGCTGAGCACGCCCGCGCCGGTGCGGAACTGCCAGAGCGCGCCCAGTTCGATCCGCAGCAGCGCGCCCTGGCTGTCGGCCGTCAATGTCGGCTCGACGCCGGGCGCGAGATGGAAGCGTAGCTGCACCGGCTGCTTCGATGGCTTGCGGCGGCGCTCGGCGGGGGTCAGCATATCCTCGCCGCGTATCTCCTTGCCATCGCCACTCACCAGCAGCAGGCGGCGGTGAACATAACCCATGCGGCGGACATAGCCGTCATGGGCCAGCTCCAGCCGGCTGCCCTGGTCCAGCTCCTGCCGGTTCAGCTCCACTTCGGTCACGCCCTTGCCCAGCGTGCCGTCGGGCAGCAGGGCGGTCGAATTGCTGTCGTTGAGGACCAGCGTGCTATGCGCCGCCGTGGTGCGCAGTCCCTGCGCCAGATCACGGGGAATCCATGCCCCCTCCAGCGCCGCGCCGCCGCAATTGACGATGAGGCGCAGCGGCCCGTCGCTGATCTCGATCGCCCCGGTCGAGGCGCAGCCCGCCTCGGCGAGCCGCGCGACCGGCGGCGGAGCGGCGTCCACCTGCACCACGGTCGATCCCGCGGCGACCCGCTGATAGCCCCAGTCGCGCGCCTGGCGCAGCGGACGGGCGCGCACCCGGCTCGCCTGCACCACCGCCTGTACCGCCTGCGGCGCCGTCGCCCCCGCGCCCTGCCAGCTGCCAAGGCCGCCGTCGCCATGGGCCAGGCCGAGCAGCGCCGGCACCGCGCGCCCCAGCGCATCGGTGAGGCAGGCGGGCGGCGTTTCGCGACGCACGTCATAGACCGACTGGAGCATGGCGAGCAGCATCACCGCCTCCATCTGCGCCAGCGGCGATCGCGACACGATCCCGCCATCGCCATGGAAGCCGCTGTCGATCGCCCGTTTCAGCCCCGCTTCGCCGAAGACCTTGCGCGCCGCGCCGCCGGGGATCAGCAAAGACGCCGCGACGATGCCGCACCAGGCGACAAGGCGCGGCAGGCCGATCGGCGCCTTGTCGGCGCTGCGGTCGAGATGCCGGGCGGTGCGCGCGATGCAGGTCAGCACCAGCGATCGATAGACGAGGTCGCTCGAAGACAGGATCAACGGCGCGTGCGCGGTCCAGAACAGCAGCCGCCAGCCGGCATTGTCCGCGCGCCAGGCGGGTTCGCTCGGCGTTGCTGCATGGGTCTCCAGCCATTTGCGCATCACCGTTTCGGCGATCGGCGCGCCCTGCTCGCGCGTCGCGCTGCTGGCGAGGTCGCGCAGCCAGCGGAAGCCGTGCAGATAATCGCTGAACGCCGGACCGACGCCGGGCCGCGCGAAATCCAGCGTCTCGATCGGCAGCTTCTGCCCCCGAAACAGGAAATAGCCCGCGCGCATCGCCGCCCCAGCGCGGCTGTCGCCCGGAATGTCGTCGTCGGGCACGGCGAGCAGCTTCAGCGGATATTTGCCCTTGAGCTTGCGGCCGTGGATCGGCGTCTTCCAGCTCAGCAGGTAGAATTGGTTGGCGATCTTCTGGGTAAGCGACAGCCCCTTGTCATCCGCGACGCGGATGAGCCGCTTGCCCTGCTCGATGCCGTCCTCGCCCTCGTCGGGTGCTGGGTGTGGGCTCTTGCGGGGGGAGATGCGCCGATGGTCGTTCACCCGCCCCGCAGCTTCCTGATATTGTCGGCATAGGCGGACGGCCCGCCCCGGAAGGTCGCGGTGCCCGCGACCAGCACGTCCGCGCCCGCGGCGATCGCCTTGGGCGCGGTCACAAGGTCGATGCCGCCATCGACCTGAAGCCTTATGTCGCGCCCCGACTTGGCGATCATCTTGGCGCAAGCCTCGATCTTGCGCAGCTGGTTCTCGATGAAGCTCTGCCCGCCGAATCCCGGATTGACGCTCATGATGAGGATGAGGTCGATATCGTCGATCAGATAGTCGAGCATCTTCGCCGGGGTGCCGGGGTTGAGCACGACGCCCGCCTTCACCCCCAGCGACTTGATATGCTGGACGGTGCGGTGGATGTGGGGTCCGGCCTCCGGGTGGACGGTAATGATGTCCGCGCCGGCGCTCGCGAAGGCGTCAAGATACTGGTCCACCGGGGAGATCATGAGATGAACGTCGAAGGGCTTCTTCGTATGCGGGCGCAGCGCCTTCACCACCATCGGGCCTATGGTGATATTGGGCACGAAATGCCCGTCCATCACATCGATATGCACCCAGTCGCAGCCGGCCTCGTCGATCGCGCGCACCTCCTCGCCCAGGCGGGCGAAATCGGCGGACAGGATGGAGGGCGAAATCAGGATGGAACCGGTCATTAACCGTTCGCCTTAGTGCCCGGCGCAGCGCAGGGCAACGGGGATTTGCGGGCGCGGCGGGATTGTTCGGGCGGCCCCCGCCAAGCCCTTTCAAAGCATGACGAAAATGCCGGGATCAAGGCCATGGGAGGGCTTGGCTCCGGCCGGGAGCAGTTGCTTGACGCCGTGCAGGCCGATCACCGCGCCCTTGCCGTCCAGGATCGGCGCGCCGATCAGCCGCATCGCGCACCGCCCCGCGCCATCGGCCTGGTTGATGTCCACATCGATGGTGAAGCCGCGCTTGTGCCGGATCGCATAGGCGCGCAGCCGCTCCATCGGCTCGCGGGATTCAGGCGCGTAGAGCGAGAGCGCCAGCGGGCGGGGCACGTCGCAGTCGCGCTCCAGCCCGAATATGTCATAGACCCCGGCGGTCCAGCGCAGCCGGTCGTCGGCCAGATCGCAATGCCACAGCCCCAGTCCGCGCTCGGCGAGCGCGGCGTCGCTGCGCGCGACCGCATTGTCCAGCATCACCGGCGCGAGATGGGCGCGCAGCTCGTAAAGCGGCCAGCTATGATGAAGGGGCAATGGCTCGATCGGACGCATGGCGGACCTGCGAAGGGTTGACTGGGGACCATAGGGGAACCGAGGTTAAACTTCAGTTGTCCTTTCGGGCAATCCGCGCGATGAAAAATCCGTCGGTCCCGCCCTCACCCGCGAGCGTGTCCGGCAGGGTGCGGAGCCAGCCCTGCGGCGTCGGGACGATGCCGGCGGGCAGCGCGCTGGCTTCCGCCGGGACCAGCGCGAAGCCGGGGCGGTCGCTCAGGAAGCGCGCAATCTGCGCCTCGCCTTCCTCGGGCTCCAGCGAGCAGGTCGCGTAGATGAGCGTCCCACCGGGCTTCAGCCAGTCGGCGGCGCGGGAGAGCAGCGCGCCTTGCAAGTCCGCCAGCTCGGCGATCTGGCGCGGGCCGATGCGGTGTAGCACGTCGGGGTGGCGGCGATAGATGCCGGTCGCCGAACAGGGCGCGTCGAGCAGGATCGCATCGACCGGCGCTGGCGGCGACCAGTCGCGCAGGTCCGCCTGCACGATATCGGCGGCAAGCCCGGTGCGCGCCAGATTCTCGGTCAGCCGCTCCAGCCTCTTCTTCGACTGGTCCACCGCCGTCACCGTCCAGCCGGCGGCGGCGAGCTGCATCGTCTTGCCCCCCGGCGCGGCGCAGAGATCGAGCACGCTCCGCCCTTCGCCCGCGCCCAGCAGCCGCGCCGCGCAGGCGGCGGCGATATCCTGCACCCACCAGGCCCCTTCGGCAAAGCCGGGCAGGTCGGGGATCGATGCGCCGTCCGGGAGCCTGACATGGCCGGGCGCGAAGGACACGCCGCCGGTCGCTTCCGCCCACTTGGTTGTCTCACCTGCATCGCGCAGGCTGATGTCCACCGGCGGGCGGACGGCATAGGCGCGCGCGGCCGCCGCCGGCATCGCTTCGCCCCATGCGGCGGTCCAGCGCGCCGCCACGTCGGCCGGCAGCGTCGGCGGATCGGGCAGCGCGGGCGCGCCGCGCGTCACCGTGCCGAACACGCCATGGACCAGCTTGCGCGGCCCGCCATCGACCAGCGGCAGCGCGGTGGCGATCGCCGCGTGGGCCGGCGTGTCGAGCTTCAGCGTCTGAGCGAGTGCTATCCGCAGCACCATCCGCGCCTTGGCGTCGGGTGGCAGCGGCTTCTGCGTCGCCCCGTCGATCAGCGCATCGAGATCGGGCAGGTGGCGCAGCACTTCCGCCGCGATCGCATGGGTCAGCGCCCGGTCCTCGCGGGGCAGACCCTGCGCCGCGCCATGCAGCGCCAGCTCCAGCGGCTCGCCCCGGCGCAGCACTGCGTCGAGCAGCCTCAGCGCCGCGCGGCGGGCGGGGAGGCCGGGAACATCGTCGGGGCGGGGGGCAGGGCGGCGGCGCGGGGAGGGGGGCATGGCGCGGCCCTACGCCTTTTGGCGCGGTGGCGGAAGCCCGTCCCCCTTGCGCGCGCCGGCCGAGGCCTTCATCAGGGGCGTCATCCTTGGGGAGAGGCCATGCTGCGCGCGCTCTATTTCTGGTTGAGGGGGTTGGCGCGATTGCCGGGGGATTATGGCCGGCGCGGATCTCTCGCGGCGACGGTTCGCCATGATCTGTTGTTGCCGGCATCGCTGCGGCGCGCGGATCGGGCGCGCAACGAAGCGCTGATCCGGGGCCGTTGCGCCACCGTGCCGCTGCCGGGGAATGACGCGCTCTGCTGGTGCCTGGGGCGCTATCGCATGTTCGTGGCGACCGACGATATCGGCTTTTCCACCTTCATGATGATGGACGGCTATTGGGAATTGCCGATGACCGAAGCGGTCGTCGCCGCGCTGCGGCCGGGGATGCACGTCGTCGATTGCGGCGCGAATCTCGGCTATTACAGCCTGCTGGCGGCCGACCTGATCGGCGAGAGCGGGCGGCTCCACGCCTTCGAGCCCAATCCTGACGTGGCGCGCCGGCTGCGCCAGTCGATCAGCGTCAACGGCTTTGCCGGCCGCACGACCGTGCATGAAATCGCGCTGGCCGACGCGCCGGGCGCCGCCGCCTTCACCGTGCCTATGGGCGAGCCCAAGAACGGCCATGTCGGCGCGGTGGGCAGCCACGCAGCGGAGGGGGGCGACGGCCTGCGCCGGTTCGACGTCAGGGTCGATAGGCTCGACGCGATACTGGGCGACGCGCCGGTCGATCTCATCAAGATCGACGTTGAGGGGGCGGAAGAGCGGCTCTGGGACGGGATGCGGGGGATTTTGGCGCGGGGGGCGCCGCTCACCATCTTCCTCGAATTCACCCCCGACCGCTACGCCGATCCCGCCGCCTTCCTCAACCGCATCGCCGCCGCCGGTTTCGCGCTGGCGCGGATCACCGAAAGGGACGGCGTCGTAGCGACCAGCCGCGCCGAGATACTCGCCGCACCCGGCAATCGCGACCAGATGCTGGTGCTGATCCGGTGAGCATCAGCGCCCGTTGGGGTCGAGCGCGCTGCGGCGGCGGGGCGGGGCGCTGAAAGGCGACGGGGCGGACGCGCTCGCCGGCCTAGCGAGAAGCGGCCCACCCATCTCCGCCGCGATGTCCTGCAACGCCGCGATCCGCTTCTCGGTCGCGGGGTGGGTGGAAAACAGTTCGCTCACATGCGTCGGCACGATGTAGAGCTGCGCCGCGGCCGGGTTGCGCTCGGCGACCGGATTGGGGATCATCTGCGCCCGGCCCGAAATCTTCGCCAGCGCGGACGCCAGCGCCTGCGGGTTGCCGCTGATCTCCGCCCCGGCGCGATCCGCGCCATATTCGCGCGTCCGGCTGATCGCCATCTGCACGATCATCGCGGCAAACGGCGCGACGATCACCGCCAGCAGGCTGGCGACGATATTGCCATGCCCATTCTCATGGTCGCCGCCGCGAAAGAACAGCCCGAAATTCGCCAGCATCGAAATCGCGCCCGCGATCGTCGCCACCATCGTCATGATGAGCGTGTCGCGGTTCTTCACATGGCCCAGCTCATGCGCCATCACGCCGGCCACTTCCTCGCGGCTCAGCATCGACAGCAGGCCGGTGGTCGCGGCCACGGCGGCGTTTTCCGGGTTTCGGCCGGTGGCGAAGGCGTTGGGCGCGTCCTGGTCGATCACATAGACGCGCGGCATCGGCAGCTGCGCGCGCTGCGCCAGTTCCCGCACCAGATTGTAGAAATCGGGCGCGCTCTGCGCGTCCACCTCCCGCGCGCCATGCATCGACAGCACGATCCGGTCGGCGTTCCAGAAGGTGAAGAGGTTCATGCCCGCCGCCACCAGCAGCGCGATGATCGCCCCGCCGCTGCCACCCAGCGTATAGCCCAGCGCCATGAACAGCGCCGTCAGCGCCGCCAGCAGCATGGTCGTCTTCATCCCGTTCACTTGCAATGCACTCCTTGTCGGCCCAGATAGCCACCATGGCATGAATATGGGGTTGACGGTCCCCGCGCGCAAATAGGGAAAGGCGGCGAGCATGGGAGTTTTCAACGGCAAGCGTCCCGCGCATGTGAAGCCGCCCGCGCACCTCTCCAAAAGCCCGCCTGTGCCGGAGCCCGATCCTGTGGACGCCCCCTCGCGCCATACCGAGGAACTTAGCCCGGTCCGCTACGGCGATTGGGAGCGCAAGGGAATCGCGATAGATTTCTGACGGTTGGGCGAACGGCTCGTCGCCCATTTCGCACGTTCCCCGCTGGCCCGTGCCGCTCGCGCGGGGAGCCTTGCCGCTCGCCTCTGGCCTTTTCGCGCGTCCGCCGTGCAGGCTTTGCGTCCAAAGGGAGTGACAAGAGCGTGGGCGTGCAACTGGTTTCGGACATGAGCGGGAAGAGAGTGGCGGATTATGCGCCGGAGGATGCGGCGCTGCTGTGCGCGGTGGGGCGGCTGGTCTGCGCCTGGACGATGCTGGAGCAGAGCCTGGAAGCGAAGATCGCCCATCTGCGCGAAGCGATGGGCGACGTGCGCACCATCGGCGCGCGCACGCGCCCCAGCATGGCGAAGCTGATGACCGAGCTGCGCACCATGGTCGCGATGCGCGACCGCCGCAACGCCAGCGCCTTGACCGAGATTTCGGATATCGAGCGCGACATGCAGCGGATCGACCGCTTTCGCGCGCTCATCGTCCAGGGCTTCCACCAGCCCGAACCCGGCGGCTTCACCTGCCGCGACGCGCGCAACAATATCCAGCATGTCGCGTTGGAGCAGCTCGAAGGCGAGATCGCCGCGCTGGAAATCGTCGCCAATCGCCTGCTTGCGGTCTGACCGACGCAGACTTGACCTTTTTCGTTGGCAAGGCGATCCAAAGGCGGCTCGCGTCCGCGAACAAGGGGATAGCATCTTGAACAAGCCCATCCGTAAAGCCGTGTTTCCCGTGGCGGGGCTCGGCACCCGCTTCCTGCCGGCGACGAAGGCGGTGCCCAAGGAATTGCTGCCGGTGGTCGATCGCCCGCTGATCCAATATGCGGTGGACGAGGCGCGCGAGGCGGGGATCGAGCAGATGATCTTCGTCACCGGGCGCGGCAAGGGCGCGATCGAGGATTATTTCGACATCGCCTATGAGGCCGAAGCCACCCAGCGCGAGCGCGGCAAGGACTTGTCGGCGCTGGAGGGCACCCGGCTCGCGCCCGGCAACGCCGTGTTCCTGCGCCAGCAGGAGCCGCTGGGCCTGGGCCACGCCATCTGGTGCGCGCGCGACATCGTCGGCGACGAACCCTTCGCGATCCTGCTGCCCGACGAATTCATGAAGGGCGCGCCGGGACGGGGGTGTCTCAAGCAGATGGTCGACGCCTATGAGAAGGTCGGCGGCAACCTCGTCTGCGCGCTCGAAATCCCGATCGAACAGACGCCGAGCTATGGCGTGATTGATCCCGGCGCGCGCGACGGCGCGCTGACGGAAGTCAAGGGCCTGGTCGAAAAGCCCGCGCTCGGCACCGCCCCCTCCAACCTCATCCTGCCCGGCCGCTACATCCTCCAGCCTGAAGTCATGAAGATATTGGAGACGCAGGAAAAGGGCGCTGGCGGCGAGATCCAGCTGACCGACGCGATGGCCGCGCTGATCGGCCGGCAGCCCTTCCACGGCGTCACCTTCGACGGCCGCCGCTTCGATTGCGGATCGAAGGCCGGCTATATCGAGGCGAACCTGGCCCTGGCGCTGGAGCGCGCGGATTTGAGCGACCATATCCGCGCCTTCGCAACCGAGGAACTGGCGCGCTAAAAATCATCCTCCCCTGCAAGGGGAGGTGGCAGTCACGTAGTGACTGACGGAGGGGTGTCACCGTCTCGATAGGGCGACACCCCCGTCACGCGCTTCGCGCGCGACACCTCCCCTTGCAGGGGAGGATTTCAGCACCCCTCAAAACGGCACTTCGTCGTCCAGGTCATTGTCGAAATTCGGCCCGCCGGCGCGACCGCCGCCATAATTGCCGCTGCCGCCCTGCGACCGGCCGCCGCCGCCTTGACCGCCGCCATAGCCGCCGCCCGACCCGCCGCCCTGCGAACCACCGCCAAAATCATCATAGTCGCCGCCGCCGAAGCCACTGGACCCGCCGCTCCAGTCGGACACGCCCTGGCCGCGCCCGCCACCGCCGCCGCCCGGCGCGCTGTCCAGCATCGTCAGCACGGCCCCTGGGCCTTGCACCATCACTTCGGTCGAATAGCGGTCATTGCCGTTATTGTCCTGCCATTTGCGGGTGCGCAACTGGCCCTCGATATAGATTTTCGAGCCCTTGCGCAGGAAGCGTTCGGCCACGCCTACAAGGCCCTCGCCGCCGATGACGACGCTGTGCCATTCGGTGCGCTCCTTGCGCTCGCCGGTGTTGCGGTCCTTCCAGTTTTCGGACGTGGCGATGCGCAGATTGCAGATCTTGCCGCCATTCTGGAAGCTCTTGACCTCCGGGTCCGCGCCCAGATTGCCGACCAATATGACCTTGTTGACCGAGCCTGCCATGATTCCTCCGATAGATTGATCGGCCCTTATAGTCCGGCTGCTTTACACGTCCAGAAATGAAGGTGGTCAAAGTCCCGCTGCGGTCGCGGTCCAGTAAGTGATGCCGGCGGCGGCATAGGCGAGGACGAAGAGATAGCCTACCATGAACAGCGGCCATCGCCATCCGTTCGTCTCCCGCCGGGTGACGGCGATGGTCGAGATGCATTGCGGCGCGAAGATGAACCAGGCGAGGAAGGCGAGCGCGGTCGGCAGCGGCCACTGGCTCTTGAGCCGGTCCCCCAGGCTCTGTTCCAGCGCCGCCTCGTCATCGCCCGCGTCGATCGAATAGACGGTGGCGAGCGCCGACACCGCCACCTCGCGCGCCGCCATCGCCGGGATCAGCGCCAGCGAAATGTCGCGGTTGAAGCCGACCGGCTCCAGCACGACCTGGAGGCCGCTGGCGATCCGCCCCGCGATCGAATGATCGACCTGGCTCGTCGGATCGCCATCGGGAACGCGCGGGAAGCTCAGCAAGAGCCACAGGATCACGGTCGAGGCGAAGATGATCGTGCCGGCGCGCTTGAGGAAGATAACCGCCCGCTGCCACAGGCCGAGCGCGATGTCCTGCGGCCGGGGCCACTGATATTTGGGCATTTCCATCAGGAAACCGCCGCTCGCCCCCTTGGTCACGGTCATCCGCAGCACCAGCGCCACCAGCATCGCGCCCACGATCCCCGCGACATAGAGGCAGAAGAGGACCAGGCCCTGTAAGCCGACGCCATAGCCCACATCGCGCGCCGGGATGAACGCGCCGATGATGACCGCATAGACCGGCAGCCGCGCCGAACAGGTCATCAGCGGCGCAATCAGGATCGTCGTCAGCCGGTCCTTTGGGTCGGCGATGGTGCGCGTCGCCATGATCCCCGGCACGGCGCAGGCGAAGGAGGAGAGCAAGGGGATGAAGGCCCGCCCCGACAGGCCGACCCGCGCCATCAGCCCATCCATCAGGAAGGCGGCGCGGACCATATAGCCGGTCGCCTCCAGCATCAGGATGAAGAAGAAGAGGATCAGGATCTGCGGCAGGAACACGACCACAGATCCGACCCCGTTGATGACGCCATCGATCAGGAAGGAGCGGAGGATGCCGTCGGGCAGCGTGTCGCGCACGGCGGTCGCGGCGGCTTCGGCCAGCCCCTCGATGAAGGCGATCGGCGCTTCGGACCAGGCATAGACCGCCTGGAACATGACGAACAGCAGCGCCAGCAACAGGACGAGGCCGGCGACGGGATGCAGCGCCACCCGGTCCACCGCGGCGGTCAGCCGCCGCGAGGGCGTTTCCCGCACGATCGCGGCGCGGGCGATACGCCGCGCCTCCGCGCGGTTCGCGTCGAAATCGCGCGGCTCGCCCGACGGATAGGCGCGCGGCGCGCCGTTCAGCAGGCTCTCCAATGCCTCGCGCAGATGGTCGAGCCCGCGCTTGCGCACTGCGACGGTCGAGACCACCGGCACGCCGAGTTCGCGCGAAAGCACGGCGGCGTCCAGCTCTAGCCCGTCGCGCGTCGCGAGATCGACCATGTTGAGCGCCACCACGGTCGGCAGCCCCAGCGCGATCAGCTCCAGCGCGAAGCGGAGGTGATTGTCGAGATTGGCGGCGTCGACCACGATCACCAGCGCGTCGGGCCGCCGCTCGCCCGCCTGCCGGCCCATCACCACGTCGCGCGTCACCTGCTCGTCGGGGCTGCCGGGGGACAGGCTGTAGGTGCCCGGCAGGTCGACCAGCTCGATCGGCCGCCCGTCGGACAGCGCCAGCCGCCCGGCCTTCCGCTCCACCGTGACGCCGGGATAATTGCCCAGCTTCTGCCGCGCGCCGGTCAGCGCGTTGAACAGCGCGCTCTTGCCGGCATTGGGGTTGCCGACCAGCGCCACCAAAGGCAGCGCGCTCATGCTTGCTCGTCCGCCTCTGTCACGGGGCCGGTGCGCACGATGACAGCGGCGGCATGGGCGCGCCGCATCGCGATGGTCATGCGGCCGATGCGGCAGGCGACTGGCCCCTTGCCCCACAAGCCGCCCCTGTGCAGCGCCTCGACGCTCGCCCCTTCGCACAGGCCGAACTCCCTCAGCCGCTGGCCTTCGCTGGCAGACAACAGGGTCCAGTCGATCAGGTCGACATAGGCGGGCTGGCGCAGGGGCAGGTCGGTGAGGCGCACGGGATCGGGTTACTCGCAGGGCGGTTTCTGCGAGTGACTATCAATGTCGATAACAAATGGCTAGCGCGAATCTCAGACGGCGGGATAGCGCAGCCGGCCGATGAAGCGCGAGAGGCTCAGCCGCTCGCCGCCGCTCGCGCCCTTGACCTGCGCCTTGAGCTTCTCGAACCGCATGACATCCTCGATCCGCCGGGCGAGGAAGGCGCGCGTGTCGGCCAGTCCCTCGCTCTCGTCGTTGAGAAAGACGAGCAGGGTGGAGGCATAGACCGCCGAAAGCGTCAGCCGCTTGCTGTAATGCGCGAAGTCGGTCGCGGTGTCGCCCGCCGCGCGCCACATGGCGTCGGCCGCGCGCCAGCCGAGCTTGGCCGCGCGCGGGGCGTTGGTGGGCAGCGCCAGGATCGACCAGGCGCGGCGCAGCGCCTCGCGATCGCGCGCGATCACGTCGATCCGCGCTTCGACCAACGCGGTGATGCGGCGGCGGATCGACAGGACGGCGAGCTTTTCAGGCGGCAGCGCCGCCAGCATGGCGGTGTCGACATGCGCGAACCAGGCGTCGATCATATCCATCGCGCCGCCGGCGAAGGCCAGCGCGGCAATGTCGGGATCGACGCCCTTCTCCCGCGCCGCCATCGCCACCGCCTGGGGCCGCCACCCGTCGAAGGCGGCATGGCGCGGCAGGATGGGGGCCAGCAGGGCGCGGACTTCGTCCAGCGTCAGGTCGCTTGTCTCGGTCATGGTTGCCAATCTAGGGCCGCGCGGGCAAGCGCACAAGCACCAGCGCGGCGGCGACCGCGACCAGTCCCACCATGTCGCCCGCGCTCAGCCATTCGTCGAACAGCAGCCATCCCAGCACCGCCGACACCGCCGGCTGGAGCAGGAGGCTCAATCCCAGCACCAGCGGCGAGAACCAGCCGACCGCATAGGTGAGCAGCCCTTGGCCCACCAGTTGGCTGGACAGCGCGAGCAGGATCAGCGGCGTCCAGTTGCCCGGCATCACCCGCTCGCCCAGCGCCAGCGCGCAGAGCAGCAGCGCCGGCGCGCTCGCCAGGCTCGATCCGGCGAGCACCGACCAGCTGTCCAGCCGCCCGCGCGCGCCCTGCACGATCAGCAGATAGGCGGTGTAGAAGAGGCCCGCGAGCACGCAGAGCAGGTCGCCATGCAGGTTGCGGATCGACAGTTCGTAGCTGCCCGCCATCATCACCATCATGCCCGCCGTCGCCAGCGCCAGCGCGATCGCCTGGTTGCGGTCTGGCCGCTGGCGCAGCACCAGCAGCGCCCAGGCGGGCAGGAACAGCCCGCTCATATTGCCGAACACGGTGGCGTTGGCGACCTTGGTATAGAGGATGCCGACATGCCAAGCGGCGAGATCCGCCGCGAACACGATCCCCGACAGGACCAGCGCGCTCCATTCGCGCGCCGTGGGCGGGGTCCGCCGCCAGCCCCGCGCCGCCAGCAGGCAGAGAAAGGGCAGGGCGATCGTCACCCGCCAGAAAGCGGCGGCGACCGGCCCCACATCGGCAAAGCGCACCAGCACCGCGCCCGCCGGCAGGATGAGGTTGGCGAGAATAAGCGCCGGAAACGCGAAGCGGGGGGTTGCCATATGGGCGACAGGGGTTGAAGTCTGCATCGCGGCTCCCTAGCTGGCTTTCCGCAGCACGTCCCGTTGCATATTGCAACTTTATTGGCATTTTCTGCGTCAAAAGGGAGATTTTCGTGACGACCCTGTTCGATCCCATCCAGCTCGGCGCGATCGACGCGCCCAACCGCATCCTCATGGCGCCGCTCACCCGCGCGCGCGGCACCCGCGATCATGTGCCGACCCCGATCATGGCCGACTATTATGCGCAGCGCGCCGGCGCGGGCCTTATCATCAGCGAGGCGATCGGCATTTCGCGCCAGGGGCTGGGCTGGCCCTATGCGACGGGCCTCTGGAACCAGGATCAGGTCGACGGCTGGCGGCGCGTGACGGACGCGGTGCATGACGCGGGCGGGCGGATCGTCGCCCAGCTCTGGCATATGGGCCGGCTCGTCCATTCGAGCGTCACCGGCGAGCAGCCCGTCTCCTCCAGCCCCGTTGCCGCGCCCGGCCATGCCCACACTTACGAGGGCAACAAGGACTATGAAACGCCGCGCGCGCTCGCCGTGTCCGAAATCCCCCATCTGCTCGACACCTATGCGACCGCCGCGCGCAACGCGATCGCCGCCGGCTTCGACGGGGTTCAGCTCCACGCCGCCAACGGCTATCTGATCGACGAATTCCTGCGCAACGGCGTCAACGCCCGCGACGATGACTATGGCGGCAGCCCGGAAAACCGCGTCCGCCTGCTGCGCGAAGTCGTCGGCACGCTGACCAGCACGATCGGCGCGGACCGCACCGGCGTCCGCCTCTCGCCCAACGGCAATACGCAGGGCACGGACGACAGCGACCCGCAGAGCGTCTTCCCGGTCGCGGCCCAGGCGCTCGACGCGCTCGGCATCGCCTTCCTCGAACTGCGCGAACTCAAGCCCCACGGCACCTATGGCGCGAGCGAGGTGCCGCCGCTGTCGCCGATCATCCGCCAGCGCTATCGCGGGCCGCTGATCCTCAACAGCGACTATACCGGGGAGACCGCGCAAGCGGCGCTCGACAGCGGCATTGCCGACGGCATCGCCTTTGGCCGCCCTTTCCTCGCCAACCCCGACCTGGTAGAGCGCCTGCGCACCGGCGCGCCGCTCAACGATTGGGATAGCAAGACCTTCTACACGCAAGGGGCGGAAGGCTATACCGACTATCCCGCGCTGGAGACTGTCGCCTGATTAATCCTCCCCTTGTAGGGGAGGTGGCAGGCGCATAGCGCCTGACGGAGGGGTGTCCGCCTTTCGAGACGTGGACACCCCTCCACCATTTGCTGCACTCATGGTTTCCTTCCCATTGCAGGGGAGGATTTCTGCTTCACGCCACCCCGAACCGCTCGCGCAGGGCGAGCATGGCGATCGCCGCCTTGGCCGCTTCGCCGCCCTTGTCCTTCTGGTCGGGGCGCGCACGCACCAGCGCCTGTTCCTCATTTTCGACCGTCAGGATGCCATTGCCGATGGCGATGCCGTCCATGCTCAAAGCCATCAGGCCGCGCGCGCTCTCGTTCGACACCACTTCGAAATGATAGGTTTCGCCCCGGATCACCACGCCGATCGCGACGAAGCCGTCATAGCGCCCGGTCTCCGCCGCCAGCGCCGCCGCGCCCGGTATCTCCAGCGCGCCCGGCACCGTCACCACCTCATATTTATGGCCGCCCTCGTCCAGCGCCGCCTTCGCGCCCTCGATCAGCAGGTCGTTGAGATGGTCGTAGAAGCGCGCCTCGACGATCAGGAATTTCGCCACGGGATGTCCTTTGGTCAGAGTTCGATCGGGCGATGCCCGACCACGGAGAGATCATAGCCGTCGAGCGCGATCAGGCTGTGGTGGCTGTTGGTCAGCAGGATCATGTCATGGACGCCCAGTTCCGCGAGCAATTGCGCGCCCACGCCATAGTTGCGCAACTCGTCCATGTCGCCGGGCGCGCCCTTGCTCGCCCATCGCGTGATCGATTTGGAGAGGAACTCCCCATCATCCGCTCCGGCGAGCAGTACGATCAGCCCCGATCCTTCGCGCCCGATAATCTCCATCGACCGGGCGAGGAGGTCGCTGCGCTTGCCCTCCGCACCGTAAATGTCGTCCAGCAGCGACAGCTGGTGCATCCGCACCAGGGTCGGCTGGTCGGGCACGACATGGCCCTTCTGCAACACCATCTGCTCGGTGCGGGTGGCGCGATTGTAGAAGCTGATCGCTTTCCATTCGCCGCCCCATTTGCTGGCGAAGCTCGTTTCCGCGCGCCGCTCCACCATATGGTCGTGCCGGCGGCGATAGGCGATGAGGTCGCGGATCGTGCCGATCTTCATCTTGTGCTTCTGCGCGAAGGGGATGAGGTCGTCGAGCCGGGCCATCGTCCCGTCGTCCTTCATCACCTCGCAGATGACGCCCGACGGGTTGAGCCCGGCCAGCCGCGCCACGTCCACCGCCGCTTCGGTATGGCCGGTGCGGACGAGCACGCCGCCATCCTTCGCCACCAGCGGAAAGACATGGCCCGGCGTCACGATGTCGGTGCGCCCCTTCGACCCGTCGATCGCCACCGAGATGGTGCGGGCGCGGTCGGCGGCGCTGATGCCGGTGGTCACGCCTTCGCGCGCCTCGATCGACACGGTGAAGGCGGTTTCGTGCCGCGTGCCGTTGTTGCGGCTCATCAGTTCCAGGCCGAGCTGATCGACCCGATCCTTGGTCAGCGCCAGGCAGATGAGCCCGCGCCCGTGCGTCGCCATGAAGTTGATCGCGTCGGGCGTCGCCATTTGCGCGGGGATGACCAGGTCGCCCTCATTTTCCCGATCCTCGTCATCGACCAGGATGAACATGCGCCCGTTGCGCGCTTCGTTGATGATCTCTTCGGGACTGGCGAGCGCGGTCCCGCCCTCGCGCTTCAGCAGATAGGTTTCGAGCTTGCCGAGCGTATCGGCGGTGGGGTTCCAGTCCGCCTCGCCCAGCCGGCGCAGCGAATTGGCGTGGAGCCCGGCGGCGCGGGCAAGGCCCGACCGGGACATGCCGCCTTCGGTGACAAGGCTGCGAACGGTATCGAGAAGCGCGGACGACATGGGTGAACTCCTTCCAGACAGGCGTGCTGACCAACCCCAGCCCGTCATCCCCGCGAAGGCGGGGATCCATCTCCGGCGCTATCCTCTTGGTGGGAGGTTGGGAGATGGATTCCCGCTTTCGCGGGAATGACAGTCTAAAAATGACAATGTCAGGCAACAAGCCCGTAGAACGCCGCCCATATCACACTAGAATGTGATAATTACAAGCCCCAATCACATTGTGCGGTTGCGAAAGCCCTGCATCCGGTCGAGATAGCGCGCCAGCACGTCGATCTCCAGATTGACCTTCGCCCCTTCCGCCAGCCGGCCGAGCGTCGTCACGTCCCAGGTGTGCGGGATGAGGTTGACGGAGAAATGCGCGCCGCCCTCGACATCGCGCACCTCGTTCACCGTCAGCGACACGCCATCGACGGTAATGCTGCCCTTGGGCGCGATCATCGGGGCGAGCGCCGCGTCCACCGCAAAGCCGACCTTGTGCGAATCGCCGTCCCGGCAGACGCCTACGACCGTACCAAGGCCATCGACATGGCCGGTGACGATATGGCCACCCAGCTCATCCCCGACCTTGAGCGCGCGTTCGAGGTTCAGCCGCGCGCCTTCGTCCCACAGGCCCGGCGCGGTGCGCGCGACCGTCTCGGCCGACAGGTCCACCGCAAACCAGTCCGCGCCCTTCTCCACCACGGTCAGGCACGCGCCCGAACAGGCGATCGACGCGCCGATCGCGACCGTCTCCATCTCGTAAGCACAGCCGATCACGAGCCGCAGGTCGCCGCGCTGCTCATGGCTGCGGATCGTGCCGATGTCGGTGATGATGCCGGTGAACATATGCGTCAGTCCAATTTTTCCGTTCGCCCTGAGCGAAGTCGAAGGGCCAGACCGACCGGAGGGAGGTCACTTCGCTTCGCTCAGCGACGGGCTTCGACTTCGCTCAGCCCGAACGGGTGAGTTTGGAGGGTGATCTAAGCGCTCCGAACCCGCTCGTAAACCTCCAGCCGGTCGACGCCCAGCGCGCGCGCGTCGCTCATCCGCCAGCGCCCATGGGCCGCGCTCAGATCGGCAAGACCGATGTCGCCGATCCCCGCCAGCCCGTCCCCCACGATGATCGGCGCGCGATAGAGCAGCAGCCGATCGACAAGGTCCGCGCGCAGGAAGGCCGCCGCCACGCCCGCGCCGCCCTCCACCAGCAGATGATCGACCCGATCGAGCGTGGCGATCTCTTCGGGCGCGCCGATCCGCTCCCACCCCGCCGGCGCATCGCCCCGGCTCAGCAGCAGGCGGCGAGGGGAGCGATCCGCAAGGCCCGGCAGCCGCACATCGAGCAGCGGCGCATCGGCGCGCAGAGTCCCGCCGCCCACCAGGATCGCGTCGTGCCGCGCCCGCTCCAGATGGGCATGGGCGCGCGCGTCCGCCCCAGTGATCCAGCGGCTCGATCCATCCGCCAGCGCGATCCGCCCGTCGAGCGACAGGCCGAGCTTCAGCGTCACATGCGGCCGCCCCAGCGTCTGCCGCAGCACGAAGCCCGCCATCGCCTCCGCCGCCTCCCGCGCCATCAGCCCCATCTCGACCGCGACGCCATGGTCGCGCAGCCAGTCCGCACCCTGTCCGTCGGTGCGCGGATCGGGATCGCGGAGCGCTATGACCACGCGGCCCACTCCGGCGCGTGCGATCAGGTCGGCGCAGCGCGGTCCGCGCGGGGAAAGGTGGAAGCAGGGCTCCAGCGTCACATAGGCCGTGGCCCCCTGCGCCTGGTCCATCGCCTGGTCCAGCGCCTGCGCCTCGGCATGGGGGCGGCCGCCCTTCTGGGTCCAGCCGCGCCCGACGATCCTGCGTTCGCGCACGATCAGGCAGCCGACATTGGGATTGGGGGTGGAAAGGCCGCGCCCGCGCCCCGACAGGGCGATGGCGGCGGCCATATAGCGCCGGTCGTCCGCCGGTGAGGGGAAACCGCTCAGGGCCGGGCGATCCCGTCCTTCGCGCCCTTCTCGGCGGCTTCGGCCTTGGCCAGCCGCTCGTCGAGCATCGCGTCGATCGCCTTCACCGCTTCCTTGCGCTTCGCCGTATTGCGCTTCTCATCCTCGCGCCAGTCGATGCCAAAAGCGTCGGCATAGCCCTGCATCTTGCGCTGCTGCCTGATGAGCGCCGCCTCGCGCTTGGCGAAGTCGATCTTCTGCTGGAGGATGATCGCCGCGTCGGAGCGGTTCGCGTCCCAACTTTCGACATAGATGATCTTGTTGCGGGTCGGCATCGTGTTGGTGTTCGCGTCGATCACGAATGTCCACACGATGACCCAGGTCAGCGCCGCCGACAGGCCGAGCAGCGGCCATTTATGCCGTCGCGGCTGCCGGAAATAGCCCCAGAAGTCGCCGAGCGCGCTCTTGGGGGAAACGGGACGGGGAAAGATCGCCATGCCCCGCCTATAAGGCAGGACCGCGCCGGATGCAAAAGGGGTCATGGGCCGCTCCCTGTCGTTTTCATCCTTCCCCGTCATTCCCGCGCAGGCGGGAACCCATATCCCGCCCTGTCGTCACGCACGACGCCGGCATGACGATCAGGGCGGCCAATTGCTGCTACCGGTCGGTCAGGGTGAAGCGCACCGTCAGCACCTTGGTCGATGGCACCGGCACCCCGTCGCGAGTCGCGGGGCGGAAGCGCCATTTGCGCAGCGCGTGGCGCTCGGTCGCGGCCCAGAAACTCTCGTCCGTGGCGCTGACCTTCTCGATTCCCGTCACCCGCCCCTCGGCGCTGATGCTCACCCGCACCGTCACCTTGCCTTCCATCTGCTGCCGGATCATCGCGCCGGGATAGTCGGGCTGGAAGGCGGGCAGGGCGCGCGGGTCGATCTGCGGCTCGGTCAGCACCGGTTCGGGGATCGGCGGCGGAGGCGGGATATAGGGCGGGATCAACGGGCCTGTATCGGTCGGTCCGGCCGTCCCGCTGATCGGGGGATCGCCAGGCAGCGCGACTTCCGGCTTGGGGGCGGTCGGCTGGTCCGGCCGGGGCTGCGTCGGCAACTTGGTGTCCACTGGCTTGTCCGGCGTAACCTCGGGCGGCGGCGGGTCGTCTTCGACGGCGTAGGTCTCGATCGGCGGCGTAGGCCGCACGATCTCGATCACCTCCTTGGGGATCAGCAGAAACGCCCCGACCACCAACGCATGGACGGCGATCGTGCCGCCCAGCCCCAGCGGCGATTTCCGCCCCGCGCCATAGCGCGCCTGTTCCATGTCGCCATTCACGCTCATGAGTCGCATCGTTCGGCTCCTCTCGTCCTGCGCATCCTCTCCATATCGCCGCGCGCCGGTGACTCGGTCTGTTGCTACGATGAAATGATACAACATCATTCAATGATATGTTGCAACATTAAAATTGAGCCACGAAAGTGCGATTCAGCTGTCCCACTCGCTGTTCGCTTAAGCTATTAAGTGAGTGTCTCGATTAAATGGATGACCAGCCCCACCAGGCCGCCCACCAGCGTGCCGTTGATGCGGATATATTGCAGGTCGCGGCCGACCGCATGCTCCAGCCGGCTCGTCACCGTGCCTGCGTCCCACCCGCGCACCGTGTCGCTCACCAGCCGCACGATCGCGTCGCCATAGCTCGCCGCCGCCCCCACCGCCGCCCGCCGCGCGAAGCGGTTGATGACGACGCGCAGCCGCGCCTCCTGCTGGAGCGTCGCGCCCAGCGCCCGCACCGCTTCGCCCAGCCGCCCCGCCATCGCCCGCCCCGGATCGCGCGCCGCGCGCAGCAGCCCGGCCCGCGCCTGCTCCCACATCCCCTCGATCCAGCGCTGCATCGCCGGATTGTCGAGTATCTCGTCGCGGATGCCCGCGACCTTGGCCTGCATTTCCAGGTCGAACTGAAGGTCGAAGGCGAGCTTCGCCATCCCCTCCTCGGCCTTCAGACGCAGGCTGTGCTCGGGGTCCGCCGCCATCTCCGCCAGCATCTTGCGCAGCCCCGAAAGGATCGCGTTCGCCAGATTCTCGTCGAGTCCCGTCCAGCGCAGCACCTTGCCCGCGCGCTCATGCACCATCGCGCGGATCAGATGCTCGTTCGCCTCCAGCGTCCGGTCGGCCCAATGGATGATGCCGTCCAGCACCGGCCCGTGCCGCCCGTCGCGCATCGCCGCCTCTATCGCCTGGCCGATCAGCGGGGCGAGGTTGAGCGCGCGCAGCCGCTGGCCGATCGCCCCTTTGACCATGCCGCCCAGCCGCTCCTGGTCGAGCGCCTCCAATATGTCGGCGGCGAGCCGCGACGCGCCCTCGCGCAGCCGCCCGTCGCCGCCTGAGGGGCTTGCGAGAAATCGCCCGGCCGCGCTCGCGACATCCATATGCCGCATCCGCCGCGCGACCACGGCCGGGGTCAGGAAATTGTCGCGCAGGAAAGCGGCAAGCGTATCGCCGATCCGGTCCTTGTTGCGCGGGATGATCGCGGTGTGGGGGATGGGGAGGCCGAGCGGATGGCGGAAAAGGGCCGTGACCGCGAACCAGTCGGCAAGGCCGCCCACCATCGCCGCCTCGGCAAAGGCCTGGACGAAGCCGATCGCCGGGTGGAGATGCGCCGTCGCCCGCGCGATCGCGAACACAGCGGCCATGGCGACCAGCATCCCCGTCGCCACGATCCGCATCCGCCGCGCGGGATGCGCGGCAGGGGCGTCCTTGACGCGGGGCAGGCGGAGCATCGTCATCACTCCACAACGGTTACGCCGCCGTTTCGTTCAGGCAAGCCCCGTTCGGCCCTCCGGCGCTATTCGGCCGGCTGCGCCGCCCCGCCGCCATGCTTGTGCTCGGGCCGGTAGGTCAGCAGACCCCGGCCGAGGCGCGGGCCGATCCAGGCTTCCAGGCCGATCGCCAGGCTGAACACCGCCGGCACGATCACCAGGGTCAGCACCGTCGACAGGATAAGCCCGCCGATCACGGTGACGCCCATCGGCGCGCGCCATGCCCCGTCGCCCGAGAGCGAGACGGCGGTTGGCACCATGCCCGCGACCATCGCGACGGTCGTCATGACGATCGGCTGCGCGCGCTTGTGCCCGGCGTCGATGATCGCCTCCTTCTTGGGCACGCCCTTCTCCATCTCCTCCAGCGCGAAGTCGATGACCAGGATCGAGTTCTTGGCGACGATGCCCAGCAGCATGAGCAGGCCGATGAACACCGGCATCGACAGCGGCTGGCCCGCGATATGCAGTGCGATCGCTCCGCCAAGCGGTGCTAGCAGCAGCGACCCCAAATTGACGAAGGGCGGCATGATCCGCTTGTAGAGCAGCACCAGTACCGCCAGCACCAGCAGCACGCCCGAAAAGACGGCGATGACGAAGCTCTGGAGCATCTCCATCTGCCATTTGGCGTCGCCCGCGTTGATCTTCTGCACGCCCTGGATGCGGCCTTCGTTGATCGCCTTCATCGTCGGCAGCGCGTTGATCTTCGCCGTCGCCTGGCTGGTGACAAGGCCCGGTGCAAGGTCCGCGCCCACCACGACGCGGCGGATCTGGTTGTAGCGGCGGATCTGGGTCGGCCCGGCGCCGAAGCTGATGTCGGCGACCACGCGCAGCGGCACCGATCCGCCGGTGACGGTGGGCACCGGCATATTCTCGATCGTCGCCATGTCGCGGCGGCTGTCTTCGGACAGCGACACGCGGATCGGGATCTGCCGGTCGGACAGCGAGAATTTGGCGACATTCTGGTCGATGTCGCCGATCGTCGCGATGCGGATCGACTGGCTGAGCGCGGCAGTCGTCACGCCCATGCTGGCGGCGAGGTCGAGGCGCGGCTTGATGATGATCTCGGGCCGCTGCATGTCGCCCTGTACGCGCGGATCGCGCAGTTCCTTCAGCCCCGCCATCTCCTTGACCAGCTGGTTCGCGGTATTTTCCAGCAGCACCGGATCGTCGGACCCGAACATCATGATGACGTCGCGGCCGAAGCCGCCGCCCGACTGCGACTGGAAATTGACCCGCGCGTCGGCGATCGTCTGGAATTTGGGCGCAATCGACCGCTCCCAGTCGACCGAGGATGTCGGCCGGTCCTTCTTGAGCGTCAGGAAGATGTCGGCATTGGTCGGATTGATGTCGGCAAAGGCGGCCTCGACCGTATCGGTGTCGGCGGCCAGCATGTCGGCGACCTTGCGGGTGATGGCGGTGGTCTGCGCCAGCGTGCTGCCCGGCACCGTCTCGATCTTCACCTGGCTGAAATCGGTGTTGGTCGTCGGCTGGAAGGTCATCGGCAGCGTCGCAAAGGCGATGATCGTGCAGATGAAGGCGAACAGACCCGCGCCCAGCGTCCACACGCGATGATCGGTGAAGAAGCCCGCCAGCTTGTTGCGAAAGCCGCCCCGCGCCCGGCGTTCCTTCGCCTTGCGATCCTCCAGCGACCAGCGCAGCACGCCCATATAGCGGTCCATCAGCCAGCCTTCGCCATGCGTCTCCTCGCCATGGGCTTTGAGGAAATAGGCTGCGATCATCGGCGTGATGAGGCGCGCGACGGCCAGGCTCATGAGGACCGAGACGACCACGGTCATGCCGAACTGGATGAAGAATTGCCCGGCAAGGCCCGGCATCAGCGCGACCGGCAGGAACACCGCGACGATCGCCATGGTGGTGGCGAGCACGGCAAGGCCGATCTCGTCCGCCGCGTCGATCGACGCCTGATAGGCGCTCTTGCCCATGCGCATGTGGCGCACGATATTCTCGATCTCCACGATCGCGTCGTCGACCAGCACGCCGGCGACGAGACTGAGCGCCAGCAGCGAAATCCCGTTCAGCGTAAAGCCCATCATGTCCATGAACCAGAAGGTCGGGATCGCCGACAGCGGGATGGCGAGCGCCGAGATCATCGTCGCGCGCCAGTCGCGCAGGAACAGGAAGACGATGACGACCGCGAGCACCGCGCCCTCGATCATCGCCGACATGGCGCTGTGATACTGGCCCTTGGTGTAATCGACGCTGGTGTAGAGCTGCTTGAATTCGACCTTGGGATTTTCCTTCTTGAGCTTGTCCAGCACCTTCATCGCTTCGTCATAGACGGTGACGTCGGACGCACCCTTGGCCTTCTCCATGCTGAAGCTGGTGACCTGCCGCCCGTTCATCAGCGACAAAGTGCGCTGTTCGGCATACATGTCGCGCACCTGCGCCAGGTCGGACAGCTTGACCGTGCGCCCGCCGGAAATCGCGATCTGCGTCTCGCCGAGCGAGCGGGCATTGGGCGCGTTGCCGAGCACACGGATCGACTGTTCCGCTCCGGCGATTTCGGTGCGGCCGCCCGCCGCGTTCAGGTTCACCTGCTGCAACTGGCCGTTCACCTGCGCGGCGGTGACGCCATAGGCCTGCAGCTTGGCGGGGTCGAGGATGACGCGGATTTCGCGGCTGACGCCGCCGCCGCGATTGACCGCCGCCATGCCGGAAATCGCCAGCAATCGCTTGGCGACGGTGTTGTCGACATACCAGGACAGCTCCTCCAGCGTCATGTCGGTCGCTTCGGCGCTGAAATAGGCGATCGGCCCGCCATCCACGTCGATGCGGCGGACCTGCGGCTCCAATATGCCGTCGGGCAGGTCGCTGCGGATCTGGTCGACGGCGTTCTTGACGTCGTTCACCGCGCGATCGACCGGGGTGCCGATCTGGAACTGGACGTTGGTCAGCGACTGGCCTTCGGACGCGAAGGAGGTGATGTCCTCCACCCCGCTGATGCTGCGCACCGCCGCCTCGATCCGCTGGGTGACCTGGGTTTCCAGCTCCGTAGGCGCGGCGCCGGGCTGGACCACGGTCACGCTGACCATTGGGAAGCTGACGTCGGGATTGTTGTTCACGTCCATCCGCAGGAAGCTGACGATGCCCGCCAGCACCAGCGCGGCGAACAGCACAAGCGGACTCACCGGATTGCGGATCGCCCAGGCGGAAATATTGCGAAAACTCATGACGCGCTTCCTTTACCGGACGCCGGTCCACGGCATGTCCGTATCTCTCTTGCGGCGGTCGGGCGTGGCGCCCGGCCCGTCAGCGGCCCCTGGCCAGTTCCGGCTTCACCTTCTGCCCCGGCGTCAGGAAGGCGCCCGCCGACGTCACGATCTTTTCCGCGCCGCTGATGCCGCTGGTCACCGCGACCCCGGCGTCGGACACCTGCCCGACGGTCACGTTGCGCCGTTCGACCTGGTCCTTGGCGTTGACGATGTAGACGAAGCTGCCCTTGTCGTCGCTCTGCACCGCCGATTCGGGCAGCAACGGCGCGCTGCCCGATCCGCTGGTGATGAGCGCGGAGGCAAAGCCGCCCGGCCGCAGCGCATTGTCATAGGGCAGGGCGATGCGGGCAATGCCCTGCCGCGTCTGCGGGTCCACCACCGGGGAAACCTGCCAGACCCGGCCGGCAAAGCCCTGGCTCGATCCGATCGGCGTCACCGTGGCGCCGTTGCCCGGCCGCAGCGTCTGAAGATCGCCCTCGGCCACCTGCGCGCGCATCTCCATCTCGCCGCCTTTGGCGAGGCGGAAGAGGGCGGTGCCGCCCGCCTGGACGATCTGCCCCGGCTCGACTGCGCGGGTGAGGACAAGGCCCGCCGCCGGCGCGCGAATGTCGAGCCGCCCGGTGCGGGCGCGCTGTTCGTTGAGCTGCGCGATGGCGACATTGACGCGCGCCTGCGCCGCGTCGCGGGTGGCGGTGCGCTGGTCGATATCGGCGGCGCTGATGAAGCCGCGCGACACCAGCGCCTTGGCGCGGTCGAGCTGCGCCTGGGCGAGCTTCGCGTCGGCGCGCGCCACCTCGACCTGGGCGGCGAGCGAGCGCACCTGCTCGGCCTGCACCGATCGTTCGACGCTCGCCAATATCTGCCCGGCGCGGACCCAGTCGCCCGGCTCGACCATGACCCGAGTCACCATGCCGCCTTCGCCTACGACGCCGACCGGCATGTCGACCCGCGCGGCGAGCGACCCGGTGGCGCTGATCGTGCGGGCGACGGTGGACTGGCCGGGGCTGGTGACGGTGACGACCGGCGCGGGCGCGCTCGCGGCCGGCGTGGCCGCCTCCTTGCCGCCATAGAGCGAGATGGCGGCGGCCGCAGCGACGAGCAGCGCGGCCGCGCCGCCGCCGATCAGCAGCAGCCGCGTGCGCCGCCTGCGCGCGGCATCCTCATCGATGACGATCATCGTGTCGCCCATCAGCTGCGTCTCGTAATTCATGCCGTGCCTAGTCTTTCCGGCGCATAGCCCCTGTTCGGGAGCTGTGTTATATGAATATAGCACCCGGCTCAACCCCATTTATCATGCTTCATCGCGGGACGGCAGAGCCATAATGATCCGTATCGCGACGCTTGTGCATGGCGGAATGGAAGCGCATTCTTCGTTCGGCAAGAGGGGCGCCCGTCGGGTGGGGAGAGGAGCGCGGCATGGATTTTCTGGGATGGATCTTCATCGGTCTGCTGGCCGGCGCGCTGGCGAAGCTGGTCATGCCGGGCCGCGATCCGGGCGGCTGCGTCGTCACCATATTGCTGGGGATCGCCGGCGCGCTGCTGGCGGGGTTCGTCGGCCGGCTGGCGGGCATCTACCGGCCGGGGCAGGGCGCCGGCTTCATCGCCGCCGTTCTGGGCGCAATCGCCGTGCTCGCCATCTATCGCTGGTTCGCCGCGCGCCGGTAAGGCGCACGAAAAAAGGGCCGCGCTTCCCGCACGGCCCTTTTGAAGCAGTCTGGCGAAACGGCGCTTAGCGCACCGAACCGCGACGCACGAGGTTGACGATCGCCAGCAGGATGATCGCGCCGACCAGCGACACGAGGAAGCTGTAAACGGTCAGACCTTCGTTGATCGAACCGCCGCTGAAGATCAGACCGCCGATGAAAGCGCCGACGATGCCGACCACGATGTTGAGCAGGATGCCCTGCTGCGCGTCGGTGCGCATGACCATGCTGGCGAGCCAGCCAATGATGCCGCCGACGATAAGCCACAGAATGATGCCCATGATACTCTCCTTGCCACGCCCCCAGCGGGTTGGGTGCAGGGTTCAACGGCCGATATTCCGTCGCGTTCCATGGTCGTAAAAATGATTCCGGCCCGGAAACCATCTGCCCCCGCCGCCGTTATTCGCGCCCCCGAAACGAAAGGGGCCGCCGGACTTTCGTCCAGCGGCCCCTTTCCGTCAGCCAGCCCGCGGGCAAGCGCTCAATATTTCTGCTGCCGTTCGTAGAGGGACTTGTAATATTGGATGCGCGTGACGCGCAGCCCGTGCATCCCCGACCGATCGACTGCGCGCTGCCAGCCGGCGAATTCCTCCAGGGTCAGATTATAGCGGGCGCAGGCTTCATCGACGCTCAGCAGCCCGCCATTGACGGCGGCCACCACCTCGGCCTTGCGCCGCACCACCCAGCGCGTCGTATCCGACGGCGGCAGGCTGTCCAGCGTCAGGGGCTCCCCGAGCGGCCCGACGACCTGGGCGGGCCTGATTTTCTGGTTCTCGATCATTCTTACCCTCAATATGCGGCACTGGCGTTGTCGAATTCAGCCGTGCGAACCTTGATACACATCAGCCCTGAACAGGGGCTAAAGCGCCACGGTAAACACCGCCTTCATCTTCCTTTGCCCCCGATTAAACGGCTCGCGATCAACGGGTTGAAGCTTCCCGTCAGACGCACGGCTTCGATCATGCCGCCGGAGCGCGGCGCGAAAATTCCCGCCAGCTCCTCGATCCAGTCGTCGCTCCCGTCCTGCCCCCGCAGGACGCCCGCCACCGCCTGCGCGGTGGGGCTAGCCGCCTGCGCCGCCGCCGTAGCGGCCCGCAGGAACGGCCAGGCCGGCACTTTTGGCCGACCGGCGGGGCGGGTTGCACCGGGCTTAAGCCCACCACCCCGGAGGAAACTCAGATCCATGGCCTCCTTCTACCCGGCAATGGATAAGGGTCGGTAAATGGGGTGAAAGGCAGATGGCTCGCTTGACCGGCGGTTCGGCCCATCTGGTCCCGATCGCGCGATTTAGGCGAAGGAATTTGTTAACCTTTGAGCCAAGCCGCGCTCCAGCGGTGCCGGCGGCATGGTGGGCAGGCGCGCCAGCCCATTGCGCGCCATAATGTTCCGAAAACGGGCGCAAGCCGGCAGCCAATGCTTGGGACGCGCCATTATCTCTGCCCGGAACCGATCTTTAATGGCGCGACAGGCGGGTGCGATCCGCCGGGGAGCAAGCATGGCGACGAGCATAGAGGCGATGGTGCGGCTGCGAGCGATGACGGTGGACGATCTGCGCGCCGCCCAGTCCCTTTCCAACGCGAAGAAATGGCCGCACCGGGTCGAGGATTGGGACATGCTGCTCAGCCTCGGCTTCGGCTATGTCGCCGAAAGCGAGGACGGGATCGTCGGCACGGCAATGGCGTGGCTCTATGGCGCGGACGCAGCGACTTTGGGCATGGTCATCGTGTCGCCGCAGGTTTCGGAGCCGGGCGTCGACCAGCGGCTGATGGACGCGGTTCTGAACGATCTTGGCGGGCGCACCGTGCTGCTGAGCGCGCCCGGCGACACGGCGGAGCAACTTTTCGCGGCTATGGGGTTCGCCCCGATCGGCGCGGTGTTTCAGCATCAGGGCGCGGCCTTTTCCGTGCCCATTGCGGCGCTTCTGCCCGAAGAGCGGGTGCGTCCGCTGGGCGCCAAGGACATGCCGGCGCTCTACGATCTTTCGCGCCGGGCGAGCGGCATGGACCGCGATGCGCTGCTCGACGCGCTGGTGCCCGGCGCGCAAGGCGTGGTGCTGACGCGCGGCAATGATCCGGTCGGCTTCTCCCTCTTCCGCCGATTCGGCCGCGGCCATGTCATCGGCCCGACCGTCGCGCCCGATGTCGGCGGGGCGAAGGCGCTGATCTCGCACTGGCTGGGTTCCCAGGCGGGCAGCTTCTGCCGCCTCGACATTCCCGAAGACAGCGGCCTTGGCGAATGGCTGGAGGAACTGGGCCTGCCGCGCGTGGGCCAGGTGATGCGCATGGCGCGCGGCCGCCCGCCGCAGGCCGATGCTTCGGTACGGACCTTCACTCTCACGACGCAGGCGCTCGGATGACTTTCTCGCTCAAAAATCCCGCTCTTCTGGTCCAGCACGCCTATATCGGCGGCCAATGGGTCGGCGCGTCCTCCGGCGCGACGATGCCGGTCGACAATCCGGCGACGGGCGCTGTCATCGGCACGATCCCGGATTGCGGCGAGGCCGACACCCAGGCCGCGATCGACGCTGCGCAGGCGGCCTGGCCGGCGTGGCGCGCCCGCACCGCGGGGGACCGCGCCGCGCTGCTGGAGCGCTGGCATGCGCTGGTGATGGATCATGTCGCCGACCTCGGCCACATCATGACCGCCGAACAGGGCAAGCCGGTCGCCGAAGCCGAGGGCGAGATCCGCTATGCGGCGAGCTTCATCAAATGGTTCGCGGAGGAAGGCCGCCGCATCGACGGCGCGATCATCCCCGCGCCCGAAGCCAATCGCCGCATTCTCATCCTCAAGGAACCCGTCGGCGTCTCGGCCGCGATCACGCCCTGGAACTTCCCGGCCGCGATGATAACCCGCAAGTGCGCGCCCGCGCTGGCGGCTGGATGCCCGGTGGTGGTGAAGCCGTCCGAACTCACGCCGTTCAGCGCGCTGGCGCTGGTCAAGCTGGCCGAGGAAGCGGGCTTTCCCGCCGGCGTCATCAACATCGTCACGGGCCAGGCCGCGCCGATCGGAGCCGCGCTGACCGGCAGCGAGACCGTCCGCAAACTGTCCTTTACCGGATCGACCCGCGTGGGCGCGCTGCTGATGCGGCAGAGCGCGGACACGATCAAGCGCCTTAGCCTCGAACTGGGCGGCAATGCGCCGCTCCTGGTGTTCGACGATGCCGACCTCGACCTCGCGGTCGCCGCAACCATGGCGAGCAAATTCCGCAACGCGGGCCAGACCTGCGTCTGCGCCAACCGCATCCTGGTGCAGGACAGCGTCTATGAGGCTTTCGCGGAGAAACTGGCGGCGGCGGTCTCGGCGCTGAAGGTCGCGCCCGGCGATCAGGACGGCAGCACGATTGGCCCGCTCATCAACCGCGCGGCAGTGGAGAAGGTCGCCGCCCATGTCGAGGATGCGCTGGCGCACGGCGCGACCATCTTCGCCCAGGCGCCTGAGGGCGCGACCGGCGAGCGGTTCGCGACGCCTTTGATCCTGACCGGCGCGACTCGCGACATGCGCCTTGCCAGCGAGGAGACGTTCGGTCCGGTCGCGCCTCTGTTCCGCTTCCATGACGAAGCGGAAGGAATCGCCCTCGCAAACGACACCAGCTTCGGCCTCGCCAGCTATTTCTACACCGAAAATCTCCACCGCGCCTTCCGCGTCGGCGAGCGGCTGGAGGCCGGCATGGTGGTGCTGAACACCGGCGGCATGGCGATGGAAATGGCGCCCTTCGGCGGCATCAAGCAATCGGGCCTCGGCCGCGAAGGTGCCCATGCGGGAATCGAGGAATATCTTGAGACCAAGGCATTCCATATCGGCGGTCTGAAACTCTAGAGCGGGGGCACTATGGCGCGCAGCTACACGATTTCGGTCATCCCCGGCGATGGCATCGGCAAGGAAGTCATGCCGGAGGGCGTTCGCGTGCTGGAGCGCGCGGCCAGCCTCTATGGCTTTGCGATCGAGCAGACATGGCAGGATTTCGCCTGTTGCGACTATTACACCAAGCATGGCCAGATGATGCCGGACGACTGGAAGGAGCGGATCGGTTCGCCCGATGCCATCTTCTTCGGCGCGGTGGGCTGGCCCGACACCGTGCCCGATCACGTCTCGCTCTGGGGATCGTTGCTCCAGTTCCGGCGCGAATATGACCAATATGTCAATCTGCGCCCGGTGCGCCTGATGCCCGGCGTGCCTTGTCCGTTGGTGGGTCGGGAGCCGGGCGATATCGACTTCTGGGTGGTGCGCGAAAATACCGAGGGCGAATATAGCGCGGTCGGCGGCAAGATGTTCGCGGGCACCGATCGCGAGGTCGTGATCCAGGAAACCGTCATGACCCGCCACGGCACCGATCGCGTGCTGCGCTACGCCTTTGAGTTGGCGGCGACGCGGGAACGCAAGCATGTCACCTCCGCCACCAAGTCCAACGGCATCGCCATCACCATGCCCTGGTGGGACGAGCGGGTGGAGGAGATGGCGAAACACTATCCGACGGTCACGCACGACAAATATCATATCGATATCTTGACCGCGCAGTTCGTGCTGAACCCCGACCGCTTCGACGTGGTGGTAGCGTCCAACCTGTTCGGCGACATCCTCTCTGATCTCGGCCCGGCCTGCACCGGCACGATCGGCGTCGCGCCATCGGGCAATATCAACCCGGATCGCACCGCGCCCTCGCTGTTCGAGCCGGTCCATGGCTCCGCTCCCGACATTGCGGGGAAGGGCGTCGCCAACCCGGTCGGGCAAATCTGGTCGGCGGCGATGATGCTGGAGCATCTGGGCGAGGCGCAAGCCGCTGCCGCGATCATGCGCGCGGTGGAGACGGTGCTGGCCGAACCCCGCCTGCGCACGGGCGACCTCAAGGGCAAGGCCACGACCGAAGAATGCGGCCGGGCGATCGCGGACGCGCTCGCCTGAACCGCCCAAAGGCGCGCGGCAGATTATGCCGCGGACTTCGCTCCAAAGACGCGCTAAGCGCCGCCGCATGGCGCAACTTGGGCTTTCCCTCCGCTCCGCGCGCCTAGTCTGGTCGGCATGACCACAAGGGCGAGCCCGATCATGACGCTGCATTCCAACCGGTCGATCCTCGATATTGACCGCGACCATCTGATCCACCCCGTCACCTCCTTCCGCGCGCACGAGGCGCGGGGCGCGACCATGCTCCAGAGCGGCAAGGGCATGTGGCTGACCGACATGGACGGGCGCGATCTGCTGGACGCCTTTGCCGGCCTCTGGTGCGTCAATGTGGGCTATGGGCAGGACAGCATCGTCGAGGTAGTGGCCGAGCAGATGCGCCGGCTTCCTTATGCGACCGGCTATTTCCATTTCGGCAACGAGCCCGCCGCGCGCCTTGCGCAACGACTGGTGGACCTCAGCCCCGAGGGCCTCGACCATGTCTATTTCACCCTGGGCGGGTCTGACGCGGTCGATGCCGCGATCCGCTACATCACCCATTATTACAACGCGATCGGCAAGCCGCAGAAGAAACAGTGCATCGCGCTCGATCGCGGCTATCATGGCTCGACCAGCACCGGGGCCGGGCTGACCGCGCTCGCCAACTTCCACCGCAATTTCGACCTGCCGCTCCGCTGGCAGCATCATATTCCGTCGCCTTATCCCTATCGCAGCGATCTGGAGGGCGATGATGCCGCGATCATCGCCCGTTCGGTGCAGCAATTGAAGGACAAGGTGGCGGAATTGGGCGCGGACAATGTCGCTGCCTTCTTCTGCGAACCGATCCAGGGGTCGGGCGGCGTCATCGTGCCGCCGGTCGGCTGGCTGAAGGCGATCCGCGCCGCGTGCGACGAGCTGGGCATATTGATGGTCGCCGACGAGGTCATCACCGCCTTCGGCCGCACCGGCCCGATGTTCGCCTGCGAAGCGGAGGGCGTGACGCCCGACCTGATGACTGTGGCCAAGGGGTTGACGTCGGGCTATGTTCCGATGGGCGCGCTGCTGATGTCAGACAAGGTCTATCAGGGCATCGCCGATGGCGCGGCGGCGGACATGGTGATCGGCCATGGCGCGACCTATTCGGGCCATCCGGTGAGCGCGGCGGTGGGCCTTGAGGTGCTCCGCCTCTATACCGAGGGCGGCATTTTGGCGAACGGGCAGAAGGTCGGCGCGCGCTTCGCGGCGGGCCTCGCCGCCATTGCCGACCACCCGATGGTGGGCGACACGCGGGGCAGGGGCCTGCTGGGTGCGATCGAGCTGGTCGCGGACAAGGACAGCAAGGCGCGGTTCGACCCGGCGCTCAAGCTGCCCGACCGTCTTTTCGCGAAAGCCTATGCCAACGGCGTCATCTTCCGCGCTTTCGGCGACAATATCATCGGCCTCGCCCCGGCGCTCTGCGCATCGGACGAGGAGATGGACATGATCTTCGGGCGCATCCGCAAAACGCTGGACGACCTGCTGGAAGAGGCGGATATTCGCGCTGCGGTCGCATAAGAGGGGCAAAGGGCATGTTGGGCGGACCTAAGCTGGACAGGATCGACCTCAAGATCCTCACGCAGTTGCAACAATCGGGCCGGGTCACCAATGTCGAGCTGGCCGATGCGGTCGGCCTGTCGCCCAGCCCCTGCCTCACCCGCGTCAAGCGGCTGGAGAAGGCCGGCTATATCACCGGCTATGGCGCGCACATCAACCTGCACAAGCTCGGCGAATATCTGACCGTTTTTACGGAAGTGACGCTGGCCGAGCATCGCTCCGGCGACTTCTCCCGTTTTGAGGCGCGCATCCGCAAGCTGGACGAGATCGTCGAATGCCATCTTGTGAGCGGCGGCTACGACTATCTGCTGAAATTCGTGACGCGCGGCGTCGCGCACTACCAGTCGATCGTCGAAGGGATGCTGGAAAGCGATTACGGCATCGAGAAATATTTCAGCTACGTCGTCATCAAGTCGCCCTTCATCAAGCATCATTATCCGATCCAGCATCTGTTCGGCGAACAGCGGCACGGGGCGTGACGATGAGCGATCTGGCCGACCTCATCGAACCGCTCGTCGCCTTCCGCCGCGACATCCATGCCCACCCGGAACTCGGTTTCTGCGAGCATCGCACCGCCGGCCGCATCGCCGAGCAACTCCGCGCGCTGGGGCTTGAGGTGCATGAGGGGATCGGCCGCACGGGCGTCGTCGGCGTGCTGCGGAACGGCGAGTCGGGCCGCAGCATCGGCCTGCGCGCGGACATGGACGCGCTGCCGATCGACGAGCAGACCAACCTTCCCTATGCCAGCCGCACGCCGGGGCAATTCCATGGCTGCGGCCATGACGGCCATGTCGCCATGCTGCTGGGCGCGGCGCAGCATCTGGCGCGGACCCGCCGCTTTGATGGCACGGTGAACTTCTTGTTCCAGCCGGCCGAGGAAGGGCAGGGCGGCGCGCGGGAAATGGTGCGGGAAGGGCTGTTCGATCGCTTCCCGTGCGATCGCGTCTTTGCCCTCCACAACTGGCCGGACCTTCCCGCCGGGACGATCGCCACCCGGCCCGGCCCGATCATGGGCGCGGCCGACAAGTTCGAGATCAGGCTGGAGGGGCGCGGCGGCCATGCCGCTATCCCGCAGGATACCCCCGACGCGATCCTTGCGGCGGCGGCCTTGGTGCAGCAATTGAACGCCATCGTCTCCCGGCGGATCGCGCCGACCGCCTCGGCCGTGCTGTCCATCACGCAGATCCATGGCGGCCACACCCATAATGTGATCCCCGCCCTCGTGACCGTATCCGGCACCGTCCGCACCTTCGACCCGGCGGTGCAGGACCGGATCGAGGCGTCGGTCCGGGAGATCGCCGCTGGCGTCGCGCTGGCGGGCGAGGTGACGGCCAACGTCGACTACACGCGCTATTATCCCGCGACGATCAACGACCCGCAAGCGGCGGCGGAAGCGCTGGCCGCCGCCGCAACCGTCGGCGAAGCGCGGATCGCGCCCGATCCCGCCTTCACCTCCGAGGATTTCGCCTTCATGCTCCAGGCGTGCCAGGGCGCCTATATCTGGCTGGGGCAGGCGAAGGCGCCGGGTTCGCCGCCGCTGCACAACCCGCATTATGACTTCAACGACGATGTGCTGGAACTGGGCGTGCGCCTGCATGTCGCGCTGGTCGAGCGGCATCTTGGGGGCGGCGAAAACGCCGCGCTATAATATTTCACGCGGGGCCGCCGGACCGGCAGGAAGCGCCGGGCGGGGGCGAAACACGATATACGCCGCTTTGTAACATCCGCATGATCGGCATGCAACTATGCCGCTTGGCGACAGGGGACGAGCAGATGGCAAGCAACGCTTCGATGACACAGACTATGGTCGCTCCGGCCGCGGCCCGGACGCCGGCGGCTGCGGTCGCCAGCCGGCTTCAGAATATCGACGCGCTGCGCGGTTTCGTCATGGTGCTGATGCTGCTCGACCATCTGCGCGAGACATTCTTCATCCACATCCCGGTGACCGATCCGATCGACGCGACCACCATCCTGCCGGCGATGGGCTTCGCGCGCTTTGCCGTCAGCTTCTGCGCCCCGATCTTCGTCGCGCTGACCGGGCTTGGCGTCTATCTGTTCAGCATCCACCACACAGCGCAGGAGACGACCGCCTATCTGCTCAAGCGCGGGCTTCTGCTGATGGCGCTCGAACTGTTCCCGCTCTCCTTCTTCTACTGGGGAATCGTGCCGCAGCCCACCTTATGGATGCAGGTGATCTGGTGCATTGGCCTCTGCATGATTATCCTGGCGGCGCTCCGCCACTTGCCGCGTCCGGCGCTGATCGGCCTTGGTCTCGCGTTGGTCTGCCTTCACAATCTGCTCGACCCGATCCGCCTCACGCCCGACGACAGCCTCTTCCCGCTCTGGGCGATGCTGCACCAGCGCGACACTTTCCCGCTGGCATTCGGCCTCGTCGCCAAGACGACCTACCCCATCCTGCCATGGGTCGGCGTCATCCTGCTCGGCTTCGGCATCGGGCCTTGGTTCCGTGGTGATGTGCCGGCCGATGTGCGGCAGCGGCGGCTGCTCATTCTGGGCTTCGGCATGATCGCGGCCTTCATCGCGCTGCGCCTGCTCAACCTCTATGGCGACAAGCCATGGTTCGTGGTCGAAGGCGATCCGGTTCGTACGCTGATCGGCTTCATCTCGCTCACCAAATATCCCCCGTCGCTGCTGTTCCTGTTGCCGACGCTTGGCGGTGGCGCGCTCCTGCTCGTGCTGTTCGATCGGATCAAGGACACGGGGTTGATTTCGGCGCTGGCGGTGTTCGGCGGCGCGCCGATGTTCTTCTACATCCTCCATCTTTTCGTGCTGCGCATCCTCTACCATAGCGCGCTGGCGATCTGGGGCCCGACCCACGGCCAATATTTCGCGTTCGACAATTATAACTGGGTGTTCGTCTGGTATGCGGCGATGATCGTGCCGCTCTACATTCCGACGGCCTGGTATTCGCGGCTGAAGCGCCGCCGCCGTGACATCGCCTGGCTCAAATATTTCTGAGCGGAGAGAGGCCCATGGCGACCGTCATCTCCACCGACCTGTCGCGACGGACGCTGCTGGGCGGACTGGCTGCCGGGGTGGCCGTGGGTGGCGCAAGCGCGGCCACTGGCCGACCCAAGGTCGGCGGGCGTATCCGCGTCGCCAGCATCGCCGCCTCGACCGCCGACACGCTCGATCCGGCCAAGGGCAATTTGTCGACCGACTATATGCGGCTGTACCTTATCTACAGCGGCCTCACCCAATATGACGGCCAGCTGCGCGCGCTGCCGGGCCTCGCCGAAAGGATCGAGACGCGCGACAATATCGTCTGGCACATCCGCCTCCGCAAAGGCGTCCATTTCCACAATGGCAAGCCGCTGACGGCGGACGATGTGGTCTATTCCCTGATGCGCCACCGCGATCCCGCCACGGGCTCTAAGGCGCTGGCCGTCGCCGAACAATTCGCCCGCGCGCGCAAGACCGGCCCGCTCGACGTCGAGCTGCGGCTGACCGGACCAAACCCCGACCTGCCCGTCATCCTCGCCCAGCCCCATTTCCTGATCGTCGAAAATGGCCGCCGCGATTTCAGCGTGGCGAATGGCACCGGCCCCTATATTTGCCGCGCCTTCGCGCCCGGCATCCGCACCGTCGTGCGCCGCAACCCCAATTACTGGAAGCCCGGCCGCCCTTATCTGGAAGAGATAGAGGTAATCGCCATCCCCGACGAGATATCGCGCGTCAATGCGCTGCTGTCAGGCGACGTGCAGATGATAAACGCGGTCAGCCCCGGATCGGTCAAGCGCCTGCGCGCCTCGCCCGGCCATGCCTTCATGGAAACCAAGTCGGGCCTCTTCACCGACCTCATCATGCGGCGGGACAATCCGGTGACCGGTCATCCCGATTTCGTGCTGGCGATGAAATATCTGCTCGATCGCGAGCTTATCAAGCGCGCCCTGTTCCGCGGCTATGCGACGATCGCCAACGACCATCCGGTGCCGCCCTTCAGCCCCTATTATAATGCGGACATCCCGCAGCGCCGGTTCGATCCCGATCGCGCCCGCTTTCTCCTGAAGCGCGCCGGGCTGCTCGGCACGCGGTTGCCCGTCTATGTCTCGCCGGCCGCCAACGGATCGGTCGACATGGGATCGGTGCTTCAGGAACATGCCGCGCGCATCGGCCTGCATCTGGCGATCAACCGGGTGCCGAGCGACGGCTATTGGGCGTCGCACTGGATGAAGCATCCGCTGACCTTCGGCAACGTCAACCCGCGCCCGACGGTCGACATGATGTTCAGCCTCTTCTTCCAGTCCAAGGCGCTGTCGAACGAATCGGGCTGGAATAATCCGCGCTTCGACCGGCTGCTGCTGGAAGCGCGGCGATCGACCGACGAGGCGCAGCGCAGGGCGATCTACGGCGAAATGCAGTGGATCGTGCACAGCCATGGCGGCGTCGGCATCCCCGTGTTTCAGAGCCTGATGGACGGGTTCGATCGCCGCCTGAAGGGCATCTTCCCGATCCCGCTGGGCGGCTTCATGGCCTATACCTTCGGCGACCATGTTTGGTGGGACGCATGAGCGGCGCGCCGACCGCATCCCGCTGGCGGGGGCCGGTGCGGCTCATCATCCATCGCATCGGACTCGCCATCCTCACCCTGTTCCTGGTGTCGCTGGTCATCTTCACCATCAGCGGCCTGTTGCCTGGCGACGCCGCGCAGGAAGTGCTGGGACAAAGCGCTACGCCCGAACAGGTGGCGGCGTTGCGCCATGAGATGGGCCTCGATCAGCCGGGTCCGGTCCGCTACGCGCGCTGGCTCCAGGGCATCGTCACCGGCGATCCCGGCCAGTCGCTCGTCGCCAACCAGCCGGTGGCGGACATCATTTCGGAGCGCCTGCCCAACACGCTGACGCTCGCCGTGTTGGCGGCGCTGGTGTCGGTGCCTTTCGCCTTCCTGATCGGCATCGTCTCGGCCGTGGCGCGCGGGCGGGGGCTCGACCGGGCGCTCAACATCCTCACCCTTTCGATGGTGGCGCTGCCCGAGTTTCTCGTAGCAACGATCGCCGTGCTGATCCTGTCGGTAAAGCTGCTCTGGCTCCCCTCGATCGCGCTGGTGCCCGAAGATCCGACATTCGGCGAGTTCGTCCGCGCTTATGCGATGCCGGTGATGGTGCTTGCGGTCGGCGTGATCGCGCAGCTTGGCCGCATGATCCGCGCCGCCATCATCGCCGAACTCGACCGCCCCTATGTCGAAATGGCGCGACTGAAGGGGGTGGGGCCGGTTCATCTGATCTTCCGCCACGTACTGCCCAACGCGGTCGGCCCGGTCGTCAACGCCATGGCGCTCAGCCTGTCCTATCTGTTCGGAGGTGCGATCATCGTGGAAACGATCTTCAGCTATCCCGGTCTCGCCAGCCTGATGGTGAACGCCGTCACCTCGCGCGACATGCCGCTGCTCCAGGCGTGCGCGATGATCTTCTGCGCCGCCTATCTCCTCCTCGTGCTGGTCGCCGACACGGTTGCGATCCTCGCCAACCCGAGGCTTCGGCACGGATGAAGCGCCGGGGACTCCTTCGCCGCGCGGGCGCGCTGCCCCTGTCGGGCAAGATCGGCCTGGCGCTGGTCTGCTTCTGGATCGTCGCAGCGATCGCCGGGCCGTGGCTCGCGCCTTATTCGCCGGGCGCGTTCGTCAGCGAAGAAGTGTTCGCCGGCGCGAGCGGCCTCTTCTGGTTCGGCAGCGATTTCCTCGGCCGCGACGTGCTGAGCCGGCTGCTGGTCGGCGCGCGCTTCACGGTTGGATTGTCCGCCGTCGCCGTCGCCATCGCCGCGTCGATCGGCACCGGTCTTGCGCTCACCGCCGCCGTCGGCCCCCGCTGGCTCGACGAACTGCTCGCGCGCGGCATGGATACGCTGATCTCCATTCCTGCCAAGATTTTCGCGCTGGTGCTGGTCGCCGCTTTCGGCTCGTCGCTGCTGCTGCTGACGCTGATCGTCGCTGTGACCTATGTCCCCGGCAATTTCCGTATCGCTCGATCGCTCGCGGTAGGGCTCGCGCGGCTCGATTATGTCGAGGTGGCGCGGGCGCGCGGCGAAGGACGGTTGCACATCGCCCTTGTCGAAATGCTGCCTAACATGATCCGGCCGCTGTTCGCCGACATCGGCCTGCGCTTCGTGTTCATCGTGCTGCTGTTGTCGGGCCTCAGCTTCCTGGGGCTTGGTCTCCAGCCGCCCGATGCCGATCTCGGTTCGCTGGTGCGCGAAAATGTGTCGGGCCTGGCCGAAGGCGCGCTGGCGATCCTCGCGCCGGCCGTCGCCATCGCCAGCCTGACCGTGGGGGTCAACCTGCTGATCGACGCCGCCACCCAAGGGGGCGTGAAATGAGCGAGCGGCCCCATGTCGAAGCGCGCGGCCTCAGCGTCACCGTCCGGGGACCGGGCGGCGCGCCGCTGCGCATCGTGGATGACGTATCCTTCGCTGTCCCGAAAGGTGAAGTGCTGGCGCTGATCGGCGAATCGGGGTCGGGCAAGACCACGATCGCGCTCGCGCTGATGGGCTATGGCCGGGGCGGGGCGGTGATCGGCGGCGACATCCGCGTCGGCGACGCCAGGCTCGACAGGCAGGGCGACGCGTCGCTCGCGGCGCAGCGAGGGCATCGCATCACCTATGTGGCGCAAAGCGCGGCGGCGGCCTTCAACCCGTCGCGCCGGGTGATCGACCAGGTCATCGAGCCGGCGCTGATCCACCGCACCGCGACCCCCCCCGCCGCTCGCGCCCGCGCGATCGACCTGTTCCGCGCGCTCGCCTTGCCGCAGCCCGAAACGATCGGCAGCCGCTACCCGCACGAACTGTCGGGTGGTCAGCTCCAGCGGCTGATGGCGGCGATGGCGCTCATCACCAAGCCGGACCTCGTCATCTTCGACGAGCCGACCACCGCGCTCGACGTCACCACCCAGGTCGAAGTGCTGCAAGCCTTCCGCAAGGTGGTGCGGGAGGAAGGCGCGACCGGCGTCTATGTCTCGCACGACCTCGCCGTCGTGGCGCAGATGGCCGACCATATATTGGTGCTCAATCGTGGGCAGGTGCGCGAGCAGAATGCCGTTCACGCGATATTGGAAGCGCCGGCGGACGATTACACCCGGACGCTGATGGCGGCTGCCCATCCCGTTGTAGCCACGCACGTCGCGCCCGCGCGCGCCGCCGATCCGCTGCTGGCGATCGATGGTGTGTTCGCCGGCTACGGCCCGGTGGACAAGGCCGGCCGCCCCGCCAACCCGGTATTGAGCAACGCCAGCCTGACGATCGGGCGCGGCGCGGCCGTCGGCGTCATCGGCGAATCGGGATCGGGCAAGTCCACCGTCGCGCGCGTCGTCGCCGGACTGCTCGCGCCGACCGCCGGGACGGTGTCGCTCGACGGCACGCCGCTCGCGCCCACCGTGGCGGGCCGCACCCGCGAGCAGTTGCGCCGGGTTCAGATCGTGTTCCAGAATGCCGATGTCGCGCTCAATCCCGCGCACAGCGTCGGCGAAATACTGGGCCGCGTCCTGCGCTTCTATCACGGCCTGCGCGGGCCGGATGCGGCGCGGCGCGTGGCGAAACTGCTGGACCTCATCCGCCTGCCCGCCGGAGTCGCCGATCGCCATTGCGCCGAACTGTCGGGCGGGCAGAAGCAGCGCGTCAATCTGGCGCGGGCTCTGGCGGCCGATCCCGACATCATCCTGTGCGACGAGGTCACCTCCGCGCTCGATACGGTGGTGCGCGGCGCGATCCTCGACCTGCTCGCCGAACTACGGCGCGACCTGGGCGTCGCCTATCTCTTCATCAGCCATGACATCGCCACAGTGAAGGCGCTGTGCGACGACATCGTCGTGCTCTACAAGGGCACCCGCGTGGAAAGCGGCGATTGCGCCAGCTATGCGGCCGCGCCTTTTCATCCCTATACCGATCTGCTGATCTCCTCTGTTCCCGAAATGCGAACCGACTGGCTGGCCGACGAGAGCGCGCGCGCCGTTACGCCCTTCGCCCATCTGGGCGAGCAGCCGGACCTGTGCCGCTTCCTGCCGCGTTGCCCGGCGGCGATCCCAGGTCTCTGCGACAGCATGGTTCCGCCCCTGCGGCCGATGGCGGCGGGGAACAGCATCCTGTGCCACCGCACCGAGGGGCAATTGACGCATTGATCTGCGTCGCCCGGCCGATGCAGCACCTGCTTTGCCGAGCCGTCCAAACGGCGCATCCTGCCAAGGCCCGGTGCAAAATGGTGAATCCTGCCGATCCGCTGCCATAGGCTCGGTCGCATAACAGCAGTGGAGAAACAGCGTGGCGAAGTTCAACTGTCTTGCCTGGCCGGCGGCCATAAGCGCCGCCATCCTCGCCCCGGCCGTCGCTGACGCGCATGGCATCTGGTTCGCCCAGCGCGCCAAGCAGATTGCCATCATCTACGGCGTCGGGGCGGACGACCTCGAAGCGGTCAAGCGCCAGCCCAACATGGAAAGCGTTGAGGCGTGGGACGCCGATCTCAACCCCATTGGCGCGCAGCTTCGCGCCAACGGGTCGCTGGTCGTGGTCGATACTGACGAGCCTCCCGCAATCGTCAGCGCCGTGCTCCAGAACGGCACCTGGTCCTGGGCGCCCGATGGCGAGATCGTCAAGAAGACACGGGAAGAGCTGCCGACCTCGACAAAGACCGAGACGACGATCAAATATGCGGTGACGATCCAGGGGCAGCTGACCAAGCCGGTGCCGCTGATCGCGGCGCAGGCGCTCCAGATCGTGCCGGTCGGGAAAATCCCGGAAAAGCCGGGCGAGCCGCTGACCTATCGCGTCAGTTGGAAGGGCAAGCCGGTGGAAGGGGCCGGGGTCATCAACGACATGGTCAATGATCCCGATGCGGTCGAGGTGAAGACCAAGGCGGACGGCACGGTGACGCTTCCCGTCCGCAATCAGGGGCTGAATGTCATCCGCGCCGTTCTCGTCACGCCGACCGACAATCCGGCCAAGACGGATCGCTACGAGCATACGGCAACGCTCGCCTTCACGCTGGCCCACAAGCCTGAATGACCCTGACCGGATCGGGAGAATCCATGATGAAGTTCCTGCCTTTTGCAATCGCATCGGCGCTCGCTCTATCCGTCGCCCCCGCTTTCGCCCATGGCGATGACAAGCCGCGCCATGGCGGCCAGGTCGTCGAAGTCGGCGACACCGTGTTCGAACTGGTCCGCGCCCCCGCCGGCGCGTCGCTCTACATCATGGAGGATGGCGACGAGGTGCCCGCCGCAACGATGACCGGCAAGCTGATCGTCACCGCCGGATCGGCCAAGACCGAATTTCCGCTGGTCGCGGCGAAGGGCAACCAGTTCGTCGCCAAGGGCGCGAAAATCCCTGCCGGCGCGCGGGTCGGCGTGCTGGTCGTCAACAAGCAGACGCAAGCGCGCCAGACCGCGACCTTCGCGATCAAATGAGCGGACGGCGCGCCGCGCTTCTCGCCCTTGCCGGCCTCGCGCTCGCGGCGGGTTTCGTCGATCCCGCCGCCGCGCATGGCGTGGCGGAGGGCGACAAGGCCTTCATCCAGAACAATCCCGGCGTCAACATCGTCCCCTATATCTATCTGGGGGCCAAGCATATGGTGACCGGATACGACCATCTGCTATTCCTGTTCGGCGTCATCTTCTTCCTCTATCGGCTGAAGGATGTCGGCGCCTATGTGACCCTGTTCGCGCTGGGGCACAGCACGACATTGCTGGCGGGCGTCTTCTTCAACATCCACGCCAACCCTTTCCTGATCGACGCGATCATCGGGCTGTCGGTCGTCTATAAGGCGCTCGACAATCTCGGCGCGTTTCCGACGCTGATCGGGTTTCAGCCCAACCAGAAGGTCGCGGTGCTGATCTTCGGTTTCTTCCACGGCTTCGGCCTTGCGACCAAGCTTCAGGATCTTATCGCCTCGCGCGAAGGTCTGATTCCCAATCTTGTGAGCTTCAACATCGGCGTCGAAATGGGCCAGTTCATCGCGCTCAGCATCATCCTGATCCTGATGAGCCTATGGCGGCGCTCGCCCGGCTTCAGCCGCAACGTCGTCGTCGCCAACAGCGCGCTGATGTGCGCCGGCATCGTCCTCACCGGCTACCAGCTTGCCGGCTTCGCCATGGAGAAGAGCCTGTGACCGCTCCCGCTTCCGTCGCTGCGCCCTATCGAGCGTCCCGCGCGACCCTGCTGCGCGCCACCATTGCCGCTGTCCTGGGCGGCGCGGCGATCCTTGTCGTGTTCGTGCTGCCTGCCGAATATGGCGTCGATCCGACCGGCATCGGCCGCGCGATCGGCCTGACGCAGATGGCGGGCGAGCAGGACGTCGCCGAGCCAGCCCCACCCCCGGCACCCGCCGCCACCGTCTATGCCGTCCCGCCGCAGACGCAGGCCAGCATCGCCCGGACGACCCCCTACCGCAGCGACGAGATGACCCTGACCCTCGCGCCGCATACCGGCATCGAGGTCAAGGCGCAGATGAAGGCGGGCGACAGCTTCAACTTCCGCTGGACCGCGACCGGGCCGGTGCGCGCCGACATGCATGGCGAACCGACCGGCGGCAACGAAGACGAATTCACCGACTATTGGAAGCAGAAGGACATCAAAAGCGCGCAGGGGAGCTTCACCGCGCCTTTCGCCGGCACCCATGGCTGGTACTGGAAAAATCGCGAGGATGTCCCCGTCACCATAACCGTGAAGACCGACGGCTTCTACGAGGCGCTGTTCGAGCGGAAATAAGCCCGGCTTTGCACGGCGAGCGCTGCTGCCCTATATGCGCCGCCATGCAGCCCCAATTCCAGTTGCCTGAGCCGCTCTCCGCGCGGCGCATCGTCGTCGCCATGTCGGGCGGTGTGGATTCTAGCGTCGTCGCGGCGTTGGCCGCCAGGACTGGCGCGGAAGTTATCGGCGTCACGCTCCAACTCTACGATCATGGCGCGGCGACGGGACGGACGGGCAGCTGCTGCGCGGGGCAGGACATACGCGATGCGCGCGCCGTGGCCGACCGCATCGGCATCGCCCATTATGTGTTCGACTATGAAAGCCGCTTCCGCGACTCGGTGATCGCCGACTTCGCCGACGAATATATGGCGGGGCGCACCCCCATTCCGTGCGTGAAGTGCAACATGGGCGTCAAATTTACCGACCTGTTCCAGATCGCGCGCGATCTCGGCGCGGACTGCCTCGCCACCGGCCATTATGTCCGGCGGGTCGAGGGATCGGCGGGCGCGGAGCTGCACCGCGCCGCCGATCCCGCCCGCGACCAGAGCTATTTCCTGTTCGCCACGACCCAGGCGCAGCTCGACTATCTGCGCTTCCCTTTGGGTGGCCTGCCCAAGCCGCAGGTCCGCGAGATCGCGGCGGAGCTTGGCCTTTCCGTGGCCCTGAAGCCGGACAGCCAGGACATCTGCTTCGTCCCCGACGGCGACTATGCGAAGATCGTGCGGAAACTGCGCCCGGACGCGGACGAGGGCGGCGATATTGTCCATGTCGATGGCCGGAAACTGGGTCGGCACAAAGGGCTGATCCATTACACGGTCGGCCAGCGCAAGGGGCTGGAGATTGGCGGGCAGGCAGAGCCGCTTTATGTGGTGCGGCTGGACGCGGAAAGCCGCCGCGTGATCGTGGGGCCGAAGGCGGCGCTGGCGGTGTCGGGCGCGCTGCTCTCGGACATCAACTGGCTAGGCAGCGATTTCACCGGGCCTTTGACCGCCAAGGTGCGGTCGATGGCGAAGCCCGTCCCGGCGCGGCTGGAGGGCGACCGCCTGCTCTTCGACGCGCCCGAGTTCGGCGTCGCGCCGGGGCAGGCGGCGGTCCTCTACGCCGGCGACCGCGTGCTCGGCGGCGGCTGGATCGCCAGCACGCAAAGCGCGATGGTGGAGGCCTAACTCCCTCTCCCTTGAGGGAGAGGGTTGCGTAGCCTTGGCGGCTTTTGCCGCTTAGGCGAAGCTGGGTGAGGGGGATACCGCCAGATGAATGCGCTTTGGCTACCCCCTCATCCAACTCCGCCTAACTTCGCTTCGCTCCGTAAGGCTTCATATCCTTCTCCCTCAAGGGAGAAGGTTCGTCGAGAGAGCCCGAACCTTGCCCTTTGCCGCCCCCGCGCCTAAGTGCCGCGCGTCATGACTCGCCCGCTCACCTTCGCCATTCCCAAGGGACGCATTCTCGATGAGGCGCTGCCGCTGCTCGCGCGCGCCGGGATCGAGCCAGAGGCCGAGTTCCATGACAAGAAGAGCCGCGCGCTGCGTTTCGCCACCAACCGGCCCGACATCTCGATCATCCGCGTCCGCGCCTTCGACGTCGCCACCTTCGTCGCCCATGGCGCGGCGCAGATCGGGATTGTGGGATCGGACGTGGTGGAGGAATATGGCTATTCCGAGCTTTACGCACCGGTCGATCTCGACATCGGCCATTGCCGCCTGTCGGTTGCCGAGCTTGCCGGGCTGGCCGACGAGGATCAGGCCGCGCTGAGCCATGTCCGCGTCGCCACCAAATATCCGCACCTGACGCGCCGCTATTATGAGGCGCGCGGGCTTCAGGCGGAGTGCGTGAAACTGAACGGCGCGATGGAGCTGGCCCCGTCGCTCGGCCTGTCGCGGCGGATCGTGGACCTCGTCTCCTCGGGCGCGACGCTCAAGGCCAACGGGCTGGTGGAGACAGATGTCATCATGCAGATCAGCGCCCGCCTGATTGTCAACCGCGCCGCCTACAAGATGCGTTCGGCAGACCTGACGCCGCTGGTCGAGGCGTTTCGCGCGGCGGTGGGGGTGCAGGATGCGGCATGATTTAACCTTCATCCTCCCCTGCAAGGGGAGGTGGCTGGCCGAAGGCCAGACGGAGGGGTGTCCCCCTCACGATAGCGCGACGCCCCTCCACCACTTCGTGGTTCCCCTCCCCTCACAGGGCGGGATGGTAAAGCCATGACCCTCCGCCTCTCCACCACCGACCCCGACTTCGCCGCCGCCTTCACCGCGCTGGTGGACGCCCGCCGCGAAGCCGACGAGGACGTGTCGCGCGACGTGACCGCGATCCTGAAGGCGGTGCGGGCCGGGGGCGACGCCGCGCTCGCCGATTACACGCAACGCTTCGACCGGCATGATCTCGATGTCAGCGGCTGGTCGGTGACGGCGGCGGAGACGCGCGCGGCGCTGGACGGCCTCTCCAGCAAATTGCGCGACGCGCTGGAACTCGCGGCCGCGCGCGTCACCGCCTATCATGAGAAGCAGAAGCCGCAGGACAGCGACGGCGTGGATTCAGCGGGCGTGCGCCTGGGCGCGCGGTGGAGCGCGGTCGACGCGGCCGGCCTCTATGTGCCGGGCGGGCGGGCGGCCTATCCCAGTTCGCTGCTGATGAACGTCATCCCGGCCAAGGTGGCGGGCGTGCGCCGCATCGCCATGGTCACGCCGACCCCCAATGGCGAGATCAATCCGCTGGTCCTGGCCGCCGCGCAGATCGCGGGGATCGAGGAAATCTGGCGCGTCGGCGGGGCGCAGGCGGTGGCCGCGCTTGCCTATGGCACGGAGCGCATCAGGCCAGTCGATGTCATCACCGGCCCTGGCAACGCCTGGGTCGCCGAGGCCAAGCGCCAGCTATACGGCGTGGTCGGCATCGACATGGTGGCTGGGCCGTCCGAGATCGTGGTGGTGGCCGACGGGAAGAACGACCCCGAATGGACGGCCGCCGACCTGCTCAGCCAGTCGGAGCATGACCCGACCAGCCAGTCGGTCCTGTTCACCGACGATTCGGCGTTCGCCGACGCGGTCGCCTCTGCGGTGGAGCGCCAAATCCCGGCGCTTTCCACCAGCGCGGTCGCGCGGACGAGCTGGGACGCCAATGGCGCGATCATCCTGGTGCGCAATCTGGACGAGGCGATGCCGCTGGTGAACGCCCTGGCGCCCGAGCATCTGGAACTGGCGGTGGACGATCCCGAACCCTTGTTCGCGCAGGTGCGCCATGCCGGCTCCGTGTTCCTGGGCCGGATGACGCCGGAAGCGGTGGGCGATTATGTCGCGGGGCCGAACCATGTACTGCCCACAGGCCGCCGCGCGCGCTTCTCCTCGGGCCTGTCGGTGCTCGACTTCATGAAGCGGACCAGCTTCCTCAGCCTCTCGCGCGACGCCATCGGCGCGATCGGCCCCGCCGCCGTGGCGCTGGCGGAGGCGGAGGGCTTGCCCGCCCACGCGGCTTCGGTGGCGCTGCGCCTCAAATAAACATCCGTTCGGTTCGAGCTTGTCGAGAACCGGTTCTCGACAAGCTCGAACCGAACGGAGTAGGGAAAATCCATGAACGACCGCTCCAAATCCCGCTCCGCCGCGCGCCTTGCCGCGGTGCAGGCGCTCTACCAGATCGAGATGGAGGGAACGCCGCTCGCGACCCTGCTCCATGAATTCCACCAGCACCGGCTCGGCGCGACGATCGAGGACGTGACCTATGCGCAGGCGGAGGAAGGTTTTTTCGACGATGTCGTGTCCGGCGTGGACAAGCGCCGCGCGGAGATCGACGCGCTCATCGCCGCGCGCCTGTCGGCCGGATGGAGCCTTGAGCGGCTCGACAAGCCGATGCGCCAGATATTGCGCGCTGGCGCCTATGAACTGCTCGCGCGCAAGGATGTCGGCACCGGCACGGTCATCAGCGAATATGTCGATGTCGCCCACGCCTTCTACGACAAGCGCGAGGCGGGGTTCGTCAACGGTCTGCTCGATGCGGTGGCGAAGGACGTGCGCCGCTGAACCCCCTTCAGGGGCGCGCCAGCAGGAAGGCGAGAGGAATGTCCGCCCGCTCGGCCCAGGCGCGCTCGTCATGCGCGGTGCCGGTGAAGATCCGGCTCTGGAAAGCGTAGCCAGTCCGCCAGCCGCGCGTCGCCAGCACCCCCTCCATCGCCCGCGCGAAGGGCGGATAAAAGGCGTCGATCGTTGCCGTGCCATGATCGATATAGAGGCGGTTGACGCGCGGATCGACGCGGCTGTCCTTGAGCCAGGCGGCGAAAGCCGTCGTGACGATAGCGGGGGCGTCGGGAGGCACATTGCCCGCCGCCTGCGCGCCGACCAGCGGCCAGTGCACCGAGAGCGCCGCCGCCTGGCCGAAAATCTCCGGGTAGCGGCCGAGTGCGTAGATCGAAATGAGCCCGCCCATGGAGGAGCCCATGATCGCGGTGTCGGCTCTGCCCGGCCGCGTGCGATAGGCGCGGTCGATGCGCGGCTTTAGTTCCTCAACGATGAAGCGCAGATAGGCGTCGGACACAGGCTCACCGTCATGGCTGTCGCGCACCAGTTTCGCATAAGCGGGCGGCAGCCGGTCATAGACGCCGCGCGGCATATATTCGCGGTAGCGCAGCGCCGTACTGTGGATGCCGACGATGATCGCGGCGCGGCCGATACCAAGCGAGGCGAGCCGCGCCATCGCTTCGTCCATGCCCCATTCGACGCCGAAATTGGTCTTCTTCGCGTCGAACAGATTCTGCCCGTCGTGCATGTATATCACGGGGTAGCGGTCCCGCCCCCGCTCATAGCCCGGCGGCAGCCAGAGGGTCACAGCGCGCGGACCGACTAAGGCGGAGGGCAACTCGCCCATTTCCACCAGCCGCCCGCTCGAAGGCGGCTGCGCCATTGTCGCGTTGCCCGCCAGCATCGCCAGCACAAGCCCCAGCATCCTGATCCAGCGCATCCTCTCATCCCCTTCCGCCATGGTCTTGGCCCCCCTCATGCCCTAAAGCGGTGGGCGATGGCGGATGAATACGAATTCCTGAGCCTGGTGCGCGCGCGGACGACGCATGAGGCGGCGCGCGGGCTGCTGGACGATGTCGCTTTGCTGCCGGTGGATGATGCGCGGCTTGTCCTGACCAGCGACACGATCGTCGAGGGCGTTCACTATCTGCCCGCCGATCCTCCGGCCGACATCGGCTGGAAACTGGCGGCGGTGAACCTGTCCGACCTCGCGGCCAAGGGGGCAAGGCCGATGGGGTGCCTGCTCAATTACAGCCTGTCGGGCGACCGGGATTGGGACGCGGCCTTCCTTGATGGCCTGCATCAGGCGCTCGACCGTCACGCCATGCCGCTGCTGGGCGGTGATACGGTGAAGATGCCGGCGGCCTCCGCGCGCAGCTACAGCCTGACCGCGATCGGGATGGCGAGCGGGGCGGTGCCGACCCGCGCCGGCGCACGCGCGGGCGACCGGCTCTACGTCACCGGGCCGGTGGGCGACGCGGGCGTGGGGCTGGAGTTGTTGCGGGGCGATGCTGGCGCGTCCGGGCCGCTGGTCGACGCCTATCGCCGGCCGCGTCCGCGTCTGGCCGAAGGGGCGCTGCTCGCCCCCCTCGTCACGGCGATGATGGACGTGTCCGACGGGCTGCTGATCGACGCCGCGCGGCTGGCGCAGGCGAGCGGGCTGGCCGCCGTTATCGACCATATCCCACTGTCGCGCGCGCTCGAAAAGGCGCGGGGTGCGAGCACCGCCGTCCAGATCGCGGCGGCGCGAGCGGGCGATGATTATGAACTGCTCTTCGCCCTGCCGCGCGGGGTGACGCCACCAGTGCGAGCGATCCCGGTCGGCCATCTGGAAGCGGGGTCAGGACTGACGTTGAAGATCGACGGCGCGGTGATGCCGCTGCCCGACCGGCTAGGGTGGGAGCATGGCTAGCTGCCGCCGAGCACGTTGATGGTGAAGGCGAGGATGCCGAGGTTGAACAGGAACGCCGCGAAACAGTGAAACAGCGCGATCCGGCGCATCGCCGTGCTGGTCATGCCCACGTCCGACGTCTGGAAGGTCATGCCGAGCGTGTAGGCGAAATAGAGAAAGTCCCAATAGCCCGGCTCCGCATCGCCCGGAAAATCGAGCCCGCCGCCATCCTTCCCCGCCGCATCGGGCAGATAATAGGCGTGGGCATAGTGCATGGCATAGACGAGGTTGGAAAAGAGCCAAGCGATGAGCAGTGTCGCCAGCAGCAGCGCGATCGAGGCGGCATCGGGGCCGCCATGCTGGCTGATCGCGACGCCCACCGCTACCAGGATGACGAGGCAGACGGTTCCGGTCAGCAGCAGCATGAGTTCGCGATTGGCGTCGTTCGCCGCCGCCTTGCGCCGCATCGCGTCGGGCGCGGAATCGATCAGCGGCACGACGCAGGCCATGAACGCAAGGGCGGCGATGTCGAAGCCCGCCATCACCGCCTCATGCCAGGGCAGCCACAGGGCCAGCGGCGCCATGGTGGCGAGCAGCGCCAGGAACATGCCGTAACGCCAGGGGAAGACGGGGGATGCGCGCATCCCCCGCATGAAAGAACCGCTGTGGCTCGTTGGCAAGCGGTTTAGAGCACCGCCGCGATCAGCCCGCGCGCCTGCGCCTCGTTCGCCTCCAGATACCAGTTTTCCGGCGCTTTCTGGAGCAGTTCGTCCATCGTGATGTCGGATCCGAGGATGAGATTCTCGAACCCCTCATTCTGGATCGCGATGGAGCTTTCGATCTCGTGCAGATTGGCTTTCAGCGTCGCGATGCAGGTGGAGAGCGGGCCGGAGAGGTTGATCGTCTTGGTGATGAGCCGCTCGTGAATCATGAGGCGGGTGCCGCGCGTCAAATAGCGGTTCTCGGTCGCGAAGAAGCTCATGAAGGTCGCGCCGGCCGAATAGACCGCCGTCTTGCCGAGGAACACGAGGCGACGATCGGGATAAAGATCGGAGTGGAAGCGAATGTCCTCGCCCATCATGCGGGCGATTTCCGGGTCGCCGCCGAGCGTCGAAATTTCCACCACGACCAGGCCCTGCTGCGGCGCGGTGCCAAGACAGTTGCGGAAGTGGAGATACATGCCATGGTCCACGACGCCCGACAGGGTGATAGCGGGAAATTCGAAATCCTTGGGGCCAAGCAGCGGGGCGCTGGTCATCAACATGGGTAAAGTCCTTCGGGGATGGGAAAGTCGGGCTGCACTACGCATGAGTTTGGAAAAGGTGCCGCGCTTTCTGGCTGGCGCGATGGCGTGGAGGCTGTAAAGAACAGATCATGACCATGGGGCGGACGGCATGATCGCGAAACTCAAAGGGCGGCTGGATAGCACCGGCATCGACCATGCCATCATCGATGTAGGCGGGGTCGGCTATCTTGTCGGCGCGTCCTCGCGCACGCTCGCGGCGCTGGGGCCGGTGGGGGAGGCGGTGACGATCCACACCGAAATGCTGGTGGCGGAGGATTCGATCCGGCTCGTCGGCTTCGCTCGAGCGGAGGAGCGCGACTGGTATCGGCTGCTGACCCATGTGCAGGGCGTGGGATCGCGCGTGGCGCTTGCCATCCTCTCCGCGCTCGAACCGCTGGAACTGCATCGCGCCGTGGCGATGGGCGACAAGGCGATGATCGTGCGGGCGAACGGGGTTGGGCCGAAGCTGGCGCAGCGGATCGTCAACGAGTTGAAGGACAAGATCGGCGCGGTCGCCACCGGCGGGCCGGTGGGCGCAGGCGGTTTGACTGTCGCGCCGGTAGGGAGCCTCAGCGCTGACGCGCTTTCGGCTTTGCAAAATCTCGGCTTCAAGCCCAGCGAGGCGAGCAGCGCAGTGGCGGCGGCGGAGGAGGAACTGGGTGACGGCGCGAGCCTCGACGCGCTGGTGCGCCTGGCGCTGCGGAATGCGGCGAAGTGAGATTTCCATTCCCTCGCGTGGTGAACGAGCGGCGCGGAATGACCAGCTTGGTGCGCCGGTTTGAAAGGTTTATGGTGTAAGGATGTCGAACCTCAACATCTCGATGCCTCCCGCGCTGGAGCAATGGATTGAAGCCCGCTTGGCGCAAGGGCGCTACGCCGATGCCGCTGATTATGTTCGTGACCTGATCCGGCAAGATCAACAGGCCGCTCAAGAGGATGGGCGGTGGGTTCGCGCCATGATCGAAGAAGGCTATGCATCGGGCGTGATCGATGCGGAGCCGGAAGACGTCTTGAAAGAGATCATGGCGCGCCTGCCGGATGCATAAGCTGAGGCTGACCGTCGCCGCGCGCAAGGATTTGGAGACTATCCAGGAACGGGGTCTGGAACAATTCGGGCTGGAGCCTGTGCGAAGGCATATGCAGGGCTTCGAGCGCATCTTCACGCTGTTGCGGACGCACGCCGAGGCCGGCACGGCGCGACCCGATTATGGTGACGGTATTCGGGTCTTTTCCCATCGTCCGCATCGGCTAATCTATCATGTTAGCGATCGGGAAATTTTGATTTTGCGCGTCCTCCATTCCGCCATGGATGCGGCTTCCGCTTTGGGAGCCAAGCTATGACCGACGACCGCCTCCTTACCCCATCCCGCCGGCCCGAGGATGTCGACGCCGCTCTCCGCCCCAAATCGCTCGACGAATTTGTCGGGCAGCAGGCGGCGCGCGAGAATTTGCGGATTTTCATCCAGGCGGCGAAGTCGCGCGGGGATGCGCTCGACCATGTGCTGTTCTTCGGGCCGCCGGGCCTGGGCAAGACGACTCTGGCGCAGATCGTCGCGAAAGAAATGGGCGTCGGCTTCCGCGCCACGTCCGGCCCCGTCATCGCCAAGTCTGGCGATCTTGCCGCGCTGCTCACCAATCTGGACGAGGGCGACGTGCTGTTCGTGGACGAGATCCACCGGCTCAATCCCGCGGTCGAGGAAGTGCTTTATCCGGCGATGGAGGACCGCGCGCTCGACCTGATGATCGGGGAGGGGCCGTCCGCCCGTTCCGTTCGCATCGACCTGCCGCGCTTCACTTTGGTCGGCGCGACGACGCGGCAGGGGCTGCTGACAACGCCGCTGCGCGACCGGTTCGGCATTCCCGTTCGCCTACAATTCTACACGGTAGAGGAACTGGAACTGGTGGTGCGCCGCGCCGCGCGGCTGCTCGACCTGCCCATCACCCCGGACGGCGCGGTGGAGATCGCCCGCCGGTCGCGCGGCACCCCGCGCATCGCCGGGCGGCTGCTGCGCCGGGTGCGCGACTTCGCCAATGTGGCCGGCGCACCGAGCGTCGATCGCAAGGTCGCCGACGCGGCGCTCCAGCGGCTGGAGGTGGACCAGCTCGGTCTCGACCTCATGGACCGGCGCTACCTGATGATGATCGCGGACATTTATCGCGGCGGTCCGGTCGGCGTCGAGACGCTCGCTGCCGGCCTTTCCGAAGCGCGCGACACGATCGAGGAGGTGATCGAGCCTTATCTCATCCAGCTCGGCCTCATCGCCCGCACTGCGCGGGGGCGCTGCCTCAATGGGCCGGGCTGGAAGCATCTCGGCCTCAATCCGCCCGCCAGCGCGCAGGATGGTCTGTTCGACTAAGTCTCTCCCGCGAAAATCATGGCCGTTACGGCAAGGCGCGGCTATAGCCGTCGCCATCAACGACGCGCGCGAAAGACGCGCCGGACAGGCACAGGAGTCGAGCCTTGCAGGCGATCGAGCGTTTTCCCAATCTCGTGACGATGTTCTTCACCCGCGCCCGCGAGCGCGGTGACGCGCCTTTCCTTTGGCGCAAGGAGGCGGGGGAATGGCAGCCGCTCAGCTGGACGGAGGTTGCACGGCAGGTGGCGTCCATCGCCGCGGCGTTGAAGGCGCAGGGATTGCGGCCCGGCGACCCGGTGATGCTGGTGAGCGAGAACCGGCCGGAATTCTGCATCGCCGATCTTGCGATCATGGCGGCGGGCTGCGTCACCGTGCCAACCTACACCACCAACACCACGCGCGATCACCAGCATATCCTGACCGACAGCGGCGCGCGGGCGGTGATCGTGTCGACCGCCAAACTGGCGCAGGCGCTGATGCCCGCCGTCGTGCGGAGCCAGGCCAGTTTCGTCATCGGGATGGAGCCGCTGCGCGGCGCGCAGGGCACGTCCACCTGCCATCTCTGGGGCGATCTCATCGCCGCGCACCCGGCCGATGTGGCGGCGTGCGAGGCCGCGCAGACGGCGCAGCGGGGCGATCTGGCCTGCATCATCTACACCAGCGGCACCGGCGGCGCCCCGCGCGGGGTGATGCAGCATCATGGCGCGATCCTGCTGAACTGCGAAGGGGCAGGGGCGATCGTCAACGAGGATTTCGGTATCGGCGACGAAGTGTTCCTCTCCTTCCTGCCACTCAGCCATGCCTATGAGCATAGCGGCGGCCAGTTCCTGCCCATGCTGCTCGGCGGGCAGATCTATTATGCCGAAGGGCTGGAGAAGCTCGCCTCCAATATCGAGGAGACGCGGCCCACGATCATGGTCGTCGTGCCGCGCCTGTTCGAGGTGCTGCGCGCGCGCATCATCAAGGCGATCGAGAAGCAGGGCAAGTTCCCCGCCTATCTGCTGGGCCAGGCGATGCGGATCGCGGCAAAGGAGCAGGCGGGCAAGGGCAGCATCCTTGACGTGCCGATGAAGCTCGTCCTTTCGCGCACGCTGGTGCCGAAGATTCGCGGGCGCTTTGGCGGGCGGATGAAGGCGCTGGTGTCGGGCGGCGCGCCGCTCAACCCGGACGTGGGGCTGTTCTTCGACGCGATGGGGCTTACCTTGCTTCAGGGCTATGGGCAGACCGAGGCGGGGCCGGTCATCAGCTGCAACCGCCCCAGGGCCGGGATCGCGATGGAGACGGTCGGCCCGCCCCTCGACGGTGTGGAGGTGCGGATCGCCGAAGATGGCGAGATATTGGTGCGCGGCGAACTTGTGATGTACGGCTATTGGCGCAATCCGGCGGAGACGGAAAAGGCGCTGAAGGATGGCTGGCTGCACACCGGCGATATCGGCGAGTTCGACGCCAAGGGGCGCATCCGCATTACCGACCGCAAGAAGGATCTGATCGTCAACGACAAGGGCGACAATGTCTCGCCGCAGAAGGTCGAGGGGATGCTGACGCTCCAGCCTGAGATCGGGCAGGCGATGGTCCATGGCGACCGGCGGCCCTATCTGGTGGGCCTGATCGTGCCCGACGCCGAATGGACTCGCGAATGGGCGGCGGCGCAGGGCGTGGGTTTGGACGGCGTGGCCGCGAATCCCGCTTATATGGCGGCGCTGCGCGCGGCCGTGGACCGCGTGAATGACGACCTGTCGGTGATCGAGCGCGTCCGCCGCTTCATCCTGGCGGATGGGCCGTTCAGTATCGAGAATGAACAGATGACGCCATCGATGAAGATCAGGCGCCATGTGATCCGCAAGGTCTATGCGGAGCGGCTCGATGCGCTTTATAAGGGGTAGGTTATTTTTTCATGATGGAGGCGCTTCGCTCTGATCGGCGCCATCGGCTGCATGAGTGACAGCCCTCCGGTGGCGGCCCCCCACCCCGCAATATCAGCCTTCATATTGGAGATAGGCGAGGGCCATTACCGATAGCTCGGACTTCAACGTGTTCCAGATTTCGTCGTCGGCAGACTCGGCCGTCGAGCCAAGGCCATATTGTCGCGCCGCCGTGGCGAAGACGATGCGGAACACCGCATGGGCACGACGTTCGGCATCCTTGGCACGGATTTCGTCGCGAAATGTGAGGATCGCATTTGCCGACAAATCGGCCGATTTTTGCGCGGTCTCGCGCCCAGGGGCGGATACGGCGGGATCGAGTGACGCTCGCTGCATGATCGTGCGCAGCAACTGTGCGTGGGTCGCCAGAAAGCCGCTATAGCCGTCGACATAGCGCGGCAGGAAGTCCGCAAGAGAGGATGATTCGGCGAGGATACCCTCGATCAGTTCGCGTTCCTTTTCGACGATGCTTTGCAATTCCTCCGCGATGACGGCGTGTAGCAGGCGGTCCTTGCTTTCAAATCGCAGATAGATCGAGCCGATCGACACGGCGCCGAGATCGCTCACATCCTGCAACGTGAAGTCTTCGCTGCCCCGTTCCAGCATCAGCGCCTTTGTCGCGTCCAGCATGCGGCGAAACGAAGCGAGGCTTCGGCCTTGGCGGGGTTTGCGGCTGAGCGCGCTCGCGGCGAGCATTTCGGTGGGGGACGCGGAGGGGCTTGACATATCCGCCATAAGAAATATCAAAATAGGAACGTCAATTCTAATTTAGAAATGCGCGAACATTCTGATTCGCGAGGAGGGGTGATGCGGTTCTCGGTCTTTCTCAATGCTCGTTCGATGCGGCCTGAAGACGATCGGAGCTTGATGCGCGATCTTGAGGACCATGCGGTGCGCGCACGCGACGCCGGCTTTTCGGCTATTTTCATGCCCGACCATCATTTCAACGGGTACATGCCGCTGGCGAGCGACAGCTTCATGTTCGCGGCCTATCTGGCTGCGAAGCTGCCGGAAATGCATTTCGGATTTTCGGTCGTGTCGGTGCCTCTGCACCATCCGGTTCGCTTCGTGGAGCGCATCAATCTTCTGGACCAACTGACCGACGGCAAGCTGCTGGTGGGCGTGGGCAGCGGCACGACGCCGGAAGAGATGATCGGCTTTGGCGTCAACTACAAGGAGGCCGGCGCGATTTCGGACCGCAATCTGGAACTGGCCGAACAGCTCTGGGCCAAGCGGATGGATGATCCCGCGATCGAGATCGACAACGGCCCCCACCAAGGTCGCGTGCTGCAACGGATCGCGCCGGCGCCCTACACCAGCGGCCATGCCCGGTTGATGCCGGTCGCGATGAAGGAAGCCAGCGCGCGTCGCGCCGCCAGGCATGGCTGGCCGGCCTTCATTCCGGCATTCACCCCGCCGCAGATCGGCGGGACCGAGCCCTATATTCATGTGAAGAAATATTTCGACATCTACCGGGGGATGCTGGGCGAGTTCGGCCATGACGCGGCGACGATCACCTCCGCGCTCGACTGGACCACGCACACCTATCAGGCGGTGCACGTCGCGGAAACGGACGAGCAGGCCCGCGCGGAACTGATGGTGATCCTCAAATCCTATCAGGAGGCGATCGAGCGCGAGGCCGAATTCAACGCCCGCGCCGAATCGGACGACGCCAACCGCAAAACCGATCGGACGCCCAATGCACTGACGGACGATTGGATCGGAACCTGGTGCCTCTACGGCTCGCCCGAAACGATAATAGAGCATCTCAAGCCCTATGAGGCGCTCGGCATCGGCAACATATTGTGCGGCACGGTGACCGGCCCGCTGACGGAGGAGCGGCTCCGGCTGGGCAACCAGACGCTTGACCTGCTTTCCCGCAAGGTCATGCCGGCGTTCGGCGGTGGCCGCGCGTGACGCGCGTTGTGGGCATCGGCGGGACGCTGCGTGCCGGCTCGTCGAGCGAGCGACTGGCGCGCGCGGTGCTCGACCGATGTGCCGAGGCCGGCGCGGACGTGCAGATGTTCGACGGGCTGCATCTGGCGAAGCTGCCGCATTACGAGCCCGGCACGCCCATGCGCTACGACGCGGAGCGGGTGCTGGTCGATGCAGTTCGTCAGGCTGACGCGATCGTCATTGCCTCGCCCGGCTATCATGGCGGTATTTCCGGCCTGGTGAAGAACGCGATCGATCTGCTGGAGGATACGGCGCGGGACGATCGACCCTATTTCGACGGGCGGCCTGTCGGGCTGATCGTGTCGGCGGCGGGTTGGCAGGCGACCGGCGTAACACTGGCCGCACTGCGCGGAGTGACTCATGCGATGCGTGGCTGGCCGACGCCGTTGGGACTTGCGATCAACTCGGTCGAGCAGCGTCCGTTCGATGCCGACGGCGTGCTGGTCGATGCCGCCGTCGGCAGCCAGATCGCGACGCTCGCCAACCAGCTGCTGCGCCCCGTCGGCAACGCCGAGAGCGGCTTGACACAGATTTAAAAAGAACTAAAATAACCATTCTATTTTGTAATGATGCGGGATGCTACCCGCGCTGAAACTGGGAGGGGAAGATGCGTATGCTTACCTTGAAGTCGTGCCTGCTGATCGGAGCCGCCGCCATGGCGGTAACGCCGGCTATTGCGCAGGAGACGCCGCCGGCGGCTCCGGTGGATAGCAATGAGATCATTGTTACCGCACAGAACCGGGCGGAGAACGTCCAGGACGTCCCCATCGCCATCCAGGTGGTTTCAGGTGCGACCCTCGAGAAGGCGGGCGTTTCGGACTTCAGCGGTATCCAGCAGGTAGCGCCTGCGGTTCAGATCGTGCAGGACACCAACCTGACGCGCGTTACCGTCCGCGGCGTCGGCACCAATGACAATGCCGAAACGCAGGATACCTCGATCGCCGTCAACATTGACGGCGAATACATCAACCGCCCAACCGTCCTCAATGCGGGTCTGTTCGACCTCGCCCGGGTCGAGGTGCTGCGCGGGCCGCAGGGTACGCTGTACGGCCGCAACTCGACCGGCGGCGCGATCAACTTCATTACGCGCAAGCCCGGCGACGAACTGGGCTTCAACCTCACGGCATCCCTCGGCAACTTCGATCATGTGCTGCTGCAGGGCGGAATCGACCTGCCGCTCGGCGATATCGGCGGCATTCGTTTCGCTGGCACCTATTCGAAGCGGGACGGCTATTTCTCGCATCCCAATCTCAACATTCGCACGGGTGATGACTATACCCGTGGCGGCAGGATCAGCCTCACACTCCGTCCAACCGATGCGCTTACGATCGATGCGGCAGTCGAGCATGTGGCGGCGGATCGCAAATTGGCGGCACAGGCTTTTGCTAACTTCAATTCGGGCCTGGGCTATAACGCAGCGAACGCACCGGGCGCGACGTGCAACCAGAACGGCTTCGTGCGCGTCGGCGCCGATCCCCGTCTGGTCGTCTGCATTCCGCAGAACACCAACGCGCTCGCATCTGTCGACCGCAGCAACTATACGGCGCCAGCGCGCAGCCCGAGCATCCAGGAGCAGCGGACGACGGCTGTTCGCGGGCGGATCGCCTATGATTTCGGGCCTGCGACCCTGTCCTACACGGGCGGCTATCGCACGACGGACGAGAGCTTCGACGCCGCGCTGGCTCCGGCCTACACCTTCAAGAATTTCGCCAACGACGTGGATACGCAAAGCCATGAGCTGCGGATCAACGGCGGCGAGCCTGGCGGCATCCAGTGGCAGGGCGGCGTTTTCCGCTTCAAGGAAGATCTGGATATCGAGCGCGGCCTGTTCAACGGCCCGCCCTTCCTGCCAGCGTTCCTGCTGGGCGCCAGGGGCGGCTATATCAACTATTTCGATCGCCAGGTAAGCAGCTCGAGCTGGGCTGTGTTCGCCCAGACCGATATTCCGATCACCGACACGCTTACCGCGGTCGTCGGCGGGCGTTATACCTGGGACAAGCGCAGCGGCGTGTTCAACGTCTATGGCAGCGGAATCGCAAACCCCACATCGCCGCTGAACAATACAGGCCCGGTTCGGATCACGGCGGCGCCGCTTTCGGTGCAGCGTCCGAGCGCAAGCGCGGAAAAGTTCACCTGGCTGGCCGGCCTCAACTATAAGCCCGATGCCGATACGCTAGTGTTTGCGAAGGTATCGACGGGCTTCAAGGCCGGCGGTTTCGACTCCGTGGGTTCATATGCGCCGGAGAGCAACACCGCCTATGAAGCCGGCATCAAGCGCAGCTTCGGCGGCAGCAGTGCGAACTTCGTCAACTTGTCCGGCTTCTATTACGACTATAAGGATCTCCAGGCATCAGTGCTGCTCGATAACTCGATCGGCGGCCAGGTTTTCAATGCCGGCAAGGCGCGCATTTGGGGCATCGAACTCGACGCATCGTTCAAGGTGCTCGACAATGGTCGCTTCACCGCGAGCGTAAATTATCTGGACTCGAAATATCAGGAATTCCTGGCATCCTATGCGGTGTTCTGTGCGTCCTCGACGCTGCCCGGCGGTTGCGTCACGGGTCTTGGCGATCTGGACGCGGATTCGCGGGCTGCGCCGATCGCGCAGCCCAACCTGTCCGGCAATCGCCCGCCGCAGTCGCCGCGTTGGGTTCTGGCCGCAGGCTATGAGCATCGCTTCGATCTGGGCAATGCCGGGAGCATCACGCCGAGCGTCTTCTCGCGGTACAAAAGCTCCTATTTCCTGGACATCTTCAACTATAACGACTCGCGACAGAAGGCATTTTTCCAGACCGACGCCAGCATCGAATGGCGCACCGCCGACGACAAGTTCGGGGTGCAGGCATTCGTCCGCAATATCGAAGATAATCAGCCCCTGACCTATGCGGGTTTCACCGCTGCGGGCAATGATGACATCTATGTCTGGCAGTTTGGTACGCCGCGTACTTATGGCGTCCGGGTCAGCTTCGACTTCTGATGTGACTCCCCTGGGGCGGCCAGCAATGGCCGCCCTTTTTACCTCAAGGATCTGCCGTGAAGCTTTCCCCCTGCATCGAATGGATCTTCGCCGACTCGCATGACAATCTCGGCGACCGCGTCCGCGCCGCCAAGGCCGCCGGCTACGAGCATGCCGAATTCCATCTGTGGCGCGACAAGGACATGGCCGGCCTTGCCGAAGCGCTTGATGAAACCGGGGTGACTCTCACCGGCTTCTGCGTCGACCCACGGCGGTCGATCGTCGATCCCGCCCAGCATGGAGAGTTTCTCGATGCCGTGCGTGACACACTGGAAGAGGCAAAGACAGTCGGTTCGCCGCCGCTGATCGTGGCGTCGGGCTTCACGCGCGAGGGCGTTTCGGCGCAGGAGCATTTCGATGCGGCAGTGAGCGCACTGCGCCAGGCGGCCGATCTCGCAGAGGCAGCCGAAGTAACGCTGGTGCTCGAGCCGCTCAACAGTCGGATCGATCATCCAGGCATGTATCTGGTCGAAACCAGGCTCGGCCTCGATCTGGTCGAGGCTGTGAACAGTCCGCGCCTGAAGCTGCTGTATGATGTCTATCATTCGCTGGTCATGGGTGAAGACCCCCGTGAGGTGCTCGCTGGGCGGATGCATCTGGTCGAACATGTCCAGATCGCCGACCTGCCGGGCCGCAACGAGCCGGGCACCGGCGGGATCGACTGGCCCGCCTTGCTCGCTGATCTGCGCGGGCTTGGCTATGATGGACCATGGGGGCTGGAATATCGGCCCACCCAGCCGGCGCTCGCATCGCTCGAATTGACGAAGGAAGCGCTGGATGCCTGAAGCCGCAGCCGGACCCGCCGGGGCTGTCCGGCTCTCGCTCACCGAGCGGCTGAGCTACGGCTTCGGCGATTTCGGCTACAGCCTCGCCTATAATATGGCGGGGGCGTTCCTGCTCTTCTACTACACCAACGTCGCCATGCTGCCGGCGGCGGCGGTAGGAACCATCTTCCTCGCCGCGCGGCTGCTCGACGCGGTGGTCGATATCCTGGTTGGGATCGCGGTCGACAAGACGCGGACTCGCTGGGGGCGGACGCGCCCCTATTTCCTGTTCACCGCCATTCCCTATGCGCTGGTGCTGATCCTCGTCTTCTCGGTGCCGGACTGGTCGCAAAATGCCAAGCTGATCTACGCCTTTCTGACCTTCAAGGCGCTCGGCATTCTCATGTCACTGGGGTCAATTCCTTACACCGCGTTGATGCCGATGATGACGACCGACATGGGCGAGCGGCTGAAGCTCGGCGGAATGCGGTCGATCGGCACGTCGGTGTCGGTGATCCTGGGCACCGCTGCGACAATGCCGCTGGTTGGGCTGCTGGGCGGCGGCGATCAGCAGCGCGGCTTCCTCGCGACGGCGACGTTGTTCGCCGGGCTGTCTCTGATTGCGCTGTTAATGCTGTTCCGCAACTGCAAGGAGCGATTCGACGATGGCAGTTCGCCGCGCTTTGCCGTGTTGCCGGCGATCGGGGAAATGCTGCGCAACCGGGCCTGGCTGATCTGCTTTGCCTTCACCTTGCTCTATTTCGTGCGGTTCGGCACAATGATCTCGCTGACCGCCTTTTTCGCGATCGACGTGCTGGGGCGTCCCTGGATGATCTCGATCCTGTTGCCAGCGATATCGGGCACGCTGCTGATCGCGGCGTTCATCGCGCCGCCGATCCTGTCGCGCACCGGCATTCGCAAGGGGTGCTTCGCCGCGATTCTGGTGGCGATCGCCTTGTTCGCGACGCTGCCGCTAGCCGAAGCGCGGCCGTCCCTGTTCCTCGCACTCTATGTCGCCGCGTCGGTGGCGACGTCGGTCACCATCACCGGCATCTTCACCATGGCCGCCGAAGCGGTCGACTATCATGAGGCGCTGTTCGGCACGCGCAATGAGGGGCTGCTCTCGTCCGGCATCAGCCTGGCGACGAAGATCGGCATGGCGATCGGCGCGGCGGCCATCGCCTATTCGCTGGCGGCGGCCGGCTATGTTCCAAACGCCGTCAGCGATGCCGCGCGGCAGACCATCCGCTGGTCTTATTATGTCTGGCCGATCGGATTGCTCGCTCTCCAAGCGGTCGTCGTGCTCGGCTGGCCGATGGGCGGCGCGCGGCCGGACGTCGGCGCCGCACCGGTGGCGCAGGGCGCGTCAGCCTAAACCATTGCATCACTTACACCAGGGTTGAGGAGCGCCAGATGCGTGTCACATCATATCTGATCGCGACAGCGTTGCTGTGCGGCACAGCTGTCGCTGCGGCGCAGACCGTGCCGGTGGCCGATATCCCGGTGACGGTCGACAATATACCTTATGCCCCGCCCGAGACGGTTCAGCGCGTCGCGACGCCCGCAAACCCCAAGGAAGGGCGGCTGAAGGTGCTGATTATCAGCGGCCAGAACAGCTACGAGCATGATTGGACGGGCGTCAACAATCGCCTGCGCACCCAGCTCAAGGATACCGGCAGGTTCGACGTGCGGGTGACCGAGGATTTTGACGACGGTACGCTCGATCAGCTCAAGAAATATGACGTCGTCATTCTAAACTATTCAAGCCGTTGGAACTATGCCGACAAGGAACAGCATCTCTGGTCCGACGGCGCGTTCCAGGCGTTGTACGACTATGTCGCCCAAGGCGGAGGGCTGGTCGCCTATCATTCGTCCTTCACATGGGGGCGCGACATTACCGAATATCGCAAGCTGATCGGCGCGGTGATGGTGCCAGGCATCAGCCGCCGCTCGCCGCCCGACGCATTCAGCATCGAGATTATCGATCGCACGCATCCGATCACGCAAGGGCTGCGCCGCTATCACTGGAATTTCATGGAGGATAAATACACCAACATGGTGTTCGACCCTGAAGCGAAGGTGCATGTGCTGGCGACGGCAATCGACGATCCGACGGATTATGACTCGGAGCGCGCCGGCCCCAAATATGATCCCAAGGCCTATGCGCCCGAGCGGCTCAAGACGATGGGTGGCATGGGGAAGCCCAACCCGCAGCTATGGGTACAGAATTACGGCAAGGGCCGCGTCTTTTCGATAACGCTAGGCCATGGGCCGGACACGATCCAGTATGACGGGTTCAAGACTTTGTTCGCGCGCGGCACCGAATGGGCGGCAACGGGCAAGGTCACGATCAAGCCCTATGACAAGGCGGCGGGGTTTGTCGTCGCCAAGTAGCGTTCCGCGCGCGTTTATGAGGGGGGAAGGGGCGGACCGAGGTCCGCCCCCTTTTTGTCAGTAGGAGAAGGTTTCGGCGAAGGTGCGGTACGGCACCGGCGGCTTCGCCTCGAGCGACTGGGCGGTGTCGGTACGATAGGTGTTGTTACGGACCGTCACCGGTTCGTCCGCCTTGGGCATGAACACTGGCTTGCCATCGTCGCCGACATACATCAGGTCGACGTTGAAGGCATCGTCCTGCGCCACCGCCGCGAACGGAATCCAGCCCATCGAATAGGGCGCGCGCGCGGTCTCGAAGCAGTGGAAGTGCCAGATTTTCCACTGGCCGTCCTGCTTGATGAAGTCGATGCCATATTTCAGATAGACATTGTGCATCCACACCTTCTTACCATCGACCTCGACATTGGGCTCGAACATCCAAGCGGGCATATTCTTTGCATGCTCCGGCTTCGTAAGGCCTGATTCCAGGCCGTTGACGATCCACAGGCCCTTGGCGGTCTGGCCGTCCTCGGCCACCTCGATCACCGGGGTTGTGACATAGTGCATCACCAGCTTGCCGATCGGCGACGGGCGATCGCGATGATAGGCCATGATGCTGTCCCAGTTGGTATATTTGCCGAGGTTCGAATATTGCGAACTGATCCCTGGCGTGCCCTTCTTCGCCCAGAGTGGGATGATTTGCCCGTCCTGAAACGCATTGTGCAGATACATGTAGCGCGAGAAGAGATTTTCCACCGCTGCGCGGTCGTGCGCGGCGGTGGTCGCGCGTTCGAGCTTTTCCAGCTTGGCGGTAAGATCGGCAATGCTCGGCTGCTGCGCCCTTGCCGGCGCGACGGCCATGATCGCAACGCCGGCCGCGGCCAGCATCCATTGCTGCTTCAAAACCCTCATCCTTCATTCTCCTCTGGTTGAACTTGATGGAAGCGCGTGGCTGCCAGGACCAGCGCTGCGAGCGCTGCGAGCACAGCGTTTTGCGGAAGCGCGGCGATCTCGCCGCGTGTGGTGTGCACCAGTGCGGCGGAGGCCTGATTGGCGATGGCATAGAGCGCGACTCCGGCGACGATCCCGGGCCGCTCGGGCCGGAACAGGCCGAAGATCAGCAGCAAGGTCGCCGCGATCAGCTCGCTCAGGCCAACCGCGCGCCCTAGAAAGTCGGGCAACGCATTGGTCCAAGCATGATGCTGCTCCAGCACCGAGCGGTCCGCGAAGCTTGAAATAGCCGAAGAAACCGAATGCTGCCGCCAGCAGCAGCGCGGATATGCGTGCCAGGATGCGGAAGCCGAACGCCATGATGACCGATCCCCTCAGACAATTTCGGGCTTGACCAACCCGACGCTTTATAGAATGAAGGTTCTAATTCGGATGCCTGGTGGACGCAAGTGCCGCAGCCGAGTAAAAGCGGAATTGTCCGCACCCGAGAGAGCGAGAGGATCTATGGGTACGATCAAGCGGGGCGTGAGCCTTTACAGCTATCAGAATGAGACGTTTCAGGGCAAAATGTCCCTGGAGGACTGCATCCGCACCAGCGCCGAGCTGGGCGCTAACGGTATCGAGATCATCGGCGAGCAGACCTTCTGGGGCTGGCCCGAGGTCGGCGTGGAAGATGCCAAGATTGACGAGTGGCACCAGCTGATCGCCAAATATGACTGCGTGCCGGTCAGCCACGACTTCATGCTTGACTATAAGCGCTACAAGGGCCGCGAAATGCCCTTCGAAGAGCAGGTCGCCAGTGTGCGGAAAGACATCGACTTCGGCGCGCGCCTCGGCATGAAATATATCCGCGCGCTGGTTTCGATCGCGCCGGAAGTGCTGGTCGCCGCCGCGCCCTATGCCGAAGAGAAGGGCATCAAGATCCTGATCGAGGTGCACGCGCCGCTGCACTTCGACCACCCCTGGATCATCCGCCATGCCGAAGCCTTCGAGAAGAGCGGCTCCGACGCGCTAGGCTTCCTGCCCGACATGGGCATGTTCCTCCACGCCTATCCGCCTGTCATGGTCGAGAAGTTCAAGCGTCTGGGCGTACCTGCGAACATCGCCGACTATATCGTCAAGGCGTATGAGGACCGGATGCTGAGCGAATATGTGATCCTCAACGTCCAGCAGATGGGCGGCGCCGGGCCATCGATCGCGATGGCGGAAGTCATCAGGCACAATTCGGCGTTCGAGCCCAAGCGCATGCTCGACTATATGCCGCGTATCCACAATATCCACGGCAAATTCTACCAGATGTACGCCGATTATGTGGAGCCGTCGATCCCCTACGACAAGATCGTCGATGTGCTGAAGCAGGGCGGCTATGACGGCTATATCTGCTCGGAATATGAGGGCAATCGCTGGATCGAGGACGCCGAGGAGCCCGACAGCGTCGAGCAGGTGCGTCGCCAGCAGGTGATGCTGGCACAGCTAATCGGCGAACCGACGCCGACGGCGCTGGCCGCGTAAAGGGAGAGCGGGACCATGATGGACAACAAGATGATCTGCACAGAGCAGTTCGAAAATTATGTCGAGGGCGGCGAGGTCAAGGGCTTCGCCTTCCTCGGCCGACTTCCTTATTACCGCGGCCTTGGCCTTTCGATGGTCGAGGATATCCAGGTCAGCGTGGATGGCGAGAAGATCGCGCGCGAGGACGTGCGTTTTTCGGTACGCGGCAAGACCTATACGCTCGACGAAATGGAGACGGTCTATGACGATCGCTGGAATTTCGGCGAGAAGGCGCGGATCATCGCGCTGAAGCCGGGTGGCCTGGCACCGGGCAACCACCGCATCGAGTTCGCTGTGCGGATGCGCGTGTCCTACCTGCCGTTCGTCCCGACGACCAAGGACGCCAAGGAACTGGCGCTCGCCGCCTGATCCCGGAGCGGGCGGCAGGCTTTGTTGCCGCCGCCCGCTTGTCCGCGCCGTGCAATGGAATTCCACCAATGACTGAGCTGACACTCGATCAGGCCGCATCACTGACGGCCGGCGCGGCCATGTGGTCGTCTGTGGCGATCCCGGAGGCCGGCATCCCGGCGTTCACGATGAGCGACGGGCCGATGGGCATCGCGAGCGGCAAGGTGGACGAACGGGACATAGCGCGCCTCTCGCCCTGTGCGACGGCGCTCGGCGCGAGTTGGGACGCTGAGCTTGTCCGTCGTATCGGTACGCTTGTTGGGCAGGAAGCTGCCGCACGCGGCGTGGACGCTGTGCTGGCGCCCAACGTCAATCTGGCGCGCAGTCCGCTGGCTGGGCGGGCGTTTGAATATTTTTCCGAAGACCCGTTATTGGCCGGCCAGCTCGGCGCGGCGTGGATCGAGGGGCTGCAATCGACCGGCACCATGTCGGTGGTCAAGCACCTGGTCTGCAACGACAGCGAGACCGACCGCGATAATGTCGACGTGCGCGTGGACGAGCGGACGCTGCGCGAAGTCTATCTGCTCCCTTTCGAGTTCGCAGCAAGGGCCGGCTGCGGCGGCATGCTGGCGGCCTATAATCGCGTCAACGGCCTGCATTGCGCCGAGCAGCATCATGTTCTCACGACAATCGTCAAGGGCGACTGGGGCTATCGCGGCGCGATCATGAGCGACTGGTTCGGCACCCATTCGACCACGCCGACGCTCAATGCTGGGCTCGACCTGGAGATGCCGGGGCCGGCGCGCTTTCTTGGACCGAAAGCGGCTGCTGTTGCGGCGGCGGGCGAAGTCGATCGGGCGCGGATCGATGATGCGGCATCGCGTGTCGCCGCGCTCGCGCGTCGTGCGACGGGGCCGAAGAATTCGTCGATGGGCGACAGGGAGATCGACGCACTGCTGGTCGAGGCGGCCGCCGCCGGCTTCGTCATGTTGCGGAACAAGGACGCGATCCTGCCGCTGGTGCCGGACACTATTGGGACATTGGCCGTGATCGGCCCGAACGCGGCCGCGCCCTGCTTCCAGGGCGGTACTTTCGCCAAAATCTCGGTCTCGCCCGACCTACCGTCGCCGATCGATGCGATCCGCGCGCGCTTCGGGGGTGTGTGCGACATCCTGTTCGAGCCGGGCATCGATCCTGCGCCACGCCTGCCCAGCATGGCAATTCAGCCGGCGCGCGATCTGGGCGATGGTTGCACGCGCGGCATGACGCTCGACTATTTCGAAAGCAGGGATTGTTCGGGCGCGCCGCTGTCAAGCGAGACGCGCGACACCAATTCGTTGGTCTGGTTCGTCGGCGTGCATGAGCAGGCGAAGTTCGCCGCCGGCGGGTCGATCCGCGCGAGCGGCACGTTCACGCCGCAGCGTGATGGCATGCACCGCTTCCATCTGGGCGCAACCGGCGTGTCGCGGATGCTGGTGGACGGGCGCCAAGTCGTCGCGACGACCCAGTGCCCGCCCGGCGACGTGATGGGCGTGCTGAAGGCAGGCGATTCCTCGATCGCAGAGGTGGAATTGCGCGCCGGCGTGCCGGTCGACGTGGTGGTCGAGTTCACCTTCGAGCCGGCCCGCGTTCACGGATTATGGTACGGCATTCGCGCGCCAGGCAGCCGCGAGGAATTGCTCGTGGCCGCCGAAAACGCGGCGCGGCAGGCCGACGCCGTGGTGATGATGGTGGGCGAAACATCCGACTCGAGCGTCGAGAGCAAGGATCGGCCGGACACGCTGCTGGCCGCCGGTCAAATCGAACTGATCGAGCGGGTGACCGCCGTCAATCCCCGGACGATCATCGTCGCCAATGTGGGTCATGCGTTCGACGCCTCTTGGGAAGAGCGCGGCGCTGCCCTGATAAGCGCCTGGTATCCCGGCGAAGGCTTCGCGCAAGCGATCGCCGAAGTGCTGGCGGGCGATCGAGAGCCGGGCGGGCGGATGCCCGTGACCATCGCGCGCAATGAGGCGGACTATCCCGGCTATGCCTTGCAGCCCGACGCGGATAAACGGCTACTCTATTCCGACGGGACACGGTTCGGCTATCGTGGCCTCATCGCCGCTGGCAAGCCGGCGCGTCACACGCTGGGCGCCGGGTCGGGCTATGCCAGCTTCGAATGGGGCGACGCTGCGGTCGAGGGGGATGGGGTCGCGGTGACGGTGCGCAACCTGGCGCAGCGCGCCGGGAGCGAGGTGGTGCAAGTCTATCGCGATGTGCCGGAAGCGACGCTGGTCGGCTTTGCCAAAGTGCATCTGGCGGCGGGCGAGAGCGCGCGGGTGCGCGTGCCGCTCACGCAGCGGCGGTTCATGCACTGGACCGACGCCGGCTGGTCCAATCTGGCCCAGCAGATCGAGGTGCGGCTGGCGCGCGATGCCGAAGATGCGGGAATGCCGCTGACCGTGGATATCGCCGCGCTGCCGACCAACCAACTGTAAAGAGGTCGATATGAGCAAGCGCTTGCGGATGGGCATGATCGGGGGCGGGCCGGGGGCGTTCATTGGCCCGGTGCATCGCATCGCCGCCGAACTGGACCGTGAGATCGAACTGGTCGCCGGCGTGTTCAGCAGCGATGCGGACCGTTCGCGCGCCGCCGCCCGGGAATATCGCATCGACCCGGCGCGCGCCTATCCCGATCTGACGGCTATGTTCGCCGCCGAAGCGGCGCGCGACGACGTCATCGACTTCGTGACCATCGCCAGCCCCAATCGTCACCATCTGCCCGCTGCCCGCGCCGCGCTGGCTGCCGGCGTGGCGGTGATGAGCGACAAGCCGATGACCGCCTCGCTGGCGGAGGCGCGCGAACTTGCCGACCTCGTCGCGCAGGCGGGGCGACCTTATGCGCTCACCTACACCTATTCCGGCTATCCGCTGGTCCGCGAGGCGCGGGTGCGGGTTGCCGCCGGTGCGATCGGAACCGTGCGCAAGGTTGTGGTCGAATACCCGCAGGGCTGGCTCGCCGGCGGGGCGGAGGGCAAGCAGGCGGAGTGGCGGGTTGATCCCACCCGCGCCGGCGCTGGCGGCTGCATCGGCGACATCGGCGTCCATGCGTTTCAGCTCGCCGAGTTCGTCACTGGCCTCCAGGTGACGCGCCTGCTGGCGGACCTCGCAGCGGTCGTGCCGGGCCGGATGCTTGACGATGATTGCTCGATCCTCCTGCGCTTCCACAATGGCGCGCGCGGCGTGCTGCTCGCCTCGCAGATCGAGGTGGGCGAACTCAACGGGCTGCGTATTCGGGTGTATGGCGACAAAGGCGGCCTCGTTTGGCGGCAAGAGACGCCCAACGAACTGACGCTGCACGGGATCGACGGACGGACCGAGATCGTCCGTGCCGGGGACGCCTCGCTCGGTGCCGATGCCCGCGCGCGGACGCGCACGCCCGGCGGCCATCCTGAGGGTTATCTGGAAGCCTTCGCCAATCTCTATCGGGATTTCGCCGCGCGGCTGCGGGGCGAGGCCGCGCCGCTGCTGCCGGGCGCGGCGGACGGGCTGCGCGGGATGGCGTTCATCGAGACGGCGGTGGCCGCAAGCCGGGACGAGGCCGGCTGGGTCGATCTGACAATATAAGGAGAGGGCGATGAAGACGTTGCAGGGGCCGGGCATCTTCCTCGCCCAATTCGCCGGCGATAGCGCGCCGTTCAACTCGCTCGACAGCATCGCGCGCTGGGTGGCCTCGCTCGGATATAAGGGCGTCCAGGTACCAAGCTGGGACAAGCGGCTGTTCGACCTTGATCGCGCGGCGGAGAGCCAGGATTATTGCGACGAAGTAGCAGGCATTGTCGCCGGTCACGGCCTGGCCATCACCGAACTCTCGACTCATCTTCAGGGGCAGCTGGTTGCTGTGCATCCCGCCTATGACGCGCAGTTCGACGGCTTCGCCGCCGAGCATGTGCGCGGCAATCCGGCTGCGCGGCAGGCATGGGCGGTCGATCAGGTCGGGAAGGCGGCGACCGCGAGCCGTCGCCTTGGGCTGACCGCCCATGCGAGCTTTTCGGGCGCGCTTGCCTGGCCCTATGTCTATCCCTGGCCGCAGCGTCCCGCCGGGCTTGTCGAGGATGCGTTTGACGAACTGGCGCGGCGTTGGCGGCCCATCCTCGATTATTTCGATGGCGAGGGCGTTGATATCGGGTTCGAGATCCATCCCGGCGAGGACCTGCATGACGGGGTGACGTTCGAGATGTTTCTGGAGCGTGTAGGCAACCACCCCCGCGCCAACATCCTCTATGACCCCAGCCATTTCGTGTTGCAGCAGCTCGACTATCTGCAATTTATCGACATCTATCATGAGCGGATCAAATGCTTTCATGTGAAGGATGCCGAGTTCCGCCCCAATGGCCGCTCGGGCGTCTATGGCGGCTATCAGGGCTGGGTTGACCGGCCGGGGCGGTTTCGCTCGCTCGGTGACGGGCAGGTCGATTTCAGCGGCATCTTCTCGAAGATGGCGACCTACGACTTCGCCGGCTGGGCGGTGCTGGAATGGGAATGCGCGCTCAAGCATCCCGAACAGGGCGCGGCCGAGGGCGCGCCGTTCATCGACCGCCACATCATCCGTGTCACCGAGCATGCGTTTGACGACTTCGCCGCCGGGGGCGCGAACCGCGATCTCAACAAGCGCATCATGGGCATCGCCTGATGATCGCCGAGGGCGACGGGCAGCTCCCGCCGCTGGCCTGGCGGACGCGCTTCGCGTTCATGGCGTGCGCCATGCCGGAGCTGATTAAGAGCTTCGCCTGGGACGCCTTCGTGCTCTTCTACTATGCTCAGGTGATCGGGCTGAGCGGCTTCCTGCTCGGCCTGGCGCTGGCCATCATTTTGGTATTCGACGCCGTCGCCGATCCCTATATCGGCGCTCTGTCCGACCGGATGGACCGCGCGCCGCTCGGCCGGCGGCATACGCTGATGGCGGCTGCGGTGGTGCCGTTCGTCGTCGGTATCGCGATGGTCTTCCGTGTCCCGGCCGATCTTGGCCAATGGCAGATCTTCGCCTGGCTACTGGGCTTCGGCCTGCTCGCGCGCATCGGCATCTCCTTCTGGACGGTGCCGGCCTATGCGATGGGCGGCGAGCTGACGCGCGACAGCGGCGAGCGCAACCTTGTCGCCGTGATGCGGAACATGGGGAACCAGCTCGCGATCTTGACCGTGCCCTGGGCGGCCTTTGCCTGGTTCTTCGTGCCGGGCGGCGGCTATAGCAAGCCGCAGCTCAACCCTGCGCCCTATCCCGATTTCGGGCTGTTCGTGGCGGCCGCCGGCGGCGCGCTGATGATTGTCGGTCTGCTCGGGACGCGCGCGCGGATGAAGCAGGTGGAAAGCCTAGACCGCATATTAGCCATCGAAAAGCCGGAGACGCTGCCGCAACTGTTCCGCCGCCTCGCCGCCGCGATCCGGCTGACGCCCAATGTCGGGCTGCTGCTGCTGGTCGCGCTGCTCGTCCTGTTCGTCAATTCCGTGGTCAATCAGCTGACGCTGCACCTCGCCACCTATTTCTGGCAACTCGATGGCGCGTGGACGCCGCGGCTGCTGATCGCTGGTGTTTGCGGGTCGATCGTCGCGATGTTCATCGCGCCCGCCTGGATGAAGCTGATCGGGACGCGGGCGGCCATGATCTCGGGGCTCGCCGTGTTCTTCCTGGTTCAGGCGGGCGCGGTGCTGCTGCCGCTGCTCGGCCTTGCCCCGTTGCCGGCGACGGCGGCGATCGGGGCGTTCGTGTTTCTGTTCCGGGTTCTCGGCGGCTTGGCCTATGGCCTCTACGTCGTCCCGTTCAACACCGTGACCTACGACATTGGCGACGAGCATGAAGCGAATACGGGGAAGCCGCAGCAGGGCTTGGTCGCGAGTTTCATGTTCATCGGGCTTCAGGTCGGCAGCGGCTTGGTGGCGCTCTTCGCCGGGTCGTTCCTCGGCATCATCGATTTTCCTGCCGGGCTGCCGGTCGATCAGATGCCGCAGGACAAGGTGCGCGCGCTCGCCTGGTTCGTTACCGGCCTCATCCTGGTGGCGGGCATGGCGATGGCGTGGTTGGTCGGGCGGTTCGACGTGTCGGCGGAGAAGCAGGCGCGCATCCGCGCCGATCTTGCCCGGCGTCGCGCCGATAGGAGTTAGTCCGCCGGAACGAACCCGGCCCCTGCGCCATAGAAGCGGACCGTGCCATCCGCTTGCCCCGCGCTGACGCCGACGCATAGCTGTAGTCCAAAACGCAGGGGCAGCGGTGGATCCAGAGGCAGGGTGGTCAGCCGCCGCGCGGACGCAGGATAATAGTCGCGCCATTGTTCGGGCGGATCGAATGGCGCGGGCTCGCTTGGCGGCTCCGCCTGCCGTTCGGTCAGTGGAATGCGTTCCATCCCGCCATGTTGCAGCACCAGCCAATGGATCCGTGCGCTATCCAGCACTTCCCACATCAGCGATAGCTCGGCGAGCGCCATTGGCTTGCCGTCGCGGATAACAGGCGTTGGCAACGGAAAGTGGAACCAGGCGTCCTTGCCCGCCCGCAGCCGGAAGCTGGAGAAGAAGCCGCGATGCCATCCAAAGCCGTCCGACCATTCTGCGCCGTCGACCGGCGCGAAATAGGTGGGGCCGCGCTCTTGCGGCACGACAGCGGCGGAGGGCATCCAGATGCGTTCGGTCACGCCCATTCCGGTTCATTTCCTTCCAGCCACTTGATCGAGCAGCCGGCGCTCGCCCGTTGCGGCTGCGGCGGAGCCTGCCCGGCCAGCATTGCGTCCACCGCGCGGCGCATGTCCTCACCCGTCACGGGCAGGTCGGTGCGAAGCGGCGGTAGGCCGGGCACGGGCGGGCGGTTGATCTTGGGCCGGCTGGCGTCGAACTGCCCGGCATAAAAGAGCCGCAGGTCGCTATCGAACAGGAAGAAATCAGGCGTACAGATCGCTTCATAGGCGATCGCGACCCGCTGGTTGGCATCGTGCAAATAGGGAAAGGTGAAGCCGCGATCGACGGCAAATCGCTTCATATGCGCGAAATCATCCTCGGGAAATTCGACGATGTCATTGGACGAGATCGCCACCACGCCCACCCCGCGCGCCTGGCATTCGCCGGCGAACGTTACGAACGCATCGATGACGTGCAGCACGAACGGGCAGTGATTGCAGATGAAAGCGACCACGAGGCCGTTGGCCCCCGCGACGCTGGCCAGCGTCCGCACCTGGTCTTTTGTATCCGTCAGGGCGAAGTCCGGCGCTGGCGTGCCGAGCGGCATCATGCGTGACATTCTCAGCATCATACTCTCCCGCTGGAAATAGAATATACATTCTGATATCAGCGGGAATCGAAAGCGGCAAGGGCCGGCGAGGAGAGGAAGAGCATGTCCCAGGAGGGATGGAGCAGACGGGAATTGGGCGGCGCGGCGGCGTTGCTGGCGGCGGTGGTGGGCTTGCCCGCTGCGGTCGCCATGCTGTCGAAGGGGGATCAGACCGAGGCGCCGACTGATCGCCAGCGGGCAATGATGCGCGCCGTGAGCCAGCTGGTCGTGCCGCGTACCTCAACGCCGGGGGCTGGCGATGTTGGCGTCGGCGACTTCGTGATCCTGGCGCTGGAGCATGGGCTGGATGGCACGCGCAGCCCGGCTGCGTCCGATGCGTTGCCACCGCTCGCAACCGCCCATCTGCGCCGGGACGGGAGCTTGCGCTATCTCGATTGGCTGGAGGCGGAGCTTGATCGCGCCGCGAACGGCAATTGGCTCGGCAAGCCCGAAGCGCGCCAGGCCGCGCTGCTGACCAAGCTCGATGCCGACGCCTATGCTGCGAAGAGCGATCACCCGTGGAAGAAAGTGAAGGCGTTGATCCTGACCGGCTATTACACGTCTGAAACCGGCGGCGCGCGCGAGCTGCATTATGAGCTGACGCCGGGCCGCTACGACCCGGCTGTAGCGATCAAGCCGGGCGATCGCGCCTATTCGAGCGACTGGACAGCGGTGGATTTCGGCTGATGGCGCAGGACATGCAATTCGACGCGATCGTCGTCGGCTCCGGCATCACCGGTGGCTGGGCCGCCAAGGAACTGACCGAGGCGGGGCTCAAGGTGCTGATGCTCGAACGCGGGCGCAAGATCGAGCATCAGGTCGATTATGCGACCGAAACCAAGGCGCCATGGGCGATGCCGTTTCGCGGCATCGGCGACGCGGAGAAATATGCGCGGGAATATCCGGTGCAGATGCTCAATCGGCATTTCACCGAATTCACCGAACCGCATTTCGTCAACGATGCGGAAAATCCCTACAGCCAAGCTGAAGGCACCGACTTCACCTGGTTCCGCAGCTATCAGCTGGGCGGGCGCTCGCTCACATGGGGGCGGCAATCCTATCGCTGGTCCGACTATGACTTTGACGCCAACCGGCGCGACGGGCATGGCACCGACTGGCCAATCCGCTACGCCGATCTCGCGCCATGGTATGACAAGGTGGAGGAATTCATCGGTGTCTCGGGCGCGGCCGAGGGGTTGCCGCAGTTGCCCGACGGCAAGTTCCAGCCGCCGATGGCGCTCAATGTGGTCGAGCAGGCGGTGCGCGAGCGGATTTCGGCGCGCTGGCCGGAACGCCGGCTGACCATCGGGCGCACCGCCAATCTCACCGAGGCTAAGGAGGGACGCGCCGAATGCCAGCGGCGCTCGATCTGCGCGCGCGGCTGTTCCTATGGCGCCTATTTCTCGACCCAGTCGAGCACGCTTCCCGCCGCGCAAAACACCGGCAACCTGACGCTGGTGACCGACGCGGTGGTGGAGAAGGTGGACTATGATCCAACCACCCGCCGGGTTACCGGCGTGCGCTGGATCGACACCAGGACCAAGTCGCGCGGCAGCGCGACGGCGCGCATCGTGTTTCTCAATGCCGGCGCGTTCAACTCGGTGCATCTGCTATTGAATTCCGCCAGTGAGGCGATGCCGAAGGGGCTCGCCAATTCAAGCGGGATCCTCGGCACGCACATCATGGATCATGCCAGCACGCTCGCGGCGATCGCGCTGATGCCGGGGTTCGAGCAATGGACCACCTTCGGCAACCGGCCGACGGGCATCGTGATCCCCCGCTTCCGCAACATGGATCGGATGGATGGGGCCGGACATAGCCGCGGCTTCTCCTATCAGGGCGGCGCGCTACAATCGGGCTGGACGCGCGGCAAGCGGGAGGCTGGCATCGGCGCCGCCTACAAGGACTCGCTCCAGCCGCCGGGGCCGTGGCGGATGGTGCTGGTCGCCTTCGCCGATTGCGTGCCGCGCGCGACCAACCGGCTGACGCTCGACCGCGCCCGCACCGACGCCAACGGGCTGCACCTGCTTAAGGTCGATTTCGCCTTCGGCGCGGAGGAACATGCGGCACTGGCGCAGGCCAAGGCAGACGCGGCGGAGATGATGAGTCATGCCGGGGGTCAGGTCATCATGGGCTTCGACAAGCCCAATCCGGGCGGCAGCGCGATCCATGAAATGGGGGGCGCGCGGATGGGCAATGACCCGGCAACTTCCGTGCTGAACAAGTGGAGCCAAGCGCATGACGTCGCGAACCTGTTCGTCACCGACGGCGCGCAGATGAGTTCGAGCGCCTGCCAGAACCCGTCGCTCACCTATATGGCGCTCACTGCGCGCGCTTGCGACGCGGCGGTGGGAATGATGCGGGAGGGAGCGATCTGATCCGGGGCGCGGGTCAGCCGCTGGCTTTGAGCATTCCGATGCTACTTAGCCAGCGGTAGAATTGCTCGATCCACCCTTCTGCCGCCGTGCCCGGACGTCCCAGCCCGAAGCCATGGCCGCCATTGGCGAGCAGGTGGAATTCGACCGGGCGACCCGCGTTGCGATACGCGTCGATCAGCGGGAAGCCATCCAGCCCACGCAGCAGAAAGTCGTCGGCGGCGATCGTGACGAACATCGGCGGCGCGTCGGCTGGCACCGCCATCGGCGCCATATCGGGATAGATCGGCGCGGCGAAGGCGGGCATCTGCGCGCCGCCTTGCGCGACGATCGAACGGGTCAGAAAACCGCCCGCCGAAAAGCCCATAAAGCCTATTCGCTTGGGATCGACGCCATAGGCAGCAGCATTGGCGCGAACATGCGCGAGCGCGGCGAGGCCATCCGCCAGCGCTTCGGGCGGCGTGTCCTTGGGGTTGGCGAAGCTCACTTTCTCGCCCGCGATCATGCGGTTGAATTCCGCTTCCCACACGGCATTGTCGCGCGGCGTCGGCAGCACCCGATATTTGAGCACGAAGGCCGCAATGCCATGATTGGCGAGCCAGCGCGCGACCTGCCAGCCCTCGGCATCGATGGCGAGGCCGAGAAAGCCGCCGCCCGGCGCAACGATCACCGCCGCGCCAGTGGACGGACCGGCAGGGAGAACCGGCGTCAGCGTGGGATGGGATATGTTGCGAACCCCGATCGACCCATTCTGCCGCATCCATTGCTCGCGATCCGTGCTGGACTTGGGCGCGGTCGGCAGCAGCACCGCGCCAGCCTGCAATGGCGCGTCAATCGCATCGTATCGGAACCGGGGCGGCTCCTGCGCCACCGTTGGCAATGGCGCGCCAAGGGCGGCGAGCAGCGCGAGGCGTAGCGCGATTGAGTGAGCGTGCCGGGTCATGCGGTTGCCCTCGCGGCAGCGGCCGGTCGTCCAATGATGAACAACGCTGCCACCGCGCCGGCGATGCCGACGATCCCGGCCACCAGGAACGCGCCTTGCATCGTCCCCGTCTGCGCACGGACTATGCTCACGATCAGGGGAGAGACGAACTGTCCGAAGAAGAAGCAGGCCGTCCACACTCCCATGCCGCGCCCCCGATGGGCATAGGGTAATTGGCCCTGCGCCCAGTAGATCAGCGTCACGACGCCCATGCCCGCGCCGGTCTGCTGCACGGCCATGCCCAGCACCATCATGCGCCAGTCGGTCGCGAGGCCGATGATCGCAAGGCCCGCGCCGAGCGTCGCCAGGAAGGCGGACAATTGCCCGCGCGAACTGACGCCGTTGCGTCCGAGCAGCCAGTAAATGACTGCGCCGAGCAGCACGAACAGGCTGGGCAGCGCGGTGATCCGGCCGATCTTGCCCGGATCGCTGACTCCCAGCTCCTGCCAGACCAGTCCGCCGTTGATGATGAAGACATAATAAAGGATCGACGAAAACAGCGTGACGCCGCCGATCGTCGCGAAGACCCGCCACGGCGTCGCTCCGGCGGTCGCGGCTGCGGCGGCTACTGGCCGCTCCGATCGCGGCTCATACATATAGCGCAGCATGGCGAGGAAGATGGGAAAGGCGACGAGATAGAGCAGGAAGATGCCGTTCCACCGCCACGCCGTAAGCGTTCCGGCAAAGAAGATCATCAGCGAGGATAGGCCCGGCCCGATCAGGCCCTGAAGCGTCAGCCAGTTGCGGCGGCCGCGCTCGTCCCAATAATCGGCGATCAGCGTGTTGAGCGTCGTCAGGATCGCCGCCTCGCTCAATCCCAAAAGAAGGCGCGAGGCATAGATCGCGTCGAGCGACTCGAGCAGGAAGGGCACCGCCCCGAAAAAGCCGTAGAACAAGGTAGAGATCAGCAGCAGCTTGCGCCGCCCGAACCTGTCGACCAGCATGCCGACGAACAGCGCGACCAGAGCGATCGTCAGCCCCGGCGCGGACACCATCGCCGGCACCTTCCATCCCGCATTCGGATCGGCGCTGAAATGCTGGATCATCGCGGGGACAGCCGGGAACATCGAAACGATCGCCATGATCGGCAGGAAGCCGGCGATGATGACGGTCAATCCCTGCGGCAGGCCCGGCGTCCGGGTTGCTGATGAAGCATTCAATGCATCTACTCCCTTAATCGCGGCTGTTGCGGCTGGATGCGCCGCCGTCGCTTCGCTTGACGATAAGCCAATATGGACGATAATAGAAGCATCATTTTAATTTAGTCGCGCGCGAGCGGGCGGCCAACAGACAAGCGCGTGGGGGACGGATGGAGAGGGTGGCGGACGCAACCGGCGGCGATGGGACCGGTGAGGAAATGACCGATCGGCAGCGAACGCTCGCCTTTGTCACGGTGCTGATCGCGCTGGTGCTCGAAGTGGCGGACAGCACGATCGTGAACACCGCGCTGCCCGTGATCCGCCAGACGCTCGGTGCGTCGCCGGCCGCGATGCAGTGGATCGTCGCCGGCTATCTGCTCGTGCTGGGATCGCTGCTGCTGCTCGGTGGCCGACTGGGTGATGCGTTCGGCTATCGTCGCATGTTCCTGATCGGCGTCGCGGCGTTCATTGCCACGTCGATGCTGTGCGGCATGGCGCACACGCCGCAGCAACTCGTCGTCGCACGGCTCCTGCAAGGGGGTGCCGGCGCGATGATGGGGCCGCAGGTGATGGCAATCGTGCAGATACTGTTCACGCCGCTGGAGCGAGTCGCGCGGCTGGCGTGGTTCGGCGTGATTGGCGGGCTGGCGGCGATCGTCGGCCCGATCATCGGCGGCCTGCTGATCGAGGCGAACCTTTTGGGCCTGGGCTGGCGGCTCATCTTCCTCATCAATCTGCCAATTGGTCTGCTCGCCCTTTGGCTGGGCGTCCGCACCATTCCGCACAAGGATGTCGGTCACAGGCTGCGAGTCGATCTGGCCGGCGCAGCGCTGTTCGCCATCGGCTTCGCGGGCCTGTTGCTTGCCCTGATAGACGGAGCCGAGCATGGCTGGCCCGCCTGGACTTTGCTGAGCGCCGCCGTCGGGCTCGCCGCGATCCTGAGCGGCTGGCGGCGCGCGGTGGCCCGTCGCAGGGACGGGCTGTCCGCCATGATTGAACCGACGCTGTTTCGGCTGCGGACCTTTCGCTGGGGGCTGCTGGCGATCCTGACCTTCGCGGCGTCCGCGGCCGGCTTTCTGCTGGTGCTGGCCGTGACGCTGCAACAGGGGCTGGGCAAGTCGCCGCTCGCGACCGCGCTGCTTCACATGCCTTTCGGCCTGGGCGTAATGGCCGGGATCAGCCTGATCGGCAAACGCTACCTGCCCCGATTCGGGCGCTGGCTGCTGGTCAGCGGCGCGACAGTTATGGCGATTGGCGGCGCTCTGGCATTGGCGCTGCTGGCGCAGGGGATCGGGGGCGGCGTGGAGTTGATTGCGCTGCTCGGGCTGGCCGGCATGGGAATGGGCATGATCGCCGGCCCGTTGCCGCCGGTCGTCGTCGCCGACGTGGATCGGGCATTCGCCGGCACTGCCAGCGCGACTTTACGCACCGCCCAGCAAATCGGCGGCGCATTGGGCATCGCCCTTATCGGGTCGGCCTTCTTCGCTGGCGCGAGCGGCGAAGGTGCCGGGCGGTTGAGCGGGCTCCTGCCAGCAGGCGTGGTGTTCGTGATGTTGCTGTTGCTGTCTTGCGTAGCCGCGTTGCGCCTGCCGGGGGATATTTTCGGTACGCGGGGCGGCCGAGAGCGTTGACGGCGACGCTCGGCTTATTTAGAGTGAGTATTCTAATATAGCGATTGTGGAGAGGCTGGTGGAAGGAAAGCGCTGTCTGATCGTCGGCGGCGGGATAGGGGGGCTCACAGCCGCCGTCGCGCTGGCGCGGAGCGGCCAGCGCGTGACCGTGATCGAGCGGGAGGCGCAATGGTCGATCTATGGCGTGGGCATCATTCAGCAGGCCAATGTCGTGCGCGCGATGGCGCAACTCGACCTCGCCGGCGCCTATATCGACGCTGGCGTGCCGTTCGACCAGGTCGCGATCCACGCGCCCGACGGCCAATTGGTTGCGCGCATTCCTTCGCCGCGCCTTGCCGAGGGCTATCCCGCCAATGTCGGGATGAGCCGCCGCAAGCTGCACGAGGTTCTGCTCACCCGCGCCGGGCAACTGGGTGTAGAGGTGCATATGGGCGTGACGCTCGCCGATATGAAAGGCGAAGCGCACGGCGTTTCGGTCGAGTTCGCCGACGGGACCACCGGCCAGTTCGATTTCGTCGTCGGGGCGGATGGCATCTACTCGCTACTGCGCGCGCACCTATTCCCGGAAGCACCGCGCCCCGCTTTCGCAGGCCAAGCAGTGTGGCGCTACAATCTGCCGCGCCCGGACGACCTTGATGCGCTGCATGTCTTCAACGGCCCGACCGGCGTCGGGCTGGTGCCGATGAGCGCCGAGACCATGTACATGTTCGTGACGACCCCTGAACCCGGCAACCCGCATTATCCTAAAGCCGGGCTTGCCGAGGCCATGCGCGCCAAGCTGGCGCAGGCGTCGCCGGCTATCCGGGCTCTCGCCGAAAATATCACGGACGATGACGAAGTCGTCTATCGCCCGCTTGAGCATCTGTTCCTGGACGGCCCATGGTATAGCGGTCGCATCGTCCTGCTGGGCGATGCGGTCCACGCGACGACACCGCATCTCGGCCAGGGGGCTGGTCTGGCGATCGAGGATGCAGTCGTGCTGGCGGAGGAGGTCGCGCGGCATGACACGCCCGAAGCCGCCTTTGCCGCCTATCACGACCGGCGCGCCGATCGCTGCCGCTTCGTCTGCGACCTCTCGCTGTCGATCTGTCGCGGGCAGATCGGCGAGGGCGAACCCATCGACAATGCTCAGGCGACGGCGGCGATGTTTGCCCGCACCGCCGAGCCGATTTGAAGGAAAATGTGATGAGCCGCGTGACGGAAATTCGCTTTGTCGGCTATGGGGTCGAGGATTTCGACGCCGAGCGGGCATTTTACGCCGACGATTGGGGGCTGGTGGAGGTCGCGTCGGACGCCGACACCGCCTGGTTCAAGACCCACGGCCATGACGAGCACCATGTCGTCCGCCTCCATCGTTCGCCGAGCAATTGCGTCGAGGTGATCGCGCTTGCCGCCGACAGCCGCGCCGATGTCGATGCACTGCAGGCTCGGGTGGCCGGCGCCGGATGCAAGATCGTGCATGAAGCGCGCGAACTGACCGGGCCGGGTGGCGGCTATGGTTTCCGCTTCTTCTCGCCAGACGGCCTGCCGTTCGAAGTTTCGAGCGACGTTGCGCGCGGCGATCGGCGCGACATGCAGCGCTGGGAAGGCATACCGGTCAAGATCAGCCATATCGTGCTGCACTCGCCCGATCATCGGGCGATGGTGTCGTTCTTCGTCGATGTGCTGGGGTTCAAGGTCAGCGACTGGCTCGGCGATTTCATGTGCTTCCTGCGCTGCAACTCGGCGCACCACCGCCTTGCGATCCTGCCGGGGCCGCCCTGCCTCAACCATGTCGCGTATGACATGCTGACCGTCGACGACATGTTTCGCGGCGTCAGCCGGCTGAAGAAGCGCGGCACCGACATACGCTGGGGGCCGGGTCGTCACACGGCGGGCAACAACACGTTCAGCTATTTCACCACGCCGGGCGGCTTTGCCGTCGAATATACGTCGGAGCTGGACGAGGTCGATTTCGACGCGCATGTCCATCAGGTTCATGTTCCGGGGCCGCAAATCATGGATCAATGGGGCACCGGCGTCGGCGGTCCGCAGACCATGCCGCATCCCCATGCTGATCCCTGTCTGTTCAAGCCGGCGAGCCTCTGACCGATGGCCCTGTACGAACCCTTTCCCAATTATATCTGGAACCTGTCGGTCGCGATCGCGATGGAGAGCGGTGGGCAGATCGGCGAGATCGTCGACATGTGCCAGCCGATCAAGGATGCGGCTGCGAACGGCGCGGACGCGGGTACGCCGCAGTTCATGAAGGCCTGGGCGGCGATGGGCGACAAGCTGCTCGACCTCGCAGCCGCCGACGAGGCGAAAGGAAGGGCCTTTTCCGCGTCGAACAAGCTGGAGCGTGCATCGCTGTATCTCTTCACGGCGGAGCGGATGCAGGGCCATGGCGCGCCCGGTCGTCAAGCGACTTATGCCAAGGCGCGTCAGGCGTTCGACCGTTCGACCACGCTGGGCCAGTTAAACCGTGAGCGCGTGGAGGTCCCGCTCGAAAGCGGCACTATGCCCGCACTCTTCACCCGCGCGCCGGGCGAGGGAAAGAAGCCGGTCGTGGTGTTCTGCAACGGCCTCGATAGCTGCAAGGAACTGCTCTACTGGACCCGCCTGCCGCACGAACTGGCGCGACGCGGCATTTCCACCCTGTGCGTCGATCAGCCCGGATCGGGCGAGGCGCTGCGCCTTCAGAACCTCCCCGTCGATCCGCACAGCGAAAGCTGGGCGAGCAAGGCGGTGGACTGGCTGGAACAACAGAGCGAGGTCGATCCCAAGCGCATCGGCATGACCGGCATTTCGCTCGGCGGCCATTTCGCGCCGCGTGCGGTCGCCTATGAGCCGCGCTTCGCCAGCGGCGCGGTGTGGGGCGCGAACCATAATTGGCGCGAGGTGCAGGACAAGCGCATGGCGCGCGAGGGGGAAAACCCCGTCCCGCATTATTGGGCGCATGTCCACTGGGCCTTCGGCGCCAAGGATCAGGACGACTTCCTCGCCAAATCGGAAGCGATGAACCTCAACGGCCATATGGACCGGATCAAGGTGCCGTTTCTCGTCACGCACGGCGCCAACGACCGCCAGATCAGCGTCGCTTATGCCGACGATCTCTACGACCAGCTGGTCAATTCGCCCCGCCGCGAGAAGATGATCTTTACCGCGCGCGAGGGCGGGGTCGAGCATGTCGGCGCCGACAATATGGCCTATGGCCGCGACCTGATCTCGGACTGGTTCGCGCAAACACTGGGCGGTGTGACGGGGTGATACTTCGGTGACGGCCCTTTTCGAAACACAGGCTCGCCCGCCTGTCATGCCGCCGGTCGGGCGCGCCTCCTCCCCTTGGCGCGGTCGACCGGCGGGCTTTTATTCCCCGCCGGAGCCGATGCCATGACCCGCCGTTTCGTCGACCTGTCGATCACGCTCTGCAACGACGTCGTGAGCGATCCGCCGTTCCTGAAGCCGGAAATCAGCTATCAGACGCACATGGACACCGCGCCCGAGCTGGACATGTTCTTCCCCGGCGTCACGGCGGAGGACACGCCCGACGGCGCGGGCTTCGCCGCTTCGGAATGGGTGAAGCTCACGACCCATAGCGGCACGCATCTCGACGCGCCTTATCATTTCCATCCGACAATGAACGCCAAGGATGGTGAACCTGAGCGCTCGATCACGATCGACGAAGTGCCGCTCGACTGGTGCTTCCGCCCCGGCGTGAAGCTCGACTTCCGCCATTTTGCCGACGGCTATGTCGTGACCGCGCAGGATGTGGAGGACGAACTCGCCCGCATCGGCCATGACCTCCAGCCGCTCGACATCGTGCTGGTGAACACGGCGGCGGGCAAGGCGCTGGGTCGGCCCGACTATGTCAATGTCGGCTGCGGCATGGGCTATGAGGCGACCATGTATCTGACCTCGCGCGGCGTGCGCGTGACCGGCACCGACGCCTGGAGCTGGGATGCGCCCTTCGCCCATACCGCGCGGAAGGTGAAGGAAACGGGCGACACCTCGCTGATCTGGGAAGGGCATAAGGCAGGCCGTGACATCGGCTATTGCCACTTGGAAAAGCTGCACAATCTCGAAGCCCTGCCTGGCAACGGCTTCACCGTCAGCTGCTTCCCGCACAAGATCAAGGGCGCGTCAGCGGGCTGGACCCGCGCGGTCGCCATCTTCGAGGACTAAGCGCCATGCGCCTTGCCACCATCGACAATTGCACGCCCGATGGCGCGCTGATCCTTGTGTCGCCCGACGCCGAGCGCTGCCTGTATGCGGGCGGCACGTTGCAGCAGGCTATCGAACGCTGGAATGATGCCGAACCGGGGCTTCGTGCCCTGGCAGCGCGGCTCGAGCATGGGGAGGGCGAGCCGCTCGATCATCACCGCCTACTCGCCCCTCTGCCGCGCGCCTGGCAATGGCTCGACGGATCGGCCTTCCCGCAGCATGGTGAACTGATGCAGCAGGCGTTCAACCTGCCGCCGATCGAGACCGATCGCCCGCTGATGTATCAGGGGTTGTCAGACCGGTTTCTCGCCGGTCATGCGGACGTACCGCTGCCCAGCGAAGCCGACGGCATCGACTTTGAGGGCGAATATGGCGTCATGACCGATTTCGTGCCGATGGGCACGACCCCGGAGCAGGCGATGGCGCATATCAGGCTCGTTATCCTCATCAACGACTGGTCGTTGCGCGCGATCGCACCCGTCGAGATGAAGACCGGGTTCGGCTGGGTTCAGGCCAAGCCCGCCTGCTCCGCAGCGCCCTTCGCAGTCACGCCCGACGCGCTGGGCGACGCGTGGCAGGATGGGCGCGTCCACCTGCCCCTCCACGTAACGTTGAACGGCCAGTGGTTCGGCCATCCCCATGGCGGTGAAATGGCCTTCGGGTTCCACGAGCTTATTGCCCACGCCGCCCGTACCCGCGACCTCGTCGCCGGCACTATCATCGGATCGGGCACAGTTTCCAACGCCGATTATGCCAGAGTGGGCTCCGCCTGCATTTCGGAGCGGCGCGCCATCGAAATGATCGAGACCGGCAAACCCCAAACCGATTTTCTCAGCTTCGGCAGCCATGTGCATATGGAGGCCTTGGGGGAAAGCGGTTCACCGTTCGGCGCCATTCATCAGCAGGTCGTGCAAGCCGGTCTGCCATCATACAGCCAGTGATCCGGTGCAGTCGCCGCCGGGCCTGAAGCGGGCGCGTGGCGATAGGGCGGGGCGAGACTTACCGCCCGAACTTCTTCTGCACTTTCCCGTATCGCAGCTTTCGCGTCCCCGGCTTGCCCTCGGTCGCGCGGCCCCTGGGCGCCGCGACCTGTTGCTCGACGGGCAGGCCCAGTTCCTCCGCCTCCAGCTTGCGGATTTCGTCCCTGATCCGGCCGGCCTCCTCGAACTCCAGGTCGGCGGCGGCGGCGCGCATCTTCTTTTCAAGGTCTTCGATATAGGCGCGCAGATTGTGGCCGACCATGTGGGGGCGGTCGTCCAGGCCGGTGTCCACCGTCACCTGATCCTTCGACGCGACATGGGCGATGATGTCGCCGATGTTGCGCTTGATCGTGGTTGGGGTGATGCCATGTTCCAGATTATAGGCCTGCTGCTTTTCCCGCCGACGCGAGGTTTCGTTGAGCGCACGCTCCATGCTGCCGGTGATGCGGTCGGCGTAGAGGATGACGCGGCCTTCCACATTGCGCGCGGCGCGGCCGATCGTCTGGATCAGCGAGGTTTCGGAGCGCAGGAAGCCCTCCTTATCCGCGTCAAGGATGGCGACCAGCCCGCATTCGGGGATGTCCAGCCCCTCGCGCAGCAGGTTGATGCCGATCAGCACATCATAGACGCCGAGCCGTAGATCGCGGATCAGCTCGATACGCTCCAGCGTCTCGACGTCGCTGTGCATGTAGCGGACCTTGATCCCCGCCTCGTGCATGAACTCGGTCAAATCCTCCGCCATGCGTTTGGTGAGCGTGGTGACGAGCGTGCGATACCCCTGCGCCGCGACCTTGCGGCATTCGTTGATGAGGTCGTCGACCTGGTCCTCGACCGGCTTGATCTCGACCGGCGGGTCGATGAGGCCAGTGGGACGGATCACCTGCTCGCTGAACACGCCGCCGGTCTGCTCCATTTCCCACGGGCCGGGCGTCGCGGAGACGCTGACGGTCTGCGGCCGCATCGCATCCCATTCGTTGAAGCGGAGCGGGCGGTTGTCGATGCAGGAGGGCAAGCGGAAGCCATATTCGGCCAGCGTGATCTTGCGTCGATGGTCGCCGCGCGCCATCGCGCCGATCTGCGGCACCGTCTGGTGGCTTTCGTCCACGAACAGCAGCGCGTTTTCCGGCAGATATTCAAACAGCGTCGGCGGCGGCTCGCCGGGCAGGCGGCCGGTGAGGAAGCGGCTGTAATTCTCGATCCCCGCGCAGCTGCCGGTCGCCGCAATCATCTCCAGGTCGAAGTTGGTCCGTTGCTCCAGCCGCTGCGCCTCCAGCAGCTTGCCCTCCGCCACCAGCTCCTTGAGCCGCTCGGTGAGTTCAAAGCGGATCGCTTCCATCGCCTGCTTGAGCGTCGGGCCGGGGGTGACATGGTGGCTGTTAGGGAAGACTTTCACATAATCGAGGCTGGCGATCTTCTTGCCGGTCAGCGGATCGAACTCGACAATCTCCTCGATCTCGTTGCCGAAGAAGCTGACGCGCCAGGCCGTGTCCTCATAGTGGGAGGGGAAGATCTCAAGATTGTCGCCCTTCACGCGGAAATTGCCGCGCGCGAAACCGGCATCGTTCCGCTTATACTGGAGCGCGACGAGCTTGCGGATGATCTCGCGCTGGTCCTCCACGCCGCCCTTCTTCATCGAGAAGGTCATGGCCGAATAGGTTTCGACCGAGCCGATGCCATAGAGGCAGGAGACCGACGCGACGATGATGACATCGTCCCGCTCCAGCAGCGCGCGGGTGGCCGAATGGCGCATCCGGTCGATGCTCTCGTTTACCGAGCTTTCTTTTTCGATATAGGTGTCGGAGCGCGGCACATAGGCTTCGGGCTGATAATAGTCGTAATAGCTGACGAAATATTCGACCGCGTTTTCGGGGAAAAAGCTCTTGAACTCGCCGTAGAGCTGCGCGGCGAGGATCTTGTTGGGGGCGAGGATCAGCGCGGGACGCTGAAGCGCCTCGATGGTCTTGGCCATGGTGAAGGTCTTGCCCGAACCGGTGACGCCGAGCAGCACCTGGTCGCGCTCGCCCTGCCGCGCTGCCGCCACCAGCTCAGCGATCGCGGTCGGTTGGTCGCCCGACGGCTCATAATCGCTCACCAGCTTGAAAGCGCGCCCGCCCTCGCTCTTCTCCGGGCGCGCGGGACGGTGGGGGACGAAGCTCTGCCCGGTTTCCGGTTCGGACAGGTCGGTGCGGATTTGAATGGCCATGGCTGGAATATGGGGGTTGCCACCGCAGCCGCAACATTTTTGATGCCCGTCCCGACACCTGGCTTGACCGCAATATGGCCCTATCGCCGTTGGCGTTGTGTAATATACCTATGTTAATTCCGGGAGTTGAAGCAAGATAGGCTCGGGTCGCCATCGTTCCGAATCAACATCATGGAGACGCAAGGGATATGGCGGTAATCAAGGGCACCAGCGCATCGCAGACCATAAACGGCACTGCGGGCACCGACACGATATTGGGTCTGGGTGGGGATGACATTCTCTTTGGACTTGACGGTAACGACGCCTTGGTCGGTGGTGAGGGCAACGATCGGCTGACTGGCGGCGCGGGCGGCGATCGCTTCGTTATTGATGACCGAGGTTTCGGCATCGATACAATTGCCGATTTCGCGGCGGGCGACCGGCTCGACCTGCGCGCGCTCAACATCGGCGATCTCAGCCAGTTGGTCCCCTTCATGACTCAGGTCGGGGCCGACGTGCATATCAGCTTTTTGTGGGGGGGGTGGACCGAGCGCATTATCCTGTCGAATATGCAAGTCGGCAGTATCACGGCTTCGACGCTGCTGCTGAACAGCGCAACCGACTCGCTGTCAGTGCTGGGTACGGGCAATTCGGATACGCTGTTCGGAGGCAAGGGCCATGACATATTGTCAGGGGATAGCGGCGACGACACGCTTTCAGGCGGGGCGGGATTTGACGCTCTGATCGGCGGCGGAGGCGACGACTTGCTCATGGGCGGCGCGAACAGCGACCGTTTCATCTTTTCCAGCCGGGGATTTGGCATCGATCAGATTGTCGATTTCACAACCGGCGACCGCATCGATATGCGCGGCCTTGGCATTGCCGATGTCTCGCAACTGTCGCCCTTCATGACGCAGGTGGGCGCTAATGTGGAGATCCGCTTCGACTGGGCGGGGCGGGCCGAAGGCATCATCCTTCAAAATGTGTCAATCGCGAGCCTGAGCGCCGCCAGCTTCATCTTCGACAAGTCGCTGGAACCTCTTCGCGTCAACGGAACGGGTAATTCGGATACATTGTTCGGCGGCGCAGCCGACGATGTTCTGGCAGGCGGCAGCGGCGACGACGCATTGAGCGCGGGCGCGGGCAATGACGTGCTGGTGGGCGGATCAGGGAACGATGTGCTAATCGGCGGGGACGGAAGCGACCGGTTTGTGTTTGCGGAAAGAGGCATCGATCTCGACCGGATCGTGGATTTTACGAGCGGCGACCGCATCGACCTGCGGGCGCTCAACATCAGCGCGATCAGCCAGCTCAGTCCGTTCATGCGGCAGGTTGGCGACGATGTTCAAATAACCTTCAGCTGGGCCGGGCGGACCGAACGCATCACTATCGCTGGTGTCCAAGTCGCGGATCTGGGCGCTGCCGATTTCCTGTTCAACACCGATCGTGTGGGCAGTATCGTGGACGGCACCGGCAATGGCGATACGCTGTTCGGCGGCTTGGGGCCGGATCAGCTTTTCGGATATTCGGGCGACGATATCTTGTCGGCGGGCAGCGGGAACGACCTGCTGGCCGGCGGTGACGGCGACGACCAGCTTTTCGGCGGATCGGGCAGCGACCGGTTCCTGTACGATATGAGGGGATTTGGTGCGGACACCATCGCGGATTTCGGGAAGGGCGACCGTATCGATCTGCGCGCGCTCAATATCTCCGACCTGTCTCAACTCGCGCCCTTCATGACCCAGGCCGGTTCGGACGTGCGTATCGCTTTCCAATGGGCGGGGCGCACCGAAACAATCATGGTCAAGAACAAGGTGATTGCAGACCTGACCGCAGGACAGTTCCTGTTTAACGGCTCGGGCGATCCGTTGTTGGTAGAAGGCACGGGGAGTGCCGACACGCTGTTCGGCGGTCGCGGCAACGATCATCTCTACGGCCATAGCGGTAATGACAGCCTGAGTGGCGGGGCGGGCAATGACGTGTTCATCGGTGGAACCGGTCTCGACACGCTGCGTGGCGGGGCGGGGGCGGATCGCTTCCTGTTCCGCGCCGGCGACAGCGGCGGATCGCAGATCGACAGGATTCTCGATTTTTCGGCCAGTGAAGGTGACAAGATCGACCTGCGTCGGATCGACCCGTCCGACGAGGCAGGCGATCAAACCCTGTCGTTCGTCGCCGGCGCCTTCACCGATATAGGGCAGGCGCGGATCGTGCAGTCGGGGTCGGACTTCCAGGTTCAGGTCAATCTCGATACCAATTTTGCAACTGCGGAGCTGGCGGTGCATGTCACCAGCGCTGGCCCCCTGATGGTCACCGATCTGTTGCTTTGACAATGGGCGCGCGGGCGGCTTGCCGCCCGCCGGCTGACGAGGAGTCCGCGATTGCCCGCGCTCCGCCGCCTGCTATGCTGCATGTCGGCCATGAGGAGGAAGCGACGATGCGCCATGCTGTTGTGACGATGACGATGCTTGCCACACTGCTCGCCGCCTGTTCCGAAAAGCCCGGCGACAAGGCGGGTGATATTGCCGCTACCGACTCGATGAGCAGGGCGGAGGTGAAGGCGCAGGTCGATAGGGTGCAGCTGAAGCCGGGCCAGTGGGAGGGGCGCTTCACGGTTAAGGACATCGACATGGCGCAAGCACCGCAGGCGGCGAAGGATCAAATGAAGAGCATGATGAGCCAGACGTCGCTGCGCTATTGCGTCACGCCGGAAGAGGCGGCCAACCCCAGTGGCGAAATGTTCGCGGGGCAGGAGGACAAGAATTGCACCTATGCGGGGTTCGAGGCAAAGGGCGGGACGGTCAAGGGCCAAGTGTCGTGCAAGGCGGAAGGCGGCACGATGAACGCCGCCATGTCCGGCAGCTACGCGCCCGAAAGCTATGCGATCGACATGGACATGAAGATGACGGGCGGCCCCCATGCCATGGCGATGACCGCGCGGTCGGAAGGCAAATGGGTGGGGCCGGAATGCAAGTCGCCGGGTTGATCCCGCCGCGATGCGTCAACCTGTCACGGAATGCTGCTGGCTGTGCGATCGGCCCCTGGGGCGGCGGGTGGAATGGCATCATCCGGTGCCCAAGAGCCGGGGCGGGCGGAGCGTCGTGCCGGTCCATCCCATCTGCCATCGCACTATCCACGCGACGCTGACCAACGCCGAACTGGCGCGCGTGTATGCCGATCCTACTGCGCTGCGGGCGCACCCCGCCATTGCGCGCTTCCTGGCCTGGATTGCGGACAAGCCGCTCGATTTCCATGCACCCACGCGCCGGCGCGCCTGATCCGGCTGCATTTCCGCTTGCGCTTTGGCTGCGTCGGGTAGAGCCTCCTGCCGTTCCGTCAAGAGAACAGGGGAGAGGATATGCGACTGAGGATCGAGGCCGGGCTGGCGCTGGGCGCGGCATGGGTGCTTGCGGGCTGCAGCGAGCCGGCGCCGCCGCCACAACAGGAGGAAGCGCCGATCGTGCTGAAGGGCGGCGAGTGGCAAATCACCCGCAAGACCACCGGCTATAACACGCCGACGGTCACGCCGGCCGAATATCAGCAGGCGCTCAAGGACATCGGCGAGGAGAAGGTCTGCATCGCGGTCGACAAGGACGGGGTGCCTGATCCCGATGCGCTTGCGGGCAAGGAAGGATCGGATTGCAGCTACAAGGACAAGATGCTGCGCAAGGGGCGCCTGATCGCGACGTTAAGCTGCAAGTCGGGGGCCGGCACGTCCGAGATCACGGTCGAAGGCAATTACACCGCCGACACGCTGACGCTGGGGACGACGATGACCAGGACTGAAGGGGGGCAGCCGGTGCTGCGCACAACCCACGACCTGACAGGCCGGCGCACCGGCGACTGCGCGGCAGGCTGACCCGGGACGATCGGCGTGCCGCGATGCCGGGCGGCGGGCTTGCGTCCGCTGACTGGCGCCTGTCATACGGCTTTGATACTGTTGGCGCATGACAGGGGGAATCGAAGCGGCGGGTGACGCTGTCACTGGGGCCATGCTGGCGCGGGCGGTCGAGCCCGCCCATGGCGAGGCGCGGGAGGCGGGCTATGGCGCCTGCCTCAATTGCGGGGCGCATGTGGACGCCAATTATTGCGCCCAGTGCGGGCAGGCGGCGCATCTGCACCGCAGCTTTGCTGCGATCGGGCATGATCTGGCCCATGGCGTGCTGCATTTCGAGGGCAAGATCTGGACGACTTTGCCCGAACTGGCGCTGCGCCCCGGCAAGCTGACGCGGCGCTATATCCACGGCGAGCGGGCGAAGTTCGTTTCGCCCTTCGCGCTGTTCCTGTTTTCCGCCTTCCTCATGTATGCGGTCTTTTCGCTTACCAGCCATAGCGGTGGGGAGAAGGCCAAGGGACCGGTGATGGACCCGGGTGCAGTCGCGGAACTCCGCAAGGAAGAGGCGAAGATCGACGCGCGCATCCGGCAGATCGAGGCGGATTTGGCCGCGCCGGGGCTAAGCGCTGCGCGTCGCGCGCAACTGACCGAGAAGTTGGAGGACGCGCAGGCGGATCGCAAGGGCATAACCCTGGCGAGCAACATCAGCCGGTCGCTACAGGGTGAAGGGCTGGATGGCGGGGTGGCCAAGACCGTCGGCCGGGTGATGAACGCCGCAGCGGAAAACCCGGACTTCGCTTATTACAAGCTCAAGGCCAATGCCTATAAATTCTCCTGGGCGCTGATCCTCATTTCGCTGCCCTTCGTCTGGCTGCTCTTCCCGTTCAGCCGCCGCTTCAAGATGTACGACCACGCGATCTACGTCACTTATTCGATCGCCTTCATGTCGCTGCTTTTCTCCCTGTCGATGCTGCTGACCGCGATACATGTCACCAGCGGGATCGTTACCCTGGCGCTGCTGCTGTTCGCCACCTGGCACATGTATCGCCAGTTCAAGGACGCTTATGCTTTGTCACGTGGCGCCGCGCTGGTGCGGTTGCCGCTGCTGTACGGCTTCGCCTGCGTGTCGCTGTCGCTGTTTTTCACGCTGGTCGTCCTGATCGGATGACGCAGGATCGGGCGCAGCGCTAACCCTTCCTTTACCACAGCGGATTACGCCCACTGATGTGGGAAAAGAAGCGCACGCCGATACCGTTGCACGGGCCGTGATGCAGGTCGCCAGATTGTCGGGCGACCTCGGCATCCGCACGCTCGATCTTCAGGCCGACATCAGCGAACTGGCCGACCGGGTGACGCAGCAGGCGCGCACGATCGAGGCGATCAGCGGCGCGGCCGCGCAACTGTCGCGCGACGGCGACAGCGTATCCTATGCGGGGCAGGACGCGCGCGAAAAAGCGATCGCCGCGCGCGCGATCATCGACGATTCCGGGCGGCAGCTGTCCGCCGCCAACAGCAATTTCGTCAACCTGATCGAACAGGTGAACCGCGTCCATGCGCGACTCGACGGCTTTGGCGAGGCGCTCAAGACCGTCGCCCATGTGACCAGCGTCATCAGCGGCATCGCGAGCCAGACCAATTTGCTGGCGCTCAACGCCACGATCGAGGCGGCGCGCGCGGGCGATGCCGGCCGGGGCTTTGCCGTCGTCGCGTCCGAAGTGAAGAAGCTGGCGCAGGAGACGGCGGCGGCGACCCATACGATCGAGCAGTCGATCGGGGCGCTGACCGGCGAGGCGGGCGGAATGCTGGACAGCATCACCCATGGCGTCCAGACCGCGCGCACGGCGCTGAGCGACACCAAGAATATCGAGGCGCTGGTCGAGCGGCTCAGCACATTGATGCACGGTCTGTCGAGCAACAGCGAGGCGGTGGCCGCTCGGATCGGATCGATGGTCGATTCGGCGGGCGAGATCCGCACCGGCCTCGCCGCGCTCGCCAGTACGTCGAGCGACAATGCCGATGGCCTGCAACGCTTGTCGGGGCGTGTGTCGAGCACCAGCGAGGAGGCCAATGCGCTGCTCCAGCATCTGGCCGAAAGCGGCGTCGAAATCCCCGATTCGCCCTATATCCGCTTCTGCCTGGAGAGTGCCGAAGCGGTCGCCCGTGCGGTCGAGCAGGCGATCGACCGGGGCGAGGCGCGGGAGGCGGACATCTTCGCCCACCATTATACGCCGATCGCGGGCACCAATCCGCCGCAATTCACCCATCCCGTGCAAACCGCGATGCTGCCCGCTGCCCGCGAGCGGCAGGAGATGGCGCGCGGCTACGCCGGCCTGTTCGGCATGACCTTCACCGATCGCAACGCCTTTGGCGCGATCGCCATGCCTGAACGCGCGCAGCCGCAACGGCCGGGCGACGACCACTGGAACCTCGAATATTCGCGCCAGGGCGTGATGTTCGATTTCCCCGATACGCGCGAGCAGGCGAAGATCACCCAGCCCTTCTGCATCAAGGCCTATCGCCGGCTGACCGCCGATGGCGAGGTGATCCTGCTGAAGCAGGTCATCGCCTCCATCCATATCAAGGGCCGGCACTGGGGCATCCTCCAGATGGCCTATCGCGATCAGGGCTGAGCCGACGCGCCGGATGCAAATGGGTTGCAGCGGCAACCCTGCTCGGTGCATGGAAGCGCCATGAGCAGGCAATTTTTCGGCACCGACGGCATTCGCGGGCGGACCAACCAGTGGCCGATGACCGCCGAATTGGCGATGAAGGTCGGCATGGCGGCGGGGACGCATTTTCAGCGCGGCAGCCACCGGCATCGCGTCGTCATCGGCAAGGACACGCGGCTGTCGGGTTATATGGTCGAAAACGCGCTGGTCGCGGGTTTCACCGCCGTGGGCATGGACGTGGTGCAGTTCGGCCCCATTCCGACGCCCGCCGTCGCATTGCTCGCCCATTCGATGCGGGCGGACCTGGGGGTCATGATCTCCGCCAGCCACAACCCCTATTTCGACAATGGCATCAAGCTGTTCGGGCCGGACGGCTACAAGCTGTCGGACGAGGACGAGCTGAAGATCGAGGCGCTGCTGGGGCAGGATATTCCGTTGGCCGCGTCCAAGGATATCGGCCGCGCCCGCCGGGTCGAGGATGCGCGCGGCCGCTATATCCACGCGGTCAAATCCAGCTTTCCCGCCGAGCTGCGGCTCGACGGCCTCAAGATCGTGGTCGATTGCGCCAATGGCGCCGCCTATCAGGTCGCCCCTTCGGCGCTGTGGGAGCTTGGGGCAACGGTGGTCGCGGTGGGGGTCAGCCCCAATGGCACCAACGTCAATGACGGCTGCGGATCGACCGCGCCCTTGCTGTGTCAGGAAACGGTCGTGTCGTCGGGCGCGGACATCGGCATCGCGCTGGATGGCGACGCGGACCGGCTGATCGTGGTGGACGAGAAGGGGCAAATCGTCGACGGCGACCAGATCATGGCGCTGATCGCGAGCAATTTCGCGGCGGCCGGCACGCTGCGCGGCGGCGGGCTGGTGGCGACGGTGATGTCGAACCTGGGGCTGGAGCGGTTTCTGGCCGGGCGCGGCATCGGGCTGGAGAGGACCAAGGTTGGCGACCGCTATGTGCTGGAGCGGATGCGCGAGGGCGGCTTCAATGTCGGCGGCGAACAGTCGGGGCATATGATACTTAGCGATTATGGCACGACCGGCGACGGCACGGTGGCAGCGTTGCAGGTGCTGGCGGCGCTCGTGCGGGCGGGCAAGCCCGCGAGCGAGGTGCTGCACCAGTTCGATCCGGTGCCGCAATTGCTCAAGAATGTACGCTTCGCCGGCGGCAAGCCGCTGGAGCATGAGGATGTCCGGCGCGTGATCGCGCAGGCGGAGGCGGAGCTGAACGGCGCGGGGCGGCTGGTTATCCGCCCGTCGGGCACCGAGCCCGTGATCCGCGTGATGGCCGAAGGCGACCGCGAGGATCAGGTGCGCGACGTGGTCGAGCGCATCTGCGCGGCGGTCGAGAAGGCGGCGGCGTGAAGGGTTTTTTGCTTCGTCATCCCAGCGAAGGCTGGGATCCCGCTTCTTCGGAGGTGAAGAAGAAAAGTGAGATGCCAGCCTTCGCTGGCATGACGGTGGTGGTCGATGCTTGAAATGCGCCCCGATTGCGAGCGCTGTGGCGTCGATCTGCCCGCCGATGCGCCGGGCGCGTTTATCTGTTCGTTCGAGTGCACTTATTGCGCGCCGTGCGCCGAGGCGCTCGACGATCGCTGCCCCAATTGCGGCGGCGAGCTGATGGACCGGCCGACGCGGGTGGGCAAGGCGCTTGCCGGGAACCCGGCATCGAGCGAGCGCAAATTCAGGGGATGACCGCGCGCATCCTCATCATCGCCGGGTCGGACAGCGGCGGCGGCGCGGGCGTTCAGGCGGACATCAAGACGGTGACGCTGCTGGGCGGCCACGCCATGACCGCGATCACCGCGATCACGGCGCAGAATACGCTGGGGGTGCAGGCGGTGCATTTGGTGCCGACCGATATGGTGCTGGCGCAGATCGACAGCGTGGTGAACGACATCGGCGTCGATGCCGTGAAGATCGGCATGATCGGCAGCGCGGAGACGGCGAATGCGGTGGCGGAGAGGCTTTGTTCGCCACCTTTTGTTGAAACGAAAGAGATCGCCGCCGTCTCTTATCCTGATCAGGTCAAATGGGAGACTAGGGAGCGGGTCACACGGGTCGAGAAAATTCCGATCGTTTTCGATCCGGTCATGGTTGCGACGAGCGGAAGCGCGCTGGCGGATGAAGCAACCATAGCGGTTTTTCACCGGCTGATGACGCTGGCAGATGTCACCACGCCTAACATCCCTGAGCTGAAAGTGCTGTCCGGGATGTCGACTGTCGATGCCGAATCCCGATTGTCTGCTGCGCGCGCATTGGTCAGAGCATCCGGAAAGCCACTGCTGTTGAAGGGCGGGCACGGGAGAGGAAGAACCATTCGTGACCTGCTGGTATGGCCAGGCGGCTCCCTTAGTGAATGGCAAGGCGACCGCATCGATACCGATCATAGTCATGGGACCGGCTGCACTCTTGCAAGCGCCATAGCGGCAGGCTTAGGCGAAAGCTGGCCTTTGGAAGCCTCAATCGACCGCGCTAGACGCTATGTCCGCGCAGCATTGGAAGGGGCGCCGGGGCTTGGGTTGGGCCATGGCCCGATGGGTGTGCCGCTGGGGTTTGACGCTGATGTCTAATTGCGGCCCTGACTTCGCCCATGAACTGAGCCATCATCCCGGCCTTGTCGCCGGGGTGGACGAGGCGGGGCGGGGGCCGCTCGCAGGGCCGGTGGTCGCGGCGGCCGTCATCCTGCGCGTCGAGGATTGCCCCGATGGCCTCAACGACAGCAAGCAGCTGAGCGCGGCGAAGCGCGGGGTGCTGGAGGGGCAGATCAAGCGCCGCGCGCTGTGCTGGGGCATAGGCGTCGCCAGCGTCGAGGAGATCGACGCGATCAACATCCTGTGGGCGACGATGCTGGCGATGACTCGTGCGGTCGAGGCGCTAACCCATGATTGCGCGCATGTGCTGGTGGACGGCAATTTCAATCCGAATGGGCGCTGCCCGCAATGGCGCTGGGCGTCGACGGCGGTGGTGGAGGGCGACGCCAAATGCCTGTCGATCGCGGCCGCTTCCATCCTTGCCAAGGAGGCGCGCGACCGGATGATGATCGCGGCGGCGGCCGAGCATCCGCATTATGGCTGGGAGACGAACAAGGGCTATGGCAGCGCCCGGCACCTGGCGGCGCTGCGCGAACATGGCCCGACCCCGCTCCACCGCCGCAGCTTCGCGCCGGTGGCGCAGCTCAGCCTGCTTTAGGGAGCGACGCTCACCGACCGAACCGGCTGAACCTCCGCATAAGGCATGATCGCTTTCCCATCGGGCGCAGCGGTGAAGCTGGTTTGGGTGGGGTAGGCGAATTCGATCCCCTCTGCATTGAAGCGCTTCCAGATGGCGAGACCGATGCGGTGGCGCATCTCGAAATAGTCGTGATGGTCGGGATCCGGCACGTCGAAATTGAGTTGATAGTCGAGGCTGCTCGCGCCGAACTGGACGATGCCCGCGTTGACGAAGATCATGCCTTCGGCCTCCACGATCTCCTTGAGGATCGTGGGCAGCGCCTCCGCCTTCTCTTCTGCCGTCTGGTAGATGATGCCGATGGCGTAGGTCACACGGCGCTGGGTCAGGGTCTGGAGGCTGGTGATCTCCTTTTGCAGCAGGTTGGCGTTGGAGATGACCTTCTTCTCGCCGCTCATCGCGCGCAGGCGCGTGCTTTTGAGGCCGATTTTCTCGACCCGTGCCGTGGTCTGATCGTAGGTGATGATCTCGCCCCGGCGGAAAGGCTTGTCGAAGATGATCGAGAGAGCGGCGAACAGGTCGGAGAAGATGCCCTGTGCCGCGAGGCCGATCGCGATGCCGCCGATGCCGAGGCCGGCGACCAGGCCGGTGACGTTGACGCCGAGATTGTCGAGCACCACGATCGCCGCCACCGCGAACAGCGCGAAGCTGACGAGGACGCGGATGAGGCCCATGGCGTTGGCGAGCGTTTCGCTGCCGCCATCTTCCGCCAGGGTGCGCCGCTCGATGAGGCCGAGGATGATCTCCCGCGCCCAAATCGCCGCCTGGAGCACGGCGGCAATGGTGAAGAGGAAGGCGACGGTGCGGTGGAGCGAGGCCGGCGCGTCGGCATAGCCCACCACCAGGCGGGCGGCGACCAGCACCATGAAATAATGGGTGGTGCGCGCCGCCGCGCGGCTCAGCACATTGCCATAGCCGAGCGAGTCGCCCCGCGTTCCCCGATTGCGCTTGCCGAACTGGCGGATCGCCGCGAGCGCGAGATAGATGAGGATGCCCGCGCCGGTGCCGATCGCGATCGACGCATAATGGACCTGCACCCAGTCGATGGTGCTGTGCCACATTTCGACGAAGTTGGGCGCCTTCACCTGGAACGCGGGCAGCGCGGGGTCTTTCTTGTCAGCCATGTCGCCCTATTGGCCCAGATCAGGCGGCCGCTGCAAGCGGGGCGCAGTCGGCGACGCTGTCGAGGAAGGCGATGAGGCCGCGCTCGCCGCGCGAGAGATAGCGGGTGCGACGCGGCAGGCGCAGGCCCGCGCGCCATTCATCCTGCCCGTCGCGGCATAGGGCGATGAGGGCGGGATGGACATAGCTTTTGCGGCTGATCGCAGGCGTGTTGCCGAGCGCCTGCGCGACCGGTTCCAGTAGCTGCTTCAGCGACACATGCCCTTCCGCCAGCGTCTCGAAAGCGATGGTGGACGCGCCCCAGGTGCGGAAATGCTTGGCGGTGAAGGGGCCGCCCATCGCTTGCGCGATATAGGCGTTGACGTCGCCGGAACTGATCGGGCGGGGATCGCCGTTCTCGTCCAGATATTGGAACAGATGCTGGCCAGGGAGATCCTGCACCTGCCGCACGAAGCGCAGCAGGCGCGCGTCGGTGATGGTCTGCTGCTGCTCCTTGCCCGATTTGGCGCGGAAGCGCAGCGTCAGCGACTTGCCCGACAGGTCGACATGGCGGCGGCGAAGCGTCGTGGCGCCGAAGCTCTTGTTGACGGTGGCATAATGTTCGTTGCCGACGCGCAGCTTGGCGAGGTCGAGCAGGCGCACGACGGCGGCGATGGTGCGGTCCTTGCGCAGCCCGCGTTTGGAGAGGTCGCTTTCCAGCCTGGCGCGCAGCTTCGGCAAGGCGCGGCCGAAATCCGGGCAGCCGGCATATTTCTCCGCCTCTCGCGCGGCGCGAAAATCGGTGTGGTAGCGATATTGCTTGCGCCCCCGGTCGTCATAGCCGACCGCCTGGATATGGCCCCAGGGCGACGGGCAGAACCAGCAGTCGCGATAGGCGGGCGGCAGGGCGATGCGGTTCAGCCGGTCGATCTCGTCCCGGTCGGTGATGCGGTTGCCGTCAGGGTGATAATAGGCCCAGCCGCGCTTCAGGGCGCGTCGCGTGATGCCGGGGATGCTGTGGTCTGCGTGGGTGACGACGTCTTGGGGCATGTCTGTCCTTCTCATGCCGCAAAACCCGCCGTTCATCGCTTCGTTCCGCAACCCTTAGGGGCTGCGGCCCGTTGAACGGCATCCCGCCTAACCCAGGAGAATTGCCATGCCGTCCGTCGAACAAAGCCGTATCCTGATCGTGGCCACCGACGGGTTCGAGCAGTCCGAACTGTTCGATCCGCGCGAAGCGTTGATCGAAGCAGGCGCGCAGGTGACGCTCGCCTCGCCCAAGACCGATCCGATCCAGGGCATGAAGCATGACGAGAAGGGCGACACGATCACGCCCGACATGACTTTGGATCAGGTCAATATCGAGGAGTATGACGGCCTGCTGCTGCCTGGCGGGGTCGCCAACCCTGATACGCTGCGGACCAATGAGAAGGCCGTCGAGATCGTCCGCAACTTCACCTTGTCGGGCAAGCCGGTCGCGGCGATCTGCCATGGGCCATGGCTGCTGGTCGAGGCCGATGTCGTGGACGGGCGGACGGTCACGTCCTGGCCCTCGGTCCGCACCGACCTTGCCAATGCCGGCGCGAGCGTGGTCGATCAGGAGGTCGTGGTGGACGGCAATCTCATCACCAGCCGCAAGCCGGATGATATCCCGGCCTTCGTCGATGCGTTCAAGACAGCCGTGGCGGCTGTAGCCAGAGCGGACGCCTGACGGGCGGCCTTGCGCCATCGACCGGCTGCCATGGCACCGGGCGGCGGCGCAGCACCGAGAGGTGCGCCAGCGCCAGCGTGGCGCAGACGAGGCCCGTCGGCAGGGCGAAGGGCAGGCTGGCGGGTAGCGCGAGCGGAACGACCGCAGCGGCGGCTGCCCCGCCGAGCGCGATGGCGAGCGCCCGTGCCTCCCCATCGGGACCGCGCATCCACAGGAGACAGGTGGCGATGCCGGTCATGAAGGCGATGACATAGGCCATGGTCTCGCTTGCCGCCGCGCCGGCGAGGGCGATCAGCAGCGCGAGGATCAGCGCTACCAGGGGGCGGCTGAGCTGTCCCAGCAGATGGGCGCTGATCGGATAGACGAGCAGTTCGCTCAGCAGCGCCGCGCTGGCGACCGCCATGGCGCTGCGCGAATCGCCGGCCACCAGCGCCGCCACCGCCGCCGCGCCCCAGGGGATCAGGCGGCGCGGGGCCATGCGGATATGGCTGATCCAGGCGGCCGGGCCGCCGCGCAGATCCCAGCGGCGATCGGCGAGGCGCAACTGAAAGCCGCCGAGGAGGAACAGCGCGCTCACCGCATAAGGCAGCAGGGCGGGGGCAACCATGGGACTCGCGAGCAGCAGCCCCAGCAACAGGCCATGGGCCAGGCCCAGCGCGCGCAGTTCGCCGCTCATGCCGGCGCCTGCTGCCGCCGGGCGGCGAGGGCGAGGTTGAGGCCGCGCTGCGCCTCCGCCTTCTTCAGCCGGGACAGATAGGTGTCGAGCCCGATCTGTAGGGCGAGCATCATGAAGATGAAGGGCTGGTAAGCGATACCCACGAACAGCGATCCGATCATGTAGACGATATGCCCCTGTTGCAGCGCGAGGGCGAAGGGCGCGACCCAAGCATCGTCCGGCCCGTCGCGCTTACGATAGGCGCGGCGGATAGATTCGGTGCGGATGAAGCAGATGAGGTGGATCAGCGCCCAGACGGCGAAGCCGAAATAGCCCTGTTCCCCCAGCATCTCGAAATAGGCGCTGTGATAGGCGCGGCCCTTGTCGGTGACGAGCCGGCGCTCGATCCGCTTGGCGTCGCCTTCGCCCACGGTGCTGGTGGCGAAATAGGTGAAGCTGTTCTGGAGATAATTGTCGAAGCCGCCACCGCCCGGATGCTGCTTCACATAGTCGAGCGTCCACATCCATACCGCGACGCGGGTGGCGGCGCTTTCGTCGCCCTGGTGATTTTCGATCGTCTGCATCCGCTGGGTGAAGCTTTGCGGCAGGAAGGGGATGGAGACGAGCGCGGCTAGCACGATCAGCGGGCCGTAGATGAATTTGCGCTTCGAGCGCAGCAGCATGAGGCCGGCAAGGATCACCAGGCAGACGAGCCCGGTGCGCGCTTCGGTGCCGATCGGCATCAACATGCAGGCGAGGCAGAGGCAGTAGCAGAACAGCTTCACGCGCCAGTCGGGCGGGAAGATAGTGCCGTGATTGGTGAACCAGAGGATGAGCGGGATCAGCGAGATGGCGACGCAGGAAATGATGCTGCCTTCATAGAGGCCGCTGTTGTTTTCGACCATGAGATTGAGCACGCCATAGCCGCCGCCCGACAGCGCCGTCTTCATGCCGCCGTTGATGATGATGGTGCTGGCGCACAGGATCATGAAGAGGGTGAGCGCCTCGATCCGCAGCCGCGTGCGCAGCACCAGCGGCAGGAAGATGCCGGCGATGATCGCCTTCCACACCCAGTTCCATTTGGTCAGCGCCTCGACCGGGAAATCGGCGGTCATGGTCGTATAGCCGCAATAGCCGACCAGCACGAGCATCAGCATTTGCCGCACCGAGAATCGGCAATCCTTCTTGTCGTCGATCAGCAGCCAGGAACCCACCATCGCGGCGAAGGCCATGGCCGAGATGGGAACGGAATTCAGCAGCATATAGGAAAGCCGCTGGGGCGAGACGATGTCGATATAGCAATAGAGGGCGACCAGCAGGAACGGCCGGCGCAGGCCCATCAGGCCGAACACGCCGAGAAAGGCGAGGAAGAAGAGGTCACGCATCGTCGCTATGCTCCGTGCGCGGCGGATCGCGGTCCAGATCGGCGCGCGGCAGCAGCCGCCAGGCCGCGAGCAGGATCACGCCATGGCTGATCAGGAGGGACAATGCGTCGATCATTCGCTTGGCAGGTCTTCAGCGCTTCCGTTCGGTTCGAGCAGCTTCGAGCAAAGTCGAGAAGCGTCAGTCGAGAACGGCGTCTCGACTTCGGTTCTCGGCAGGCTCGAACCTCCGCTCGACGTGAACGGGTTGCTGTTCGGCAGACCTTTCGTAGCGCGACAGAGTTGACGGGCCGTTAAACCTTTTCCGGCAAACAGGGCGGGCTATGACACGCATCCTCCACGTGCTGGACCACAGCCTGCCGCTGCACAGCGGCTATACCTTCCGCACCCGCGCGATCCTGCGCGCGCAGATCGCCAAGGGCTGGGAGGTGCGCGGGATCACCGGCCGCCGCCACGTCGCCGAGGGACCGGCTGAGGAGATGGTCGACGGCCTGCGCTTTCACCGCACGCCGGGCGAGGCGTCGGGCGGCAATCCGCTGATCCGCGAGTGGCGCGACATTTCCGCTCATGCCGATGCGATCGAGGCGCTGGTGCGGCAATGGCGGCCCGATGTGATCCACGCCCATTCGCCGGTGCTGAACGCGCTCGCCGCGCAGAAGGTGGCGAAGCGGCACGGCCTGCCGATGATCTACGAAATTCGCGCCTTCTGGGAGGATGCGGCGGTCGGCAACGGGACCGGCACGGAAGGCAGCCCGCGCTACTGGCTGACGCGGCAACTGGAGACCCATGCGGTACGCAATGCCGATGCGGTCGCGGTGATCTGCGAAGGGCTGCGCGGCGACCTGATCGCGCGCGGGATCGACCCGGCCAAGATCATCGTGTCGCCCAACGGCGTCGACCTGGAGCAGTTCGGCGATCCGGTAGCGCGCGACCCTGCGCTGACCGACCGGCTGGGGCTGGCGGGGACCGATGTCGTCGGGTTCATCGGCAGCTTCTATGATTATGAGGGGCTGGACGACCTGATCGCGGCGATGCCCAAGCTGGTGCGGGCGCGGCCCAGAGCCAAACTGCTGCTGGTCGGCGGCGGACCGATGGAAGAGGCGCTGCGGGCGCAGGCGATGGCCTCGCCCTTCGCCGACCATATCGTCTTCGTTGGCCGCGTGCCGCACGATCAGGTCGAACATTATTATGCGCAGGTCGACATATTGGCTTACCCGCGCAAGGCGATGCGGCTCACCGAACTGGTGACGCCATTGAAGCCGCTGGAGGCGATGGCGCAGGGCCGGCTGGTCGCGGCGTCGGATGTCGGCGGGCATCGCGAGCTGATCGAGGATGGCGTTACCGGCACGCTGTTCGCGCCCGACGATCCGGCGGCGATCGCGGCGGCGCTGGCCGGGCTGTTCGCGAACCGCGACGGATGGGAGGCACGGCGCGCGGTGGCGCGGGCTTTTGTGGAGCGCGAGCGTAACTGGTCGTCAAACATTTTGCGTTACGAACCTGTTTACCAGCGGCTGCTGGGCCGGCCCTGCGCCGACCGGGCGGCCGCCTGAACGGAAGGAAGCAAGCGCGGATGCCGAATACGGCGCGCAACGGGGCGATGATGACGGGGCTGGCGGCGCTCGCCGTGGCGCTCATCATCCTGTGGGCGCCGGTGGGCTTGGTCGAGATGGTCGTGGCGTCGAGCGGGCTCAGCGAAGCGGTGCCCGCCGCCGCGCCGCCGCTGGGCCTCAAGGCGCGGCTGATGCTGGCGGGTTTCGGCGCGCTGATGGCGGCGGGCGTCGTGAGCGCGACTCGCCGATCCGCCGGGCGTGACGAGCCGCAGAGGATAGAAGAGGGACGCCAGGATCGCGTCCAGGGAGCAAAGACTATGGGTTTCGCATTCTCCAAGCTGACCGCGCTGGCGCGCGGACGGGCCGCCGCCAATGAGGCCGACGCGCCGGTGCTGCGCCGGGCCGACGCCCATCCCGACGCGCCGCCGCGCCCGCCCATCTTCGCCAGCCGCGATTTCGACGGGCTGGAGATTTTCGGCCGGCCGGAAGGGAGCCGCCGACCGCTGGTCGCCAATCCCGAGCCGCAGCCCGAATCGGTGTTGCCGCCCCCGCCTTTCGCCATGCCAAGCGCGCCCGCGCCGCTGAGCGAGGCCGAACTGCCGCAGCCCGCCTTCGCGCGCGCACCTGCCGCTGCGCCGGCCTTTGCCGAGCCGCCGCGCTTTGCCGCGCCGATCGCCGTCTCGCCGCCGGAGGTCGAGCCCGCGCCGACGCCCGCCCCGCTGCCGCTGCGGTTGCCGACGCAGGGGCTGTCGGTCTCTGAACTGACCGAACGGCTGGAGCGCGGGCTTGCCCAGCGCAGCCGCGCGACGGTGCCGCCGGTCGCAGGGCGCGGCGTCATCGCCGACATGCCCGCCGCCCAGCCCGTGCCGGTGCGCGAGGCGGTGGCGCAGGACACGGACGAAGCGCTGCGCGCCGCGCTCGGCGCGCTGCGCTCCATGGCGGGACGCCGCTGAGCGCTCACCAGTCCTGAATGGTGAGCGCCGACAGTTCGACCCACAGGCTTGTCGCGTCGGCGTCGCCATCGTCGATGCTGATATCGGCCAGGAAATGACCGCCGAGACGCCATTCCGCCGTGTCGATATCGGCAAGGAAAGCGTCGCAGCGGGCCAGATAGTCCGTGCCGCTGAAGCGGAGGCGGATAATATGGCGCCGCCCCTCGAACAGCGCGCTGGCCCAGGGGCGGCTGGTCGCCCGCTCGATCACCGTGGGTTCGCCCGCGCGCGCCAGCATCTGATCGAGCAGGCGGGGCAGCGGATCGCCCCGGCGATTTCCTATCGGTTGATTTCGGATGAGGTTCGTGGCTGTGCCGCGCCATTTATTACCCACTTCACCGATGCGGGATATTGCGGGGGTTTTTGGGGACGTATCGGGATGAGATGCCCGGAAAAATGGGCTTTTCGCGGGTTTTTCGTCTTCGGGACTGCAAGTGGGAAATTTGTGGCACTTTACGTTGCATTGGCATCAATGGCGAGGTTGTGAACCGAGAAAATCGGGGCAAATCCGTGAGAGCTTTCCACTTGTTGCACCGATCGCTCCCCACCCTCCATTTCCCACGGCTTTACGGGGCGTTTGGCGCCGTCGCGGTTCCGTTGGCGGAGACCGAAGTGGGAAATGAAAGCGGGAAGCGAAGAGAGCATCACACCAGCTTGGAGATGATGAGCTCGCGCGCGCGCTGGGCGCGCCCGATGCCGCTTACCTGATAGGTCGTTTCCACCTCCTCGATCGCGAACCCCCTGAATATATCGCGGACGGTTGGGTGGTCGTTAAGGCTGAGAATGAAGCGGCCTTTCAGCATCCCCAACAAGGAGGCCATTTCGGCGAATTCCTCCTGACCGAACATTCCCGCTCCGTAGTCGCCCTCGCAATCGAAGTAGGGCGGGTCTAGATAGAACAGCGTTTCCGCGCGATCGTAGCGCCGCAGGAAGTCCTGCCAGCGCAGTCGCTCGATCGTGACCGCTGAGAGACGCTCATGGATCGCCTCGAGCATAGGTTGGAGCTTCGTCACATCAAAGCGACTCGGCCGGGATGGCGCTACGCCGAAAGAGCGGCGCTGGACTATGCCCCCAAAGGCCATACGCTGTAGATACAAGAAGCGCGCGGCGCGCTGCATGTCCGTCAGTGAACGGGGCTCCTGCGCCAACAGCTTCTCGAAATTCGCGCGAGAGGCGATTTGAAAGCGGATCATGTCAAGGAATGCCACATAGTGGTGCTGCAAGACGCGGAAGAACGTGGAGACGTCCTCGGACCAGTCGTTGATAACCTCCGACCGCGGGCGCATGTCGCGTCGCAGGAAGATACCTCCCATGCCCACAAAAACCTCGGCGTAGGTGGCATGGGCCGTAGCGTTGATGCGGCTGATGATCCGCTTCGCGAGATTGCGCTTGCCGCCGATGTAGGGTGCTGCGGGTTGAACAGGGCTGACTGGCAGCAGCGTTCCTGCAACTCCCTTGCAAGCTGTTTGCATAATGCCTGAAAATGGACTCGACTCTATCACGTTGTTCTCTATTTGATCACGCCGTCCAGCGTTGGATGGCGGGATGGTTCCGGCTTTGGCCAGCCGGGTCGTGACGGGTCATATCCGTCGGCTTGGGGCGTTGACGCGCCCCATCCCCCGCCCAACGGCGGCGAATGTCTGATACGTATGACGCTCGGCGGTTTTGGGCATCACACAATTGCCCCGTAGCCGAAGTTGGGCGTGTCTCCGCCGCTCAGCATCAGCCGCTGACCCGCAAGCCGAAGGTGCGTCTGGTCAACGTCATAATAGCCGGAGGCGTTGTCCTGAGCGTCGGTGGACGTTTTGAACTTTGAGTCGCCACCCGCCGTCACGTCGTATAGGTGGAGCACGCTCAGCCGCCCGTCATAGGTCTGACCGGGTCCCGCCAAGCAGTCAGCTAGGAACGTCGGATTAGGTAGGTGATTGGCAGGGTCCGCCACCAGCAGGCGGATCGCTTCAAGCCGCTTCTGGATCGTGTTCTCGGCACCGATGACATTCGTTGTGACGGCGGTATCAGGTCCGGCGATATTTGCCACGTGGACGACTTTCCAGCCGCGCTGCAGATAGCCAGTGGAGCCGCTGTTGTAGAGCGCTGTCAGGGCCGAATAATATTGGGTGGAATTTAGCTTGCCATTTGTCTCGGCGACGTCATTGCGACCGATTTGACACGCGACGATGTTCTTGTCCGGCCCGCCCGGGTAGAGCGCGTTGAACATCGTGTTGGCAGCATCGCGCTTGGCGACCAAGTTGGAAACCTGGTTGCCGCTCTCGCCCAGGTTGATCACCCGGAGGCTGGCAGGGACTTGCAGCCCGCCGGGATCGGTCATGAGCATCGCGATATTGCCGCCGCTCATCGGGTCGGTCGGCAGTGCGGTGGGGACAGCGTTCGTGATGCTGTCGCCAGTCAGGATGAGCTGGCCGTCGATGGCGGGAATGGCATAGTTGGCGACCATGGCGGCCGCGATCGCGTCAGCCTGCGCATTCGTGAGGGACGCGGACCAAAGGGTGAATTCGTAAAGATCGAAGAAGCCACCCGCCGAGCTTTGGGCCTGTGAACCCAGCGTCAATCCGTTGGATGCAGCCGGGACGGCGCCAATGACACCGCCAACGCACCCTGTCGAGGTGACGCCCGATTGCGCCACGCTGGCGGCGTCAGCGTTGACGTAGAGGCGCTGGCCGCCATTGGCGGTGGTGCGCGATGCGACGCCGATCACTTGAAGCTGCGCGCCGGGGATGGCTTTGTAGCCATTGACGACGTCGGTAAAAGCCCCGATCCCGGCACCATAAAGCCATGGCGCGCTGTTGCTGGCGACGACGGTTCGAACCGTGGAGCCCCCGCTATAATTGGTGTTGGTCGCATCATCGGTGTAGGCCGAATAACGCGGCGAGAAGAGATTGACGCTGTTCTTTCCAAGATGAATGCGCGCCACCATGAAGCAGGCGACGGCTCGTGCCGACAGGGCATTCAGCGCATTGGAGACGAGCAGCGCATCGGCGCCGCGAAAGCGCCAGAATTTGCGCCCCAGCGCGTCTGTCATTTGGACAGGGCCGATCGTGGCTCCAGCGAAGCTGATGCCCGACAAAGCCGCGAGGCCGGCAAGATCGGGGCATGCGGTGACGCGATTGGACCCGTCCAGCGTGGCGGCTTGGCTGTGGGGGTGATAGTGAATTGTCGGGACGACCGGGTAGGCTGTGGCGGCCAATCCCGGCGCGGCGGACGGGGGGCTCGCGCCGCCTAGCCGCGCGCGGCGGCTACCATGTTGGAAGCCGAACCCGATCATTAAGCGTATCCAATAATGGTGGTTTGGCCGCTCGTGCCGGTGGCACGGACATGGGTAGCACGGACGGGGATAATCTCGCCGGCCAAAACCGGGTGCGAGACGTCGTCTTCTTGCCCGACCGGCCGGAACTTGATCACTCCGTCCCCGTCCGCACGAATGCCCTTGGTGACAAAAGGAAGTTCGGCGGCATCGTTGGGGGCGATGACGAAACAGCGACTCGCCGGGGACCAGCGTTTGTCGCCTTCGTAGTGGAATGGGTCTTTCACGTCATACTCCTGCTGCTGAGAGGAAGAGGGGAGAATTGAAAATTAGGGGCTGGTGCGCTAACTAGGGCGGGCGATGCGCGCGACGCGGTGAACTCTTCCCTCCGTAGCGCGAGGCTAAGGCCGTCGAACGCTTAGCAGGGGACAGGAAGTCCCTGCCGCGCATCGCACTCTTCCCCATCATTGGCGTCTATCCACGAGGATGGTCAGGTTGCGCGTCTCGGCCGCGATGTTGCGTGGGCGGCTGCGATGAAAGCTGACCAGCACCGGCAGTTCATCGCCGGTATCCTGACGGACCACGGCTTTCCAGATGTTGCCGGCCGCATCGGCGAAGAAGATGAGCTTGCTGTTGCCCTGCTGCGCGACCACCAGCGCCCGCGCCATGATGTCGGGCAGTAGGCGATAGTCGTCGGTGGTCAGTTCGGGATGACCGCGTGAGATTTCCGGCGCATCGCCGCGCTGCTTCCTGTAGACGCCTGCAGGCATTACGATGACCCGGCTCCGGGCCTGCATCGCCGCCTGCTGAGCGGGGTCGAGTATGGCGACAGGAAAGGCGCCATGCGGCGCGGCAAGGAATTGGTCGAATGCCGCATCGGCGACGATGTCGCGCAACGTCCGGTCGGCCTCCGCGTCAAGGCCGGCGTCCACCGCGTCACGGAGAGATGCCACTGTTTTGGCGGTGATGGCGCGAAGATGCGCCGTGCCGGGATTGTAGCTGAAGCCGGGATCGATGCCGTCCGGCACCATGATCGGTTCGCCGCTGGCCGGCACGAACTGGCGCGCCCCTTGCGGCAGCTTATCGTCCGGTGTGACGGTCCAGCCCATGCGCTTCATCTTGCGCTCGGAAACCTGCTCGAAATGGCATTTGCAGCCCCATCCGTTGGGCGGGAAATGCGTCTGCCAAAACGGATGATCAACCGGCAGCAAAATGCCATACCAAGTCTTATGGAGAGGGCGCTTATGCTCCGACGTCGAAGGCAGGTAGCGGAGGTAGGGGTAGACGTCCTTTTGCCGCTGAATGCGGGTCCAATGGCCTGCCGCCATGCTCATGCGGACGTTGGTGCCGTAGATGGTCTTGAGGCGGCGGGTGTTGACGATGATGGTGTCGTCGGTGCCGGTCAGCTCACGATTGGAAACGGCGCCCCACCAGCCGGCCTTGCGCAGTTCGGGCATGATGCCCGATTTCCACTCCTCGAATGTGCCGCCGTCGCGGATGGTGCCGCCGATCGACGTCTGCAGCGCGCGCAGGAGATCGAGCTTGGCGATCTTGGCCACCGTAAAGGCGACTGCATGATTTCCATGCATCATCTCCGACCAGGCGACGGTTGGCTGCAGCGTCCCGCGCGCCTCGAAGGCACGAACGACATCGTCCGGTTTCAGGAAGATGGAATAACCGAGGGCGTCAGCCATTCGGGGTCTCCACATTATGTAGGGCGCGCGTCACGCGATCCGCAGGGGCTGCGCCCCTGTTCCCATGCTGATGGCTAGATCGACGGCGCGCCCGGCGTGGTGGCCTCGCCAGTAATCATTCTCCAGCCGCCCTCGTTTGGTCGACGGAGCTCGACTGCTCACTTCGGACAAGCTGGCGAAGCGCCGTGCGATGTATTGGTCGATCTTCTCATGCTGATCGACCGGAGGCATTAGCGCCTTGATCTTGCTGTAGACCGCGTAAGCCCATGCCTCGCAGAACACATCCGCTCGCTGGCGCTTCCGGGCCGGCCTGCAGCGCTTGAGGGTGGTGCGGATATAGTCCTGCCTAGCTCCTTTCAGGCGCCGGAACAGGACCGCAAATGCGTAGCTTGCAATCTCCGGGGCAGGTCGCGGTCCGATGTAAATGCGTTGAAGATCGGCAGCGATGATCACTTTGCAACCCACGGCGTGCCGAACTGTCCTGCAAAGGAGTGCCTCCCAAGTAGGTGGTCGCTGGGTCATCGACCCCTTGGCGGATGCTTCGCCCAGTTCCGCCAAGGCAATGTCGTCGAGCGTAATGCCATACTCGTCCATCAAGGCGCGGGCCTTGGCGAGAGCGGCTGCGGCTTCATGCTCGTTGCCGCTTCTCGCCAGCGCTAGACATTTCTTTATCTTCGCGAGCAGGGCTTCCGTTGCGCGGCTCATTGGCGCCTCACCGGGGATGTCAACGCGCGGTCATCCCGCGCGCAATCCGGGCATTGGCATTCGTCGCCCATGGAAGCCGGTTGGCGGACGAAATCAGGGGTTATTTCGACGGCTGCGGCGTCGAGCAAACGGCGGAAGATATCGATCACGTCCGCCTCCATTCGAGGATATCGAAATCGTGACCAATCAGCGTCCAGCGCGTCGGCAACGGCTTGCCCATCACTGGCCAGCTGCACGAAGCCTCGGTGCCGCAGCGCAGGCGCACTCGCACACGGGCGCCTGCCGCTTCCGAAGCCGGAATGAGATGTGCGGGGCACGGCTGATCGGGAGATTGCGGGTAGAAGACGGGTGCGACGCCCGTGTTGGGACGCCATGTCATGCCGTCACCTCGGTGGGAGCCTGAGAGGCAGAGCCGAGCTGCACTGCAAAGCCAGCCCGTTCGATCGCCTGGATCAGCGGAGCATCGTCCATCGCGCCCAAGGCATCGGCGAGAATAGCTCGCGCCTCAGTCTCGCTGTCAGCGGCGAGGAGGCGTTCGATTATGGTTCCCGTCATCGCCGTTGCGACGCGGTATCCGTCTTCGGCAATCATCCTGTCGACGATGCTATCGGCGTCGTCGTGACCGTCGTCGTCCATCTCGGCGAAGCTGGTGACGGTAGGGCGCTCCGTAAGCTGCTCCTGCCAGTCAGGCTGGATGGTTTCGAACCGCTCCGGCCCGAACACAAGGCGACCCTGATAGGGTGCGACCTTCGCGATATCGAGGTCGCCCGGATCGTAGGTCAGGGTGACGTGCGGCAGGTAGGACGGCCAGTCCCAGCTAGCGCCGGCCTCCGCCATCTCCCGATGACGCCATTGGAGGTCGGGCGATTGAAAGAGCAGTGCAACGGCGCTGCCGCCGCCCAGGCGCTCGACCAGGCGTGGCCCGCCGGGTCCGACGACGACTTCGCCACTGGAGCCAAAATGGCCCATGGCAAACCAGTTTACGGGCCGCTTGGAGTAGATGACGGTGACATGCAGTTCCTCGGCCGGGAGCGTAGCTTTGAAACCCTGTTCCAGCGCCCAATCGAGCAGTTCGCCAGCGTTGAGCAATTGCCGATAGACATAGAGCGGACGTGGATCGTCGGCCGCGAAGCTCACCGCCTTCGCTGCCGCGTCTTCGGCCACCAAATCGAGCGGCGGCCCGCCATTATGGCCGCGTCGGTCGGGCTGCTGCTGTTTGGAGGGAGGCGCGGAGGGCGCCTCAGGATCATCGTGGCGAACAAAGCCTTCTCCATAGGTGTCCTCGAAGCTGTCCTTCGTGCGAACCCACCCCAGGCCGGAAAGCGTCTGGTCGGTTTCGGCCTGCGCCTTGGTATCTTGCGGTTCCTCGACGATGCGGCGGACGATTGGCGCGGCGACGTCCGGCCCGAAATTGAAGTCGGTCCACCAGCGGGCGGCCTGGGCGGTGAAGCTGTCAGTCAGCTGGTCAGCGTCCGACTTGACCACCTCCAATTTAACGTCCGCATGGACTTCGCCCTGGGCGCGCGATGAGCCATTGTCGGTGGTCATCGTCTGCGACAGCACGATCTTGCTGATCGCTGCGTCCATGTAGAGGCAGAGGGTGTGAAAGTCGGTGGTGCCGGAGGTGGCCGCCGTCAGCAGATCGACCGCGACATCTTCGGGAACGATGAAGCCGCTGTCAGTCGCGATGGCCTGCAGTGCAGCCAGCAGCTTCGTCTGTTCTTCTCGCGATGCGCCGCGCGGATATTTGCCGATGGCGGTCGGTGTTCCAAACTTGTCGAGGAAGATGTTCCAGAAGCGGATGCCGTTACGTTTGAACAAGGTCGGCCAGTAGAGCCAGTGTGCAAGTCCCTGACCATATGGCTGGTCGTCGTCCGCCGCGCCGACGGAATGGACCCAGAATTTGCGCTCCGGCAGGATTTCGCCCTGCATGTTGCCCGGCGTCAGCATCCGCAGCCGATCTTGGTCATCGTAGCGGAAGCGTCGGGCATGGCGGACCTTCAAGCCGACAAGGTCGAGCAATCCGTCCCGATAGCCCCACATCAGTTCGCCGACGCTGTAGCCGTTGAAGGTGGCCATCAACATCTTGTCGGTGATGCGATCCCAGGGCAGGCGCTTCATGGTCCGATCGAACGCCTCGGCCGCCTTGGCTGCACGCGGGTCTTCATCATCGCCGGCAAGGACATTCCAGTCGCGCGCGACCACGGCGCCGATGCGCTGCTGCATCGTCGACTTGACCTGATCGTCATTGAAGACGACGTCATAGGCGCCCCAATCGACAGCCGTAGAGAGTTTGGGGTCCTTCGCCTCGCGCAAGCCACGCACCCATGGCTGGGTGATGTCGCGGCCGTCGCGGGTGGTCGCGATCTCTGTCAGCAACTCGGCCGAAGGGGTCGTCAACGACGTCGATCGGACGCGCGAGCGGTAGGGAGCGGGTCGCTGAGCCATCAGAAATATAGTCCGCTGGGGCGGCGCCGGACGGTGCCGAAGCCGGTGGTGGTGATCATGGTTTCATCGGCGCCGCTGCGCAGTTGGTGGAGCGGCTGGACTTCGATCGGCCCGGCAAATTCGCCAGCCGCGTTGACGCAAAGAGCTGCCGCCCAGAAGCGGTCACCATGCCCGTCGCTCTCGCCGTCATGGACGAGACGCACCGCGCCGGTCGATGTAACGGCCTTGGTGATCGAATGCAGATCGTCGCGCAGGTAGATGTCGCCGGCCGGGATGCGGAACTTGCGGTCCTCCATCCGATCCTTAAGCATAGTGGCCAGGGCGAACTTGGTGGGGAGCGTGAAGGTGACGCCTTCGATGCGGAACTTGCCCAGCAAACCCTTGGCCTGTTCGACGAAGGGCAAACCCATGCCCGTTTCGTCGATCGAGGCGCGGGACGCCCGATCGCGTTGCACCACATCCACCAGCATCTGCATTTGCGCCTGAAATGGTGCGCGCCGCATGGTGATGATTTCGCGCGGATAGAGGGTGTCGCCTAGCTTTTCCGCGACCCAGATGCAGGTAAGGTCCTTCTTCCGGGCTATGTCCATGCCGATGAAGACTTCGGCGTTGGTCTGCCCGATCGGCTCGCCGGTGATGTCGTCCCTGGTCTTTACGCCATCGGTGTATTCTATGACGCGAAGACGGCCGTAACCGGGGGTTTCGGCCTTGTTTATGAGGTCGAAATCGAGCCATGCCGTGGCCTCGTCCAGCCACTTCAGCTCGAATTCCTGCGCCCATAGGTCCGCGTCGCTCATGCCGGCGCGCAATTCGTCGATGTTGCGGTCGAGGCCGGCGGCGACGGCCTGATAGATGTCGACCATGTGGCGCGACCAGATCGAAGGGTTCGCCGTCATGATCTCGTAGAATTTGTTGCTCTTGCCGTTCGGCGTCGAAATGACGCGCAGCTTCCACCCCTTGGAGATGACTGGAAAAAGGGCGCCCCAAATGGCCTTGCTGTCTTTATGGAAGGCGAATTCGTCGAGCAGCGCATTGGCGGAGAAGCCACGCGCTGTATCGGGATTTGCGGGCAGTGCGGTGATGCGCGATCCGCCGGGAAACTCGACTTCGAAGGTTCGATAAGTGGCGCCTGTCTCTTCGGATCGCCAGTCGCCCTGGAAGACATCGGGCGCTACGCCCTTCAGCCCGTTGTAGAGCGTCCAGAACGCCTTGGTCATCGGCTTGACGTTTTCGGTCATCGCCTCCATCGCCTGCCGCTCGCCGCGCGACAGGATGACCCAGCGGGTGCGCTTGCCCGTCAGTTCGGCTTCCACGCAGTCGTCGACCAGCTCGGCGCAACTGGTGAAGGTCTTGCCCGTCTGGCGCGAGAACATGCCGGCTTTGAAGCGCGACTTGTCCGCCAACCATGCCCGTTGATAGGGATGGAAGTGGATAAGCCTATGCAGCTCGTCTCCAAACGCCAGATCAGCCATTATTCGGCGAAGCCGAGATAGCGCCGCGCCTCCGCCAGGGCGGCCGGATCGATACGACCTTCGTTCCCGGCCGCATCCAGTTGCCGACGCATCTCCTCCTTGGCTTCCTTCTTCGCCTCCTCGCGAACACGAGCGTCTCGCTCCGCGTCCAGCTTGGCGGAAGACAGCAATTCCTTCGTGGCCTTAGCCAGGAAGTGAAATTCCTTGGCGTCGATCTCCGGCTCTTCCTCCGCCGCCATGGGCAGGATCATGCGTGCACCGATGCTGGTCAGCATCTGCACCATGAGCTTGCCCTCAGCATTGTCGGTGCTGCCGAATTCTGACGCGAAGGCTTCGGCGACCACGCGCATGTCACGCTGACGCTTCGCCAGTTCGCCATATTGCTTGGCATAGCGGCCGACGGCGGAGCGGGAACGATCGTGACCAAGCGCGGCGAGCCTTTCGACGATGTCGTCAATCGTCGCTCCGCCGTCGAGCGCCTGGACGACAGCGGCTTGCACCTGCGGCGGCAGGCTCTTGATGGACGATTTGCGCCCCATCAGCGCTTGCCAGTCTTGTGGCGCCAGATGCCGTCCAGCTTGAGGCGGCCCTCTGCGACTTCGATACCGTTGGGCAGGATTGCGGCGACGGTGTAGGGGCCGAACTCGGTGATTTCGAGCAGGCGCATCTCATGCTCGGCGAGCCAGCGCATCTGTTCGGTCACGGCCGGACGCGGGAAGCGGTGCCCGAGGCCGGTGAGCATGATGGTCAGGACGTCGTCATTCTCCTCGCCGCCCACGTCGTTGACAAGGTCGAGGATGGCGCGCCGGATGAGCGGCAGGATCGCGGCGGGGATCATCGCCGGACGCTCCGCTCGATAAGGAGCTGAAGATAGTCGTTGGCGGTGTCGAGCTGATCGGCGATGCCTTCGCTGCGCGCCTCGACCGCGCTCAGCCTCTCAGCGAGCTTGGCAACGCCTTCCAGCAACTCGATGCGCGTGGGTGGATCGTCCCGTTCTTCCTTGAGGGCCTGAATGGCGACCTTGCAGGCGACCTGATCCACATCGATCTTGTCGACCTTGATCGAGAGCGCGTCGAAATCCTCCTTCGACGGAAATTTCTGGCGCAGCCAGAGGAAGCCGGCGAGCAGAATGACCGGCGTGATGGTGGACGCGATCGGCCAGAGGTCGAGAACGACGCGGAACCAGCCCGGCATGTCAGGGCCTCCGCTGGCAATAAGATTGGGACACGAAACCCCCGAGTTGAAACGGCGTTGAAAAGCCGGATCAAACTAGTCGAGGGCGGGGCGCCGGACTGGTTTCCGCAGATGGAAACAGTCGTGATTTACTGGTCGAACATCTCGATCTGGCGCGCATCGCGCGGCCGCTGTAGATCAAGCAGCGGTTCGGCATCTGTGCCTTCGTCCGTGTGGTTAATCAAGGTGGAGAGGTGACGCACCGGCATGCGTAACCAGGCTGCGCCTTCACTGACGGTCAGGCGCTTGGCACGGACCAGGGCGACGACACCCGCCCGGCGGGCGCGCGCCAGAGCGCTGCGGCCGGCGGGTATCTGCAATTTCTCACGCCCATATATCCGCGACAGGACGGCGGCCTGGTCACGGCCGAGGACTTCTGCGAAGGGGCTGCGCGACGCATCGAGCGGCACGTAGACATATTGGCCGGCAAACGCATCGACGAGCCGCAGCGTGTCATAGGCGCCGATATGCGCAGCCATGTCGAGCATCAGCGCCGGCCAGCTCCGGTGGGGCTTGGCATCCTGCGGTATCGGCAACTCGTCGGGCCGGGTGTTCAGCGGGCGCGCCATCAGTCACGCACCTCCTTGCCCTTCAAACGCCGCAGCTTGCGTCCGAGCAGGCGGATGGCGGTGTCCAATTCGGCGGTCGACCACATATGGTGGTTCGCGACGAGGCCCAGCGCGGTCTGGAGGTAATAGACGTGGTGCCCGTGAAGAGCGCCTCCCGCGCGCAAAGCGTCTCCGATCGCAGTCAATACCGCGTGGCGTTCCGCATGCAGATCAGTGTAGTCCGGCGTAGCCTGGACGATCCGGACCGTCTGTTCCTGTGCCGGCCACTGCACGCCCACCCGCTCCAGCCAGCTCTTAAGTGCTTCGATCACGCTTGCGGCCTTGCGATGGTCGAGGAATTTGAGGGCGGAGACGTGGGCTTGCCGCTCGACGAACGCCGATATGGCCCGGTCGCCTGGTTCTTCGATCGCGCCCAACCAGTAGAGCGACCACCATAGCGCCTTGATTTTTCCAATATGGGCACGATGGCCCATCGGCCCCTTCCAGCCTTTGTTGAAATGGTCGAGCAGGCGGCCCAACTCGGCGATGGTCATGTCGGACATGCTCGCCTTGCCGATCAGATCCTCCTGAATGGCCTTGCGCATATCGTCGTCGATCGCCTGCCGCTTGCAAGCGGCCCGGATCGCGATGATAAGGCGCTTGCGGCCTTCCTCCGTCTTCCCCTGCCGACGGCTACCGAACTGGATATGGGTGCGGCGTGCTTCAGTCATGGTCGCCGGCCTCCCGCTTGGCCAGTTCGGCGCGCAGCTGATCGTCGGTGACCGCCGAGAGATCAGGCATGACCGAGGCGGGCGCGAAGGAGCGGTCGCGGCCCGGCAGCTTCACCAGATAGCCGCGCTCGATCAACGCCTGCACGCGGCGGTGGACGCCGCCCGTCGAGGATAGCCCTTCCAACGCGGTCAGCTCGCGGATTGTCGGCGCCACCCCATGCTGACCGTGATAGGCTTGGATGTGAGTGAGCGTCCGGCGCATTTCGGGGGTCATGCATCGTCTCCGTAGTATGGAAGGCCGAGATGAGGCGCGGGCAGCGCCGCGCGCGACAGCGGCGTTGAGCGGGCCTTATGCGGCGGCGTCGTCGGCGGTGGCGGCGGATGCTGGGCCTCGTGCAGCTCTTGCAGCACGCGGCTGAGCGCGTAGGAGTCAGTCAACTCCAGCACGATCGTCAGCTTCGTCGCTTTTGCACCAGAGACGGTGGAAAAGGATTTCACCTTCCCCTGGTCGCGGTCGAAGTGGATGAATATGCCGTCTGTCATTGGAGCGTCCCAATGGACGGCGAAAGCGGAGCCATGGCTTCGTTCGCTTGCTCCACGGCCTGCGCGAACAGGCCGGCGACGGCGTCGATCATCATGCCGCTAAGCAGGACCGACATGCCTTCGCCGTCCTTCACCAGCGACACCACGATCGAGCCATTCACATTTCCGAAGGCGATGCCAGTTCGCCCCGCCGGGCTTACGGCGCGCTCGACTGGCATGTCGACGCCGCGCGCCTTCACCGGATGCATTTGCTTATCCACCCTTCTTCTCCTTGAAGTGGTTATGGAATTCGATGGCGAGCGCGCGCATTCGGGCTGGATCGGCGAGGTCGCGAATGTCGACCACCTCCTGCAGCGCTTCGACCGGACGGGTGCGTCCACCGGGCTTGCGGTCCAGAGCGAAGCTGAGCCGCTGCGGGCTTTCGGCCGCGATGATGTAGACGCGGATCATCGCGGCCCGCCTTCCTGCGGAGGCGAGGCTTTCAGCAGGGCATCATGGCCGGCTACGAACAATGCTTCAGGAAGCAGCAGTTCGCCGATAATGCTGGCGTAGATGATGGCCGACAGCGCATCATACAGATCGGTCGCGGCCGCCATGGCCATGCCGTCCTCGACGGACACGGTTTCTGCCAGTTCGGCAATCAGGCCCATATCCTCTGTATCGAGGATGGTCCCGGTCGGCGCGTCATAGTAGAAGCTCATGCAGCCGCCCTCGCGGCATAATAGCGGCGCAGTGCCTTCAGGAGCATGGCCGACCCGATCGCCGCATCCTTCATCCACAGATCAGGGTTGCCCGCCACGCCGATGCCCGAGCCGCTAGGATCGTAGCGAATGACGGGGGTGGGCGCGGGGCAGTAATCCGGGTTGTCGAAGATGAACTTGCGGATCATCGCCTCGCGCTCGGGCGTAAGGAGGAGCTGTTCGTTCACCAGCTTGGTGATGAACCCCCGGTCGCGCGTGATGGCACGGCCCAGTTCCGCTTGCGTGATGCCCGTCTTCTTCAGATAGGCGCGGATTTCGTCGAAGATCGTCATGCCGCTTTCCTCCCGCCATGGCGGTTCCATTGGGCGGCGGCGGCTTCGTCGTTCCGCTCCTCATCTTCGACCCACGGGCCTTCAGCCTCACAGGAAAGGCTGGGGCAGACGACGGCGGTGACGACCGTGTCATCCCGCGTCGATCGGACACGGATATGCGGCACGCGACCGCAGGAGCAGCGGTTAAGCGCGGGCATGAGCATTCTCCGTGGCGATCCTGACGGTCGCGTTGCCCTTCCAGCGGTCGAGCAGGCCGGTATCCGCCGACCAGGAGCAACTGGCCGTTACACCGGCGACGCGAAGAATGTTCGGGTCGCCGCGCCGATAGAAGGCGCGGTGGTTCGCAACGAGGCCGGCGATGATGTCGGCGGCGGGGGTCTTGCTGCCCAGTTCCGCCAAGACATAGTCTGACGCGGACTGAAGGCGAGCGAGCATTACAGGCGTCATGCCGCTGCCTCCTCGATCTCGACTGGCAGCGTCGGCGCCTCTTTCCGTTCAGCGCGGTCAATGAAGAATTCGTCTGCCTGATGGTTGCGCGCGCCGAGCCACAAGAGGAGCTGGCCCAGCTCGTCATTGTCGATGATGGCTGCGATGCATGCCTGCTTGTCGAGCTTGGTGGAGATGCGCAGCAGCTCGGAGAGGCCGAGCGCTGCCAGTTCGTCGATCAGTGTTTCCGCCTTGATGCCGTCATGCTTGAGCGCCGGGGTCGACGTGCGCTCCCCGATCTTGCAGCCGGCGAGCGTTACGGACTTGCGCTTCCCCTCGGTGAGGGACGGCGCGGCGACGGCCCACCAAGCGCGGAGCTGGCGGAAAATGTCCTTCGCCCGCTGCTCGAGCGGCGCAACGAACTCGTCCCGTGCCGCCTCGATCTTAGCGATGGAGGATGCGCTGTCGAGCTTCAGTTCGTCGCTCTTGTCGAGCAGGTCACGATATTCGGCGATCAAGTCGACGGCCTGTTCGATCGTCTGCGGTGCTTCTTGCTTGGGCGCTTTGCGCCTGGAGGTGGCCATCAATATTGTCCTTCCGTCGTGATGCTGGGAATGAAGGGAGACATGAGCGGGATCGCCGTTGCGCACCGGGCGCACTCGGCCATGGTCCGCCCGACCAGCCAGTGACTGCCGCCGCAGCCTGGGCAGCAATTGGTCTCGGCCGGACGGTAGAGGATGACGTGCCCCCGTTCGGAGGGCAGCGCGCGATAGTCGGTGTGGGGCGCGTCCTTCATGGCAGCGCCGCCATGATGATGATGCCCACCAAGATGATCGGCGCGCCGACGAAGATCGCCTGCGCCAGCGCGATGCGGAATTCGACGGCGCCGAGTTCGACATGGCGGTCAGACAGCAGGCTGCGACCGATCTGCGCCAGATGGATCAGGCGAGACATCATGAAGGGTCTCCATCGTTATTGTTGGAACAGGTCGGGCAGGCCGCCGCATATTGATGATGGAGCTGGTTGCGGGGCGGTCCCTTGCGACGCCGGGCACGCAGGCAGCTCGCCAGCGGGATCGGCCCGAACAGCGGGCAATTCACATCCTCGCCGCCATAGGCCGCCCTGACGAGGCGTTCGGCCTCGGCATAGCTCCCGGCATAGTTTTGGTTGATGAGGCGGCTGATGTAGCCGCTGGACTTGCCCAGCCGCTCGCCGACCACGCGCTGATTGTCGGTGTCGCAAGCGCTGGCCAGCAGGCGCACCCATGCGGGCATCTGGTCGCCCCAAGCCGCTACCGCGCGTTCTATGTTTGTGCTGGAGGCATTAAGAGACATGGTGAATTTCCCCGGCTAAAATTTTTTGGCTCGAAAGCAGGGGGAAGCGCTGGCCGCTGTTGGCGTCGACCAGGGCGACTACTGTCCGCCCCGCATATTCGACGCGGGGATGGGTCGGCCCGGATGGTCGGGAAAGTCGCCAACGTGGCTGATCGTCTCCGAGGCGATCCGTGCGGCGGAGATATCCGGCGCGGGTCAACTGATTGAGGACGCGACGTGCTGCGCGCGCTTCGACCGTCGCGGCGAAGCATATCTCGACCAGGTCGAAACTCCGCATGACACGCACGGCCGACCAGATGCGCTGGCGGGTCGAACGCGCCTTTGGTTCGCGCGCCGGTTCCCCAACGGCGGGCGGGTCGCGGAACGTCCGCGCCTTGGCTTGCATGATATAAGACTCCGGCTTCTCGATCCGCTCGATCAGGCCGGCCCCGCGCCAGCGATTGAGCAGATGAAGGGTGTCGGCCACAGTCGGTCGCTGGGCTGCATCGCCCGCGTCGTTGGCCAGGATGATTTCGGCGAGGCCGACCGGCGCCAGGGCGAAGCGCAGGATCGTCCAAGCCGCCAGCTCGGGGTTCCGCATGCGGATTGTGGGCGCGCTGTTCACGGCAGCGGCTCCCGACAGCGGACATCGTCCAGCCAGTTCATCGCCTCGTCGGCGCTGGCCTCGGTTGGTCCAAGCTCGGTTTTGCCCTTGCCATGTTGCCCGGTAGGGAAAGCGGCGACGCTCGCCATCATCGCATCGCAGCCGTTGGGGCGGAGCGCGCGCAGCACGAGCGAGCCGGTCCATCCGTTGCTGAAATTGAAGCGGACGCGAGGGGCGTGCGTTTCAGGGCAAAGGTCCGCTTCGAAGCTGGCTTTCAGCAGGTTCGCGCTGGTCATCAGGCGAACTCCTTGCGGCGCACGGGCAAGTCCCCATTGGAGACAGGGCGGTTCCCCCACCAAGTCGCGTCGATCTCGCCCACACCGTCTTCGGCGGCGGCGCGCTGAGCGGCCCGTAGGTTCGTGACGATGCGTCGCGTTATGCCTTTGCAGCGCTTCTGAAAAAGCTCCGCCAGATCGTCGGAAACGCGGACGCGCGTGCAGTAATGATCCCGCAACTTCAGGGCGTCCGCGAGCGAGGCAGGCTGCGCCGGGGTGGCGATCAGGACACGGTTGTCGAACCGCTCCCATTCCTTCAGCTTGGACGGCAACGCCTCTTCGCCAATCAGCATGATCGCGATCGGCGTGCTGTCATGGATGTCGCGGATGATCTCGACCGACCGCTTGTTCACCAGATGGTCGGTTTCGTCGATGATCAGCGCGCGCGGTTCGTGGTTGAGTTGATCGACGATCTGGCGGAGGATTTTCGGCGCAGTCTTTTCGAACCGCGTGATCCCAAGCTCTTCGGCAATCGCCTCAAGCAGGGTGCGCTGCGACCATACGGACTGCGCGGCGATATAGGCCGCGCCCGTGCGGGCGGCCACGAAGGATGCGGCGACCGTCTTTCCGAAGCCTGAGAAGCCGTAGAACAGGCCGATGCGAGGCGAGTCCACCCCCGCATCTTCGCATTCGAGGACGGTGCGGAGCGCGAGGCTCATGTTGGTCAGCGGCGCATGACCGCGCGGTCCATCGCCAAGGTCGAGGCGCGGTTGGGAGGCAAGGCTGTTCATAGGTTCTTCTCCGGTCGTGCAATGGAGTTGAAAGGCTGTTGTCATGCTGCCCCCTGACGGCGCTCGGACGGGGCTTCGGGCGTTGGGCCGAAGCTGAGGGTCATCATCTTGTGAGCGCGATATTCGGCGGTGGTGGCGTAGAGGCGCGCACGGTTGAGCGCGTCGGCGTCGACGGCCTCGCCGCGCGCGGCGCTGGCGATGATGGCGTCGGCCTCGGCCATCTTGTCGTCCGGCGTGCGAGCAGACGTCCGAGTGGGAGTGGGTTCGGCGATCAGCCGCTCGACCGCCGAGATGTCGGGCACGGCGGGAGCGGGCGCGTTGGTGATGCTGTCCATTGCCGCAGTCGACCGAGTTTCCGTCGGACGTGGGAAATGGGTGAGCTTACCGGCGCGCTCCGCTTCGTCGCGCAGGACGCGATCCACGGCGGCATCGACCGAGAAGGATGCTTTTTTCTTGCGAAGCTCGGCGCGCTGGTCGTTAATGAACTTCGCCATCTCGCGGCGTGCGGCCAAGGCTATGACTTGTTGTGAGAAACCCTTGCGCTCGACGTTCACGGCCGTGTCGATATAGCTGCCGGCCTCGTCGAAGATGTAGAGCTCGCCAAGGTCGCCCTCGTCCCAACGCAGCATGACCTGCTTGCCCATGAACGGCACAAGCGTGTCCGCCCAATAACGGCCGCTCTTCCAGCGAACGCCGCGCTTGGTGACGGTCGCGGAACCGATGACGGCGCTAAACGCGATCTTCAGCAGGCTTTCGGTCGGCGCCGATCGGGCCGGCTGCGGAGAGCGCTGCCACTTCTCCATCGGCGCCATGCCGATCATGCTGTGCTTGCGCTGATGGTAGGTGCCGTCCACCCAGGCATCCAAGATGCGCTGCAGCTCGACGCTGTCGATCGTCGCCTCGATGACGGCCCGGCCATTCTTCTTCTTGGCGCGCGCGCGAAGCATCTGCGCCTGGGCGACATTGTGACCGACGAAGCCCTTGAGCATCGCCGCGCGTTCGCGGTTGAAGGTGCCGAACACACGCTCGACGTGGGGCTTGTCTTCCGGGTGTCCGGGCAGGCAGGGGTCAAGCTTGATGCCGACCGCATCTAGCGAGGCGATGATGGACGCATTGATGAAGCCCGAGCCGTTGTCGACCTTCAGAACCGCTGGCATGACGCCCCAAGCCAGCATCGTGCTGACCAACATCCCCCGCACCGACTGAGCGCTTTCGCTTTCGACCACCAGAAAGCGCGCGCGTCGGCTCCAGCGGTCGATGATGCCCAAGATGGCCTTGCGGCCATCGGTGCACATCACGTCGGCCTTGGTCGTGTCGATCTCCCACATTTCGTGCGCGTAGGATACGGTCGCATCCATGCGCCCGAGCGCTGGGCGATACATCGACTTGTATTTGTCCGGGTCGCGTTCTGCGGCGAGAAGGACTTTGTGCTCCTTCTCGATACGCTGCATGAAGCGCTGCAGCGTCCGAAGATCGGGCAGCGCCCCAAAGCTAGCCTTGAGCATCTCCATGACACGCGGTGCGGCATGTTTGTGCTGGGCTAGAATGACTAGGACTGCGTCCGCCACAAGGGGATGATGATCGAACCAATCTCCCTTGGGCCTGCCGACCGGTCTTGCCATCGAGAGGGTCGGCTCAGCGTGGCGGTTCAAGAAATCCGAGCGTGCAGCGGCTGGCAGACTCTGGACTTCATAGAAGCAAGCTTCGCCACCCCGAACCTTGCGCATCTCATACGGCCACCCTTCGACGGCCGCGCGGACCCGGATGCCGGTCTTGGTGGTCGGCAGGCCAGCGAGCCGCAGTTGGGCGATCTCCTGGGCGCTCAGATGTGTGGCAGTCCCCCCGCAGGCGCTCATTTGGCGGCTCCCGCAAGCGGCACGCAAATTTTCGCGGTGTGAACGCAGAGGAAACAAGACTCTGCAAATCCGCTGTGATAGGCGGTGGTCATGCAGCGTCGCTCCGCGTGCTTGTCAGTGACAGGCGATTGCCCGTCTTGTCGTAGCGTGACGGCCAAATGCTTCGAGGATGGAGGTCGAGGAAGTCCGCGATGATCTTTTCAGCTTTCGCCGACACACGAGCATGCAGCGCCAGCGACATTTGCTGGCGGGATAGACCGTTCTTCCGCCCCAGCGCCGAGAGGGTCGCGCCAGCCTTACGCACGGCCGCCTTAATGTCTTCAGGGTGCATGTCGTGTGTAAGCACGTCATCTCTCTCGGTTGCTGTCTATTGACATGCATAATGACAGGTAAAATGACAGGTCAAGAAAAAAATGAAAGGTCGCGCGTGGTTGGCTGGTCGCCGGCCGCTGCGGCGCGCTTGAAAGCGGCAGTCAAACGATACGGAAGTCAGGGCCATGTGGCGGAACTGAGCCAGATATCCCGGCAGTCGCTTGTCGACATTCTGGGTGGTCGGGCGGTGCCAACGGTCGGCACGCTCGCCCGTCTCTGCGACGTCTTGGCGCTAACCGACTCGGAAATTCTTGGCGACGCGCGTGGGCCGAGTGATGCCGCACCCGACTTGGATGCGATGGCGTTCGTGCCTCTCCATGACGTAGTCGTGTCGGCTGGCAGCGGGGCAATGGCGATGGAGGCGGGGCAGTCCGCAGAAAGCCTTGGTTTCCCGACCGCGTGGCTACGCGGCCGCTTTGGCGACCCGAGCAAGCTCCGCATCGTTCATGTAAAAGGCGACAGCATGGCGCCGGCACTCGGCGACGGGGACATGGTGATGATAAACCTCGGCCGCCGCGATCCCATTGATGGCGTGTTCGTTCTTCGCTTGCATGAGCAGCTGATGGTCAAGCGTGTGCATTTCCCCAGCGCGCGCCGCGTGTTGGTGACAAGCGACAATCGAGATTACGACCGATTTGACCGTATGATCGACCTTGAGAAGGGAGAAGATTTCGAGTTGATCGGTCGCGCGGTATGGGTAGGCAAGGCAATATAGAGGGATACTTTGATGATAAGGCGTCGGCCTAACGGATCAACTCAGTTCGCGATTGGAACGGCGCTGGTTGTAGTTGGTTCGCTTATAGTTGTTGGCTCGTTTTCGGTGCATGTAGCGCAATATCCATCTTTAGACGTGGACGCGCTTACTTTGCGATGGGGGTTGGTCGCCCTCGGCAGCGTCAGTCTCTTCGTAGCGCTCCTTCTGTTCGCTGCCGGATGGATCATCCAGGCTATCTCGTTCCTCCCTGGTGCGTCTGATGCTGGGCAGGCGGGCGAGTTGCTAGAGCTGACCGAGCCGGCGCCGCCTGAGGATCAGCCGTCGCTGACCGCGTGGCTCCTTGTGGGCGCCGCCATCGCACTTGGGCTCCTAGCTGTCATCACCTTCGCATAAGGCCTCTTCGGACTCCCATTTGTTCCCTGTTTGTTCTATGAACGGGCTATCGAGTCGAGGAGGAACATCATGAAGCATTTTGTCCCCGAAGCCCCCGCACGCCCCAACTTTGGACGCTGGCTGCTGGCCCAGCAGAAGCGCGACGATCAAATCGGCGAGCTGGCGAAAGCGGCGCACCGCGATCCCAAATATCCGATCGACGGGGCAGTCCAGGATGTGTCGGCACGACTGAACAAGCTTGAGGCCGATCCAGACATGCATATCGCGCTGGAGGATGCCGAACTGGAATGGCTCGCCTACTGATGCGCAGAATGCCGGCGCGCGAAGTGGCGCAACACCTGGGGAGGGTGCTGCGCGAATGCGATGAATTCAAGGCGCCAACTCCGGCTGATACGGTCGACAAAAATCGCCGGATCGGTGAAGTGGCGGCGGCGCTGGTCAGGAGCATCGACAGCGACTTCATGATGGTCATCCATACAGATCAAGGCAGATGGGGGATCGACGAGCCTGACCCGGCCGGCCCGGCAAGGTGGTATGACGGCTATTCTGGTGGCGCCCATAACGGGTCGGCGACGCGGTCCAGATTTTAAGGCCCGTAGAGGGCCTCCACGTGCACAAGGCTACCAGACAGGCCAATAGTGCTCCGATGCCCATGGGCAGGATGCCCACGGCCAAATAGAGGCTGTTCGTTTCGGAGGCTGGCGTGCATGATGCGGCATGCTCAACGACTGGTCCGACCGCAGCGATGACGATGGCCGTGTCGAACATCGTCATCGGGCGGCCGGCGCCGTTATCGCCGCGATCGTCGCCCTCGGCTCCGTCGCCTGGCTGACCGAGCTGGCAATGCGGCTTATCTGACCCGCTTGCAATCTATTCCGTCATCGTCGATCTGACCTTCGACGGTCGCAGAATGCGGGTTCCGGTGGCGGAGACCATCGCCGCCAAATCGCCCCAGCTATGGATGGGGCATGGATCAGACGCCCCCCGTCATTCGCCTTGCCCGCAGTGGCACCTTCACCTCGAACGAAGGTGTGTCGGTTTCGTTCAACGAAGCTCTGTTCGCGGCTACGGCCGCAGCCTACGATCGCGAGAGCGATCCGGCGCCGCTGGTCATCGGCCATCCTCGTCTGGACGATCCTGCTTATGGCTGGGTCGATAGCCTCACGGTCGAGAATGGCGAGTTGGTGGCGCGGCCCGCCGATGTCGTGCCGGCCTTCGCCGAAGCGGTGCGCAAGAAGCAATATGCCAAGGTGTCGGCCCGCTTCTATCAGCCCGACCACGCCGCCAACCCGAAGCCGGGGGTCTGGTATCTCAAGCACATCGGTTTCCTGGGCGCGCACGCGCCGGGAATAAAGGGGCTGGGCACGGTCCAGTTCGCGGACGGCGCCGACGACGGCGCCGCCACCTTCGATTTTTCACCGGAAAAGGACAGTCAAATGAATGAGGCGAGTTTCGCCGAGCGCGTCACTGCGCTTGAGGAGCGCGAGCGCGCAATTGCTGAACGCGAAGAAGCGGCGATCAAGTCGGCCGCCGAGGCGCTGCACGCAAGCAATGTCAGCTTCGCCGAAGGCCTGGTCAAGTCCGCCAAGCTGGCTCCGGCCGCCAAGGGCCTGCTGGTCGGCATACTCGACGAACTGGATGCCGTCGCTGTCGTCAGCTTCGGCGAAGCAGGAGAAATGACCGCCGCCGCCGCGCTGAAGAAGCTGTTCGACAGTGCCGTTCCGCTCGTCTCCTTCGGCGAGCATGGCAAGAAGCCGGCCGACGAAAAGTCCTACACGAGCTTTGCCGCCCCCGAGGGGTATGACGTCGATCCCGATCAGGCCGCTCTCCACGCGCGCGCGACCACCATCCAACAGGAAAATCCGGGCCTCTCCTGGCTCGACGCCGTCAGGCGCGCGCAGCGCGACGGCTGACCGTCCACCCCTCCAAGCAGGACTGAACCATGCAAAAACATCCCATTTTCACCATGACACAGGTCGCCGCGGCGGCGGTCGCGGCGGCCCGCTTCGTCGGGCTGATGACCGGCCAGCAGTGCGCCTCGGGCGCCAAGGCGCTCGGCGTGTCCCAATATCCCGCCGCTACCGGCGAGGCGTTTGCAGTTGACGTAGTCGGCACCTCGATCGTGGAGGCGGGTGGTGCGATTGCGGCCGGCGCCGAGGTCAAGGCGGCGGCGGACGGTAGCGGCAAGGCCATCGCGCGGGGCGGCTCCGGCCCGCTGGACGGCTACGCGGTCTCGGCCGCAACTGCGGACGGCCAGAAGATCACGGTTCTCCTGACGCTCTGAGGTCGGGCGGCGCTGACGGTCGCCCGGATACTGCCCATGGAAGGCGGCCTGCTCCCGTCAGGCGGCGCAACGGCCTTCCGCCTATTCCATCTCCTTTGAAAGGCCCATTTTATGTCCATGAACGGCGCTCAAGTGCGTGTCGTCGACCCGATCCTGACGCAGCATGCGCGTGGCTACACCAATGCCGGCTTTATCGGCCACTATCTGTTTCCCGAGGTCGACATGCCGACGAGGGCGGCGAAGCGGATCGAGTTCGACCGTTCGTCATTCCGCCGTCGCCGCACTCGGCGCGCGCCTGGTGCGCAGATCGCGGCACTGGAGTTCGGCTATGAAGGGAAGGCGGTCAGCCTCCATCAGGAAGCCCTGTCGGCCGTCACCCCCATCGAGCATCAGCAGGAAGCCGGTGAAGTGCCGGGCATCGATCTGCTGCAGGTCGGCGTCGATACGGTGCTGGCCGTGATCGCGATGGAGAAGGAAATTCAGCAGGCCGAGGTGGCGCGTAACGCCGGCTCCTATGCTGCCTCGAACAAGCTGGTCCTCACGGGCGATAACAAATGGTCCGATCCCGATAGCGACCCCCTGACGCAGGTTTCCGATGCGAAGGAGACCATCCGCGCGCGCATAGGGCGCCGGCCCAATACGCTTGTGATCACCGGCGGGCTGACCACGGACCTGCAGAAGCATCCGAAGATCCGTGAGCATTTCAAGCACACGACGTCGTCGACCATCACGATCCAGATGCTCCAGTCCTATTTCGACGTGCAGAACGTCGTCGCGGGCGATGGCATCTACGACACGGACGCCGGCACGGTCGATATCTGGGGTAGTGACGCCATTCTGGCCTGGGTGCCCCCGGCCGGCCAGCGACAGATGCCGCTGCCGAGCTATGGCTACACCTATCGCCTACGCGGCCATCCGCTGGTCGAACCTGCACGCTGGGACGGCGACATCCGCAGCTGGAAGAACGACGTGCTCGACGAATTCTCGGCCGAGCTGGTCGGCGCCGATGCCGGCTTCCTGTTCCAGGGCGCGCGCTGATCCTTTGCGCCTTGGCCGGGCGGGCGCTGATTAGCGCCCGCCCGCATATTTCATCAGGTTTGGAGTGGGGTATCATGCGGAATTATGAAGTGAAGACGCCTGTGCGCGGCCTGCCTCGGGCGGATCGTCAACGGTCGCCGATTGGCGTGGGCGAAGTCATCGCCCTTCCTGCGGATCGCGCCATGGAGCTGGGTGGCTTCGGCGCGATCGAGCCGACCGAAGCCGAAGTCACGATCCCGCTGAACTGGTCGGCGCTCGCGTCCTCGCTCACCACCCCGATCGCCGTGGTGGCCGTGACCGACCGATACGCACTGGTCGACGCGATCGGCGAGCTGGGCGGAACGGTGTTCTTCCCTGGCGACGGCCTGCCGGACCATGCCGAGGCGGCGCTCGTCGACTTTTCGAACGAGCAGCTACGCGCTGAGCTTGAGTCCCGCGTCGAGGAAGGGCGCCTGTCGCCCGTCTGGCCGATGGGTAAGCCGGTCTTCGTCGGGGTCGATCTTGCAGCCGGGCCTGACACGACTGTTGAAATCGCGCTGCCGCCCGGCATCGAGGGCGCCGAGCTGGCCGGCGACGGTGCCGGCAAGGCCCTGTCTCCGATCGCCGAAGAAGGCGCCGCTGAGAGCAGCGGCGCGGCGGCGCCCGCCTCTCGCAAGCCGACGCGCAAGAATAAGGCGGCGGCGGAATGATGCCGCCGCTCCTCGCCATAGCGGTGGCGCTGTCTGCCTTGGGCCTGCTGGTCATGTTGTCGGCCGCCGTATTCATGCCAAACCATCTGACCGCGCGCTGGCCGACGCGGCTGTTCGATAGCGGCTACGCTATCTTCTGCCTCGCCTTGACGTTTTGGTTGGTGGTATCGTTGATCGCCTTCTTCGCTGAAGCGAGGATGCATGGCGGGTGACGCCATCCTGAAGCAGCCTTCCGAAACGCTGCATCGTCCGGTTACCTTCAATGGGGTGTCGACCGTGACGGCGCTGCACTCGGTCGAAGTCGCGGCCAGGGGCCTGGTCGCTGGCGCTGCGGAGCTGAGAGTCGTGCCTCAGCTTTTTGCGGGCGCCGTAACGCTCGCCATCTCCGAGGGGTCAGATGGCGAGCGTTACCTCATCACTGCCATCGCCGACGACGCGGAAGGTCAGCGCGCCGAAACCGAGCTGGAGATCGCCGTCATAGACATGACGTGGGTGATGCCCGATGGAGGGACGCCGTATCTCACGATCGCCGAATTCATCGACCGCTTCACGCTCGAAGAAGTCCTGGTCATGACGGACACCGGCAAGGGTTGGATCGACCGGGGCTTGCTGGTCGGTGCCCTGGTGAATGCGCAAGCGGTCGCGGACGCGCATATGGCCGCGCGCTATGCCGTTCCGCTGGCCGATGCGCCACTTATCGTCAAGAAAATCGTCGGCGACTTGGCGCGCGCCGAGCTTTATCCACGAGGCGCGCCGGACGGGGTCGATGCGCAGGCGAAGGCGTCGATGCGGATGCTGGAGCGCATCCAGTCGGGCGCATTGCCGGTTCCCTCCGCAACGGTGCCTGCGGCCGCGCCGGCCCAGGATGACATCCTGATTGCCCCCGGCCGGCGGGGCTATCCCGACGGCCTGAAGGGTTATTGAGATGGGCGCGGGCTTCGATGTCACCGTCGAGATGGGTGACGCCGCACTTGACGCCGCGCTGTCGCGCGCGATCAAGGGCGGCGCCGACCTGCGTCAGCCGATGGGCGAGATTGCCGAAGAGTGGATGGACCATGTCCGCGAGCGCTTCGACCAGGAGCGTGACCCGTTCGGCGTGCCGTGGAAGAAGCGGCGGATCGATCCCAATGCGCCGATCGACGTAAAGGACGCCAGCCGGCCGCTGCTGCGCAAGGACGGTTATCTCTTCAACACCGTCGTGCCGGAGTTTGGGTCGGACTTCGCCCAGGTCGGCGTGCTCAAGACGGCCGGGCCGGCGAGGTATGCGCGCATCCACAATGAGGGCGGCACGATCACGCCCAAGAAAGGGAAAGCCTTGTCCTTTGGCGGCCGCCTCGTCGCGAAGGTCGTGATGCCAAAGCGCCAATATGTCGGGTTCGGTCCCGATGAACGCCAGTCGGTCACCGAGGTCATGATCGACTTCCTGCGCGCCCTTTTTGGAGCATCAGCATGATCGCCCAGAAGCCTATCGTCGATCGGCTCGGCGAAGCCGGCTTACGCCACGTGTCAGGCCTGCTCGAATGGGCGAGCCTGACCGAGGCGCCGCGCGCCGTCCCCGCCTTCTTCGTCGTCCCCGAGTCGGATACCGCCGGCCCTAACAAGATGGGGACGCAGGTTCTCGACCAGCGGGTGGCTGAGCAGTTCGGCGTGATCGTGGTGGTCGAGGCGCGCGCGCGCGGTGACAACATGGTGGACGACGGCCTGCAGAAGCAGGTGGATCGGGTGGTCGATGCCTTACTGCTGTGGCGTCATCCCGAGGCCGACAGCCCGACCGAATATGGCGGCGGCCGCTTGTTGTCCGCCGACGGATACCGGGTCGCGTGGCTGATCCGGTTTACGACATCTCGGCACATCAGGAAGGAAGCTCAATGAGCCGGACTGCGACGTCAACCGGAAATGCGGAGCCGACCGAACAGGCGAAGCCGACCCAGCCGCGTCCATGCGACGCCGAAGGTAACGAGCTGGACCAGTGGGGCCTCCCGATCGCCGGGCCGCTGCGCATCGCGCTGCTGGCCGAGCTGGAACGGCCCGATCCCAATCATGAGCCGGATGCCTGGCTCTCGGAAGTGAAGGAGTAATTGCATGGTCGATGCGATCAAGGTCGTCATAGCCAAAAAGGAAACCGTCTATGCGTCTGATGCTGCGCCGACCGGGGCGGCAAATGCCATTCTGACGCGCAACTTCAGCTCTAAGCCGATCGAGACTGACCGGCTGGATCGCAACCTCGATCTTCCGACCTTCGGAGCGCAGCCGTCCGCCACGTCCAACGAGCGGCGGACCATGTCCTACGAAGTCGAGATCGCCGGGTCCGGGGCGGCGGGCACGGCTCCACCGTGGATGGAGCTGCTGGAAGGCTGCGGCATGGCGGCTCCGGCACTGACGCCGGGCGTGAGTGCGGTGCAGAGTTTCGCGGCAGCGGGGGCGGCAGCTTCGTCGCTCACCCAATATGACTATATCGCTGACCAGCGGCGGAAAATGGTCGGATCGGTGGGCACCTTCAGCATCGACCTGACGGCGGGCGCCTACGGGTTCTTCGGTCTTGAGTGGACCGGCCTCGTCCCGCCCGGCACCGCATTCGACAAGACCGCTCCGGGTGCCACGTCGCTGGCGCGCTGGTCCGGTGGGCGGCGGCGCGGCCAATGTCGCGCCCTCTGCGCCGGACGCTGGACCCGAGATCGTGGTCAATGGCCTCAAGGATTTGAAGTCCGGCTTCAAGGGCGGTTACTCGGAATTTTTTGATGAGATGAAGGGCGATTTCCGCGACATCTTTTCGGACATATTCGGTGACAAGGGCATATTCAGCAAATCACTAGGCAAGACGCTTGGTGGACTTGCGGCCGGCGCGCAGACGGGCGCGACCGCTGGGAGCCTTGTGACGGGCATCCTCGGCGTCAAGGGCAGCTCCACCGGGGGCGCGGTCGGGGGCGCGATCGGCAGCGCCATCGCCGGCCCGCTCGGGTCGATCGTCGGCGGCGCGCTCGGCTCGATCGCGGGCGGCCTGCTGAAATCGACACCCAAGGCGAGCGCGACCATCACAGGTGGCAAAGAGGAGGACGTATCAGCCAGCGGCACGAGCGATAGCCTCAAAAAGGCGTCGATTGGCCTTGCCAGTTCGGTGCAGGACACGCTGGCACAGATCGCCGAGCAATTCGGCGGCGAGGTGGGGAAGTTCGCCGTATCGATCGGTATCCGGCACGATGATTATCGCGTCGACCCAACCGGCAGCGGCAAGACGAAAAAGAAGAAGGGCGCGATCGATTTCGACGACGATCAGGCCGGCGCAATCGCCTATGCGGTCATGGACGCCATCACCGACGGCGGGATCACTGGCGTCAGTGCCGCCGTCCAGAAGGCATTGCGCTCGTCCAAGGATTTGGAAGACGCGATGGAAGAGGCGCTGAAGGTCAAGGAGATCGAGCAAATCCTTGGCGGCCTGGGCGGCGAGTTGGAGGCCCAGTTCAAGGCGTTCCAGCGCCAAGCCAGCGAGCGCGTGCGGATCGCGACGGAATATGGCTTCGACGTGGTCGCGATCGAGAAGAAGAACGCCGAGGATCGCGCCGCGCTAATCGAAAGCCTCCTAGAGAAGCAGGTGGGCGGGCTGAAGCGCCTGGTCGAGGAATTGACGTTCGGCTCGCTGTTCGAAGGATCAGCGATCGAGCAGCGCGATGCGTTGATGGCTCAGATCGCGCAGGCGCAAGCCGATGTCGACGCCGGCAAGGATGGTGCGGCCGACAAGCTCGCCCAGCTCTTCGAAAAGCTCTATGCGGTGTCCGAAGAGGCATATGGCTCGACCGGCCAGTTCGCCGCCGACCGCAGCATGATCCTCAACCAAGCGCAGGCCGCGATCGACGCCGCCCAGGAGCGCATCACTGCCGCTTCGAATGCCGGCGCCAGCGATCCCGCGCTGGCTGCGACCAATCAGGCGCTTGACGAGAATAACGACCAGAATGCGCGCCTCATCTCGCTTGTCCAGACATTGCCGGCCGAGATTGCCTCCCGGCTAACAGGCGGCGGCTCGACCCTCCTAAACGCGGCGGCGCTCGCCAGGACGAGCTGAGCCGCCCGCTCTTTCTCATCGTTCATTCCCTTCGGGGTTCCGCCGGCGGATAGACACTCCTTCCGCTCGCCTGCTGCATGCCGGAAGGCATGGCACGACCCCCCCTTATCCTTGTCGAGGCGCAGCCTCGCCGCGTATCGGACGGCGTTACGCACACCGTCCGGCTTGCAGGCGGCGGTGGGGCATTGCCCTACCATTATGGCGACGTCCACTGGCGTGCCGGCATCGAGGCGCTTCCAACGATCATCGCCAGTCTCGACTATGAGGAAGAGATTGTCGGCGGCGGGGTGCCGCAGGCCACCACTTTGAATTTCGCGCCAAACGGTCAAGCCGCCGTAGCTGATCTGGCGAGCTACTTCTGGCCGGACGCGCCGGTGACCGTGCGGGTCGGACCTGAAGGCGCGCTTCCGCCGGTCATCATCTCCGGCAAAGTGCTGGAGATCGCCACGGGCGAGGGCAAGTTGTCGATCGCGCTCGCCGATCCCGCAGCAGATATCAAGAAGCCGCTGCCGCTGTCGCGATACGCCGGCACGGGCGGGCTTGAGGGGCCTTCGGAGTGGAGCGGGCAGATCAAGCGCCGTATCTGGGGCCGCGTTTGGAACCTGCAGGCCGAGCCGATCGATCCCGCTAACAACATCTATTGCTTGGCAGACCCGCTGCGGCCGCTTCAGGCGATCAGTGCGGTGCGGGATCGCGGCGCGCCCGCCGCAGCGCTGACCGTGCTAGCTTGGCAGGGGTCGGCCGCAGCGACGCTCACCGCCCTTCGGGCAGCGGCCGCGCCGGCTGGCGGCGGCGTGATCTGCCCATCCATCGCCTGCATCAAATGGTGGACGAAGCCATCGGGCGATCTGAATGCCGACGTCCTGGGCGAGATCGGGGCCGGCTATGTAGAGACCACGGCAGGCATTGCGGAGCGACTGGTCCAGACGCTCGGCGGTCCATCCTTCGTTGCCGGCACGGTTGCCGCCGCCGTCGCCGCACGGCCCGCGCCGGTGGGGTGGGTGGTCAAGGATGACACGACCACGGTCGCGGCGATGCTTGACGACCTTATGGCGAACAGTTCGCTCATGTGGCTGCTCAGCGCATCCGGGCAGATCATGATCCGTCCTTGGGTGTGGGGCGCGAGCGTCGCGAGCGCGATCAGCGAAGATGTTTCGCGGGTGAAGGTGCTGCGGCCCGTTACGACACGGAGGCTGGGCTATCGCCGGAACGAAGCCAAGATGGCGCGGGGCGATCTGGTGGCGATCGTGCTTGCCAACGAGGTGGCCTATCTCGATGGCACTCCCGCCCAGGACCTTCAGCCCGCCCAAGCCGGCGCCACGCTGGGCGCGCCCTCCGGCACGCCGGTTGGCGCCATCACCGCCGACGATGTCGATAGCACGATCCAGGCGGGCGGCGGCGTCGCGGTCGATCAGGTCGGCACGGCCGCCATCGTCAATAACGCTGTAACGGAAGCCAATTTCGCGGTGCTTGACCTGTTCGGCGCCGAGCTTGGCGCGTCGGATGACAATGTCTGGAGCGACTTCGCCTATTCCGGCGTGGCACTGCAAACCAGCTTCACGGTTCCTGCCGACGCCCCCGACACTGCGGCGATGTTTTGGGTCACCGTGGTCGGTGTGCGAACCGGGGGCGACAATGACCGGATCAGCCTGCGCATGCGGCGCGGCGACGGCACCATCCTCCTGCCGAGCGAGCATAGCTATCTTCTGTTCACCAGCGGCGGCAACCAGGTCATCACGCTGCCGTTCTTCGACACGGCCCCGCCGACCGGCGTAAACGCCTACACAGTGCAGCTCAAGAATGTCGTCGGGCGTCCCGCGTGGGAACGTGGGATCGTCATTCCGATCAGGCTGTCCAAATGAGCCGCTACGCCATCATCCATCCGGCGTCGGGCGCGATCGTCATGGTGACGACGGTTCAGAGCATGATGGCGCCCGATCATCTCGACCGCCGTCCGGCGCCGGCAGGCGTCGATCCGGCCACCCACTGGTGGGATGGCTGGTCCTTCCGGCCGAGGGTCGATGCAGACATTTCGGCCGCGATCGAGGGCGAAACCGTCGTGCTGGACTATCCGGCCGAAGCATGGGTCGCCGCGCCGGACGGCACCATCTCCAGCACCAGGACCTTGCCGCGCGCAAGCGAAAGGCGGCGGCGCATCGTGCTGGTGGGCCGCTATCGCGGCGATCTTTGGATCGAGCCGGGTGACGCAGCATGACCAGCGTCGATCCTGTCTTCGCGCAGTGGCTCATGGCCGACTGCCTCTGGGCGCTCGCCACGGACGCACCCGGCGTCGCCCGGTGGGGCAACAGCGCTCTGACCAAGGAACGGCAGACCACGATCGCAACCCGCGCGGATGCGGAAGCGGAAGCGGCGCGCCAGCTCGCCTTCATGGGGGCCGGTGGCCCGCTGGTCATAGACCAGCATCTCTTGCGCGGCCGATGGGAACCCTATCGTGGCACGGTCATCACTCTGACCGGCAACAAGCTGGGCTATAACTCAGGTGTCGAGGTGTTCGTGCTGGGCGCTGAAGACGCGCTTGGCGCCGGGACAAGCCGCGTCACTGTGCTGCGGAGGCTGTAGGCGGTGGCGAACATCCTCATCACGCCGCCCACGCCAATTGCCGCGCTTGTCGTCTCGCGCGGATCGGGCGCCGCAAATCTGCTCACGACCGATCCGCGCGAAGTCTGGCTGGACAGCACGGTCGGCACGCCGGTGACGATCGATATCGACTTCGGCATCGACCGTATCATCGACACCCTTTTTCTTGGCTGCCTGTTTGCCGCCGATCAGGCGGCGACTTGGACCATAAGCGGTAGCCTTGCTGCCTATGCGGAAAGGGTGATCAAGCCTGCGGGCAAACTGCGCGTCGCGGAACGCGACTGGCGGCGGCGGGTGATGAGCCATGCCCTTTGGTTCGGAGCGGAGCAGTTGGTCCGTTATCTGCGCATATCGATAACCCAGCCAGTGGGCGCATCGCCGCTGGCGATCGGCGCCTTGGTGGCGGGCGAAGGGTTTCAGCCGCGCTACAATAAGGAGTGGGGATCGGGCCGGGGCGTGCGTGACACAGGGACGGTGACCCGGCTTTCCTCGGGCGGCGTCGCGATCGTCGAGGGCGCGCGCTTCGCCACCTACAGCTGGACGCTTGGCGACCTGACCGACGACGAGGTGGACAAGCTTTACGAGCTGCACCTTGACCGGGGCGAGAGCCGCCCGTTGCTCGTGGTGGAGGACCCGGCCGACACGGCCGGCCTGCGAAACCGCATCCGCTATGGGGCGCTCACAGGTCTGCGCGCTTACGAGCGGCGCAACGCCGTCCAGACCAGCTGGCAGATGAGCATGGAAGATTGGGCGATCGAGCCTGATCCGCTCTTCAAATCGCAATCCGTTCCGGCCCTCACCCTGGGCGGCATGCCGCTCACGCTGGGCGGCCAAATCTTGACGTTGGGAGACTAGAAGTGAGCAAGGCGATCGAAACGCTTTCGACCGGGGATAGGTCTGCCATGGCGGCGGCGCTGGACGATATCAGTGCGTTTGCCACCGCCGCGCAGGGCGCGACTGCGGAAACCGCACTCCAGCCAGGCGCATCGATCGATCAGATCGCCGACTCGACCAACTTCAAGCGGATGACTTCGGCCGAGCGCACGAAGCTCGCGGGGGTCGCGGCGAACGCGCAGGCCAATGCAGTGGACAGCGTCGCGGGCAAAACAGGTGCGGTTGCCTTGGCAAAGAGCGATGTAGGCCTTGGCAACGTCGACAACACGTCCGACGCGAGCAAGCCGGTCAGCACGGCTGTGGCGACGGCGCTGGCTGGCAAAGCGTCCAGCGCTCAGGGGGCGAAAGCGGACACGGCGCTGCAGCCTGGCAGCGGGATTGACCAGCTTGCCGATAGTGCCGACTTCAAGCGGATGACGGCGGCCGAGCGCACGAAGCTCGCTAGTGTCGCCACCGCCGCTCAGGGCGCTAAAGCGGACACGGCGGTGCAGCCGGATCAATTGCTTTCTGGCGCCGAACTTGCGCCAGTCTGGGCGCTCGCGTCGCAATCGCCAGCACGGGCGGGCGAGGCGCGCCAGCTCTTCTCATCCTCTGTGACGGGCGCACCGCTGGCACGGCCGGTTATCGCGTCCGGTTCCGTCGTGGTCGACACGGGCGGTTCGGTGCTGCGGATCGGCTCGACGGACGTGCCGGGCGATCCGGGCTGGCTCGATATCGCCCCGCGCTTGGCTGCGTCCATCCACGCGGGGCGCGTGTATCGCCTTCGCTTTGTCCTGCGCAGGTCGATCGATCCCGTCGATCCAGCAACCAACGCGATCGAGCTGCGGCTGCAGAACCTGAACCACAACAAGGCGAATGTCAGCAATGTCCGCCTGGGCGCGGCGGTCTCGCCGGTGGTGGCCGACGGCATCGTCCAGTATGAATTCCTCGTGGGCAAAGCCGGCGCGGCGCCGACGCTTGACGCTGTGATCCCGCCCTCGACAGTCTATGCGGTTCCGGTGCTGCGCATTTACGGCAACGGGCAGGCGACCGACATTATCGAGGTGTCGGCGCCTGAGGATGTCACGCATGTGGTGCAGACAGTCGGTGGCCTGGGCACCGCTGCCTATTCGAGCGCAACTGCCTTCGCCACCGCAGCCCAGGGCGCCAAGGCCGACACGGCTGTCCAGCCGGGCGCGCTAGGCACGGCGGCTGCAGCAAGCGCGACGGCCTTTGCTACCGCCGCCCAGGGCAATCTGGCGGCTAGCGCCTTGCAACCGGGGGCGGCCGCCACCCAGATCGCGGAGACAGCCGACCGCCGCTTCCTGACCAGCGAGCAGCGACGGAACATCGATCCAATTCGTAGCGATGCATTGACCTTACTGGAGGCGGCTGGGCTTGGCGAATTGCTCGCAGCACTGGTCGACGCTGGCGGCAATCTCGGCGCCGGGCTGGCATCCGATGGCACATGGATGGCGCGGACGCTGCGCGCCCTAACGGCTATGGCGACGCCGCTCTTGTCCGTCGCGCAGGCCGGTCAGGTGGCGTTCGACCGAACTGGTCAGATCGGGCGATTGCAAGGCGGGGCGCGCATCGAAATGGACGAGACCGATTATGAGGCGGTCATATGCGACGATGCCGGCAATGTCCTTCTCGGCGTCAAGGATGGCCGCCTGCACGGCTTCGGATCGGTGACGAGCCGGGCGGCGGGAAATGCCGTCGTTACCAGCTTCTTCAACGGGGTCCATCTTGAGATGGGCGACCACAATTATGACGTGGCGATTGCCGACGCGGCGGGGAATGTGCTGTTGGGTTGGCTGGACGGCCAATTCTACGATGGCCTTCCGACTCCGCCCGCGCCGGCCGCGATCGATGCCAGCCCGGTTTTTGGCGACGAGTTGTTCCAGCATGCAAGCTATCCGGTAACGCTCTATGTCCCGCAGATGACGGTGGGGCGCGGGGAAGAGCAGGCCGTCACCGCTACGCTTCGCGCCGACATGGGCACCGGGAAGGCGCAAGTCATCGTTGCCGGGCGGGAGGAACTGCCGGTTCCCGCAGTCCCGGCCAGCGTCACAGCGGGCACGCTGATTTTCCGGCCGAGCGACGCGCCCGATGTGCGGCAGAGCATCGCGCTCACGCTGCGCGGGCCGCGCGCGGCGGCAAGGGGCGCGGTTCGGTGCTTCGCGATGGGCGACTCGATCACGAACAGGGGCGTCATTTCGCAGGTCAATTCCTGCCTGACCACCATCGGCTGGACGCCCAGTTGGATCGGCACGATCAACGCGAGCCAGTTGGGATCGACGCCCAGCGGCACAGCTGGGCCTCTGGGCGAAGCGCGCGAGACGCGGGCATGGGCAGACTTCGCGGGCTTCGACGCGGACCTGCAGATGACGCCGGTGTTTCCGGGCGACGAGGCGGCCTATCTTGCGCTCTCCAAGACCGACAAGGCCTCACGCAATCCGTTTCTGAGGCCGGCGCTGGGCGGTGACGATCCTGCGAATGTGGTGATAATTGGGGGCACCGGCTGGATATTTGATTTTGGCTATTACCTGTCGCGTTTCTCGCTGCTGATCCCTGCCGTCGCGCTGATTGGGCTGGGTCGCAACGACCAGCGGCAGGCGGGCGCCGACGCACCGGCCAACGTCGAGCGGGCGATGAACATCATCCTTCCTTCGATCCGCTCGGCGCTGGGCGCGACGGCGCCGATCATCCTTTGGTATCCCCCAATGGCGAGGTCGGCCGAAGGGGACGCAGCATGGCCGGTTGATGTCGGCATCATCCGCCGAAAGATGAAAGTGCTGCGATCGCTGAGGGCGGCTGGCGACACCCATCTGCATTTCGTCAGCACGCATGCGACGCTGCCCGCCGAAGGCTCCTTCCCGTGGACCGGCGCGCTCGATCCCGACACCGGCATACTTGCCGGTGCGATCAGCGACGCAATCCATCCCGACAATATCGGTCATCGCCAGCTGGGCGTGCAGCTCGCGACAGCCATCGACTGCACCTTGCCCTGATCGTTCGAAACGGAGAAAGTCTATGTCACTCAAAATTGTTATTCCTGGTGCTGACTTCAGCGGCCTTGGCAATCCAAAGGTCGAAAGCCTGATCGAGGGATTGCCGGCCGACAATCTGGCCGCGCTTTATCTTTTCGATACAGGGGTAGAGGGGGCAGCATGGGCCGGGCCTGCCGTCGACAAGTCGGGGTTTGGACGAGATGCCCCCTTGGTCGCGGCGTCGACCGCGCTCAAGAGCGCTGGCGGCGTGAACAATGGCGCCGTGGCCAACGAGGGGTTTGCGGTCCTGACCCCCGTGGGGATCAGCAGCAAGTTCACCGTTTTCGGCGTGTCGCGCAACAACCTCCCGGCTTCTGCCGCTGTGTCGACAACGCTCATGCCCTGGTCGTCGTCTGGCGATTGGGCCGCTCCCCTCGCGCCCTCCGTGTCGGACGGAACTGCCGGCGCGGCCGCGCAGGCTACGGCGGGTCGCTTCCAGCTCAATCAGCAGAATTTCGTGAGCACATCGACCGGCAACTTCGCGGAGATGGGTGTATATGCCACGGCCGCAAACGTCTCGACCGGGTGGGCTGGCGCCACCGCCCGGCAGGACGTTCGCAACGCCGCTGCTGCCAAGGGTAGCTGGATCGCCTGGGCGCTTTCGTTCGATGCGGCCGTTGGCTATACGCTGCGGGGCATCGGCTCCAGCGTCATCGTCACTGGTGCCGCAGCCGACGCCGCAATCTGGCTGGCGAGGCAAACCAGCGTTGGGGGGCGCCACATCTTCGGCGCTCCCGCCTATCTCTCTGACCCGGACAACGTGCGAGGCGAAATGGCGCTCGCGGGCATATATGATGGCGTTGCAAAATCGGTCGCCGACATGGATGTCCTGTTGGCCCGCGTGAAGACGAAGCTGGCGGCCCGCATCGGCGCGACGATCCTCTAGGATAAACTATCCGTCAGCCCCTCTTCCGCTGGCGGATAGCCGCTGATCGTGTCCCCAGGCTCATAATGGCGCGCATGGCACAGCTCTCCACCCGCATCGCCGGCAGCGGCCTCACCGCCGTCGTCATCGCCGTAATCGCCGCGATCTTTCAGGTCGAGGGCGGCTATGTAAACGACCCCCGCGATCCGGGCGGCGCGACCAATCACGGCATCACGGAGCAGGTCGCGCGGGCGCACGGCTATAAGGGGAAGATGCAGGACCTTTCCAAAGGGCAGGCCCGTCAAATCTACTTCGAGGACTATATCCGAAAGCCGGGGTTCGACAGGCTGATCGAGCTATCGCCGGCTGTCGGAAAAGAGGCGATTGACAGCGGCGTGAATGCCGGGCCTGCCCACCCGGCGCGCTGGCTTCAGGTCGCCCTCAACAGCCTCAATCGTCAGGGGCGGGACTATCCCGAGCTGACGGTGGATGGGCAAGCGGGCCTCAAGACGATGGCGGCCTATGCGTCGCTGCAGAAGCTGCGCGGTGGGGCGGAGGCATGCCGCCTGATCGTGAAGCTCCTCGATGCACAGCAGGCGTCCTATTACCTCCGCCTGACCGAGGGCAACTCGACCTACGAGAGCTTCATGCCGGGCTGGACCATCAATCGCATCGGCAATGTCGACCTGAAGGAGTGCTCATGAAAATTCCCCTCGGCACAATCGCAAAGTGGGCCGGAAACGCGATCCTCGCCGCGTTCGCGCAGGCGGCAATCGATCGCCTGTCTCGACCGCGCAGGCCTCCGGCCGATCCCGCGCCAGCTTGGCCGAGCGAGGCAGCGGGCGGGGTGGTGCTCACGCCTCAGGGGCTTGCGGTCGTTGATGGCGAAGGACGGGTGATCGGCTATGTGGAGCGGCCGGCGCAGGCATCAAAAAAGGCGCCTGAAGCGCCTGTGCAAGAGGTCTGAACGGGCCGGCCGTTGCCTAATTTTTGTCGTGGATTTCTGTCGCGAATTTTTGTCGCGCTACAGTGGCGTCGAATCCGTGATGGATGCTTGTCATTGGCCAACGCTCCTGCGATAGATGTTCATGAAATGTTCTATGCGTCTCTTCACCCGGTCGCCCGGCTGACGGCCCCTGCGCAGGTCATGCACCAGGCGCGGATCGCGCGCGCAATCCCGGCCGAAACGGGTCGGCGACATGCGGAATTCCCGCAAAAATCTTTCAACAGCGATCAACATCTATGCCTGTCTCCCGTGGCTGGTCGACTCGCCCGGTGCGAATCGATAGGCATATTCCTATCTCAACCCCTATTTCCTACTTGTCTAGGAAAATTCCTACCATTATGGATGTGCTATGGATGAATCGCACCAAGCCCGCGTCACGCTGGATCGGCTGATCGCCGAACGGGGCGAAAATTATGCTGATCTCTCCCGGCTGATCGGGCGCAATCCGGCCTATATTCAGCAGTTCATCAAGCGGGGCACGCCGCGCAAGCTCGACGAGACCGACCGGCGCGTGCTCGCGCGCTACTTTGGGGTGCCCGAAGCGATGCTGGGCGGCACGGCGGACGAGGCCGCGCCGCCGCGCGTGCGGGGCACGCCGGCGGTGGTCGCCATTCCCCGGCTGGCGCTGGGGGCCTCGGCAGGTGTCGGATCGCTGGACGAGGATGAACGGGCAGCGGGCGTGATGGCGTTCGACGCGCGCTGGCTGCGCCATCTGGGCGTGCGGCCGCAGCGCGTGTCGATCATCCGCGTGGACGGCGAATCGATGGCGCCGACGCTGAGCGATGGCGACGATATCATGGTCGATCATGACGATGCCGCCGAACGGCTGCGCGACGGCGTCTATGTGCTGCGACTCGATGGGGTGCTGATGGTCAAGCGGATCGCGCTGGGGCCGCTGCGGGGGCGGTTCAGCGTCTTGAGCGACAATGTCCATTATCCCGATTGGACCGATATCGAGCCTGCGCTGGTGGATATCGTCGGGAGGGTGGTATGGACCGGGCGGCGCTTGCACTGATCGGCTTTCGTCCCCATTCAGGGGAGCGACGCAAGGCACGGAGCTTGGCTTGAACGACAATGGCGCGGTGATCGCCAAGGCGATCGAATGGCGGGGTGCGCCGATGGCGCTGGCGACGGTGGTGTCGACCTGGGGATCGGCCCCGCGTCCGCGCGGCAGCCATATGATCGTGCATCAGGATGGCCGGTTCGAGGGCAGCATTTCGGGCGGCTGCGTCGAAACCGACGTGTTGCAGCGGGCGGCCGAGGTGATCGCCGGGCGGCCGGCGCATGTGCAGACCTATGGCGTGGCGGACGGCGACGCCTGGGAGGTCGGGCTGCCGTGCGGCGGCGAGATCGCGGTGCTGGTGCAGCCGGTGGGCGAGGGCGGCTTTTCCCCGGATTTGTTCGACCGGATTATCGCGGAAAGCGCAAGGGGGCGGGCGCTGACGCTGGCGACGGACCTGTCTGGCGGGATGACGCGCGAGGAAGGCGCGGCGGGCGATTTCCTCAACCGCTATGATCCGCCGCGACGGTTGCTGATCGTCGGTGCGGTGCAGATCGCGCAGAGCCTGGTGCCGCTGGCGCAGGCGATCGGCGTGACGCCGGTGGTGATCGACCCGCGCGGCCGCTTTCTGACGCAGGAGCGCTTTCCCGGCGTGGAGCTGGACGACCGCTGGCCCGACGAGGCGGTGGCCGCGCGGCTGCCGGGCGAATCGACGGCGGTGGTGACACTGAGCCACGACATCAAGATTGACGATCCGGCGCTGGTCGCGGCGCTGCGCGCGCCGACCGGCTATGTCGCGGCGCTGGGGTCGCGCAAGAGCCATGCGGCGCGGCTGGAGCGGCTGGCGGCGATGGGCTTCGCGCCAGACGATCTGGCGCGGATCGATGGGCCGGCGGGGCTGGACATCGGCGCGGTGGGCGCGGCCGAGATCGCGCTGTCGATCACGGCGGGGATGGTCGCTGGGTTCAACGCGCGGCGGTGAAAAGTTCGCCCTCCGCCTCAAAGGGAAGGCGAAGGGCGTATCCGCCAGGCTGTCGGGCACCAGGGACGGCCGGCTGGTAGCAATGTGCCCGGAAACAGCAATACCCAAAATGGGGGCATTTCCAATTTTTCAGTCGTAAAACTGAAACTCTGAGTAATAAAATTGCAAGATCAGCAGCATCGTCCGCCATTTTTTCCGCCATATCGAGCCTGCTGACGGTCGCGGAAAAACTGGGTGCGGTCCATGACCGGATGGTCGGGATGATGATCGGCCATGTGGCGCAGATAGGCGTCATAATCGGGGATGCCGACCATCAGGCGCGCCGTGCGGCGCAGCGTCTCGAAAACCCCGGTCATTCGGCGGGAACCATTTGCGCGGGGATTTCCCGCGCCGTCGGGTGCGCGGAGCGATAGGCGGCGAGGCAGGTCCGCACGGTGAAGAAAAGCAGCGACAGCACCACCGCGAGGAACAGCGCCACCAGCGCGGCGTCAATCCGGTCGTTGAACAGGATGCGCTGCATCTCCGCCGCCGATTTGGCCGGGGCGAGGATTTCGCCGGCGCTCATCGCCTCGCCGAAGCGGCTCGCATGGGCGAGGAAGCCGACCTTGGGATCGGGCGAGAAGAGCTTGAGCCATCCCGCCGAGAGGGTGCAGACGAGCAGCCAGCCCGCCGGGATCATCGTCACCCACGCATAACGGTCGCGCTTCATGCGGAAGAGGACGGCGGTGCCGAGCATCAGCGCGATTGCGGCGAGCATCTGGTTCGATATGCCGAAGACCGGCCAGAGCGTGTTCACCCCGCCCAGCGGATCGGTGACGCCCTGATAGAGGAAGAAGCCCCAGGCGGCGACGCAGAGCGCGGTCGCGACGAAGCCCGGCCATATGCGCGTCCCGTCCTTGAACGCAGGGACGGCGAGGCCGATCAGATCCTGGAGCATGAAGCGGCCGGCGCGGGTGCCGGCGTCCACGGCGGTGAGGATGAAGAGCGCCTCGAACAATATCGCGAAATGATACCAGAAAGCCTTCATCGCGGGGCCGCCGACGACATGGCTGAAGATTTCCGCCATGGCGACGGCCAGCGTCGGCGCGCCGCCCGCGCGGGAGATGATCGTATGTTCGCCCACGTCCTTCGCCGTTTGGGTGATGAGATCGGGCGAGATGGGGAAGCCCATGGCTGTGACGGCGGCGGACGCGCTGGCGGCGTCCGTTCCGATCAGCGCGGCGGGGCTGTTCATCGTGAAATAGATGCCAGGGTCGAGGATCGACGCGCCGACCAGCGCCATGATCGCCACGAACGCCTCCATCAGCATCGCGCCATAGC
>NZ_JAVHPD010000048.1:0-3098 GCF_036170395.1 Sphingobium sp.
GCGCTGCTTGCTACATTTCGAAGCGCCGCATTCCTGTCGAGGATGGCGCTTCGCACGGCCATGACGTCGTTGAAGATGCTGCTCATGTTCACCCCGGTGCGACCTCTAGCATAGCTGTATAATCGCATCGCATGCGTTAGAGGATGGTTAACGACGCTTAGGAATGATTGCTTCATCGTAAAGCCGTGCGCCGATCCTTATAGGATTCGTCCAAGCCTGCCAGACGATGCGCGACCAGAGGTCTAATCATTGGCAGTTGACGAGATGGGACTCACTACATACGGGGCATTTTAATTGTGCAGCGCGCCTTCTCTCGCTAAATCAAAGGACAATCGCGCACGACACCCTTGCCGCTCGCGCTGGCAGCTTGGGTATGGGGGCTCACCTTTGCCACGCTGATGCCCCTACGCTGGCGCCTGACGGCGCTTTTTCCCTCGTCGGCCCGGCTGCCGGGAGTGCACCTATGAGCGGCATCGAAGTGCCTGCGCTGCGGGGTCGGCCCTGTACCGTGACATTACCGCCCCGCGCAACCCCGATCATGCTCGGAATCCACCCTTATTCTGTCGCCGGCTTGACCTCGATCGTGCAGCGCACCGGCTTCTTTGCCTTCGTCGCCGACTTGCGGCACGTCTCGATCGTCTCGCGATTGTCGCGCAACAGCTTGTCGGTCGCGACGATCGCCTCCCAGCGCTCCGGCGCAGCGGCCCGCATCAACCGCTGCCCCCCCTCCCATTGCGTCGGCGCGTCCAAAACGCGCGTCGCCACGCCTTCAGGCCATAGCCAGCTATCGGGCGTCAGACGCGCGATCGGCCCCGCCAACGCGGCATAGAACAACAGCCCCAGCACCAGGCCGCCACCGCCGAACAGATATAGCCAGCGATTCTGCTCGTCGCCGCGCCGCGCGGAAGCAAGCCGGCTCCCGATCTCACGCGCGGCCTGGTCCAGCGCCGTGCGCGCCTCGGTGATAAGACGCTGGTCCTCGCGGCGCGCGCCGATCGCCGCCGTCGCGATCTCGCCCGCCATATGCGCCGGGTCCATCGACAGGGCAGGGCTTTTCCGCATCGCGGCGATCTGCTGGGCCAGAACCCCCAGCACCTTTTCGGTACGCTCAAGCGTCGGCTGATAATCGGGAATGTCGATGGACTCGCGCGCGGCGGTCAGCCCTTCGACCGCATGACGCAGCAACGACACCTCGCCGCGCAACCGCTCGAACGCGGCCACTGGATCGTCGCCGGCATGGGGTTCGCGATACTCGTCCTCGTCCATGTTTGTTTCTCTCCCTACCGGCTAAGTCCACGGTCGCGGCCGATTCCCAGCTCATGCGTCAACTGGCGGCCCAGCTCGCCGCCGCCCATCTGCGGGCTGCGCTCCATGCCGATCTCAAGCCCCAGCTCGCGGGTGCGATTACGCAGGATCGATTCCACCTGGGGATCGCGCTCAAGGCTTTTCGCCATGCCCGCCATTTCCTTGCCCGCCTTCTCGCGGCCCGTCATGTCGCCGGCGCGATAGAGGCGGTCTCGGTCCTGGGAGAGCTGTTGCCAGCGTTCCACAAACCGATCGGCGCGCAAGTTCGGATCGGTGCGCACGCGAGCTTCCTGCGCCATCGCTTCGATCATCGGGCCGCTGCGTCCCGCCGCCGCGTCGCGCAGCAAGGCCGGATCGCGCTGCATCGCCGATGCGAGGTCGCGCGAAGCTCCTGGCCTGATCTGGTCAAGCGCCTCGGTCGCGCGCTCGAGCGCGACTTTCTGATGTTCCAACACCGGCCCGCCCGATGCGCGGGCCTGCAACATCGCCTCGGCCGAACGCGAGGTCCGCTCGACCGCGCGCGCGAATGTCCGATCCTGGCCGCGATCCGGCAACGCCGGCGTGCGCTCCGCGCCCTTCGCCGGCTCGGCCGACAGCTTCAACCCGTCGAACATGCCGCGCTTGGGCCTCTCGCCCTGGCCGCGATTGGTCGCCGGCGCTGGCCGCTCGGGTGCGGGCCGGAAATTGTCGAACATACCCCGCCGCGGCCGCCCCTCGCCCGCGGCCTTCGCCTCGCCAGCGCCGCGGTCGTCGCCCATCTGGCGTGAAGTTCCCGCGCTCGGCGCGAGGATCTCCACGCCCTTCCGCTCGGGCGCATCCGCAACGCGGATCTCACCCGACAGCCCGCGCCGATCGGCGAACGATTGCGCCTCGGCGTCGCGGTCGCGGAACATCGGATAGTCGGACGCCATATCCTTCGCCCGCTCGCGGCCCAGCGTGCGGACAAGCTTGCCGGTGTCGGCGAAGTCGTCGCGGCCATAATGGAGCTGCACGCCCTCGCGATGCCGCGACAGCGCCACATAGGCCGAATGGCGGTCCATCCCCGGCGTCGCCAGCACATGCGCCTGATCGACAGTCACCCCCTGCGATTTGTGGATGGTGGCAGCATAGCCATGATCGACATGGGCATAGTCCTTGAGGTCGAACGCCACCGATCGGCCATCGTCGAGCCGCACCGCCATGCTGTCGGGCGACACCCGCTCGACCTTGCCCAGCAAACCGTTCTTCACGCCAAGCCCGCGCTCGTTCTTGAGGAACATGATGCGGTCGCCGCTGGCGAACTCCCGCGCGCCGCGCTCGGCCGACACGCGCACGTCGTCGCCCAATTCGCCCGACGCGCGCAGCCGATCGCGCGCGGCCAGGTTCAGGTCACGCACCTCCGCATTGGTATGGGTGAGGATGATCCGGGTCTTGTCCGGATCGGCGCTGCGCTGCGCGTCCCATCGGTCGACCAGCTCGGCCCGGGCCTGCTCGCGCGTGTCCGCCGCCTGCACCATGCCATGCGCCTCATAGGCATGGACGGCCTTGCCGGTCCTGCCCGTCGCCAGCGCCCGCGTGGCGTCTTTCTGCCAGTCCTCATGCTGCCGGCGAACCTCGCTGATCTCGGCCGCCCCATGCCGCTCGGCCAGCGCGCGAAACGCCGCGCCCGCCTCGATCGCCTGCAACTGCTCAGGATCGCCGACCAGCACCACCTTCGCGCCCGCCCGCTCGGCCGCCGACAGCACCCGCTCCATCTGGCGCGTGCCGATCATGCCGGCCTCGTCGATCACCAGCACGTCGCGCGGACCTAGCAG
>NZ_JAVHPD010000049.1:0-15167 GCF_036170395.1 Sphingobium sp.
GGGGGTCCCTTTTGCGCGCCGATCGGGGGTCCCGTTTGGACGCCGATTGACACGACCGAGGTAGCGATAGCTAAGCCGCCACAGCTTTGAGCCGTTGGGTCGGACGGTGAGGAAAAGACCCTGGGAATCCGAGAGGTTGAAGGGTTTCGCCGAGGGCTTGGCGGAAGCGATTTGGATATGAGTCAGCATAGTGTTGGTCCCAGCTTTGCCGGACCGATCCAGCACCAACAAAAGCACCAACAAATCTGTTGGTCTCGTGCCGGATTGGGGTGGATCGCCCCGGACGGTTGCCGGCGATTCTCACTGAAAAAATGCTGAGAAACCAGCCTCTTGCTGGATGTCCCTGGACGTTGCCAGGAGAACAAATGGTGCCCAGAAGAGGACTCGAACCTCCACGACCTTGCGATCGCCAGCACCTGAAGCTGGTGCGTCTACCAATTCCGCCATCTGGGCACGGGGTAGGAGCGCGCCTCTAGCCGGTGGCCCCATGGCTGTCAACGCGGGGGTCGGATATTTTTGGATTATCGGCAAATCGGGTTATGAGCGCCGCTCGCTCCCTTGCCACCCATGCAGGATGATGATGACCGCCCCCTCTCCCGATCCCGCTTACTTCACCCGGCCCGACGGGCTGCGCCTGGCCTATCGGTTCAGCGCGGGCGCGCGGCCGGGGCTGGTGTTTCTGCCGGGCTATATGTCCGACATGGAAGGGGGCAAGGCGGTCGCGCTGCACGGCTGGGCGGCGGCGCAGGGGCGGGCGATGCTGCGGCTCGACTATGCCGGGTGCGGGCTGAGCGAGGGGCGGTTCGCGGACGGGACGCTGGCAAGTTGGCGCGACGATGTGCTGATGCTGGTCGACGCGCTGACGGCCGGGCCGGTGGTGCTGGTGGGATCGTCGATGGGCGGGTGGCTGGCGCTGCTGGTGGCGCTGGCGCGGCCGGAGCGGGTGGCGGGCGTTGTCGGGATCGCCGCCGCGCCGGACTTTACCGAGTGGGGCTTTACCGATGCCGACAAAGCGCTGCTCGCGACCGAGGGGCGGATCGAGGAGCCGACGCCCTATAGCGATACCCCCTATGTGACGACGCTCGCCTTCTGGCGGTCGGGGCAAGGGCTGCGGCTGCTGGAGGGGGAGATTGCGATCGACTGTCCGGTGCGGCTGCTCCACGGGCAGGCCGACCCCGACGTGCCGTGGGAGATCGCGCTGCGGACGGCGGCGCGGCTGCGTTCATCCGATGTGCAGACGCTGCTGGTTAAGGACGGCGACCATCGCCTCTCGCGCGACAGCGACATCGCGCTGCTGATCCGCACCGTTGCTGCTCTGCTGGAAAGCCTCTGATGCCTTTTTTCCTGCCGCTCCTGCTCCAGGCCTATGATCCCGAGATCGAGGCGGTGATGAACCGCAGCCGCCAGCGCAAGCAGGAGGAGCGCGCCGCTGCTGCATCGGCTGCGTCGGCAGCGGCGGTAAAGGCTCCTGCCCCGGCGGCGCGCAATGACGGCCGTATCCCGGTGCCGGAGAAGTTCGCCGCGCCGTTCCAGCAATGTCTGGACGCCGCGATCGAAGCGCCCGACAGCGGCATCGCCTTCGCCCAGAAATGGCGGATCGAGGGCGGCAGCTTCTATGCGCGCCATTGCCTGGGCTTCGCCTATGCGCGGGCGGAGCGCTGGGCGCCGGCGATCGTGGCGTTCGAGCAGGCGGCGGAGGAAGCCGAGCGCAGCAGCGAGATGGCGCAGAGCGCGCGGCTTTGGGCGCAGGCGGGCAATGCCGCGCTGGCGAGCGGGGACGCGGCCAAGGCGCGGGGCGATTTCGACGCAGCGCTGGCGCGCGGCCTGCCCGACGGGCTGGAAAAGGGCGAGGTGCATCTCGACCGGGCGCGGGCGCTGGTGGCGCTGGGCGACATGGCGGCGGCGCGGGAGTCGCTCGACGTGGCGCTGGAGCAGGCGCCGGGCGATCCGCTCGGCTGGCTGCTGTCGGCGACTCTGGCGCGGCGGACGGGCGAGCTGCGGCTGGCGCAGGCGCATATCGCGCGGGCGGTGCGGATGTCGCCCGACGACGCTTCGGTGGCGCTGGAAGAAGGCAATATCGCGATGCTGACCGACCATGAAGACGTCGCCCGCGCCGCCTGGCAGCGGGCGGCGAAGATCGCGCCGAACGCGCCGGCGGGCAAGGCGGCGGCGGACAATCTGGCGCGCATGAGGGACGCGAAAACGCCCGCCGGTTAAGGCTTAAGAGAACAGCGAGTGGGACAGCTGTTTGGCGGTTTGCAGGTCGGCTATTTGAGGTAGAAATCGACCGTCGTGACGACGCGCACCTTCTTGTACGGCGTGTCGCTGCCCCCCTCCCCCGCTTCGCCGTCGCGGGCGTCGATCGAGAAATAGCCCTGGGTCGCGCTCTTAATGCCGCCGACGCCGGCGCCTGAATCCTGGGCGAACTGTTCGGCTGCGGCGCGGGCGTCCTTGGTGGCGGCGGCGACCATCTGCGGCTTGATGTCGTTGAGCTTCGTGAAGCTGTAGCGCATCCCCGACCCTTCCTGGAGCGTCACGCCGCGCCGGACCAGATCGAACTGCTGGGCGACGGCGCGCTGGGCGCGGGCGATGTCGGTGGTGCGCAGCAGCATCCGCTGGGTGATGGTGATGGTGTTGACGCCATTGTTGAGCCACTGGTTGACCCCGGCGCCGGTGGGCGTCAGGTCATCGGGCTTGAAGCCGAGGCTGCGGAAATAGGATTGTAACTCCTTGGTATTATTGTCTATTTCCGCGTGCACCGTAGGAAGATCGAAGCCGGTGGCGCTGTAGCTGATCGACCAGGTGGCAAGGTCTGCGGTCACGTCCTTTTCGGCAAGGCCGCGCACCGTCACCGAGCGATCGGCCGCCTTGGCGCGCTTGAGGCCATCGCCCAGCAGATAGCCGCCCGCCACCATGCCGATCGCGAGCAGCCCAGCGCTGCCGATCAGAATCTTGTCACGCATCTCCATCTCGCCTTTCCCCTTCCGTCCCGGCCCCAGCGGCCTTATCTTGATGGCGTATCTGACACTCTATAGATGAACCGTTGCTTTATAGCGACGAACGGAGCCAGCCTTGCCCAAATATCTCCACACCATGATCCGCGTCAGCGACATCGACAAGACGGTCCGCTTTTTCGAGCTGCTGGGCCTGAAGGAGGTCAGGCGCTTCGACAATGCGCAGGGGCGCTTCACCCTGGTGTTCCTGGCCGCGCCGGGCGACGAGGACGCGCAGGTGGAGCTGACCTACAACTGGCCCGCCGAGGATGGAACGCCGGCGGAAGTCTATGGCGAGGGCCGGAATTTCGGCCATCTCGCCTATCGGGTCGAGAATATCTACGACACCTGCCAGCGGCTGATGGACGCGGGCGTGACGATCAATCGGCCGCCGCGCGACGGGCATATGGCCTTCGTCCGCAGCCCCGACAATATTTCGATCGAGCTGTTGCAGGATGGGCGGCTGGAGCCGGCCGAACCCTGGGCGTCGATGCCCAACACGGGCAAATGGTGACCGACATGCTGGACGTCGTCCGAATCCCGGTGCTGAGCGACAATTATGTCTGGCTGGTGCATGACACGGCCAGCGGCGACACGGTGGTGATCGACCCGGCGGTAGCCGAGCCGGTGCTGGCGGCGGCGGCGGAGCGCGGCTGGACCATCGGCCAGATCTGGAACACCCACTGGCACCCTGACCATGTCGGCGGCAATGCGGCGATCAAGGCGGCGACCGGCTGCACCATCACCGGCCCGGCGGCGGAGGCGGAGAAGATCGGCACGCTCGACCGGGCGGTGGGCGAAGGCGATGTGGTCCGCATCGGCGATCATGAAGCGCGCGTGCTGGCGGTGCCGGCGCATACGGCGGGGCATATCGCCTATCATCTGGCGGACGATGCGATCATCTTCGTGGGCGATACGCTGTTCGCCATGGGCTGCGGCCGGCTGTTCGAAGGGACGGCGGCGCAGATGTTCGCCAATATGCAGCGCTTCGCCGCCCTGCCCGACGACACCCAGGTTTATTGCGCGCACGAATATACGCTGTCGAACGCCCGTTTCGCGATGAGCGTGGAACCGGACAATGCCGCCCTGGTTGCGCGGGTGGCGGCGGTGGAGGCCGCGCGCGGGCGTGGCGAGGCGACAGTGCCGACCAGCATCGGCGCCGAGCGGGCCACCAATATATTCATGCGCGCGCGCGACGTGGCGGACCTCGCCGCCCGCCGCGCCGCGAAGGATGCCGCCTGACGGGAGGCGGGGCGCTGTGTCGTCTCCCACGATGAAGGATGGAGAGAGAAATGCGCGCCTGGATGGCCTTGACGCCCCTGTTGCTGGCCGGCTGCACGGGCAGCTACGCGCCCGAGCCGCTGACGCAGCGGCAGGCGGCCGATCTCGACAAGGCGCTCGCCGGCAAGGTCGCGGGCGAGCCGCAGACCTGCATCAACCGCGAGCCGCAGACCAACCTGACGGTCATCAGCAACAATGTGCTGCTCTACCGCGTCAGCCGCAATCTGGTGTACAAGAATGAACTGATCGGAACATGCAGCGGCCTTACCAGCGGCAGCACGATCATCGTCCAGAGCTATGGATCGCAAATGTGCCGGGGCGACATGGCGACGGCCGCCAATCTCCAGACCGGGATCACCACCGGCGGCTGCGCGATCGGCGCGTTCATTCCCTATCGTACGCCCAAGCCTTGAGGGTCTGAGGCGAGGGCTTGGGTAGAGGCTGCCAATCAGGGTCCCCGCCTCCCAACGTCACCCCGGGCTCGACCCGGGGTCCCGCTTCCTCCACCGTCGAAAAGAAAGCGGGACCACGGATCAAGTCCGGGGTGACGAAACAGGTTTCCAACCAATTACTTGATGGCCAGTCAATTGCGCTCCGTGTCACTCGCCGATGGCGCGGGCGAGGGTGTCGCGTATGCGCTGGAGCTGGCGTAGCAGCGCCGTGTCGTCGGTGGGGGCGGGTGGCGGCGGGGCGGGCTGGGCCGATCCGGTGCGGGCCGCCTCGCCCAGCGCCTTCTGCGCGCCCTTGACGGTGAAGCCTTCGACATTGAGCAGCTGGTTGATGCGCCGCGCCAATGCCACATCCGCCGGGCGGTAGTAGCGGCGGTTGCCCGAGCGCTGGAGCGGGCGCAGCTGCGGGAAGCGCGTTTCCCAATAGCGCAATATATGCTGGGGAACGGCAAGCTGGGCGGCCAGTTCGCTGATCGTCAGAAATGCGCCATCGGCCTTTTCCATGGGGGCGATGTTGCACCCAATATTGTGGCGAGGTCAACTGGCGTAGATTCAATATGGTAGGGGCGGGATCGCTTATGCTGATGGGCATGACCGAGCCTATAGTTGGTGCTCAGCAGCGCAGTTGATGGGAGGCGCGTGACTCCCATCAAGAGTGCAGCCCCACGCATAGCGCCTCGAACCCTGGACCCCGGCTTTCGCCGGGGAACGCCCGCTTCTGATGAGGGGCTCCATCAGCGCAGATTTGGCCGCCCCCTCAAATCGAGGAAACGCGGTCCCGCATCGTCTGGCTGGCGCGGAAGGTCAGGACGCGGCGGGGCTCGATCGGCACTTCGACGCCGGTCTTGGGGTTGCGGCCCATGCGCTGGGTCTTGTCGCGCAGGACGAAGGTGCCGAAGCTCGAAATCTTCACATTCTCGCCGCGCTCCAGCGCCGCCGACATATGTTCCAGGATCGATTCGACGATCGCCGCCGCTTCGGCCCGCGACAGGCCGACATGGCGATTGACGCTTTCCGCCAGATCCGCGCGCGTGAGAGTTCCATTACCCGACATATGCCATCCCCGTTCCGACATCATCTTAAATCACCCCCCCGGATGATCCGTCGCAAATGTGCGCGATTCGCCGCGATTCCGCAAGCTTCCCATGAAGCCAGTCAGATACGCAGGACGCAGGCGCCCCAGGTGAAGCCGCCGCCCATCGCTTCGAGCACGACGAGATCGCCCGGCTTGATCCGGCCGTCGCGCACCGCAAGGTCGAGCGCCAGCGGCACCGAGGCCGCGGACGTGTTGGCGTGGCGATCGACAGTGACGACGACGCGGTCGGGCGAGAGCTTCAATTTGCGCGCGGTGGCGTCAAGGATGCGGGCGTTCGCCTGGTGCGGGACGAGCCAGTCGATCTGGTCGGTGGACAGTCCCGCCTGGCCCATCACTTCGTTCAGCACGGCGGCAAGGTTGGTGACCGCGTGGCGGAACACCTCCTGCCCCTTCATCCGCAGCTTGCCGACCGTGCCGGTGGTGGACGGGCCGCCATCGACATAGAGAAGCTGGTTGTGGCGGCCATCGGCATGGAGTTTTGCGGCCAATATGCCGCGCGCCCCCTCCGCGCTTTCCTCCGCGCCCAGCACGACCGCGCCCGCGCCGTCGCCGAAGAGGACGCAGGTGGTCCGGTCCTGCCAGTCGAGGATGCGGCTGAAGGTTTCCGACCCGATCACCAGCGCGCGGCGCGCGCCGCCCGCGCGGATCATGCTGTCGGCGACGGTCACGGCATAGAGGAAGCCCGAGCAGACGGCCGCGACGTCGAACGCGACGCAATCGTCGATGCCGAGCGCCGCCTGCACCTTGGTCGCGGCGGCGGGGAAGGTCTGGTCCGGGGTCGCGGTCGCCAGGATGATGAGGTCGATATCCTGCGGCGTCAGCCCCGCCGCCTCGATCGCGCGCTCCGCCGCCTGCGTCGCCAGCGTCGCGGTCGTCTCCCCGTCGCTGGCGATATGGCGGGTGCGGATGCCGGTGCGCTCGACGATCCAGGCGTCGCTGGTGTCCACGGTCTCCGCCAGCTCGTCATTGGTGACGATGCGCGCCGGCAGGGCGGAGCCGGTGCCGAGCAGGATCGAGCGGCGGATCACTTGGCAGGCTGCTCCAGTTGCGCGGCGACGGCGGAGAGGCTGGCGACCCCGGCCATGTCGGCAGCGATGCGGCGGGTGATGTCCTCCTCCAGCAGCCGGGCGGCGACATGGACGGCGTTCGCCACGCCCTTCTCGTCCGCGCCGCCATGGCTTTTCACGACCACGCCGTTCAGCCCCAGGAAGACCGCGCCATTATGATTATTGGGGTCGAGATGATGCTTGAGCATATACATGGCGGGCTTGGAGATCAGGAAGCCGATCTTCGAGCGGATCGAGCTGGTGAAGGCCTTGCGCAGCACGTCGGTGACGAAGCGGGCGGTGCCCTCCGCCGTTTTCAAGGCGACATTGCCCGAAAAGCCGTCGCATACGATCACGTCGCAATCGCCATGCGCCAGCTTGTCGCCCTCGGTAAAGCCGTCGAAGCGGAGCAGCAGCCCCTCGGCCGCGCGCAGCACGGCGGCGGCGTCGCGAATCTCGTCAGTGCCCTTCAAGTCCTCGGTGCCGATGTTGAGCAGGCGGACGCGGGGCTTTTCGAGATCGAAGGCGATGCGCGAATAGGCCGCGCCCATGACCGCGAACTGGACGAGGTTGCGAGCGTCGCATTCGGTGTTCGCGCCAAGGTCCAGCATCACGACGTCATTGTCGCCGAGCGTCGGCAGCAGCGCCGCCAGCGCGGGGCGATCGACGCCCGGCATGGTGCGCAGCGCCAGCTTCGCCATCGCCATCAGCGCGCCGGTATTGCCGGCCGAGACGGCCGCGCCGGCATCGCCCGCCTTCACCGCGGCGATCGCCATGCTCATCGAGCTGGACTTTTTGCGGATGGCGACGCTCGGCTTGTCCGACCCGTCGACCACCGTATCGGCATGGACCACGTCCGACGCCGCGCGCAAATTGGGATGATGGTCCAGCGCTGCCTTGATCTGCGCCTGATCGCCGAACAGGGTGAAGCGCAGCCCCTCGTGGCGGCGGCGAGCCAGCGCGGCCCCCGCCATCATCACGCGCACGCCTTCGTCCCCGCCCATCGCGTCGATTGCGATTCGCGGCTGGCTGGACACTCTCAAATCACCCCTTTGCGGAGTAGAGGGAGGACTTACGCCCCGACAGCGACGATTTCGCGGCCGTTATAATGCCCGCAGGCGTCGCACAGATTGTGGGGACGCTTCAGCTCGCCGCAGTTGGAGCATTCGTTGTAAGCCTCGACGCGCAGCGCGTCATGGCTGCGGCGCATGCCGCGGCGGGAAGGAGAAGTCTTGCGCTTGGGGACAGCCATGTCGGCACCTTGTTCCGTATATCAATCTGGTTGTGCGACTGGCCGGTTTCCGAAGGGTGCCGACGCCAACGGCGCCGCAGACCCATGCGGCCCGGATGATCGCGAAGCCATGCGCCTATAGCCTTTTTTGGCCGAGGCGCAAGTGCTTCCTTGCCTCTGCCGGCGGCGGGATTAAGGTCGCGGCGATCCTGTCGGGGGAGCCGTAAAGCCCATGCTACTGCCGATCACGCTGACCTTCGCCGCCGCCTGCGCGCTGCTCAACCTGTGGCTGGCGATTCGCTGCGCCCGCTTCCGCATCAAGGACAAGGTGCTGCATGGCGATGCGGGCCATGCGCTGCTGGCGCGGCGGATGCGGGCGCACGCCAACTTCGTGGAATATACGCCGATCGTGCTGATCCTCACTGGTCTTGTCGAGCTGGCGGCGGGGGCGTCGATCTGGCTCTGGATCGTCGCCTTGGCCTATGTGCTCGCACGGGTGGCGCATGCGTTCGGCATGGATGCGGACAAGCCGACGGTCTGGCGCGGCGGCGGCGCGCTGCTGACCTGGGCGATCACGGCGGGGCTGGCGGTGGCGGCGCTGCTGATCGCCTATGGCGCGACGCGCGAGGTGCCTGCGCCGCCGAGCATGGCGCGGGTCTAAAGCCTCAGCGCGCCAGCACCGAATCGGCGACGAAGGGATTGCTGCGCCTTTCATGCGCGAAATTGCTCATGGGGCCATGGCCGGGGACGAAGGCCGTGTCGCCGCCCAGGGGCCAGAGCTTGCCGGTGATCGCGTCGATCAGCTGCTGGTGATTGCCGCGCGGGAAGTCGGTGCGGCCGATCGATCCCTGAAACAGCACATCGCCGACGATCGCGAGCTTGCTGGGCGCATGATGAAAGACGACATGGCCAGGCGTGTGGCCGGGGCAGTGATAGACGTCGAGCGTGAGATTGCCGACTGTCACCTGGTCGCCATCGACCAGCCAGCGGTCGGGCTCGAACGTGCGACCGTCGATGCCATATTTGGGGCCTTCGCTGCCGAGCTTGTCGATCCAGAAGCGATCCTCCTCATGCGGCCCCTCGATCGGCACGCCGAGGTCTTCGGCGAGGATGCCCGCCTGCCCGCAATGGTCGATATGGCCATGCGTGACGAGGATCTTCTCGATCGTGACGCCCTGTTGCTGCGCGGCGCGCTTGAGCACCGGCAGGTCGCCGCCCGGATCGACGAACGCCCCGCGCATCGTTTCCGTGCACCAGAAGAGGGTGCAGTTCTGCTGGAGCGGGGTGACGGGGATGAGCGTGGCTTTGAGCGGCGGATTGGTCATGATGGGGATGTGGCGGAGGGGATGGGGGAGCGCAAGCCCTTCCCACGCTGTGCCCCGGCGCACGCCGGGGTCCAGAGTCCGCCAGCGCTGCGCCTCGGACCCTGGACCCCGGCCTTCGCCGGGGAACAAGGTAGGCTACTCCTCCGCGCCGATCGGGATCGGTTCGGCGAGGCTGATGCTGTCGAGCACGCGGGCGGTCTCGTCCCGCACCCGCAGCATCACCCGATGTAGGCGACATTCCGATTCGGGCAGGCAGTTGGTGCAGCTTTCGTGCGCGAAGCGGCTGGCGCAGGGGGTGAGGGCGAGCGAGCCGCGCGTCAGGCGGACGATGTCGCCATAGCTGATGTCCACCGGCGCGAGCGCCAGCCAATAGCCGCCCTCGCGCCCGCGCTGGGTCGCCACCAGACCCTCGCGCGACAGCTCGGAGAGGATCACGGTCAGGAACTTGGCCGGAATATTCTGCCGCGTCGCGATCTCGCTGAGCGGCACGGGGCCTTGTCGGTAGCGGTCGGCGAGATGTTGCAGCGCGCGGATGGCGTAACGGGTCTTCTGGGACAGCATATTTCGGTTATTCGCCGCCCCGTGCGCTTTGGCAACAGGTAAGAAGGCCGCCTACCTTGGATCCTTCCCTTGCAGGGGAGGATGGATCAGGGCGTGGTCGAAGGCGTCAGCGCCGCGCGGGCTTGGCCAGGGAAATCGCTAAACAGGCCGTCCACCCCGGTCGCGGCGACGGCGCGGACCCAGCCGGTGAAGTCGCCGCGCCCCTGCGGATCGTCCGCGCGCTGATATTGGGCGGGCAGGAAGCTGTTTTCCATCCTGAGCGTCCAGACATGGACCTGCAAGCCCGCCTCATGCGCGCGGCCCACCAAAGCGGTCGGGCCTTCGGGCGCGATCAGCAGGGCGGCCGAGGGGCCGATCCCGTCGGCGTAGGAGGCGATCTCGCCCAGGCCCTGCACCGTCAGCATGTCCGCATAGCTGGTGCCGGGGAGGTCCGCCGGGCCGCCCTCGGCATCGACGAGCTGGATGAGGCGCAGCCGGGTGGCGGCGCGCAGGGCTTTCAGGTTGCCGACCTCGAACGACTGGATGAATACCGGGTCGTCCGGCGTCCCATAGCCATATTTCGACAGCAGACCGAGCAAGGCCGCCTGATGCGGCAGGCCGATTTTCGCGAAATAGGTCGGATGCTTGGTTTCGGGATAGAGGCCGATGCGGCGGTGCGCCTCCGCCTCCTTGGCACGGACCAGCTGCAAAATCTCCTCGAATGTGGGGATCTGGTAGAGGTCGTTGAAGCGCTTGTTGGCCGGGCGCACATCGGGCAGCCGCTCGCGCGCATGGAGCGTCCGCAACTCCGCCAGCGTGAAATCCTCGGTGAACCAGCCGGTCATGACGATGCCGTCGATCGTCTTCTCGGTCTTGCGGTCGGCAAACTCGGGATGGTCGGCGACGTCGGTGGTGCCGCTGATCTCATTTTCGTGCCGGGCGACCAGAACGCCGTCCTTGGTCAGGACAAGGTCCGGCTCGATATAGTCCGCGCCCTGGTCGATCGCGCGCTCGTAGCTCGCCAGCGTATGTTCCGGCCGCTCGCCGCTCGCGCCGCGATGGGCGATGATGATCGGCTCGGCGAGCGCGGGGGAGAGAGGAAGGAGGCTCATCAGCAGCAATCCCGCATGGATCAGCCCCCGCATCGTCACGCCTTCACGCGCTGGAGCGCGTTCTCGTAGGTGGTCGCCTTGAACCCGACGAGGGTGCCCTTGCCGGTGTCGAGGATCGGCCGCTTTATCATCGAGGGGTTGGCGAGCATCAGCGCGATCGCCTTGTCCGCGTCGATATGCGCCTTGTCGCCCGCGTCCAGCGCCTTGAAGGTGGTGCCGGAGCGGTTGAGGATGGTTTCCCAGCCATGCTCCATCACCCATTCCTCCAGCCGGCCCTTGTCGATGCCCGACACCTTATAGTCGTGGAAGCTGTAGGCCACACGCTCATTGTCCAGCCAGTTGCGGGCCTTCTTGATCGTGTCGCAATTTTTGATGCCGTACATGGTAATCATGGCGTCGCTTCCGTTTCAGCCTTTGAAGGCGGTGACTTCGATTTCGATCTTCATCTCCGGCTTGATGAGGCCGGCGACGACGCAGCTGGCGGCGGGGCGGATGGCGCCGAACACCGGCGCGGTCGCCTGCCCCAGCACATCCCAATAAGCCGGGTCGGTGATATAATAAGTGACGCGCACCACGTCCGCGAAGGAAAAGCCCGCTTCCTCCAGCGCCCGGCCGATGACCTTCAGCGCATTGCGGCCCTGCTCGACCACATCTTCTGGCATGGCTTTGGTGTCGGGATCGGTGCCGGTGGTGCCGGCGACGAAGCACCAGTCGCCCTGGACGACGGCGCGGGAATAGCCGACCTGCGCCTCGAACGGCGAGCCGGAGGAAATGAGCTGGCGGGACATGAAGGTTCCTGCTGCGGTGCGAAAGGATCGGGAGCGCCTTTGCCCCCTCCCCTCCCGCCTGTCCAGCGCTTTTGCGGAACAGCGCCCCGCGCCGCCCGTTGAAGCGGCGTCACGATTTGCAGGAGACGATGCCATGGACCGCCCCACCCCCGACCGCGAGCTGGAAGAGAATAGCGAACAGGCCGAGGCCGGCACCCAGGCGCAGGATGTCGCCGACGAAGCGCTCACTCGCGCGATCGACCTCAGCGAAGACAGCGAGCGCGGCGGACGGCCCAACCCGGCGCAGATCATCCCCGACGATACCGAGGATCTGGTCGAGAAGATGGAGGCGATGAACCGATCCGGCCGGATCGACATGGACGCCTATGCCGGCGAGCCGCAGATGGACGATGAGGAGGACAGCTTCGGCCCGACCGAGGATATGGACGACCCGGACGAGCTGTAAGCGGACGGATGCGTCCATAATGGCGCGCGGGAAGCGGCTGCTTTGCGCGGCGGGCGCTGCTTGCCCGCGGCAGTCGCGCCGATATGGCGGGGGTATGGATCGGCTTTAACCCTCTCTTGAGGGGCCGGGCGCTAGGCTCGCGCGATGGCGAGACGAGGAACGGGGCGACGCGGGTCGTCGCAGCACGACAGGGTGCAGCAAGCCTGGCTGGCGGAGGCGCGACGCAGCGGGAACGTGCTGCGGTTCAGCCCAGCGCCGGCGCGGCGCGGGCTGAACCGTCCGGCGATCGCCTATATGCTCTGCCTGGCGCTGATGATCGGCTGGTTCGGGCCGGACTGGGTGGCGCGCTATGCGCCCAGCGCGCCGCTGACGAGCAGCCCGCCTGCGGCCGACAGGCTTTCGGCCCGGTTCGGCTTCTGCCATAGCGGGGGCGGGACCAACTGCGTCGTCGATGGCGACACATTCTGGTTCCAGGGCGGGAAATACCGGATCGCCGACATCGACACGCCCGAAACCCATGGGCCACGTTGCGCGGCGGAAGCAGAACTGGGCGCGCGGGCGACGGAGCGGTTGCAGGCTTTGCTCAACGCCGGGCCGTTTTCGCTAAAGGTCGGGGATCGGGAGGTGGACCGCTATGGCCGCGCGCTGCGGATCGTGACGCGCGATGACGAGTCCCTGGGCGCCATCTTGGTCGCCGAGGGACTCGCCCGGTCGTGGGATGGCGCGCGCCGTCCCTGGTGCTAGCTCGACTTAGCGGCAGCTCACCCCGCCACGGTCGATCTCGCGGCCGAGCAGCGCGCCCGCGCCGCCGCCGATCAGGACACCGGCGATGTTCGACTGGCCGCGATCGATCTGGCTGCCGAGCAGGCCGCCCAGCGCCGCGCCGACGATCAGCCCGGTCGTGCCGTCCGAGCGGCGGCAATAATAGCGGTCGTCATAGCCGCGATAGATGCGGGTGCGGCGATCGACCCGGATCGGGGCATAGCCGGTGCGATAATAGCGGTTGGGCTGATAATAGCGGCCATAGCGCGGGTCGGGCCGGTTATAGTCATAGGCATAGACGGTGCGGCCGGGGCGATAATAGTCGCGGCGGTCGTCGCGACGGTCCTCGCGCCAGTCACGGCGCGCGTCCTGACGGGCGTCGCGCATGTCGCGGCGATATTCCTGCCGCGCCTGCTTGACGTTGCGCTGATAGTCGCGGCGGGCCTCCTGCGCATCGCGGCGATATTCGCGACCCGGCTGCGCCTGCGCGGCGGTGGCGGCAAGGCCGGTCAGCGCCATCGCGCCCAGCGACAGGGCGGCGACGACCGGCTTCATCAGCATCTTCATCTTTGAGGCTCCTTTCCCTCTTCATCCGTGCTGGCGGTAGAACCCGCCGAGGGGAAAGGCGTTGCATGAACGGAACAAAACCTGCGGTTCATGGGGGCGACAGGCGGGGGGAAATCGCTAATAGCGGGGTAAGGCGAAGTCAGGGGACGAGAACCGCCTCCGGCTCCGACGGCGGCGGGAGCGGCGGCGCGGCAAAGGTGACAGGGCTGCTGAGCATGACCCGCTCCAGCCGGGTCGCGCTCAGGCATTGGTGGCAATGGGCATGGTCGAACAGCGTGTCGAGCACCCAGGCCTGCGCCGCCACGTCCCACACCGCCCATGCGTCGCGCGTGACATGATCGCTGCCGCAGATGTGGCAGATATAGGCAGAGCGTGGGGGCGTTGGGTTGGGCATGGCCCCACCATAGCGCCGGTTCCACCATATTGGCGGGAGATGGGTCCGTTATGGAGGCGGTTTCGGTCAGGCCACCGCTTTGCGCGACGATGTCTGGTCGCCCCGACCGGCGAGCAGGCCGACGATTGAGATATCTTCGTCAATCTCCTCCCAATGCAGTCCGCTAGGGCTGAGAAAAAAGTCCGCGCGCTGCGCTGGGGTGGCGTGCAGCAGGCGGGGAAACCAGACAAGCGGCACGCCCAGCGTGCGGCCGTCCTCGAGATCGACCCACATCAGCGCCTCATCGAAGCGCACGTCGGTTGGCCTAGGCGAAGAAGTCATTCCAGGCGTCCTCGATTTCATCCCGCCGGGCTTCGACGATGTCCCGGAGCCGCTTGATCCTACGCGCGTCGAAGCCGCGATTATAAGCGAGTTCGACATCGGGATACAGCCAGAACTTGGCGTCCGCGCCAGACCGGGCGACATGGATATGCACCGGCTCGCGCGGATCGCCTTCGTTCGCGAAGAAGTGGAAGCGGCAATCATCGACCCGGAAGACGACCGGCATGGATCACCCCCTACATTTGTGAGTCGGGACGACGGCTAGACGCCCTCCTACTCCGCCGCGATCCCCGCTGCCTTGAACATGTCGGGGCCGTCGTCGTCGGCATTGGCCGCGTCGGCGCCCTTCACCTTCTGGCGGCGGTCGAAGGCGTCCCAGACGTCGTTCCACTGGCCCCGCGTCGCGCCCTTGCTATATTCGGTCGCGCGGGTCTCGAAGAAATTGGCGTGCTCCACCCCGTTCAGCAGCGGGGTGAGCCAGGGGAGCGGATGCTCGTCGATCATGTAGATGGGTTTCAGGCCCAATTGCCCCAGCCGCCAGTCGGCGATGTAGCGGACATATTTCTTGATGTCCTTGGGCGTCATGCCCGGCACCGGACCCATTTCGAACACCAGATCGACAAACGCATCCTCGATACGGACGGTTTTCTGGCACATGTCCATGATGTCGTCCTTGACCGAAGGGGTCAGGCACTGGCGTTCGGCGCAGAAGGCGTGGAACAGCTTGATGATGCCCTCGCAATGCAGCGTTTCGTCGCGGATCGACCAGGTGACGATCTGGCCCATGCCCTTCATCTTGTTGAAGCGCGGGAAGTTC
>NZ_JAVHPD010000050.1:0-61855 GCF_036170395.1 Sphingobium sp.
AGATGTCGCTGCTGCTGCGCCGCCCGCCGGGCCGCGAAGCCTATCCGGGCGACGTTTTCTACCTGCACAGCCGCCTGCTGGAGCGCGCGGCGAAGATGAACGACGCCAATGGCGCGGGTTCGCTCACCGCACTGCCGATCATCGAGACACAGGCGGGCGACGTGTCGGCCTATATTCCGACCAACGTGATTTCGATCACCGACGGCCAGATCTTCCTGGAAACCAACCTCTTCTACCAAGGCATCCGCCCGGCGATCAACGTCGGCCTCTCGGTGTCGCGCGTCGGCTCCGCCGCGCAGACCAAGGCGATGAAGAAGGTCTCGGGCAGCATCAAGCTGGAGCTGGCGCAGTATCGCGAAATGGCGGCTTTCGCCCAGTTCGGTTCCGACCTCGACGCTTCGACGCAGAAGCTGCTCAATCGTGGCGCGCGCCTCACTGAACTGCTGAAGCAGGCGCAATTCTCGCCCCTCCCCTTCGAGGAGCAGACCGCGTCGATCTTCGCGGGCACCAACGGCTATCTCGACGCGATCCCGGTCAAGGACGTCAACCGCTACGAGGAGCTGATGCTGGCCTATCTGCGCCACGATCATCCCGAGGTGCTGGCCGCGATCCGCGACAGCAAGGATCTGGGCGATGACGCCAAGGGCAAGCTGAAAGCCGCGCTCGATAGCTTCGGCAAGACTTTCGCCTGATCGGCAATAAACACCGTCATCCCCGCGAAAGCGGGGATCCATCTCCCAAGCGTCGTTCTTGGGGCACGGTCCAGAGATAGATTCCCGCCTGCGCGGGAATGACGGAAAAGGGTTGAAGTAGGTAGAATATGCCCAGCCTCAAGGAACTGAAAATTCGGATCGGGTCGGTCAAATCGACCCAGAAGATCACCAAGGCGAAGCAGATGGTCGCCGCCGCGAAGCTGCGCAAGGCGCAGGCCGCCGCCGAAGCCGCGCGCCCCTATAGCAGCCGGCTGGAAGCGGTGGTCGCCAGCCTCGCCTCCAAGATCGCAGGCGGTTCGGGCGAAGGCGCGTCGCCGCTGCTCGCAGGAACCGGCAAGGATGAGGTGCACCTGCTGGTCGTCGCCAACTCCGACCGGGGTCTGGCCGGCGCGTTCAACGCCAACATCGTCAAGGCTGCCCTCGCCAAGGCGCGCGAGCTGGAACTGGACGGCAAGAAGGTGCTGTTCTACCTCATCGGGCGCAAGGGTCGCCCGGTCATCAACCGCGCCTATCCCGGCAAGATCGTGGCGCAGTTCGACACCACCGGTGCCAAGGAACCCGGCTTCGCCCAGGCGCAGGCGGTGGCGCAGGAACTGAGCACCATGTTCCTCGATGGCAAGTTCGACGTCGCGCACCTCTTCTACTCGCGCTTCAAGTCGGCGCTGGCGCAGATCCCGACCGAGCAGCAGATCATCCCCGTAAAGATCCCCACGACCGCCGACCGCAACGCCATCGGCGCGACGGTGGAATATGAACCGAGCGAAGAAGCGATCCTGGACGACCTGCTGCCGCGCAACGTGACGGTGCAGATCTTCAAGGCGCTGCTGGAAAACAACGCATCCGAACAGGGCGCGTCGATGACCGCGATGGACAATGCGACCCGCAACGCCGGCGACCTCATCAATAAGCTGACCATCCAGTATAACCGCAGCCGCCAGGCCGCGATCACCACGGAACTGGTCGAGATTATTTCGGGCGCGGAGGCGCTTTAACCCTTTTCGTCATGCCAGCGAAGACTGGCATCTCAGGCGGATGGGCAGGACATTGAGGCAAGAGACCCCAGCCTTCGCTGGGGTGACGGCCGAGAGACGAAGAAGGCAAGGAAACGAAGCAATGGCAACCACCAACAATGTAGGCCGCATTTCGCAGGTCATCGGCGCCGTCGTCGACGTGACCTTCCCCGATGCGCTCCCCGCGATCCTTTCGGCGCTGGAAACCAGCAATAACGGCCAGCGCCTGGTGCTGGAAGTCGCCCAGCATCTCGGTGAGAACACCGTCCGCACCATAGCGATGGACTCGACCGACGGCCTGACTCGCGGTCAGGAAGTGACCGACACCGGCGCGCAGATCAGCGTGCCCGTCGGCCCCGCGACGCTCGGCCGCATCCTGAACGTCGTCGGCGAGCCGATCGACGAGCGCGGCCCGGTCGCCACCGACCTCAAGTCGCCGATCCACGCCAAGGCCCCCGAGTTCGTCGACCAGTCGACCGAAAGCGCGATCCTCGTCACCGGCATCAAGGTGATCGACCTGCTCGCACCTTATGCGAAGGGCGGCAAGATCGGCCTGTTCGGCGGCGCGGGCGTCGGCAAGACCGTGCTGATCCAGGAACTCATCAACAACATCGCGAAGGGCCATGGCGGCACCTCCGTGTTCGCGGGCGTGGGTGAGCGGACGCGCGAGGGCAACGACCTTTACCACGAGTTCCTCGACGCGGGCGTCATCGCCAAGGATGCCGACGGCAACGCCATCAGCGAAGGATCGAAGGTCGCGCTCGTTTACGGCCAGATGAACGAGCCGCCGGGCGCGCGCGCCCGCGTTGCCCTGTCGGGCCTGACGATCGCCGAATATTTCCGCGACGTCGAGAATCAGGACGTGCTGTTCTTCGTCGACAACATCTTCCGCTTCACCCAGGCGGGCGCGGAAGTGTCGGCGCTGCTCGGCCGTATTCCTTCGGCGGTGGGCTATCAGCCGACCCTTTCAACCGACATGGGCGCGCTGCAGGAGCGCATCACCTCCACCAACAAGGGGTCGATCACTTCGGTGCAGGCCGTCTACGTTCCCGCGGACGACCTGACCGACCCCGCGCCGGCCACCAGCTTCGCGCACCTGGACGCGACCACCGTGCTCAACCGCGCGATCTCGGAACTGGGCATCTACCCGGCGGTCGATCCGCTTGACTCCACCAGCCGCGTGCTGGAGCCGCGCACCGTGGGTCAGGAACATTATGACACCGCCCGCGCGGTCCAGTCGATCCTTCAGAAATACAAGTCGCTTCAGGACATCATCGCCATTCTGGGCATGGACGAGCTGTCCGAAGAGGACAAGCTGACCGTCGCTCGCGCGCGCAAGATCCAGAAGTTCCTGTCGCAGCCCTTCCACGTCGCCGAAGTCTTTACCGGCATCAGCGGCAAGTTCGTCCAGATCGAGGACACGGTGAAGTCGTTCAAGGCGGTGGTCGAGGGCGAATATGACCATCTGCCCGAAAACGCCTTCTACATGGTCGGCGGCATCGACGAGGCGGTCGAAAAGGCCAAGAAGCTGGCGGCCGAGGCGGCGTAAGCAACAAAGCCTCCCCTCCCTTTCAGGGAGGGGATTGAGGGGTGGGTAGCGAGCGAAGCGCGCCTCCCGCCTCTCGGCTAGGGCGCAGGCCATCGCATGGCGATGGCACCCACCCCCGGCCCCTCCCTGGAAGGGAGGGGGGAGATTATAGAATGGCACTGCATTTTGAACTGGTGACGCCCGAGAAGCTCGTCCGATCGCAGGAGGTGTGGCAGGTGGTCGTGCCCGGCACGGACGGCGATTTCGGCGTGCTGGAGGGCCATGCGCCTTTCATGTCGACGGTCCGCGACGGCAGCATCCAGATTTTCGCATCGGCTGGCGCTACGCCGGAGATCATTCCGGTTCAGGGCGGCTTTGCTGAGGTGAATGAGAAGGGTCTGACCGTGCTGGCGGAGAAAGCCGGCTGAGCCAGCCTCGCCCGCGCTGACCATCGAGAGAGGGGCGCTTTCCGCGCCCCTTTTTCTTTGCCATGGTGGCGTCGATGCGCGAGGCTGCCCTACCCCGTTCGACACACCCGGCGCGCCGCTTGCTGGAGCGGGTCGTCCCGTCCGGCTGGCTCTTCGTCCTCCTTGTCGGCTGGCTGGGCTTCGACCAATTGCTGCTCTGGCGCTTTCTCGGGCTGGGTCCGGTCTGGGCTTACCCGCTTGCCGCCCTTGCGATCCTGTTCCTCTGTCGCGCGATCCTGCGCGCCATGCCGGCGCGGGACGGGCCGACGTTCGGCGCATTGCTGCTGTGCATCGGGGTCAGCGCGATCCTGCTGCTGCTGAGCGGCGAAGGGCGGTTCTTCTACGCCAATATCGACTGGCAGGTGCGTTTCGCCGTGCTGCGCGACATGGCGGTCAATCCCTGGCCTTTCGCTTATGCGAGCGAGAGTGGGCCGCTGCTGCTGCGCGCGCCGATCGGCATGTTCCTGCTGCCGGCGCTCATCGGCAAGGCGGGTGGCGGCGCGGCAGCGGACATGGCGCTGCTGGCGCAGAACGCCGTCCTGATCGGCACGCTGCTCGCGCTCGGATCAACCTTGTTCGACAGCCGCCGCGCCAAATGGATCGCCCTTGCCGTCGTGATTGCGTTCAGCGGTCTCGATGCTCTGGGCCGGCTGCTGGTGCGAGATGGCCTGTCCGACCATATGGAGAATTGGGCGTTCCTCCAATATTCCTCGACCATGACCCTGCTCTTCTGGGTGCCGCAGCATGGCTTGTCCGGATGGGTCGGCGCGGTGGGATTCCTCCTCTGGCGCAGCGGTCGCGCGCCGCTGGCCCCCTGGCTGGTGCTGATGCCGCTTTGCGCGCTCTGGTCGCCGCTGGGACTTGCCGGCGGCCTGCCCTTCGCCGCGCTCGCCGGCGTGCGCAGCCTCCTGAGCCGCAGCCTTCGCCCCGCCGACATCCTGCTGCCCGCTCTCGCCAGCTTGATCGCCCTGCCCTCGCTGCTCTATCTGGCCTCCGGCGCGGGGGACGGGGTGGGCGCGCGGATCGCGCCGCTGCCGATCGCGCAATGGGCGCTGTTCCTGCTGCTGGAGGTCGGCGTCTTTGCCGTTCCGCTGCTGTTCGCCGCGTCCGCCAGCCGGTTCGGGCGTGACAGCCTGATCCTGACGCTGCTCGTCCTGATGGCCGTGCCGCTGGTGCGGGTCGGCTGGTCGATCGACTTCATGATGCGGGCGTCGATCACCGCGCTCGCCATCCTGGCGGTGCTGACGGCCGAGGCGATCGTCACGACGCCTCGAGTCCGGCCATGGCTGATCGGCGCGCTGCTGATCGGCGCGGTCACGCCCTGGCACGAGTTGCATCGCGCCTTCGTCCATCCGCCCGCCCCTGCCATCCGCTGCGATCTTATCCGGGCCTGGGATTTCGAGGCGCTGGAACTGGGGATGCGCAAGGCGGACGATCCGCCGTCCCCCAAAGGCACTTACCTGACCCCGGTAGCGGCCCTCCCCGGCGCCATCCGCCCCGCCGCCCCCGCGCCGGCTCGCGCCGAGGCCCCTGCCCGCTGCTGGGACGGCCACTGGTATCATCCCAACGAGGTCGAGATACTGGCGGAGCGCCGCGCCCCCGCCCATTAGCCATTTGTCAAAGTTTCCGCCCTATTCACCTTCCCTGACTCTCTTGGATCGGCGGGCCTTTTAGGGCTCGCGCGGTCCCGATTTGATGGCGGAGACCTATGAGCGCCTTTGGACGGAAGAATGGACCTGCCGGAATGAAAGCCGGCTTCGGCGTGGCCAAGCCGATGCAGGGCAATGGCGCAGCGCAGGAAGCGCCGCGCGGCGGCGACCAGTTCCCCCCGCTCGATATCGCATCCCTGCCCGGCGAAGCGCCGTTCGATCCGCTGTCCGCCCCGACGAGCCAGATGCAGCGCAATGCCGACGCCATGGCGCGCCTGTCCGACCGCGCCAATGCCGAGCATGTGGCCGATGCCGGGCCGCAGGGGTTCGAGGCGAGCGTTCACAAGATCAAAGAACAGGTGCTGCCCCGCCTGCTGGAGCGCGTCGATCCCGAAGCGGCGGCGACGCTCACCAAGGATGAGCTGGCGGAGGAATTCCGCCCGATCATCATGGAGGTGCTGGCGGAACTAAAGCTGACCCTCAACCGGCGCGAGCAGTTCGCGCTGGAAAAAGTTCTGGTGGACGAGTTGCTGGGCCTGGGGCCGCTCGAGGAGCTGCTGGCAGACCCGGATGTGAGCGACATCATGGTGAACGGCCCGGAACAGACCTATATCGAAAAGAAGGGCAAGCTCCAGATCGCGCCGATCAAGTTCCGCGACGAGGAGCATCTGTTCCAGATCGCGCAGCGCATCGTGAACAAGGTCGGCCGCCGGGTCGACCAGACCACGCCGCTGGCCGACGCCCGCCTGCCCGACGGCAGCCGCGTCAACGTGATCGTGCCGCCGCTCAGCCTGCGCGGCACCGCCATCTCGATTCGTAAATTCTCCGCCAAGCCGATCACCATCGACATGCTCGCCCAATGGGGCGCGATGAACCAGAAGATGGCGACCGCGCTCAAGATCGCGGGCGCGTGCCGCTTCAACATCGTCATTTCGGGCGGTACTGGCTCGGGCAAAACGACGATGCTCAATGCCCTGTCGAAGATGATCGATCCGGGCGAGCGCGTGCTGACGATCGAGGACGCGGCGGAACTGCGGCTGCAACAGCCGCACTGGCTGCCGCTCGAAACCCGCCCGCCGAACCTGGAGGGTCAGGGCGCAATCACCATCGGCGATCTCGTCAAGAACGCGCTGCGTATGCGGCCGGACCGGATCATCCTGGGCGAAATTCGTGGCGCGGAGTGCTTCGACCTGCTCGCCGCGATGAACACCGGCCATGATGGCTCCATGTGCACGCTGCACAGCAACTCGCCGCGCGAATGCCTGGGCCGTATGGAAAACATGATCCTGATGGGCGACATCAAGATCCCGAAGGAAGCGATTTCCAAGCAGATCGCCGATTCGGTGGATTTGATCGTGCAGGTGAAGCGCCTGCGCGACGGGTCGCGCCGCGTCACCAACATCACCGAAGTGATCGGCATGGAAGGCGACGTCATCGTCACGCAGGAATTGTTCAAGTTCGAATATCATGACGAGGACGACAGCGGGAAGATTGTGGGCGAATATCGCTCCATGGGCCTGCGCCCCTATACGCTCGACAAGGCGCGCCAGTTCGGGTTCGACCAGCCGTTCCTGGAAGCCTGTCTCTAAGGGCTAACACACGGGTTTCGCTTGCCTCGCCCGGCCGGGCGGGGCACATCCTCCTCTCTCCCCCTGAAGAGAGAGGATTCCCCCATGAACCGTCTCGTCCCCCTTGCCCTCGTCGCCGCCCTTCTGCCGCTCGGCGCGGCCGTTGCACAGCATGCCGGCCATGGCGCGCCCGCCGACCCGATCGCCGCCGCGGTGGCCGCGCCGACCCGCACCCCCGCCAATGTGGCGCGCGACTCATATCGCCATCCGGTCGAGACGCTGACCTTCTTCGGCGTGACGCCGGGGCAGACGGTGGTCGAATATTCGCCGAGCGGCGGCTGGTACACCGAAATTCTGGCCCCGCTGCTGGCGCAATCCGGCACTTTCTACGCGCTTCAGCCGACCGGCGGCTACCTGCCCAGATATAAGGAATTTCTGGCCGCGAAGCCCGATGTCTATGGCAAGGTGAAGGTCGTCGCCTATCCCGAGGAAGCGGCGCAGATCCCGGCGGGCAGCGTGGACACGGTGCTGACCTTCCGCAACGTCCACAATATGGTCATGGGCGGCAAGGAAGGCGAGACGTTCAAGGCCTTCTTCACGATGCTGAAGCCCGGCGGCACGCTGGGCGTGGTCGACCATCGCCTGCCCGAAAGCCGCGATACCGCGCTCGAAAAGACGAGCGGCTATCTCAAGGTCTCGACGATCAAGCGCATCGCGCAGGAGGCGGGCTTCGAGTTTGTCGGCGCTTCGGAGGTGAACGCCAATCCCAAGGATACGGCGGACTGGGAAAAGGGCGTGTGGACCCTGCCCCCGGTTCTGCGCAACGGCGAGGTCGACAAGGCCAAATATCTCGCAATCGGCGAGAGCGACCGGATGACGCTCAAGTTCCGCAAGCCCATCACCTGACAACTGGCCCGGTTGCGCTGCGGCGCGACCGGGCTAAGGGGGTTGCGTGACCGACGCCGTCCCCTCTCGCCCCCATCGCCCGCTGCTTGCGATGGCGCTGCGCCTGGTTGCGGTCCTGTGCCTGTCGATCATGTTCGTCACTGGCCGGATCGCCGCCAACCATGGCGTCAACCTGATCGAAACGGCCTTCTATCGGCAGCTGATTGCGATTCCGGTGGTGTTCGCCACGGTTGCGATGACGAGCGGCATCGGCACGATCCGCACCAGCCGCATCGGCGTCCATGCCGCGCGGATGACGATCGGCCTTGTCGGCATGCTGCTGAATTTCCTGTCCTATATCCTGCTGCCGCCAGCCGAGGCGGCGACGATCGGCTTCACCATGCCGATTTTCGGGACGATCCTGTCCGCCCTCATCCTGCGCGAGGCGACCGGCATTCATCGCTGGGGCGCGGTGCTGCTGGGCTTTGCCGGGGTGCTGGTGATGGTCCGCCCGGACGCGGGGCATTTCCCGGCCGAAGGGGTCGCGGTCGCGCTAGCCGCCGCCGTCGTGACGGCGATGGTCAGCCTGGTGCTGCGGGAACTGGGCCGCACCGAGCAGGCAGGCACGGTCGTCTTCTGGTTCACCTTGTTGTCGATGGCGCCGCTGGGCATAGCCATGCTGTTCTTCGCCCAGCCACATGACGCGGAGACCTGGGGTCTGCTCCTGGTCATCGGCGTGGTCGGTGGCGCGGCGCAGATCTTGCTGACGGCGGCGCTGCGCTTCGGTCCGGTGTCTGTCGTGCTGCCGATGGACTATAGCGCGATCATCTGGACCACCCTGCTCGGCGCGTTCATCGGCGAGGGGTGGCCGATGGCGACGACGTGGATCGGCGCAGTCCTCATCATCGCCAGCGGCCTCTATATCGCCTGGCGCGAGCATGTCCGCGCCCAAGCCCTGTCCAAATCTCTGCCGGTCGTCAGTTCAGCAGTTCCGCCTCAAGGCTGATCTCGGCGTTGAGCAGCTTGGAGATCGGGCAGTTCGCCTTCGCCTTGCCTGCCAGTTCCTGGAAGGTGGCGTCGTCCGCGCCGGGGATGGTGGCCTTGAGCGTGAGGCGGCTGGCGGTGACGGCAAAGCCGCCATCCTGGCTCTCGAGCGTCACGACGGCGCTGGTCTCCATCTTCTCGGCGGTGAGACCCGCTTCGCTGAGGATCAGCGAGAGCGCCATGGTGAAACAGGAAGCGTGGGCGGCGGCGATCAGTTCCTCCGGGTTGCTGCCCGGCTGCCCCTCGAACCGGGCGGCAAAGCCATAGGGATAGGCGCTCAGCGCGCCGCTCTGGGTCGAGATCGCACCCTTGCCGTCCTTCAATCCGCCGGTCCAGACGGCCGAGCCGCTACGATTGATCTTCATGGGCTTTTCGCTCCTTTCGAGGTGAGGCGGAGGAACCCTTCGGCGATCCCCCGGTTGCACCAACATAGCGCATTTTTTGCAAGGCGCATGACACTTGCTTGCGGGCCAGGAAACGGACGCGATTTCGGGCGTTTGGCGCGTTAAGTGGAACAGCGAGTGGGACAGCTGTTTGGCCTTTTTCCGACTGCCCAAATTTCACCACATTTCGTCGCCAAGCCATTGTCTATCGCAACGATAGATTTAAATGAAAAGGCTCGCAACGAAGGATGAGGATCAGACTATGGAGCGATTCGGATTCACGGGCGAGGCGCGCCAGCCGGTCGTGCTGACCATCCCCGGCCTCAACAACAGCGGGCCGAGCCATTGGCAGAGCTTGTGGGAGCGCAAGCGGGGCGATTGCCAGCGCGTGGACCTCGGCAGTTGGGCCAGCCCGAACCGCAACGCCTGGGTCACGCGGCTCGACGCGGCTATCCGCGAAGCGAACGGCCCGGTGGTGCTGGCGGCGCATAGCCTCGGCTGCATGGCCGTCGCCTGGTGGGGCGCGCTCCAGAGCCAGGCCTATGGCTGGCCGGTGACAGGCGCGCTGCTGGTCGCGCCGCCCGATTGCGACCGGATGGAGACGCCCGAAACGATCGGCGGCTTCGGCCCGACGCCCCGCGCGCAACTGCCCTTCCCCTCGATCCTCGTCGCCAGCCGCGATGACCCGTATATCTTCTTCGAGCGCGCCCACAGCATCGGCAAGAATTGGGGCAGCCAGTTCGTCGATGCGGGTCATGCGGGTCACATCAACGCCGACTCCGGGCTGGGCGACTGGGCGTTCGGGCAGGCTTTGCTGGAACGGCTGATCGACAATGCGCAGGAGCAGGCGAGCGCCGTGCGGCAGATGCGCCCCGCCGCGCCCCTGCTGCCGCAGGAAAAGCCGCCGCACCCGCTCCACCCATAAGGCTCACCCCCGAGGGGCGCGACAAGACAAACTTGCGCGCCCCTTATATTTGCTTTTTTGTCTATCTTCACAGTTGAGATAATAGGTCGGAAAGAGGGCCGTATGAACGAACAGGGACATTCCGCTTTCCACGCGGCGCGCGTCGACGCGACGCGCCCCGACATCGCCGCCAGCATCGACAAGGTGCGCGGGGTGCTGGAGGGGCTGCGCTTCGGATCGATCACGCTGACCGTGCATGACGCGCGGGTGGTGCAGATCGACGTGACGGAAAAGACCCGCCTGACCGCCGGATAGGCGAGGCCAAGGGGGCGAGCAGACAAGGGCCATAAGGCCCACAGGCGGCAAGGGGGTGAGCCGCCGACCAACGATCATCCCGACCATATCGGCTATGACCGGACTGCCGGAACTGCCGCGATCAAACGACCACCGGACCGCCGGATAAAAGGGGATCATCATGATTGCGCGTACCATATTGCTTGCCGGCGTGGCGGGCTCGACCTTCATCGCCACCGCCGCCTCGGGCCAGACCGCAGCGCCGCTGCCGGCCGCAGAAGCTGCGCCCGAACAGAGCGCCGTCGACCAGCCAAGCCGTGGCGATGTGATCGTCGTCACCGCCCGCCGCCGCGCGGAAACGGCGCAGGAAGTGCCGCTCGCCATATCGGTGATCCGGGGCGACAGCATCGAGGCGACCGGCAATTTCAACGTGGTGAAGCTGCAACAGCTTGCCCCCACGCTCCAGGTCTATACCTCCAACCCGCGCAACACATCGGTCAACATCCGTGGCCTGGGCGTGCCCTTCGGCCTGACCAGCGACGGGTTCGAGCAGGGTGTCGGCATCTATGTCGATGATGTCTATAACAGCCGCGTGGCCGCTGCGACCTTCGACTTCCTTGATGTCGCGCAGGTGGAAGTGCTGCGCGGGCCGCAGGGGACTCTCTACGGCAAGAACACGACCGCCGGGGCGATCAACATCACCACCAACCAGCCGACCTTCGAGTTTGAGGGACGGGCCGAACTGACCGTCGGCAACCTCAATTATCGCCAGGGCAAGGCGGCCATTTCCGGTCCGCTGTCGGACACGCTGGCCGCGCGCGTCGCGATCGCTTCGACCAGCCGGCGCGGCACCATCTATAATGTGACATCGCAGCGCTGGATCAACGAGCAGGACAATCTGGGCATTCGCGGGCAATTGCTGTTCCAGCCCAATGACGACCTCGCCATCACCCTGTCGGGCGATTACAGCAAGCAGGATCCCGAATGCTGCGGCACGGTGTTCGTGCGCGTCGGGCGCACCCAGCGCGCGCTTGCGCGGCAATATGACGCGCTGGTCGCCGCCGCCAACGCCAATGGCCGCGCCTATCAGGTGCCGAGCCGCAATCCCTATGACCGGCTGACCGATCTCGATTCCAGCCTCAATGCCGGAAACAAGATCGGCGGCGCGTCGCTGCGGGTCAAATGGGATGTCGGCCCCGGCACGCTGACATCGGTCACGGCCTGGCGCTTCTGGGACTGGAAGCCGGAGAATGACCGCGACTTCACCGGCCTTGCTGTGGTCGCCCGATCGCAAAACCCGTCGCAGCAGGACCAGTATAGCCAGGAATTCCGTTACAATTACGAAAGCGAATCGATCGACTTCGTGCTGGGTGCGTTCGGCTTCAAGCAGCGGATCGATACCCAGGGCACCGAATCGCAGGGTCGCGACGCCACCCGATGGAACCTGTCGCCTTCGACTGACCCCAATAATGTCTATAATCGCGACGTGCTGAACGGGCTGACCGCCACGAACACGCAATATCTGAAAAGCACCAGCGCCGCCCTGTTCGGCCAGCTGAGCTGGAAGGCGACGCCCGAACTCACCATTCAGCCCGGCGCGCGCGTGAACTATGACAAGAAGTCGGGCTTCTACCAGCGCGTGGTCACGACCGGGACGGGTCAGGTCATCAGCAGTTGCGCGCCCACCGCCACGACCGGCAATTCGGTGCTGACCGCGCAATGCGGCGTCTATCAGCCGCAGATCAGCGCGCCGTCGGCCACCGACTGGAACTTCACCTACGACTTCAACGTCAACTACAAGATCGCGCCGGACATTCTGGCCTATGCCACCTATGCCAAGAGCTTCAAGACGATCGGCATCAACCAGAATGGCCTGCCGCTCGACAGCAACAACCAGCCGATCACCAGCGCCGGCACGGTGAAGCCAGAATCGGTCAACCATTATGAGATCGGCCTCAAGACCCAGTTCTGGGATCGGCGCGCGACCTTCAACCTCACCGCCTTCCGCACCGAGATCAAGAATTTCCAGGCGACGGTGAACAACGGCCAGTTCGGCGTACTGCGCGGCTATCTCGCCAATGCGGAAAAGGTGCGCTCGCAGGGCATCGAGGCGGATTTCAAGGTGGTCGCCAGCGATCGCTTCACCGCCTATGCCAACGGCGCCTATACCGACGCCAAATATAAGAAGTTCGTCGATGCCCCCTGCCCGCCCGAACTGGCGGGCGGCACGGTGACGACCAATTCGGCGCAGTGGAGCGCGCCCGGCACCCCCGGCGGCTTCAGCCGGCCCAATTGCGACATTTCCGGACAGCAGCTGCCGGGCGTTTCCAAATGGGCCTTCTCTTACGGCGCGGAATATAATGTGCCGGTGACGTTGCTGGACAAGGACGGCCAGGTCTATCTGGGCGTCGACGGCAATTATCGCTCGCGCTGGAACTCCAACGCTTCACCGTCCGCCTATACGGAGGTGAAAGGCTATGCCCTCACCAATTTCCGCGGGGGCTTCCGCGGCGACGGCTTCGATGTGTTCGGCTGGGTCCGCAATGCGTTCGACGTGAACTATATCGAACTGTTGCAAGTCGCGCCGGGCAATGTCGGCCTGATCGCGGGCCAGCCGGGCGATCCCCGGACCTGGGGCGGGACGATCAAGTTCAGCTTCTGATGATCCGAGTGGAGCGGGGCGGCGGCAATGCCGCCTCGTTTGCTTAAGCCAGTACATTAGACTATATTTGGTCCTCATTTGATCGAGGACTGCCCCAATGCGTTATTCCACCCGGATCAAACCGATCAGCTATTTCAAGGCCAACGCCGCCGAAATCCTAGCCGAACTCCACGACGGCGCGGAGCCAATGATCCTCACCCAAAATGGCGAGGCGAAGGCGATCGTCCAAGACATCCGGGAATATGAGAAAACCCAAGAGACACTGGCGATGCTCAAGATCGTGGCGCTCGGCCTGGAGGATTTCAAGGCTGGGCGCACAATCCCCTGGGATGAAGCTGTAGCCCAGTTGAAAGCGCGTGACCGGGCCGAAGATGAGTGACACGCGCTATGACGTGATATTGACCGGGCCGGCCAACGATGATCTCCGGTCCATCCACGCTTATCTCGCAGAGGTGAGGACGATCGAGGATGCCGACGATCTGCTGGACCGGCTAACCGAACGCGTCCGGTCATTGCAGAATTTTCCGTTGCGCGGCTCGGTTCCTCAGGAACTGACGGCATCGGGTATGAAGGACGTGAGACAGCTCGTGTATCCGCCCTATCGCCTGATCTATAGCTTAGTGGACAATGTCGTGCTTATCCTGCTGATCGCCGATGGGCGGCGAGACATGCGAACATTGATGGAGCAAAGGCTGCTCAACAGGTAGCGGCGGCATCCCTCCACTATTTGCGCGCTCGCCCCTGCTGGGCTAAGTCGCGCGCATGTCCACGACTTTCACGCTCGACACCGCGACCAGCCGCGCCAATCCCACGCCCGCGCCGATGAAGCGGCTGACCGTGCCGGCCGTCCAGCGCCGCAAGGTGGATGGCCGCACCGCCGATCCGCTGGTGATGCTGACCGCCTACACCGCGCGGCAGGCGCAGCTGCTCGATCCGCATTGCGACATGCTGCTGGTCGGCGATTCGCTGGGGCAGGTGATCTACGGCCTGCCCTCAACGCTGGCGGTCACGCTCGACATGATGATCGCCCATGGGGCGGCGGTGGTGCGGGGCAGCTATCATAGCCTCGTCATCGTCGACATGCCCTTCGGCAGCTACGAAGCATCGCCGAGCAAAGCCTTCGCCAGCGCCAGCCGCATCATGGCGGAAACCGGCGCGGCGGCGGTGAAGCTGGAGGGCGGGGTCGCGATGGCGGAGACGATCGCGTTCCTCAGCCAGCGCGGCATCCCGGTGATGGCGCATGTGGGCCTCACCCCGCAGGCGGTGAATGCGCTGGGCGGCTATGGCGCGCGGGGCAAGAGCCGGGAGGAGCATGAGAAGATCGTGTCCGATGCCAAGGCCGTCGCCGACGCGGGCGCTTTCGCCATGGTGATCGAAGGGGTGATGGAGGAGATCGCTGTCGCCGTCACCGACGGCGTGCCGGTTCCGGTGATCGGCATCGGCGCGTCGGCCCATTGCGATGGCCAGGTGCTCGTCACCGAAGACATGCTCGGCATGTTCGAGCGCGTGCCCCGCTTTGTCAAACGGTTCGAGAATATCGCCGAGATCATCGGCCGGACGGCGGAACGCTACGCCGCCGATGTGCGAAGCCGCAGCTTCCCCACCGAAGAACAGGTCTATCGCCCGAAAAAGTGATTTGCGTGGGCGCAGAGCGCCGCTATTGATCGCGCCTTCCGCCGCATTCGTTTCTGATCCGTTTCCTGGAGAATATCGTGGCCCTGACGCCGCAAAATAGCGAAGTCTTCATGCGCGAGGTCGATGAAGCCGTCCGTCAGGACCAGCTTCTGACCTTCTGGCAGCGTTATGGCCGCATCGCTCTGGCGGTTCTGGTGCTTGGCCTCGCGGCGTTCGGGGGCTGGCTCTACTGGCAGCATCATAGCCGCCAGCAGTCCGAGGCCGTATCGGAGAAGATGGATGCGGTGCTGACCAGTGCCGTGGGCGGCGGAACTCCCGACGCCAAGGAACTGGATGCACTCACCAAGGCAAGCCAGCCTGGCTATCGCGCGTCGGCGCTGCTGACGAAGGCTGGCGTCGCGGCGCGCAAGGGCGACGCCAAGGGCGCGATCGCCATCTATAGCGCCATGGCGGCCGACAAAGGGCTGGACCAGCCCTATCGCGACCTGGCGCTCATCCGCCAGACCGCGCTCGAATATGGCAGTTTGACGCCCCAGCAGGTCGTGGACCGGCTGAAGCCGCTGGCGATCGAGGGCGCGCCCTGGTTCGGCAGCGCGGGCGAACTGGTGGCGCTGGCCTATGCTTCCATGGGCAAGACCGACCTGGCCGGGCCGATGTTCGCCGCCATGGCGAAGGACAAGAATGTCCCTGAAACCATCCGTTCACGCGCGCGTCAGATGGCGGGTGCGATGGGCGTCGATGCGGTCGAACCGGCCGAAACCACCGAAGGATGATGAAGCCGATGGCGATCAAGAAGTTGGGGCATGTCGTCACCGTGGCTGCGATCATCGCGCTGCTGGGCGGATGCGGCATCATCGGCGGCAAGAAGGGCGGCCCCAAGACCCCGGTGGTGGGCAACCGCATTTCGATCCTGTCCAACGAACAGGGGGTCGAGGTCGATCCCGCGCTGGCCGACGTGCCTGTCACCCTGCCCGCGCCGGTCGTCAACGACGCCTGGGCGCAGCCGGGCGGTGACCCTTCCAAGATGGTCGGCCATGTGTCGCTCGGCGGGTCGCCGAGCCAGATCTGGTCCGCATCGATCGAGGGCAGTTCGCCCCAGGCGCGGCTCGCCGCCGCGCCGGTCGTTGCCGGCGGCAAGCTGTTCGTGATCGACGCGGGCGCGCATGTGATCGCGTTCGACGCGGCGAGCGGCGGCAAAGTCTGGCAGACCAGCCTGCCGGCGGAGGGCAAGGGCAATGGCCGCGCGCTGTTCGGCGGTGGCGTAAGCGCGATCGGCGACAAACTGTTTGCCAGCACCGGCTTTGGCGACGTGTTCGCGCTCAATGCGGCGGACGGATCGGTCATCTGGAAGAAGCATCCCGGCGGTCCGCTGCGCGGCGCGCCGACGCTGGAGAACGGCCATGTCTATGTGATGGGCCAGGACAACCAGATTTTCGCATTGAACCAGTCCGATGGCGAAACCCAGTGGACCGACAGCGGCACGCTCCAGGTGACCGGCATCTTCGGCGTCGCCGCGCCGGCGGCCGCGCAGGGCACGGTGATCGCAGGATATAGCTCGGGCGAAATCACCGCCTATCGTTATGAGAACGGCCGGACCCTGTGGGGCGACGCGCTGTCGCGCACCAGCATCTCGACGGCAGTGGCGACGCTGACCGATATCGACGCCGATCCGGTGATCGATCGCGGCCGCGTGTTCGCGATCGGTCAGGGCGGACGCATGGCGTCCTATGAACTCACCAGCGGCCAGCGCCTGTGGGAAATCAACATCGCCGGCATCTCCACCCCATGGGTCGCGGGCGAATGGGTGTTCGCCGTCACCAGCGACGCCCGCCTGCTGTGCGTCGCGCGGGCGACCGGCAAGATCCGCTGGGTCAGCCAGCTGCGCCGCTGGCAGAAGGAAAAGAAGAAGGACAAGGCGATCCGCTGGACCGGGCCGATCCTGGCCGGCAACCGCCTGATCGTGGTGTCGACGCGCGGCGAGATGGTCTATGCCGATCCGGCGACGGGCGCGGTGCAGGCGACGGTCGATCTGGATCGGTCCATGTCCCTGTCGCCGATCGTCGCGAACAACGTCCTCTACGTGCTGGCGGACGACGGGAAGCTGACGGCGTTCCGTTAAGCGGGAATCATGCTAGAATGACGCTTTCCCCGGCGAAGGCCGGGGTCCAGTTCCACGCTTTGGGACTGGACCCCGGCTTTCGCCGGGGAACTATAATATATGTGGAAGGAAATGGGCCATGCTGCCCACGGTAGCGATCGTCGGACGGCCCAATGTCGGCAAGTCCACCCTGTTCAACCGGCTCGTCGGCAAGAAGCTGGCGCTGGTGGACGACCAGCCGGGCGTCACCCGCGACCGGCGCGAGGGGGAAGCGCATCTGCTCGGCCTCGATTTCACCATCGTCGATACCGCCGGCTATGAGGATGAGGACGCCCAGTCGCTGCCCGGCCGGATGCGGATGCAGACCGAGGCGGCGGTGGATAATTGCGACGTCGCCTTGTTCATGATCGATGCCCGCGCCGGCGTCACCCCGCTGGACGAGGAAATCGCCCGCTGGCTGCGCGCCAATGACGCGCCGGTGGTGCTGGTCGCCAACAAGGCGGAGGGCAAGGCGGCGGAACCGGGCGTCATGGAATCCTTCGGCCTCGGCCTGGGCGAGCCGATCCCCTTTTCCGCCGAACATGGGCAGGGGCTTGCCGACCTGTTCCAGGCGCTGCTCCCCCATTTGGAGCGCGAGGATGGCGAGGCGTATGAGAAGGAATTTTACGAGGATGACGAGAGCGCGCCGCTGAAGCTCGCCATTGTCGGCCGTCCCAATGCCGGCAAGTCCACGCTCATCAACCGGCTGCTGGGCGAAAACCGGCTGCTGACCGGACCGGAAGCGGGCATCACGCGCGACAGCATTGCGGTGGAATGGTCGTGGACCAGCCGCGACGGGCTGGAGCGCCCTGTCCGCCTGATCGACACCGCGGGGATGCGCAAGCGCGCCAAGGTGCAGGACAAGCTGGAGAAGCTGGCGGTCAGCGACGGGCTCAATGCCGTCAACTTCGCAGAAGTCGTCGTGCTGCTGCTCGATTCGACGCGCGGGCTGGAGGCGCAGGATCTGCGGATCGCCGACAAGGTGCTGGAGGAAGGCCGCGCGCTCGTCATCGCGCTCAACAAGTGGGACACGGTCGAGAATGGCTCGGCGCTCTATCAGGGGATCAAGAAGGCGCTGGACGATGGGCTGGCGCAGGTGCGCGGCGTGCCGATCATGACCGTCTCCGCCGCCACCGGCAAGGGTCTCGATGACCTGATCCATGTCGCCTTCGAGACCCGCACCGCCTGGTCGCAGCGTATCTCGACCGGCGTGCTCAACCGCTGGTTCGAGCGCGCGCTGGAGGCCAATCCGCCGCCCGCGCCCGGCGGCAAGCGGATCAAGCTGCGCTACATCACCCAGAACAAGACCCGGCCGCCGACCTTCGTGCTGTTCGGCACGCGGCTCGACGAACTGCCCGAAAGCTACCGCCGCTATCTGGTCAACGGCATCCGCAAGGAACTGGGCTTCGGCGCGGTGCCGGTGCGGCTGACGCTGCGGAGCGCCAAGAACCCCTATGGCAACAAGTGAGTCCGCGCCGGTTCAGGTCAACGCGCGCGGGATGAAATGCCCCTGGCCGGCGCTCCGCGCCGCGCGCGCCTTGCGCGAGGCTGACGCGATCCTGATCGAGGCCGACGATCCGATCGCCGCGACCGAGCTGGCGGCGTTGGCGCAGGCCCATGGCTGGACCTTCGCGCAGCTTGGCGATTATCGCTTCAGCATGTCTCGCCATGTCTGAATTGTTTCGGCAATCCATTGCCTTGGCTCTTGCTTTAACCCCCTGTTTACGCGCCGCGCCTATGTTCTGACCAGAATGTGAAGGAGCACATTGGTGTCCCACCAAGATACCGAACTGGTCAACTGGAGCGATTTTGCCCGGACCCGCGCCGAGCTGGGGACCGCCTTTCTGCGCATCCTCGGCTATTTCCGCGAGGATGGGGTGAAGTCGATCAGCGCCGTGGAGGACGCCTTCCGCGCGCGCAACGCCGCTGCGCTCGTCGTTCCCGCGCATACGCTGAAGGGCGAGTCGGCCCAGTTCGGCGCCTATCGCCTGAGCGCCATGGCCGAGCAGATCGAGATGACCGCCCGACGCTGCGTGGAAACGCGCGAGAGCCCGGACGAGCTGATCGAGACGGTCGTCGCGCTGCGCCCCTGCTTCACCGAGACGATGGCGCTGCTCGACCGCGACGCCAATCCGCTCGTTGCGCGCCGACCCGGCACGTTCGGCCGCCGGATCGAAACGCCGGTCCAGGGATTCGGGCGAGCGGTCTGATCCCGTCTTGAACTGAAACCCACCCTGCCCCCATATGGCGGGCATGGCACGTTTTTCCCTGCTCGACCTCGTCCCGGTGCGCGAAGGCGACACGGTGGCGACCGCTCTCGCCAATGCCGCCGATCTGGCCGCCCATGCGCAAGCGCTCGGCTATCACCGCTACTGGGTCGCCGAGCATCATGGCATGGCGGGCATCGCGTCGGCCGCGACAGCGGTGGTGCTGGCGCATATCGGCCATGCGACTTCCTCCATCCGCATCGGCGCGGGCGGCGTCATGCTGCCCAATCATGCGCCGCTGCTGATCGCCGAGCAGTTCGGGACGCTCGATGCGCTCTTTCCCGGCCGGGTGGATCTGGGGCTGGGCCGCGCGCCGGGGTCCGACCAGCGGGTGGCGCAGGCGATCCGCCGCAACCTTGCCGGCGGGCCGGACCAGTTTCCGCGCGACGTCATGGAGTTGCAGGCGTTTCTTGCCGGCGACGAGCGGCTGGGCATTCAGGCGACGCCGGGCGCGGGTGCGGAGGTGCCGATCTGGATCTTGGGCTCCAGCCTCTATGGCGCGCAGCTCGCCGCCGCGCTGGGGCTGCCCTATGCCTTCGCTTCGCATTTCGCGCCCGCCGCGCTCGATGAGGCGATCGCCATCTACCGCAGCGATTTCCGCCCCTCAGGGCAGCTCAGATATCCCTATGTCATGGCCGGCTACAATGTGTTCGCCGCCGATGACCGGGAGGAAGCGCAGCTGCTCGCCAGTTCGATGCAGCAGGCGTTCGTGCGCCTGCGCACCGGCAATCCGGGCAAGCTCCAGCCGCCGGTGGCGGGCTATTATGAAAGCCTGCCGCCCCAGGCGCAGGCGATGCTGTCCGATGTGCTCAGCGTCTCCAGCATCGGTACGCAGGCGGATGTGGAGCGGGACATGGCGGCGTTTCTGCGGCGGACGCAGGCCGACGAGTTGATGCTGACCGGCCAGATATTCGATCCGCAGGCGCGCAAGCGCAGCTTCGCCATCGCGATGACGGCGGCTCAGGCCATTACAGTGCGCGAAGCGGCCTGACACTCGCCCTTCAGACGGCCACCGCTCAGCAGCGCCGACGCGCCGGGCGCGATTCGCTGGAGCAGATTGCCGATCATGACGACCGTCGCCAGGACGATGAAGGGCTGAGCGATCAGGTAGATCGGGTAGAGCGGCGATCCCATCCGGCCGGTGAGCTTGCCGATCAGCGGCCCGCCGAGCCAGATCAGGATCAGGTGGGCGCAGAAGAGGAAGAAGGCGTAGGGCTCGATCCGCAGCAGCATGCCGCGCATGCCGGTGCCGGCCAACGCCCAGGCGATGCGCCAGAAAGCGATCGTCGCCGTGCCGCGCACCGCCAGGTCGAGCGCCGCCTGCGCCTCCGGCGAGCCGCCGTTGCCGATCGCGACGGCGCGGTAGAGCTGCGCGCCCATCAGCAGCGCGAAAGGCAGCAGCGCGGGCCAGAGCGGCAGCGCCGCGACGCGATCCGCCCAGCCGCCGCGCCGCGCCAAAATGCCGGTGACGAAGAAGAGCAGGATCGAGGCGCGCATCAGCACCGGCGGCCCCAGCCCCTCGACATGGCAGAGCGCCGCCGCAGCGCCGATCGCCACCAGCATCCAGCCGGGCAATCGCACCAGCAAAGGCGCGGCCACCATGCAGAGGAACAGGTCGCGCAGGAAGGGCATCTGGACATTGATGTCGGGGTTGCGAGTGAGGATGAGCGTTTCCTGCACCACCCAGGCCGCCGATTGCGGCCGGGGCGCCTGCAACCCGGCAAGCCAGGCCGCGCCGCCCACCAGCAGGATCGCCAGCAGGTTCCACAGGATCATCGGCAGCAGGATCGTCCGCGCCTTTCGCCGGACATGCCCGGCCCAGTCGCGCGTGCCGCCCGATCCCGCGACCAGCCAGCCCGAGATCAGCCCGAGCAAAGGCACGGCGCTCCGCCCGAACATCTCCATCAGCAGCCAGCGGAGATTTTCCTGCGCGCTGCCGCGCAGCGCCTCCAGCTCCGCGCCGTTGAGGCCAGTCCAGGCATGGACATAGACGACGCCCAGGATGCAGATGACGCGGGCGATCGCGATAGCATCGGATCGGCGCGCGTCATGGGTCGGCAGGGTAAGGGTCACACAGGCATCCTGATGGTTACGCTTCCCCAATGCCTGAAACATGATCCATGTTCCTGGCGCACATCATCTGGTCCGAAACGGACGCGGCTTCACCGCGTCTCAACCATATGCGCGCGATGAACCACGCGGGCGCGCGCCCGCATAAGCCAATCTTTACCTATTCTGCCTACACCCACCCTGTTTGCCGGAAGACGTTCCGGTCCAGGGGACGACAAAGGCTCATGACCCATATGCCGGGCGCACAATCCTTCACTGCCGCCGCTGCGCCTGCCCATATGGCCCACACCCAGTCGATGGGCATGGTGTTCCAGATCGCCGGGTCCAGCTCCAAGATATTGATCGATGCGCATCGGCTCGCGCTGTTCGGGCAGGACAGCGACCCCAGCATCGCCATGGCGGGACAGGTCGGCAGCCAGGTGAAGATGCGCGTCGGCAATTGCTGGCTGGTCGCCAGCGTCCGCGCAATGGCGCTCGATCAGGCGACCAAGGGCATCGTCGCCGACATCGACTTTCTGGGCGAGGGCGACGAGGAGAAGCTGACCGGGCGCATCTACCGCTTTCGCCGTGGCGTCACCCGTTATCCGACGCCGGGGACGGACATTTTCCCGGTGTCGAGCCACGACATGCAACAGATATACGCCGCCGACGATCGCGCGCATGTGGAGATCGGCACCGTCTATCCCACCAGCGACACGCGCGCGGCCCTCTATGTCGATTCGATGCTGGGCAAGCATTTCGCGCTCTTGGGCTCCACCGGCACCGGCAAATCGACCAGCGCGGCGCTCATCCTCCACCGCATCTGCGACCTGTCGCCGCAAGGGCATATCGTCATGATCGATCCCCATGGCGAATATGGCGCGGCCTTCGCCGGCAACGGCGCGGTCTATGACGTCAACAACCTCGCCCTCCCCTATTGGCTGATGAACTTCGAGGAGCATTGCGAGGTGTTCGTCACCTCGTCGGGCTCCGAACGCACGGTCGATTGCGACATCCTCGCAAAATGCCTGCTCGCCGCGCGCACCAAGAACCGGCTGGCCGAAAGCATCGGCCGGCTGACGGTCGATTCACCGATCCCCTATCTGCTGTCGGACCTGACGACGATCCTCCAGAACGAAATGGGGAAGCTCGACAAGGGCACCAATTCGCTGCCCTATATGCGCCTCAAGACCAAGATCGACGAGATCAAGGCCGACCCGCGCTACAGCTTCATGTTTTCCGGGATGCTGGTCGCGGACACCATGCAGGCGTTCATAGCGAAGGTGTTCCGCCTGCCGTCGGACGGCAAGCCGATCTCGATCATCGACGTGTCGGCGATGCCATCCGACATCACCTCTACGGTTGTGTCGGTGCTGTCGCGTCTGGTGTTCGACTATGCCATCTGGGCGCGGGACGAGCCGCAGCGGCCGATCCTGTTGGTGTGCGAGGAAGCGCATCGCTACATTCCCAACTCGACCAGCGGCGGCGGGCAGGCGGTGCGCAAGATATTGGAGCGGATCGCCAAGGAAGGGCGCAAATATGGCGTGTCGCTGGGCCTCATCACCCAGCGGCCGTCGGACCTGGCCGAAGGCGTGCTGTCGCAGTGCGGCACGATCATCTCGATGCGCCTCAACAACGACCGCGACCAGGCGTTCGTGAAGGCGGCGATGCCCGAGGGCGCGCGGGGCTTCCTCGATTCGATCCCGGCGCTGCGCAACCGGGAGGCGATCATCTGCGGCGAGGGCGTCGCCGTGCCGATCCGCGTCGCGCTCGACAATCTGGAGGAGAGCCGCCGGCCGGCGTCGGGCGATCCCAGCTTCACCGATCTGTGGCGGCAGTCGGGCGGCGAGAACGACATACTCGACCGCACGATTACGCGCTGGCGCAACCAGGGGCGCTAGGGCCTAACCCGCCGGGGCGATACGGCCGGCGGGTTCCGCCTCGCTCTGCACCGCCTCGCGGCATTCCTCTTCATGGACGGGGACCAGCAGCCTGGCCTTGCGCCAGCCCCCCTGCGCATACACCGCCCATGCCAGCAGCAGCGCAATGGCCGAACTGACCGGAAAGCTGAACCAGAGCGCATCGGCGTCCAGCACCGGATAAGCGAGATGGTAGAAGCCGAGCCGCACCCCGAAAAGGGTGAAGGTGAGGATGATGAGCGGCGGCATCACCGAGCCATTGCCGCGCATGACGCCGAACAGGATGGCCGTGCATCCGAACAGCAGGAAGCTCCAGGTCACGATCAGCTGCATATGCCATGCCGCTGCGATCGCCGCTTCTTCATTCCCCAGGAACAGCGAGAGAAACGGCCCGTGGAACAGCAGGATGACAGCGATCATCGTGCCCGTGAAGGCCAGCTGATAGCCGAGGCCATAAAGGGTGATCCGCCCGATCCGGTCCCAGCGTCCTGCGCCGATATTCTGCGCCGCCATGGCGCTGACCGCCGCGCCCATCGCGATCGCCGGCATCTGAAGATAGCCCCAAATCTGGAGCGCCGCGCCATAGGCCGCCGTCACCAGCAGCCCTTCGCGGTTGACGAGGCCGATCATCACCAGCGCGGAGCTGGACATGACGATCATCTGCAATCCCATCGGCAGCCCCTTGGCGAAGAGCAGCCGCAGCTGGTCCGCCGCCGGCCAGAGCCAGCGCAGTTCCGCGCCCCGCAGCCGCAGGGGCAGGTCTTTGGCGTAGGTGAAGGCGACCAGGCCGATCAGGCTGACGAAGCCCGCCGCCGCCGTCGCCGCCGCCGATCCGGCGATGCCGAACGCCGGGATCGGCCCCAGTCCCAGGATCAGCACCGGATTGAGGATGAGGTCGATGGCGACGCTGACGATCATGAAAATGAGCGGCGTGCGGGCGTCCCCCGCGCCGCGCAGCCCCATCATCATCATGACGCTGAGCAGCGTTGCGGGCATCGCCACGAAGATGACGCGCAGATAGGTGAGCGCCAGCCCGAACGCCTCCGCCGGGGTCGCCAGCGCGCGCAGCAGCGCCGGCGCGCCGATCCAGCCGCCGATCGCGACGGCGAGGCCCATGATCGAGCAGAAGCCCACCGCCGACCCAAAGGCGCGCCGCGCCGCGATTATGTCGCGCGCGCCCATCGCCTGGCCGATTATCACCGTCGAGGCCATGCCGAAGCCGAACACCAGCGCGAACATGAGGAACATGATGATGTTGGCGTTGGCCGTCGCCGCGAGCGCCTGCGGCCCGAGGAAGCGGCCGACCCAGACGGCGTTGATCGAGCCATTGAGCGACTGGAGAATATTGGCGACCAGCGTGGGAATGGCGAACAGCAGCAGCGCCGAGGCGATAGGCCCTTGCGTCAGGTCGCGCGCGGCTGGTGCTGGTTCGCTCATGTTCGCCTTGCCCCTTAGCATTACGACCATCCTCCCCTTGCAGGGGAGGTGGCAGCACGAAGTGCTGTCGGAGGGGTGTCGCCCTCTCGATAAGGGTGACACCCCTCCACCACTTCGTGGTCCCCCTCCCCTTACAGGGGAGGAATGCCTAGCCCAACCGCTCCAGCGCCGCCTTCAGCCTTTCCGCTTCCGCGCTCTTTTCGGCATGATCCTCCCGCGCCTTGGCGACCGCTTCGGGCTTGGCCTTTTCGACGAAACTCGGATTGGACAGGCGGTTGCCCAGCGAATCCCGCTCCTTCTCCGCCGCTGCCAGCGCCTTCGCCAGCCGCGCCTTTTCCGCCGCGATGTCGATCACGCCTTCGAGTTCGAGGATATATGTAACGTTGTCGACGACGATTTGTGCGGTGGCGCCTTGCGCGAGAATGCGGTTGAACACGCTCACCCACTGCACCTTACCCAATCGCAGCAGCATATCCTCGTAACGAGGTATGAGCTTTGCCAAGCGGTCCACAAGCGTCGCGTCATCGGTGAACGCTTGCATCGCTATGCGCGCGCCTGGCGGCACGTTGAGTTCGGTCCGTGCGGTGCGGATGGCGCTCACCAGCCGGATCAGCCAGTCGATTTCCGCCTGCGCTTCGCTGTCCACCTCGTAGAGCGCCACCGGCCAGCGCGCGATGATCAGTTCATTGTCCCGCGCGCCGGTCAGGTTCCATAACTCTTCGGTTATGAACGGCATGAATGGGTGGAGCATGACGAGGATCTGGTCGAACGCCCAGCCCGCGACGGCCCTTGTCTCCTCCGTCCGTTCGCCCTGCGCCTGTCGAAGGGCCGCATTGTCTTCCGAAGAGAAGGACAGGGCTTCGACAGGCTCAGCCCGAACGGAGGAGAGGTCCGCTTTGATGAGTTCGATATACCAGTCGCAAAACTGGTCCCAGACGAAATGGTAGATGGCATTGGCGGCCGCGTCGAAGCGGAGTTCGGCCATGGCGGTGTCGATCGCCTGCACGGTCACCACGGTTTCCGCGATGATCCAGCGGTTGACGGGGAGCGTGGCGTGGGGGGCTTCATGGGTGGTCGAGGCCGTGACGCCGTTCGCCTGGAGGAAGCGCGCCGCGTTCCAGAGCTTCGTCGCGAAGTTGCGATAGCCCTCGACCCGCTTCTCGTCCATCTTCACGTCGCGGCCCTGGCTCTCCATCGCCGCCATGAAGAAGCGCAGCGCGTCGGCGCCATATTTGTCTATAAGGCCCAGCGGATCGACCACATTGCCCTTGGACTTGGACATTTTCTGCCCGTCCGCTGCACGCACGAGGCCGTGGAGGTAGAGCTTGCGCCACGGAACGTCGCCCATGAACTCTTGTCCCATCATCGCCATCCGCGCGTCCCAGAAGAACAGGATGTCGAAGCCGGAGATGAGGAGATCGTTGGGGTAGTGGCGTTGCAAGAGGCTATTGCTCCCCTCCCCTTCAGGGGAGGGGCTGGGGGTGGGGTTTTGCCGCAAGCGCTGCGTCTGGTCGAGAGCCCCCACCCCAACCCCTCCCCTGAAGGGGAGGGGCTTTTCGGGTGCGCCATCGGGCCAGCCCAGCGTCCCGAACGGCCACAGCGCCGAGGAGAACCAGGTGTCGAGCACGTCAGTTTCACGGTAAAGGTCGAACTCCCACGTCTCATCGTCAATTTGACGTGAGCGCCCGCCATCGAAGCTCCTCGAGGGATCATCTTGATCTACAATTCTTATGCGGATTTTTAAGTTGGTTATTTCAGCATATTGGCGTTTGGCTGCCTCGATAGCATCCTCTTCGCTTTCATACACGAACTCGAACCAAGCGTCTTCGTTGGCTGAACCTGACGCAGACTGAGTTACCGAAAACCCGTCATCTGTCCTGACGCATTTTGGACCATACCAGACTGGTATCCGATGCCCCCACCAGAGTTGCCGGCTCACGCACCAGGGCTGAATATTGTCCATCCAGTTGAAGAAGGTCTTTTCCCACGTCTTGGGCACGATTTCGATCGCGCCGTCGCGCACCGCCTGCGTCGGGGCGACGGCGAGCTTCGCCGCATCGACATACCATTGGTCGGTCAGCCACGGCTCGATCACCACGCCGGAGCGGTCGCCATAGGGCGTCTGGATCGTGCGCGGCTCAAAGTCGGCGACGCTCTCCTCGCCTTCCTTGTTTTTTGTGATATGCGGCACAAGAAAGCCCAGCGACTTCATTTCCTCGACCACGGCTTTGCGCGCGTCAAATCGATCTAGCCCTATGAATCGCCTCGGTATCGCGCCAACCACATCATCGGCGGAACGGCCTTCCTCCGCTGCCATCGCGACTTTCAATGCGTATTGCGTCGGCTGCACCACCTTCGCGTCGGCGTCGAACATGTTGAGCATCTGCCCGGCGGCGAACCCCGCGCGCTTGCCCACTTCGAAATCGTTGAAGTCGTGGCCCGGCGTGATCTTGACCGCGCCCGATCCCAGCTCCGGGTCGGCATAGTCGTCGCCCACGATCCGCAGCCGCCGCCCGGTGATCGGGTGGAGGATCTCCTTGTCGATCACGCTTTGGTAGCGCGGATCGTCAGGGTGCACCGCTACCGCCATGTCGGCGAGCATCGTTTCGGGCCGGGTGGTGGCGACGACGATATGGTCGCTCCCATCGGCCAGCGTCACGCCGTCCGCCAGCGGATAGCGGAAGTGCCAGAAGCCGCCCTGCGTCTCCTTGGTCTCCACCTCCAGGTCGGAGATGGCGGAGCGGAAATGGGGATCCCAGTTGACGAGGCGCTTGTCGCGATAGAGCAGGCCGCGCTTGTGCAGTTCCACGAACACCTTGACCACGGCCTTGGAAAAGCCCTCGTCCATGGTGAAGCGCTCGTTCGCCCAGTCCATCGAGCAGCCGAGACGCCGCAGCTGCCGCGTGATCGCGCCGCCGCTTTCGGCCTTCCATTCCCAGACCTTCGCGATGAAATCCTCGCGGCTATAGTCGGTGCGCTTCTGCCCCTGCGCGTTCATCTGCCGCTCAACCACCATCTGCGTGGCGATGCCGGCATGGTCGGTGCCCACGACCCACAGCGCATCCTTGCCGCGCAGCCGCTCGTAGCGCACGACGATGTCCTGCAACGTATTGTCCAGCGCATGGCCGATATGCAGGCTGCCGGTCACATTGGGCGGCGGGTTGACGATGGTGAAGGGCACGGCGTCGGGCCGTTCCGGGCGGAACAAGCCGTTCGCCTCCCAATGGGCGTACCAGCGGGCCTCGATGTCGGCGGGGTCGAAAGTCTTGGGCAGTTCGGTCATGATCGCGCTTTAACCGCAACGTCGGGAACGTCAATTAAGCGGCGTCATTCGATGATCAGATTGGCCTCCAGAACCGCCCTGAGATCGGCGGGCAACGGCCCTACCACCGAAAGTGGCTTCTTATACCGCTTAATGGCGATCAATTTGGGTTGGCCGCGGCTGTTGTCAAAAATAGCGAGGTAATCGAGATGTTTGGCGAAGATCGCCAGTTGCTCGAATGAACGCGCGCGCCGCGCGACGATCTTGTCGGCGGGGACGTCATGCCCGCCTTCCGACACTCTCAATTTCACCCGTTCGATCTGAAGCGCGGCTGACTCCAGCACGACGTACAACATCCTGACGTCAAAGCCGCGGGCCTTCGCGCGATCCACCAGCGCGCGATATTTCGAGGTGGATAGCACTGTTTCCACCCCAATCGTCTGATGCACGTCAATGGATGCATCAAGCCAGTTCCATATGTGATCCAGCGCCGAACGATTTGCATCGTTCAGCGCCAGCCCCTCCTGCTCCATGAGGCGGAGCGTGAGCAAATCAGGATTGATGATCCAGATCGAACCGCCCCAACCGTCAATGTCGGTGCGATTGTAAAGCGTGCTTTTGCCGGACCCGTTCGGGCCAGCGATAATCCAAAGCGAGGGCTTATCCGCCTTACGCGGCGATATCTGCATCTTTGGCCCGCTCGCGGCGCTCGCGCTTCAAGCGGCGGACATTGGAGCGAAAAGCCGCGAGCAGATCATATTCAAGGGTTTCGCTATCGGACTGTACGACCTTTACGGCAATCATCTCGCCGTTTGGCGCACGCTTCCATTTGGTCGGCAAATCACTGGGACGCTTTTCGGTCATGCCTTTTCCTCTAACACGGAGATAGTAGCGCGGAATAGGTTAGGAAAGGCCTATTTGCAGTCCGTCTATCCAGGAAGATCGGGGCGCGCCGCCGTGGCATTGCGGGCGTCGCGAGCTTGAGCATCCAGTGATTCTCAGCCCGCTAGCCCCTCCGCCTTCGCGAAGGCGTCCAGTTTCGCGTGGCAGGCGGCGCGCTGCGCGTCGTCCATCCAGCCGGCGTTGAAGGCGTTGCGTGAAAGCATCACCAGTTCCGCCTTGGTCAGCGCGCTGCGGGCCTGCGCCTTCACCAGCACTTCGTTCAGATATTCGCTGCCCATATAGGCCGGATCGTCCGAGTTGATGGTGAGGTTGAGGCCGGCGTCGATCATGCCGCGCACAACATCCTTGGGCGGGGCATCGCCGCGCACCGTGCCGGAGAAGGTCGGGCAGACGGTGAAATAGAGGTTCCGAGCCTTGGCCACGGCGATCAGTTCGGGCGATTCCAATATGTTGCCGCCATGGTCGATCCGGTCGACGCGCAGGTCGACGATCGCCTGGCGCAGATGGTCGAGAATGTCCTTCTGGTTGAGGTCGCAATGGGCGGTGACCTTCAGCCCGGCCGCGCGCGCCTTGGCGAAATGGGCGGCGAACTTGATCGGGGGATTGTCCTTCTCGTCCGAATCGAGGCCGACCGCGACAAGCTGATCGCGGAACGGCAGCGCCGCGTCGAGCGCCGCCATGGCGGATTCAGCCGATAGGTCGCGCACGAAGCAGAGGATGAGCTGCGATCCGATCCCGAGCTTTGCCGCAGCGTCCTGCCGGGCGCGGGTGATGCCGCCGATCACCGCCGCCATCGGCACGCCGCGCTTCAGATGCTCTTGCGGATCGAAGAACATCTCTGCGTAGAGGATGTTCTGCGACGATGCCTTCGCCAGATAGGCATAAGCGAGATCGTAGAAATCCTGCTCTGTCCGCAGCACCTTCATGCCGTCATAATAGATGGCGAGGAAGCTCGGCAGGTCGTGATAGCGATAGCTGGCCTTCATCGCGGCGACATCGGCGAAGGGCAGGTCCAGCCCGTTGCGCTTCGCGAGCGCAAACTTCATCTCCGCTTCCAGCGTCCCTTCAAGATGGACATGATATTCGGCCTTGGGCAGGGCCGCGATGAAGCGGGCCATGTCGGCGGCGTCGCCGGCCGCCGCCCATCCGGGCGAAGCCACGAAAGGCGCGGCCAACAGACCCTGGATCACCGCGCGCCTGCCCAATATCATTCCGCTACCCCCTTGAAACCCGGCCTTCTATCCGGGCGTCAGGGTGCGCCTGTCCATCATGGAATATGGGATGGGGCGTCGCAAAAAAGGGAGCGGGGCGCGACACGCCCCCGCCCTACCCTGTCAGCGGCCGGTGATCCGAGCGATTTCCTTCGCCACCATCTCTTCGACCAGAGCCGGCAGGCGGGCGTCGAGCCATTCCTTCAGCATGGGCTTCAGCATCGCGCGGACGAGGCCGTCGAGCGTATTGTCCTGCCCCGGCGCGGGCGCGACCAGCATGGAGGACAGGGCCGACAGCGAATGGCGCGCCGCGACTTCGCTTTCGACCGACAGGATCGTGTCGTCGCTCGCGGCCGGGGTGATGGGCTTGGGCGCAGCCTTGGGGGCAGCCATGGGTTCCTCCGCAACCTCTTCGGTCAGTTCCAGCACTTCCTCGACCGCCGGGGGAATGGCGGCGGCCTTGGGCTCGGCGCGGGTGCGGCGGGGCGACGCTGCCTGCACCGCTTCCTCGCCCTCCTCGGCGATGATCCGCTTGATGGACGAGAGTATCTCTTCCATCGAGGGTTCCTTGGTCATGTCACCCATGGAAAATCCCCGTCCAAAATCCATTGCGCACCTTTGGGGCTTTAGAATGGCCGTCGCGGGTTAACAAGCGATTAAGGTTGCTGGGCCGACGCTGGCGGCACGGTGGCGTCCTGCGCGGGCGTATCGACGGTGCGGGTGGCCACGGGCTTGGGCGCGGGATCAAAGTCCCAGTCGAACCATTTGCCGCGCACCCGCTCATAATTGACCATCGGGTCATAGAGCGCGCCGCTGGCAAGGCCGAGATCGTCCGCCTCCGCATGGCCCATCGCGGCGAGCAGCGTGAAACCAGCGACATAGGCGTTGCGCCGCGCCGACACGAGTTCGACCCGCGCGATCAGCGATTCCTGTTCGGCGTTGAGGATGTCGAGGATCGTTCGGCTGCCGACCGAATTTTCCGCGCGCACGCCCTCCAGCGACAGGGCGGCGGCATCGACCGCCTTCTGGCTCGACTGGATCGTCTGGAGCGATGCCTGCCAGCTCGCATAGGCCGCGCGGGTCTGCGCGATCACGCTGCGCTCCGCCTCGATCTCCTGCTCGATCGCCTGCGATTCCAGCGCCTGATTCTGCCGCACCTGCGCGGCGGGTCGTCCGCCCTGATAGAGGGGGATGCTGATCTGAACGCCGGCCGCCGCCTGCTTGTTGATCTGCGGGCCTTCGACGATATTGCCGTTGGCGTCCTGCGCGCTGCTGTTGAGCGAATGGAGATAGTTGGTGTAGCCGGCCTGGGTGAAGGCCGAAACGCTGGGCATCACCGCGCCCTTCGCCGCTTTCACGTCATAACGCCGCGCTTCGCGCTGCTTCTTGGCCGCCGCAATGTCGGGATTGTCGTTGAGGGCCACCTGCACGGCGACGGCAGGGTCGGCGGGCAGGCCCGGCAAGGCCGGCGGCGGCTCCAGATTGTCGGGCGCTTCGCCCACCAGCGCGATGTAATTTTCGCGGCTGGTGATGAGGTTCGCCTGCGCCGTTTGCAGGTCCGACCGCGCCAGCGCCAGCCGCGATTCGGACTGGGCGACATCGGTGCGGGTCACGTCGCCAACCTCGAACCGGTCGCGCGTCGCCTGAAGATTGACTTCCAGCACCTTCACATTGGCCTGGTTGAGCGAGACGATCGCGGTGTCGCGGATCACGTCCATATAGGCCGCGACGGTCTGCGAAAACACGCTGGCTTCGGTTCCGCGCAAATTCGCCTGCCCGGCCTCGACGCGAGTCTTGGCGGCTTTGATGCCGTTGCGGACCGATCCGCCCGAATAGAGCGGCACGGTGACCTGCGCCTGGGCGTTCAGCGTGCGCTGGGGCGAGGTGAAGCTGATCGTGGGCTTCAGGATGCTTTCGGTATAGCTGCCCTGCACGTCGAGCGCGGGGCGGCCATCGGCCTTCCGGATCGGCACGCCTTCGTCGGTTGCCCGCTGGCCGGCACGCGCGCCGGTCAGGGTCGGGTTCGACGCATAGGCTTTCGCCAGCGCGCCCTGAAGCGTTTCGGCCGAAACGGGGCTTGCGAGGGCAGAGGTCAGCAACAGCAATGCGGCTGCGGCGCGATGCCGATCATGAGTGCGCTTCGCTGTCATCTCCCCCCGTCCATCCTTTAGAACACAAAAGCCTTGGGCGCGCCGAACCCCGGCAGCACCACCATTTCGATATCGGTCAGCCGGGTAAGGCCCAGCGTTCCGCCGATCACCCGCCCGCTGCACAGGCGCGTGACGCCACGATCGGCAATGCCGGTGACGACCCGCGCGCCATCGGCAAGCTGCGCGACGAGCGAGGCGGGCACTTCCTCCACCGCGCCGTCGATAACCAGCACATCATAAGGCGCGCCATCGGCCGCGCCGGCGGTGAGCGGCCCGCGCACCAGCGTCGCGCCGGTCGCGCGCACGTCCGGCCCTGCCTCTTCCTCGACTGCCGTCACCAGCGCGCCCAGTTCGCCCAGCAGCGCCGCGCTGTAACCGCTCGCCGCCCCGATCAGCAGCACCTTGTCGCCCGTCTCGATCCGGGCTTCCTTGAGCAGCCGGCCGATCACCAAAGGCGGATTGAGCGCCCGGCCCTGCCCCAGCGGGACCGGCCGGTCGATATAGGCGGCAGCGCGGCGCTCAGCGGGCACAAAATCCTCGCGCGGCACCCGCGCCATCACGGCGATGACCCGCTGATCGTCCACGTCGCTGGTGCGCAACTGGCTTTCGACCATAGCGGCCCGCATCGAAGAGAAATTCTGCTCGGTCACGATTTTCCTCGCTTGGCACAACTGTATTGGCAATGCAATACAGTAAGGGGATCATCGGACCTCTAAATCAGCGGATCGCCCGCGCCAAGCGGCTTCGCGCGCGATCGGCCAAGATTCTTGGGAGCGCGCCCATAGCCGACTTGACTTTGCCATCCAAGCCGCACATTTGCGGCGTCCCACTTGTCGAGGCCCGATGGCGGAGTGGTTACGCAGAGGACTGCAAATCCTTGCACGCCGGTTCGATTCCGGCTCGGGCCTCCAGAAAACATCCCTCAACTCGCACTTACATGGCGTTGCCGGCGGCGTTCATCGCGTCCTCGAACGTGTCGGGCAGCGGCGGCTGGACCGGCTTGTCGCAGTCCATTTCCTTCATATGGGCGCGCAGCACGTCCATCCGGTCGAGGTTCCAGCGCGCCAGCGGCACGCCCAGCGGGCGGAAATCGGCGCGCTCGAACAGTTCGACGACATAAGATCGGCAGAGTGCGTCAAGCTGATCGATAGTCAGCATCCCCAAATTCATCACCATCGGCCGCCCCGGCACCCCGTCGCGCCCGCGCACGAGATCGGTGACGTAGAGGCCGCCGCGCGGATCGACCAGCACCACGTCCGCCTCGCTCGAATCGATCAGGCGATGGCTGGCGGCATAGGGCGCGACAAAGGCGTGGGTACGCCAGACCAGGAAAGCGCTCGACAGGGCGGTGATGGCAAGGCCGATCATCAGCGGCCGCATCGCATGGGCCGGGCGGAAGCGCGCCCAGCCAAGGCCGGCGAGCAAGCAGAAGGGGCCGATGAAGCCATGGGCGTAGCGGAACCCCCAGCCATAGCCCTGCGCCAGCGCCAGCGCGCATCCCGCGAGGCACCCGAGCGCCAGGGGCAGCGCGATCTCCTGCCCCCGGAACATCGCGCGCTTGTCCATCGCAGCGATGCCGAGCGCGGCGAGCGGCACCATCAATATATTGTTCCACGCAATATAGCGGCTGATATTGACCAGCGGCTGCCAGCGATCGCCGAGCCGCTCGAACAGGCTGCCGACCTTGTCCGCTACCCCGGCCGAGGGGCGGACATCCGACGGCGCGCCGAGCGCATGGAGCAGGAAGCCGGGCCACAGCTTCGCCCACAATATGACGATCGCGACCAGAGTCAGCGCGTGGAACGCCGCGACGGTCCAGCGCCGCGCCAGCAGCATCCAGAGGATGAAGGGCGCGATGAAGATGGGCGGGAAATGCCACTGGTGGAGCCCCGCGGCGATCAGCGCGACGAGGCCGGCGCTCGCATGGCCGACCACCCCGCCGCGCAGCACCAGCGCCAGCCACACCATGTTGAGCGCGAAATGCCCCGTCATGGCATAGGGCGTCATCGCCGTGATCCAGAGCTGGCTGGACGAGCATCCAAGCAGTACCGTGACCCAGACCGCGTCGGGCCGGTCGGGCATCAGGCGAACCGCCACCCGCCACAAAGCGAACAGCCCCGCCATCAGCAACGCCGGGCCGGCGAGATTGGGGTCGCCCAGTCGCCAGAACAACGCCTGGATCGCGCTGTTCACCGGCAGATAGGCCGCCGTCCAATAATCCGCCGCGCCGAAGGGGGAGAAGAATTCGGGCATGATCGCCCGTCGATAGGGCTCCCATTCGACCGGGATCGGGCGAGCGAACAGACCTTCGCGCATATAGGCGGCGGCGAAGCGCGCCACTTCCTCGTCGCGGCTGATCGAATAATCCTGGAACAGCGCATAATGACCGGCCCAGGCCGCCATGCCCATCAGCACGATCAGCGGCACGACGATGCGGGCGCTCGGGCGGGGCAGCGCAAACCCCTTCCCTTCCGCCCAGGGCGCGGCCAGCGCCAGCAGCAGCAGCGATCCCAGCAGCGCCGGGAAATCCTGATCCAGCAGCAGGATCACCGCCAGGCTGATCCCCTGCCGGTAGGTGACATGCCACAGGAAGGTCGCGCCCAGCCACAGCGCCAGCCCGATCGCGCCCGCCAGGAACAGGCGGCGCGCGTCGATCAAGGCGCGGGCCGGCGCCATGCTCAGCCCTTCACCAGAGTCCGGTTGACGAAGATGCCGTCCATTTCGACCAGCAGCGGGAAATGGCCCTTGTTGTTGGCGAAGAAGGCGGAGGCCAAGAAGCCGCGCGCTTCCAGCCATTCGATCATCGCGCGATAGCCGGTCCCGCCTTCATAGATCGGCCTTACGCCCAATTCGGTCTGCACACCGAGCATGTCGGCCAAAGCCTCGCCCGCCCCTTCGCACACGGAGAGGTCATGCCCCTGCGTGTCCATCTTCAGGAACGGGCGGGCGACGCCATGGCGCGCGCGCAGTTCGGGCAGCAGCGTGTCGAGCCGGCGGCATTGCATCTCCACCGTCTTCGTCACCTTGTTGCGATCGGCGAAGATCGCGTCCTGCGCGCCCGAGGGGCTTTTGAGCGAGCTGAACTGGTCGGCGGCCATGATGTTGAAGCTCGCCGTCCCGTCGAAGTCCGACAGCGCCATGTTGAACGTCTGCCATTTGGGATCGCGCGCCGCGCGTCGCGCCAGTTCGGTATGAACTTCGGGGTTGGGCTCGAACGAGAGGATCAGCCCTTCATAGCCCACATCCTTGCGCAGCATCGTCGCATATTGGCCACGATTGGCGCCGACGTCGAAGAGGCAGTCGACCGCGAAGGCGGACAGGAATCGGCGCAGCGCCTGCACTTCGGGATATTGATGCACCCGGCCGCCCGCCGCCAGCTTCAGCGCCAGCAGCCGGTCGCCCAGTTCGCGGCGATAGCGGTTCATGCGCGGCCGGCCAGCACGGTTTCGTAGATGCCGATCGTCGCCACCGCCATGTCCTTCCAGCTTCCCATCGCCTCGCCATAGGCGCGCGCCGCCGCGCCGCAAGTCTGCCTGATGGCGGCGCTTTCGATCAGCGGCAAGAGGGCGTCGGCCAGGCTCCCTGCATTTCCCGCCTCGGCGCGGGCGGCTACGCCGTCGGGAAGCTGCCCGAACATGCCGGCGTCGGACGTGACCATCGCCTTGCCATGGTGGAGGGCGGAGAGGAACGCGCCGCTCGAATCGATCTGGCGATAGGGAAAGACGATCATGTCCGCGCGCGCCATATGCGCGTCGAGCCGGGCTTCAGTGAGGAAACCGAAGTCGGTCAGAAGCCGGTCGCCGAAGCCAGCCGCGCGCACGGGCGCGATGATCGGCGCGATGTCCATGAAAGGCTTGCCCGCCAGCACCAGCTCGAAATCCCGCCCCGCGCGCCAGAGCGTGAGGCACGCCTCGATCAGCAGGTCCACGCCCTTATAGGGGCGGATCGTCCCGAAGAAGAGCAGGCGCGGCCGTGTCGGCAGGGGCACCGCCGCCAGTTCCGCCGCACTGGCTTGCGCGAGCCGCATCGGAGGATGCGGCGTCACATGGATGCGCGCTGCCACCGCACCCTGCCGCACCAGCGCCTCGCGCGTGGTCTCGCCATGCACGATCAGCGCATCGAAGCGGTCGAGCAGCGCGCGGTAGCCGCGCCCCTGGACGCCCGCATCGTCATGATAGGCGTCGGCATTATGGACGGTATGGACCAGCGCCGCCCGCCCCTTCAGCCGCCGCAGCATCAGCGCATCGGCTAGCGGGAGGGGGAGCCACTGGATGTGGACGACATCCGTCCCGGTCAACGGGGTGAGGTTGCCCAGCGCGCAGGTCCAGCCATAATCCGCCGCCTTGGCCGCCCGGAACGCCGCGCCCTCCCCGATCCGCGCGCGCAGCGCCTCGCTCCTGCGGAAGAAGTGCGGCGCATAAGCATAGCCTTGCGGCACAATCGCATCGGTCGTCCGCATCGGCCGCCCGATCAGGCCGACCTCCGCCCCCTGCCCCGCCAGCGCCGCGCACAGGCTGTCGTCATAGCGCCCGGTGAACAGCGACGGATCGACCATCGCGACCTTCATCCCCGCGCCAGCCTCCGCAGCGCGAGCGCGTGCAGCGCCGCGACGCCCGCCAGCGTCGCAGCGTAAAGCGCCAGGAAGGCGATATCGAACCGCTCGGGCCACAGTATCGCCGCTACAGGCGCGCTCGCCAGCGATCCCGCGAGGAAGGGCAGCGACCGCCGCAGCAGCATCCCGAACCGTCCCAGCGCCGCCTGCACATAGACCGACACGCACAATATCGTCAGCGCGCCCAGCGCTGCGACGATCAGCCACAGATCGGCCCGGTCGATCGCCGCCTGCCCGTCGAACAGGATCGAAAACAGCCGCTCGCCTGCGACTAGCAAAACCACCGCGAGCCCGCCGCCGAACAGCAGCGAGGCGGCCAGCGCGCGCCCCAGCAACTGCCGCAGCCGCGCGCCCTCCCCCGCATGATAGGCGCGCGTGATGCGTGGCAGCGCTGCCTCGACCACCGCGCGCACCAGCATCGAAAGTGCTCGCGCCATCTTGAAGAAGAAGTCGAAGATCAGCATCGGCCGCGCGTCGCCGCTGACCGCTGCGATCGTGAAATAGGGCGCGTTATAGGCAATGATGTCCGACACGGTGAACGCCGCCGACGCGCCGATATCGCGCAGATAATGCGCCCGCACATGCCCGCCGCCGACGCGAAACGCCATCCAGTGCCGCGCGCGCATGTGCAGCCGCCGGTGGACATGGAGAATCGCATAGCCGATCACCGCCACGCTCACCGCCAGTTGCAGCGCGACGGACAGGCGCGGGTCCATGCCCGCCAGGATCGCCGTCAGCAGCGCGATCGTCACCACCCGCCGCCCGCATTCCAGCGCCTCCCACAGGACATTGCCGTCGACCGCCGCCAGCGCGCGCTTGGCGAGCAGCGCCGGCAGGTTGAGGCAGGCGGAAAGGAAGAAGAGCAGGAACAGGAGCGGCATTCCCGTCGCCATCAGCCCGGCAGCCAGCGCGACGATCAGGATCGCTGTCGCGCCGACGATCAGCAGGGCGAGGAACAGGAACAGCACCCCCATCTCCTCCAGCCGGAACCCGCTCTCCCCCGCGTCGCTGCCAAGCCAGTGCCGCCGGAGCCGCGCATAGATGATGCTGGTGAGGCCGAACTCGGCCGAGATGGTGAAGTTGCCGAACGCAACCAGCAGCAGGAAGGACTGGAACTCGGTCAGCGGCAGCACCCGCACGAACACGAAGGTGACAGCAAAGCCCCAGATCAGCACCAAAGCGACATTGGCGAGCTTTACCAGCGCCAACATCCGGGCGGACCCTTCCAGCCGCGCGAGGCGGCTCATCGTGGCCTGGTCGCCCGGAACAGCCGGTCGTCGAGCGCGTAGAAATGACGCGTGTCGGGGTCGATCGACGCGGCGTCGATCTCTTCCAGATCAAAGCCCGCCGCGCGGATGCGGTCGGCAAAGTCGGGGCCATATTGGCGAACATGGTCCCATTGGCCGAAGCGCCGCTCGCGCTCGCGCGGGGACATGGCAAAGCTCCCATCCTCGGTCGGCCGGTCCCACAAGGGCACGATCAGCCACGCCTCGCCGCCGGGCTTCAACGCGCGATAGATGTTGCGCAGCACCGCCGCGTCGTCGGGCACATGCTCCATGACATGGCTGGCATAGAACAGGTCGTAGCGCTCGGCCTCGTCCAGCGCCATCAGGTCCACGCGCCGCATCCCTGGCACGGCGTAGATGTCGGGAAACAAATCGGCGGGCACATAGTTCGCCGCGACGGAAAAGCGGCGCACAAGGCTCGCTTCATTGGGGGCCATGTGGAGGATCGCGCCTTCGACCGGCACGGTCAGCCGGCCTTCGCCGATCAGCCAGTTCATCAGCCGTTCGCGCGGAGAAGCGCCGCATTCGGGGCAGCCCCATTCGCGATTGTCGCCATAGCGGAAGAAGCCGACCACCGTCGCGCCGCACGCCGGGCAGCCACGGTTCCGACGCGCACCCATCGCCTTGCGCAGCTTGAGCGCCGCTTTCGTCAGATGCTTGCCGGCGGCCTTCGCCACCCGCTGAACCGTAATCACCCTGGCGCTCCGTGCCGGACCCGTTGAAGCGGGCGCTATACTATAAGCGCCGCGATATGCGAGGGGGTTATGCGCGCGTCACCCCAGCAGCTCGCGCACCATAGCAGGCACCAGCACACTCGCCGGCCCAAGCCGCGTCTCCTCGAAATAATAGCTTCCCGCTGACGGATCGAGGTTCAGCTCCAGCGTGCGCGCGCCATGATGCCGCGCCGTCTGCACGAAGCCGGCGGCGGGATAGACCGCGCCCGAGGTGCCGATCGACACGAACAGGTCGGCCCGCGCCAGCGCCGCGTCGATCGCCTCCATCTCATAAGGCATCTCGCCGAAGAAGACGATGTCGGGCCGCAGCGCCGGCCGCCCGCACCCGTCGCATATGGAGCCCGGCGGCAGCGACCCGTCCCACGCCGTCGCCTTGCCACAGGCCGCGCAGAGGGCGGATTTCAGCTCGCCGTGCATGTGGATGAGCCGCGTCGCTCCGGCTCGCTCGTGCAGGTCATCGACATTCTGCGTCACGATCAGCAGGTCGCCGCCCCAGGCCCGGTCGAGCGCCGCCAGCGCCTCATGCGCGGGATTGGGCGAAACCTCCGCCAGCTTGGCCCGCCGTTCGTCGTAGAAGCGATGCACCAGCTCGGCGTCGCGCGCCAAAGCCTCGGGCGTGCAGACATCCTCGACCCTGTGCCCCTCCCACAGCCCGTCCGGCCCCCGAAAGGTCGCAAGGCCGCTCTCCGCGCTGATGCCCGCGCCGGTCAGGATGACGATAGAGTCGATATCATGGATCATGAGGCGAACTCTAACCTGTTGCGAAGCCAAGGGGAATGGACGAAAGCGGTCCGCGCGTGTCGCCTTTCCTCATCAATGGGCAATGATCCGGCAACAGGGCAAAACTACATCCGCCGCGACGACCGCGCAGCAAAGCGCGGCGTCCCATAAGCAGGAGACTATGCATGACCATGCTCATCGCCCTCGCGGCCGCCGCCGCGACTCACAGCGTCACCATCGAGCATCACGGCCAGACCATCGGTGCGACCTATGTTGCGCGGGCGGAGGCCAGCGCGCGCACCGTTGGCGCCAGGACCGGCGCGCGGATGAACGGGCAGCGCTGCCACTGGACCGTGACCGTGATGGTCGATCGCCGGCTCGATCATGGCCCGGCCCATGCCCGCACGATCGCCACCGACCAGCGCTTTTCCGGCAATGACGCAGGCGCCTGCACCGGTGATCGCAACCGCGAGGCAGCGATTATGACCCGGCATCGCGATGCCATCGCGCAACGGCTGGTCGCGGTCGCACAGGCCGATCGCGCGCCTCTGCTGGCCGAGCTGGATTCGGCGCGTGCGCTTGCGGTCAACTGATCGCCTTATCGAAGCGGCATGGCTGGGAGCGCTATTGCTCGCCGGCCATGCCGCACCGGCAGCCGCGCAGGCAAGCGGCCCGAGCGTCACGATTGAGGCGCTGAGCGACGATCGCCATCGGGGATTGAGCTGGAGCGACGGCGACCCGGCGCTCCGCGCGGCCGCCTCCGTGCCCGTGGCGGACGGCCTCAGCCTCGAAGGGGCGGCGACGACGTTGTGGGGCGGCCCCCGGCATGGCGGCGCGGATGCTGCGGTCGATCTCGGCGCAACCTTCGCGCGGCAATTGGGCGGCTGGCGGCTGAGCGCGGAGGGGCGATACCATCTTTTCCCCGGCGCATCGCATCAGGGCTATGGCGAGTTTGGCGCAACGGCTGGCTTCATGCTTGGCCCGGCCAGCCTCGACCTCTCCGCTCATTATGCGCCGCGCCAGTCCGCGATCGGCGGCGATCTCCTTTACCTTTCCGCCGGCGCGTCCGCCGCCATACCGGGGACCGCGCTGACCCTGTCGGGCCATGTCGGCCGGTCCGCTGGCGACACCCGCGATCCGGTCCGCGCCGCGCGTCTGCGGCCGGGCGGGGATTATTGGGACCATGGCGTTGCGCTGGACTGGTATCGCGGCAGATGGTCGGCCGGGCTGCGCTACGCCGATACGGACATTGCCATGGCCGATAGCGCCCATGCCGGCGCGACGCTGGTGGGGCGGGTGGGCATCGCCTTTTGACGCCGCCTGTCCTGTCGCTCGCTTTCGTGCTAAGGATAGGACGGAAGGGGACCAGCCATGCCTGTCGAACTCACCATCCTTGCCTGGAGCATGATCCTGCTCCTCGTCCACATCTTCGCCGCCGCCCAGGCCAAGACCAAGCAATATGGCCCCAAATGGAATATGGGCGCGCGCGACGAAGCGCAGCCGCCGCTTAGCGCTCGCAGGGCGGCTGGTGCGGGCGCAGGCCAATTATATGGAGACTCTGCCGATCGCGATCGTCGCGCTGATCGGCGTGGTGCTGGCGGGGCGCACCAGCGAATGGACGGCGCTGGGCGGCTGGATCTGGCTCGGCGCGCGGATCGTCTATCTGCCGCTCTACGCCTTCGGCGTGCCGGTGGTGCGCACCATCATGTTCGCCGCCAGCGTGACCGGGCTGCTGATTGCTCTCCTGCCGCTGCTGAGTTTCTAACGCGCCAGCACCAGATTGATGAGGTCGGCGGACGATACCCCCGCCGACCGCAGGAAGCCCTGATAATAATCGCACCCCTCGCGCGCCAGCAGCCCTAGCTGCTCCTCGGTCTCGACCCCTTCGGCGATGACCTTGAGGCCCAGCGACTTCGCCATGTGGATGACCCCGCGCACGATGATCCGGTCGCGGGCGGTGCCGGCGATGTCCTGCGCGAGGCCGCTGTCGATCTTGAGATAATCAAGCGGCAGGCTCTTCAGATAAGCGAGGCTGGAATAGCCGGTGCCGAAGTCGTCGATCGCGACCGCCAAGCCTTCGGCCCGCAACGCGGCCAGCAGAGCGCCCGCAGCCGTCACATCTTCGATCAGGCCGCTTTCAGTGATTTCGACCGTGAGCCGCGAGCGGGGGAAGCCGCTGCCGTCCACCAGCCCCAGCAGGCTCTTGAGGAAACCCGGCTGGGCGATATCGGCGGCGGTGAGGTTGATCGACAGCCGCAGGTCGGCGAGCGCCCGGGGCCAGGCCGCCGCCTGGCGCAGCGCCTCCGCCTGGATATGCGCCGACAGCGGCAGCATATAGTCGGATCGTTCGGCGGTAGCGAACAGGATGCCCGCGCCCAGCGGTCCATAATGCGGGTGGTTCCAGCGGGCGAGCGCCTCCACGCCGCTGATCCGGTCGGTATCGACCGGATATTGCGGCTGGAACACGATGCCGATCTCGCCCCGGTCGAGCGCGAGGCGCAGGTCTGTTTCCAGCCGGTCGGCGTCCACCTGCCGGCTATGCCGTTCGGCCGACAGGATGCGGATGCCCTCCCCATCCGCCTGCCGCGCATCCGCGAGCGCCGTGCCCGCCCGGCGCAGCAGCTGCGTCGCATCATCCTCCGCCCGCGCCTGCGCGATGCCGCAGCGGGTGGTGAGCCGGATAAGATGATCGCCCGCGCTGAACGGCCGGCCGATCGCGCCGATCAACTGGCGCGCGAGGAAGGTCGAGCGGTCGCTCCCCGCCGCCTCGCCGGTCAGCCCGACGAGGAACTCTGTCCCCGCGATCCGCGCGACCATCGCGCCCGGCGCGACATCATCGACCATCCGCTCGATCCGTCGCGCGATCCGGCCCAGCAGCGCGTCGCCGACCACCTGGCCATAGGCTGCGTTCATCCGGTCGAACTGGCTGATGGACAGCAGCAGGATCGTCGTCGCCAGCCCCTGCCGCCCCTCCAGCCATTCCAACGCCGCCGGCCGCGACTGCAGGCCAGTCAGATAGTCGCGGCTCGCCCCGTCGCGCTCCTGCGCGTCGGACAGCCATTCGACATCGGCGGCGATGCCGCTCTCCTCCAGCCGCAGGTGATGGACCAGCCGCTGGTCGGGTCGGTCGGGCAGCGCATGAGCGAGCGCGGCGGGCCGTCCCGTCCGGCGCATGGCCTTGAGCGCCGTCAGCACGTTGCGCCGTTCCGCGCGGGGCAGAGCGCGGAGCATCGCCGATACCGCGACGATCGGCTGCTCCAGCCCCAGATGCCGCGCCAGCCCCTCGCTCAGCCGCAACCGGCCCTGGCCGCGCGGCAGCGTCCAGTAAAGCGCGTCGCCGCGCCGAATGCGCTGCGCCCGCTGGCTCTGCTGCGCGCCGCCGCCCAGCCGCTCGACCAGCCGATGCGCCGAGGCAAGCGCCGCGCGCAGCCCCCCGTCCGTCACCGGCGCAACCAGATAATGGGTCGCGCCCGCCGCCATGAGCGCCGGCACCCGATCCTCGCTCCCCACATCGACCAGCACCAGCAGCGCGCCGCCGCCCGCCTCCGTCGCCGGCACCAGCGGCTCCAGCCAGCGTTTCGCGTCGCCGCTGTCGCGCAGGTCGATCAGCGCCACCTGCGCCTCGCTGTGCAGGAAACGCTGGGCCGCGTCCCGCGCGCGGCGCGCGCCGATCGCGCGCCAGCCGATGCGCTGCGCGGCCTGGCTCAGCCCGTCGCGGTCGCGCGGCGACAGGATGAACAGGCTGCGCTGGCCGTCCGCGCTCTGATCTCCGCTTCCCAAAATCCCGTCCCCGGCCGTGCGCATCGCGCTGCCTTAGCAGCAAGCCGTTACCGACCTCTTGCGCCGCCCGCAACCGGAACGCTTGCGCCAGCCCCGTCCATCGCCTAGCTAAACGCCATGGTTCCGGCCGATCCCTCGCGCACGCCGATGACCGACGGCCTCGGCCGCCGGATCAGCTATCTGCGGATTTCGGTGACCGATCGGTGCGACCTGCGCTGCCGATACTGCATGGCGGAAAAGATGCAGTTCCTGCCGAAAAATCAGGTGCTGACGCTGGAGGAGATCGCGCTGCTCGCCGACCTTTTCGTGGCGCGCGGCATCACCCGCATCCGCCTGACCGGCGGCGAACCGCTGGTGCGGCGCGACATCGGCGATCTGGTGCGCCGCATCGGCCGGCATATCGGGCACGGGCTGGACGAACTCACCCTCACCACCAACGGCACGCGGCTTGCGACCCACGCGGACATGCTGGCGGATGCGGGGGTGCGGCGGATCAATGTCAGCCTCGACAGCCGCGATCCCGACCGCTTCGCCCATGTGACGCGCGGCGGCCACATCGATCAGGTTCTAGGTGGCCTCGACGCGGCGAAGGCCGCGGGGCTGGCGGTCAAGATCAACATGGTGGCGCTGCGCGGCATCAATGACGACGAAATCCTCGACATGCTGCGCTGGTGCGACGCACAAGGCTTCGACCTGACGCTGATCGAGACCATGCCGCTCGGCGAAACCGGCGAGGACCGCACCGACCATTATCTGCCGCTCACCGAAGTCGCCGATAGGATCGGCCGCCATCATGCGCTGCGCCCCATCCCGCACCGCACCGGCGGCCCCGCGCGCTATCATGCGGTCGAGGGCATGGCGGTGAAACTCGGCCTCATCACCCCCCTCACCCGCAATTTCTGCGCCGATTGCAACCGCATCCGCATGACCTGCGAGGGCAAGATCTTCATGTGCCTGGGCCATGAGGATCATGTCGATTTCAAGGCGGCGCTGCGGACCGGCGGCCTGCCGGCGGTCGAGCCGCTCATCGACCGCGCCCTGCGCCTGAAGCCCGCCGCGCATGATTTCCGCATCGGCGCGGGCGAAGCCGCCGCCACCCGTCGCCATATGAGCGTCACCGGCGGATGAGCAGCGAAACGCGGCGCGCGCTCGTCGCGTCCCCGACCCACGCCGCGCGGGCGGCGGAGGAGAGGCTGCGCGCCGCCTATGATTTCGTTCCGCCCGATCAGGCCGACATGATCGTCGCTCTGGGCGGCGACGGTTTCATGCTCCAGACGCTCCACGCGATGCTGGAGTCGCGCCGCACCCTCCCCATTTTCGGCATGAACCTCGGCACGGTCGGCTTCCTGATGAACGAATGGCGGCTGGAACGGCTCGACCAGCGGCTCGAAAGCGCGAAGAGCTTCAAGGTCAATCCGTTGCGGATGACCGTCGACACCGTCGATGGCGAGCAATTCTCGATCCCCGCGATCAACGAAGTGTCGCTGCTGCGCGAAACCCGTCAGACCGCCAAGCTGGAGGTGCAGGTCAACGATCGTGTCGTGCTGCCCGAACTGGTGTGCGACGGGGTGCTGGTGGCGACCCCGGCGGGATCGACCGCCTATAATCTCTCCGCCCATGGCCCTATCCTGCCGCTGGGCTCGGCGCTGGTCGCTCTGACCCCCATCAGCCCCTTCCGCCCCCGCCGCTGGCGCGGCGCGATCCTGCCGGAAAGCACCGCCATCCGTTTTACCGTGCTCGATCCGGTCAAGCGCCCGGTCAGCGCCGTCGCCGACCAGCGCGAGGTGCGCGACGTGGCGCAGGTGGCGGTCGGCATCGACCGCGCGACCGCGCTGACGCTGCTGTTCGACCCCGAACATACGCTCGACGACCGCATCGCCGCCGAGCAGTTCATCGCGTAATTTTTCGGTCATTTGCCGCTTGCCATCTTCGGAAACCCGCTGCTATAGGCGCGGCCTGCCCAGCGACGCCGGGTCGCTCCCCGATAGCTCAGCGGTAGAGCATTCGACTGTTAATCGAATGGCCGTAGGTTCGAATCCTACTCGGGGAGCCACATAGCATTAGGCGGAAAGCGGCCTCGCCTTTTGTAGGCACCGCGCCGCCGGTCTTAAGCGCCGCCTCACCCCGTCCTGCGAGGAAGGGCTGAGGGTGGGGCATAGCCCCATTCCGCATATTTGCGGGCTATCACCTCGCTCATCAGGATCAGTTCAGGCGAGGTGTCCTGTTCGCGGTGGCTCATGATGATCGGAGAGGTGACCTTTTGTGCTATCTCACGGAAGATCAGGTCATGGCCTCGGGCGAAGCGGACCGATTCCGGAACGATCGCGATACCTTCCTCGGCCGCGACCAACCCGATGGCGATTTGCAGTTCGCGCGCCTCGTGCGCGATACGGGGTTCGATCGCATGATCGCGGAAGAGCGACAGAACCTGGTCGGCATAGCTTGGACGCGGCGAGCGCGGGTAGAGGATTTGCGGCTCATCGGCCAGGTCCTGCAGCGACACGGGGCCAGCATTCCCCGCGAGCCGGTGACCGACCGGCAACGCCACGATCAGCTTTTCCTCTCTCAATATGACGCGGCGAATGACAGGATCGTCGAACCGGATGCGGCCAAAGCCGACATCGATCTTTCCTTCCTTCAGCGCTGCGATCTGATCGAGCGTGGAATGTTCTACGAGGATGAGTTCGACATTTTCAGCCGCCTTCCGAAATTCCCGGATCAGTTCAGGCAATCTGGCATATATGGTCGACGCGACGAAACCGATCACGAACCGGCGCCGTTTGCTCGCCGCCGCGGCCGTCAGCATCGCTTCCATATCCTCCATGCGCGCCAATATCTGCCGCGCTTGCGTATAGAGCAGCTTGCCCACCGGGGTCAGTCGCAACGGTCGCGCCGATCGATCGAGCAGCCCGGCCCCGACGAGCCCTTCAAGCTGCTGGATCGCGCGCGACAGCGGCGGCTGAGCGATATTCAGACGCTCAGCCGCGCGGTTGAAGCTCGCTGCGTCCGCGACCGCCACAAAATAGCGCAAAAGGCGCAGATCCATCATGTCAGGTGAGCTTATCCATACCGACAGGGTATGAGATTATAACCGCATCGGTCTTTGATCAACCGGCCATGCGGCATTATCCTCGCCCGATAATCAAGCATTCGGGAGAGTCGCCGCAATGGCCCTACTGAGCCGCGCCGATACCTTCATCGTGGATATCCCGACAATCCGGCCTCATGTGCTGGCGATGGCCACGATGCATGCGCAGTCGATGGTGATCGTGCGACTGACCGACGCGGACGGTGTCGAGGGCGTTGGCGAAGGCACCACGATCGGCGGCCTCAGCTATGGCGAGGAAAGCCCGGAGAGCATCAAGTCCGCCATCGAGACCTACATCGTCCCGGTGCTGGAAAGCTGCGATCTCGCGCAGGTCGGCGCGACGATGGCAAAGGTCGCGACATATGTGCGCGGCAATCATTTCGCCAAATGCGCCGTCGAAACAGCATTGCTCGATCTGCAGGGCAAGCGGCTCGGCGTCCCTGTCAGCGAACTGATCGGCGGCGGACGGGTCTGCGACAGCCTTTCCGTCGCCTGGACGCTCGCCAGCGGCGACACCGCGCGCGACATAGCGGAGGGCGAGGAGATGCTGTCCCTGCGCCGCCACCGCATCTTCAAGCTGAAGATCGGGAAGCGCGGCGTGCGCGATGACGTCGCGCATGTCGGCGCGATCTGCAAGGCGCTGGGCGATCGCGCCAGCGTGCGGGTGGACGTCAACCAGAATTGGAGCGAAGCGCAGGCCAAAATCGGTATGGCGATGCTGGAGGACGTTGGGTGCGACCTGGTCGAACAGCCCATCGCCGGCGACGACGTGGCGGCGATGGCGCGCCTGTCGACGTCGCAGGCCGTGCCCTTGATGGCGGACGAAGCGCTTCGCGGCCCGCGTTCGGCGCTGCGCATCGCGGCGGCCGGCGCGGCAAGCGTGTTCGCGCTCAAGATCGCCCAGTCCGGCGGCCTCTTTGCGACGGCCGAAGTGGCGGCGATCGGCGCGGCCGCGGGCATTGGCCTCTACGGCGGCACGATGCTGGAGGGCGGCGTGGGCACGATCGCATCCGCCCATGTCTTCACCACCCTGCCCGACCTTGCCTGGGGCACCGAATTGTTCGGCCCGCTGCTCCAGACCGAGGACATCCTGCGCGAACCGCTCGCCTATGACGACTTTTCGCTGGCGATACCCACCGGCCCTGGCCTTGGCATCAGCCTCGACGAGGACAAGCTCGCCTTCTTCCGCCGCGACCGCACCGCGCCCCTCCTCCACGCCGTCAACGCAGGAGCATAAGACCCATGCTGTTCATGGTCGAAATGGACGTCGCCATTCCGCTGGACTTCGATGCGGAAGAGGCCGCCAGGATCAAGGCTGCCGAAAAAGCTTATGCCCAGAAGCTGCAACAGGCAGGCATATGGCGGCACATCTGGCGCAAGGTCGGCCTCTATTCCAACGTCTCGATCTTCGATGTCGAGAGCAATGCGGCGCTGCACGACGCGCTGATGGACCTGCCGCTTTTTCCCTTCATGACGATGAAGGTCACCCCCCTTTGCCGCCACCCATCCTCCATCCATCCGGACGATCGGTGATCGCGGCGGCGCAATAATCACATCTTCCGGGAGAGAATGACATGGACGTCAGCTTCGTAAAGACCCCCCAGATACAGGAACTGCTCGATCGCGCCGCCGGCCTCCATGAGCGCGGCGGCAACCGCGCCTGAAGGCGATCTTCCGCGACCTGAATGAAAGCGTGATGGAGCTGATCGTCAAGCATGACATTTCCGAGAGCGAATTCTGGCTGGCGGTGAAATATCTTGCCGACAGCGCCGGCGAACTGGGGCTCATCGTGCCGGGCACCGGGCTCGAACATTTCCTCGACCTCTATATGGACGCCAAGGATGCCGAAGCCGGGCTGACCGGCGGCACGCCGCGCACCATCGAAGGGCCGCTCTACGTCGCGGGCGCGCCGCTGGTCGAGGGCAATGTCAACCTCAGCACCGACCCGGACGAGGACAGCCAGGCGCTGCATATGGACGGCATCGTGACCGGTCCCGATGGCGAGCCGGTGCAGAACGCCATCATGCACGTCTGGCACGCCAATTCGAAGGGCTGGTACTCGCACTTCGATCCGACCGGCGAGCAGACGCCGTTCAACAACCGCCGCCGGATCAAGCTGGGGCCGGACGGGCGCTATGCCTTCCACTCGCGCCAGCCGAGCGGCTATTCGATCCCGCCGCAGGGCGCGACCGATACGCTGATGCAGGCGCTCGGCCGTCACGGCAATCGCCCGGCGCATGTCCACTTCTTCATCGAGGCGCCGGGCTATCGCACGCTGACGACGCAGATCAATTTCGGCGACGACCCCCTGGCTGCCGACGATTTCGCCTTCGGCACCCGCGAGGGCCTGCTGCCCGTCCCGGTCCGCCAGGGCGACACGACTCATATCCGGTTCGATTTCCAGTTGCAGCGTGCGCATGACGCCGGCGACGAGGGCTTTTCCGCCCGCCCTCGCGCCGAGGCGGCGCTGCCATCCGAAGCCGAAACGGTCTGACAACCACGCACCGGGAGACAGGATCATGCACGAACATCTGATGAACCGTGTCGCGACCGCTGTGGTCGACGACCCGGATACCGGGCTTTTCCGCTGCCGCCGCGACGTCTTCACCGATCCGGCGCTGTTCGAACTCGAGATGAAATATATTTTCGAGAGCAACTGGGTCTATGTCGCGCACGAAAGCCAGCTTGCGAGGGCGAACGACTATGTCACCACATGGATCGGGCGCACGCCGGTGATCCTGACGCGCGGCAAGGACGGGGGCGTCACCGGCCTGGTCAATGCCTGCGCGCATCGCGGCGCCAAGCTGTGCCGCCGCAAGCGCGGCAACCAGCCGCTGTTCGTATGCCCCTTCCATGGCTGGAGCTTCAAGACCGACGGCACGCTGATGCGCGCCAAGGATGCGAGCACGGGCGCTTACCCCGACAGCTTCGACCATGAAGGGTCGCACGACCTCACCCGCGCCCGCGTGGAAAGCTATCGCGGCTTCCTCTTCGCCTCGCTCAACCATGATGTGCTGCCGCTGGACCAGCATCTGGGCGAAACGAAAGTCATCATCGACCAGATGGTCGATCAGGCGCCCGAGGGTCTGGAGATACTGGCCGGCAATTCCACCTACACCTTCGACGGCAATTGGAAGATGCAGATGGAGAATGGCTGCGACGGCTATCACGTCAGTTCCGTCCACGAAAACTACCAGTCCACCATGGCCCGCCGCGCCGAGGGGGGAACCAAGGCGGTCGACGCGAACGGCTGGTCCAAGGCTCCGGCCAGCGGGGTATATGGGTTTGAGCATGGCCATATCCTGCTCTGGACGCAGGTGCTGAACCCCGAAGTCCGTCCGATCTGGAACCACAAGGCAGCGCTGGAAGAGCGGCTCGGCCCCGACAGAGCGAAGTTCATCCTCGAACAGACCCGCAATCTGGCGCTCTATCCCAATGTATTCCTGATGGACCAGTTCTCCACCCAGATTCGCGTCGTGCGCCCCATCGACTTGAACACCACCGAAGTCACGATCTACTGCTACGCGCCCAAGGGCGAAAGCGCGCAGGACCGTGCCCACCGCATCCGCCAATATGAGGATTTCTTCAACGTCACCGGCATGGGCACGCCCGACGATCTGGAGGAATTCCGCAGCTGCCAAAAGGCCTATGAAGGCGCGGGCGACCTCTGGAACGACCTTAGCCGCGGCGCCAAGCGCTGGATCGCCGGCCCGGACGCCAATGCCAGGGCGATGGGGATGAACCCGCTGCTGTCCAGCGAGCGCAGCGAGGATGAGGGCCTGCTCGTGCGCCAGCATGAATTTTGGGCGCAGATCATGCTCGACGGCATGGCGAAGGATGCCGCACCCATGCTGGAGGCCGCGCAATGAGCCCGGTTCTGGAAGACACCGCCACCGCCCTGTCCTATGCCGACATCTGCGCCTTTCTCTACCATGAGGCGCGCCTGCTCGACGATCGCGCGTTTGACGAATGGCTGGACTGCTATTCGGAAAACGCCGAATATTGGATGCCGTCCTGGACCGACGATGATGCGCTGACCACCGACCCGCAGACCGAGATTTCGCTGATCTATTATCCCAACCGCAGGGGCCTTGAAGACCGGGTCTATCGCCTCAAGACCGAGCGGTCGTCCGCCAGCACGCCCGAGCCGCGCACCGCCCACTTCATCGGCAATGTGGAAGTGCTGGAGCGGCGGGAAGGAGCGGTGGACCTGCGCTACAATTGGAACACGCTGGCCCACCGCTATCAGCAGACGCAGCAGTTCTTTGGAACCACTTTCCTGACGCTCGACACCTCCAGCGCAGTCAATATCCTGAAGAAGAAGATCGTGCTCAAGGACGACTATATTCACCAGGTCATCGATGTCTATCACGTCTGACGGAGCGGGCATGATCTTCGCCGGACGGTTCGCGGGCAAGGTCATGGTCGTGACCGGGGCGGCGCAGGGCATCGGGGCGGGCGTCGCCACCCGCGCCGCGCGGGAAGGCGCGCATGTCGTGCTTGCCGACCGCGCCGACTTCGTGACCGAGGTGGAGGAGGCTATTGTCGCGGCCGACGGCCGGGCCGTCTCGGTGCGGTGCGACCTGGAAACCTATGAGGGCGCGGCAGCGACGATGGCGGCGGCGATCGCGGCGTTCGGACGCATCGACATTCTGGTCAACAATGTGGGCGGCGCCATTCGTATGCGGCCCTACGCCGCATTCGAGCCGCAGCAGATCGACGCGGAAATCCGTCGGTCGCTGATGCCGACGCTCTATTGCTGCCATGCAGCGCTGCCGGCAATGCTGGAACAGGGCGCGGGCACCATCGTCAACGTCTCGTCCAATGGCACGCGCGGCATCCGCCGGGTGCCCTATTCCGCCGCGAAGGGCGGGATCAACGGCCTGACACAGGCGCTGGCGATGGAATATGGCGAAAGCGGCATCCGCGTCGTCGCCACAGCGCCCGGCGGCACCAGCGCGCCCCCGCGACGGGTCGCTCGCAACCCGCAGGGCGACAATGCCCAGGAGCAGGCATGGATGGCCGAAGCCGTCGCGCAAGTGACCTCCTCCACGTTCATGAAGCGCTATGGCACGCTCGAGGAGCAGATCGCTCCGATCCTGTTCCTCGCCTCGGACGAGGCCAGCTACATAACGGGAACAGTGCTGCCCGTCGCCGGCGGCGACAATGGGTGAAGGAGCCATGATGTCGAAGATTTGCAAAGGCCCGGCCGTGGCGATCGACGGCCTGCGCGTCACCATCGCGGCGCAGGACTGAAAATCATGCCCTTCACGCCCACTGGCATCTACTGGAAACGCGACGGTGTCGAGGATGCGCCAGCACTGATGCTGCTCAATTCGATCGGCACCGACATGGACCTGTGGACGCCGCTTCTCCCCCTGCTGCGCGAGCGGTTCGCGCTGCTGCGCATCGACACGCGCGGCCATGGCGCGTCGCCCACGCAGGGCGGGGATGTCTCGCTCCAAATGCTGGCCGATGACGCGCTCGCTGCTGCGGATGCCGCCGGGTTCGCTCGCTTCTCGATTGCGGGCGTGTCGCTCGGCGGCATGATCGCGATGGAACTGGCTCTGCGCGCGCCCGCCCGCGTCGAGAAGCTGATCCCCATCTGCACGTCGGCAACGATGGACAGCGCGGCGTGGGCCGATCGCGTCGCAAAGGTCCGCGCTGAGGGCATGGCCGCGATCGCAGACCTTGCCATGGGCCGCTTCCTGTCGGACGCCGCCAGCCCGACGACCTGTCAGACCGTGCGGCGTCAGCTTTTGTCGATGGATGCCGAGGGATATGCGGGATGCGCCGCCGCGATCCGGGACATGGACCTCGCCCCGCGCCTTGCCGCCATCGCCGCGCCCACGCTGGTGGTCACGGGCAGCCGGGACATCTCGACCCCGTTCGAGGGCCATGGCGAGCATCTCGTCTCGCACATCCCCGGCGCGGCGCACGCCTCGCTCGACGCTGCGCACCTCGCCCCGCTCGAAGCGCCCGAAGCGCTGGCGAGCGCCATCATCGCCTTCCTCGAACGCTGAGCCTGCGTCGGCTGGCGAATGTGATCGGCCGGTTCGGCCTTCACGCCACCTCGATCGGCGCGACTTCGTAGCCGGCCTCTCCCAGGGCGGTGATAAGCCGCTGGAGATGGGCGCGGTCGCGGGTCTCGCATTCGACGTCGAGGCTCAGACCCTTGGCCGGCAGGTTGGTGAAGATGCGCTGGTGCGCCAGTTCCAATATGTTGACCTTTTCCTGGTCGAAGATGCGCGCGACATGGAACAGCGCGCCCGGCCGGTCCTGAAGGATGATCCGCAGCCGCGCCAGCCGGCCCGAGCGGGCGAGATCGCGCAGCAGCACGTTGGCGAGCAGCCTAGTGTCGATATTGCCGCCGCACAGGATGAGGCCCACGGTGCGCCCGGCAAAGCGCTCGCGATGCGACAGCAAAGCAGCGAGGCCAGCGGCGCCGGCGCCTTCCACTACGGTCTTTTCGATCTGGAGCAACAGGCTGACCGCTTCCTCCAGCCGCCGTTCGCTGACGAGCAATATGTCGCTCACCAGCCGCTCCACGAAGCGGCGGGTCAGTTCGCCCGGCTGCTTGACCGCAATGCCTTCGGCGAGCGTATCGCCGTCGCAGGCAAGGTCCGCGCTCTTGATGAAATCATACATGGACGGATAGAGTTCGGCCTGAACGCCCATCAGTTCGATGTCGGGCTTCATCGCCCGCGCCGCCGTGCCCATGCCGGAGAACAGCCCGCCACCGCCGATCGGGATGACCAGCGTGTCGATGTCCGGCGCATCCTCCAGCATTTCGAGCGCGATCGTGCCCTGGCCGGCGATGATATCGGGCTCGTCGAAGGGATGGACGAAGGTCAGGCCCTGCTCCACCTCCAGCAGGCGGGCATGGGCGTAGGCGTCGTCGAACTTTTCGCCATGCAGCACGACGGTCGCGCCATGGCCCTGCGTCTGCGTGACCTTCACCGTGGGCGTCGTTTGCGGCATGACGATAGTGACGGGCACGCCGAGCCGCTTGCCATGATAGGCGAGCCCCTGCGCATGATTGCCGGCCGATGCGGCGATGACTCCGGTTTCCTTGGCCTTGTCGCCGAGGAGCAGGAGGCGGTTGAGCGCGCCGCGCTCCTTATAGGCAGCGGTGAACTGGAGATTTTCGAACTTCAGATAGATTTTGCAGCCGAGCATGTCGGACAGGGTCTGGCTGACCAGGGTCGGCGTCTTGACGACCGCGCCGGCGATGCGCGTGCGCGCGGCGAGAATATCGTCCACGGTGACGGGGAGCGGGAGCGCGGTGTCGATCCTGGCGAGCGTGTTCATGGCAAAGCCGCCTAGACGAAAATTACCGGCGAAGGAACTGGCACTGTCCGAAAACTCGCCCTATGGCGGCATGAAACGCAGCAATCCTATGGGGCATATGGCAAATATCGCGTTTATCGGCCTGGGCGTAATGGGTGGTCCGATCGCCGGGCATCTGGCGAAGGCGGGCCATCGCCTGACCGTCTATAACCGCTCCATCGGCAAGGCGAAGCTGTGGTCCGACGCCTATGGCGGGACGGTGGCGATCAGTCCGGCCAAGGCAGCGGAGGACGCGGATATCGTCATCAGTTGCGTCGGCAATGACGATGATCTGTCGCAGATCGCGCTGGGCCGCGAAGGCGCCTTCCGCACGATGAAGCCGGGCAGCCTGTTCATCGACCATACGACCGTGTCGGCGCGGATCGCGCGGCAATTGTTCGTGGAGGGCGAGGCGCTGGGCATCCACAGCATCGATGCGCCGGTGTCGGGCGGGCAGGCCGGGGCGGAAAATGGCCGGCTGTCGATCATGTGCGGCGGCACCGAACCGGCGTTCGCCGCCGCGAAGATCGTGATGCAGGCCTATGCCGCGCGGATCATCCATGTCGGCGGCGCGGGCGCGGGGCAGACCACCAAGATGGTGAACCAGATCTGCATCGCCGGCGTATTGCAGGGGGTATCCGAGGCGCTGCGCTTCGCCCAGGCGGCGGAACTGGACCTCGACAAGGTGTTCGAGGCGATTTCGGGCGGGGCGGCGCAAAGCTGGCAGATGGAAAATCGCTGGAAGACGATGGCGCAGGATGAGTTCGACTTCGGCTTTGCGGTCGATTGGATGCGCAAGGATCTGGGGCTGGCGCTGGAGGAGGCGCGCGCCAATGGCGCGACGCTGCCAATGACGGCGATGGTGGATCAATTCTACGCCGATGTGCAGGCGATGGGCGGCCACCGGCAGGATACGAGCGCGCTCGTGCGGCGGATCACCCGCGCATGAGGGGCGCGCTGCTGGCGGCGATCGCCGCAATCGCCCTGCCCTTTCCCGCTCTGGCTTCGGGCGTCATCGACAATGTGAACGGCATCGCGATCGACGCCGATGGGCGGATCGTGCGGTTCGGCGCGCTGCTGATCGATGATGACGGCAAGGTCGAGAAGCTGATCCAGGGCCGCTATCAGGAGCCCGAGTATAAGCCCAAGAAGCCCAAGCGCGGCCAGCCCTGGCCCGAACGGCCCAAGGGACCGGACTTCAAGCTGGACGCGGGCGGCAAGACGCTGATCCCCGGCCTGATCGACGCGCATGCGCATGTGATGGGCTATGGCCTCAGCCTGGTGACGCTGGACCTGTCCGACACGCGGTCGCTGGCCGAGGCGCAGGCGAAGATCCGGGCCTATGTGCAGGCCAATCCGGGGCTGAAATGGATCATCGGGACAGGCTGGAATCAGGAGCAATGGGGCCTCGGCCGCTTCCCGACCGCCGCCGACCTCGACGCGGCCGAAGCGACGGTGCCGGTGTGGCTGGAGCGGGTGGACGGCCATGCCGGCTGGGCCAACAGCGCCGCGATTCGCGCCGCCGGGGTGAGCGCCGCGAGCAAGGCGCCGGCCGGCGGGCGCATCGAGATGGCGGGCGGGAAGCCCGCGGGCGTGTTCGTGGACAAGGCGATGGACCTCATCCAGAAGGTCGTGCCGCCGCCCGCGCCCAAGGACCGCGACATCGCGCTCGAAAAGGCGCAGCGCGCGCTGCTGGCGCAGGGTATCACTGGCATCGCCGACATGGGCACCAGCATCGAGGATTGGCAGGCGTTCCGCCGCGCGGGCGACCGGGGCGCTTTGCGCGTGCGGATCATGTCCTACGCCTATGGCCTCGACAATATGGTGATGATCGCGGGACCGGAGCCAACGCCCTGGCTCTATGATGACCGTCTGCGGATGGGCGGCGTGAAGCTGCTGCTCGACGGCGCGCTGGGATCGCGCGGGGCGTGGCTGCGCGCCGATTATGCCGACGCGCCGGGCCAGCGCGGGCTGCCGATGATTTCCGACACGCAGCTTCGCAACTATATGAGCCGGGCGGCGATGGACAATTTCCAGGTCGCGGTCCACGCGATCGGCGACGCGGCGAACCATGAGCTGCTGAACGCGATCGAGGAACTCAGCGACACCTACAAGGGCGACCGGCGCTGGCGGATCGAACATGCGCAGATCGTCGATCCGGCCGATCTGCCGCGTTTCGGATCGCTGGGCGTGATCGCGTCGATGCAGCCCGTGCACGAAGCGTCCGACTGGCGCATGGCGACCGCGCGGATGGGTGAGGCGCGGCTGAAGGGCGCCTATGCGTGGAAGGCGATGCTGGACAATCGCGTGCCCCTGGCGCTCGGATCGGACGTGCCGGTCGAAAGCCCCAATCCCTTCGCCGGGATCGCCGTCGCGATGAGCCGCGAGGATGCGAAGGGCGAGCCGATCGGCGGGTGGATGCCCGAGCAGCGCATCGGCTTCGAGGCGGCGCTGGACGGCTTCACGCGGCGGGCGGCCTATGCCGGCTTTGCCGAGAAGAAATTCGGCAGCCTGGCGCCGGGTCAGCGCGCCGACTTCCTGCTGATCGACCGCGACATATCCGCCGCCCGCCCCGCCGACATCCGCCGGACGCAGGTGCTGGAGACATGGGTCGGCGGCAAGCGGGTCTATGTGAAGGGCGAGTGAGGCAGGCGAATTGGCCGCCATCGACATTCCCGATGCCGACTGATAGCCTTTGCAAGGGCCGTATTGTGCGCCGTTCGTCGCGGCGGAACGCAGGATCGATGATGTAACAGAGGTCGCAACCGGCCCGGGCATTGACGATCGCATCGAGAGGAATCGTAATGGCTCGCATCGTCGGCAACAAGTTTCGCAATTCGCTTTATGGATCGGAGGCGGATGACCGCATCATCGCTAAGGCGGGCAACGACTATATCTACGGCCGGGGCGGCGCGGATGTGATTTTTGCTGGCGACGGCAACGACTGGATCACGGTGGGCGATTCGACCTGGCAGGACTTTGGCAGCCATGTCTTCGGTGGCGCAGGCAATGATTGGCTGACCCTGAACCTGCACGCCTTCACCACGTCGATCATCAAGGCGGCGGGCAGCGACCATATCGTCGCGGTGTCGGAGGATGGCGCGACCCGCCGGACGACCGCGACGTGGGATGGGGTCGAAAATCTCCGGGGCAATTTTGGCAGCGGCGACGATTATTTTCATGCCGGGGCGCTGACCACCGCGATCATCTATGCCGGCGCTGGCGCGGACCGGCTGGTGGCGGGCAGCGGGCAGGCGCTTTTCTATGGCGAGGATGGAGCCGACGTCCTCCTCGGCGGCGCGCTTAAGGATGTGCTGGACGGCGATGCGGGCCACGATGTGCTGAAAGGCGGCGACGGCGACGATGTGATCTTCGGAGACGCGGGCGAGGATCATATCGAGGGCAGCGCGGGAGACGACTATGTCGTCGGCGGCAGCGAGGCCGACCGGATTGAAGGCGGCGAGGGTCATGACATCATCTGGGCCGATGATGGTGACGATATCGTCCTTGGCGGCGCGGGGTGGGACGATATCATCGGCGGCTGGGGCGACGACCGGCTGATGGGCGATGAGGGCAACGACCATATCTACGGCGATGGGGGTGCCGACCTTATCTATGGCGGTGACGGTGCGGATTTGCTGGAGGGCGGTGGAGGGATCGACCGCATCTATGGAGGGCTGGGGTCCGACCGGCTGTCCGGCGGCCCTGGTCATGATCGCTTCGTCTGGAAATTGCTAGAGGAGGGCGGCGACCGCATCCTCGACTTCGCTCAGGGCAGCGACAGACTGGTGATCGCATCGGACATCGTGGGCGGACTGACAGGGGTGGACGGGTCCAACTTCGCCAGCAACCTGCATGGCATAGCGCAGGATGCCGACGATCATTTCCTCTACTCGCAAGCGACGCGCGGCTTCTTCTTCGACCCGGACGGCAATGGCGCGGCGGCGAAGATATTGATCGCGCATATCGATTTCGCGAAGGGGACGGAATTGCTGCCCAGCGACATCGCCATCGTCTGACGCGCTATCGCGACTGGGCGGGGTTCCAGATGGTGACGGTGCGGCCGGTCATCGCCTTTGCCACGCCCTGGAGCGTCGCGGCATAGGCGATGAGGATATCGACCAGCGTCGCGAGCGGGCCGCTTTTGCTGCGGAGGCCGATCCATAGGGCAAAGACCAGCGCAAGCCCGCCGGCCATGTAGAGCGTCGGCGAGAGGCGCAGCGCGAGCGCGCCGGCGGCGATGGCGCCAGCCAGGATGAAGAGGCCGCCGAACCAGCGGACGATCTTGCGCGAGGCATATTTGAAACGGTCGATGGCGGCCATGCGGCGTAACTGCGGGCGCAGGTAGCTGTGGGTATGCCAGGCACGGGCAGCGATGCGGACCTTGCGCCGATATTCGTCCTTCCGTGCGGTGACCAGCCGTTCGCTGGCGATGACGTCCTTCGCCTTGATGAGGCGCTTGCCGGCGAAGACAACCGCCATGGAGACCGTAAGGTCGTCCAGCACGCTGTCGGGGAAATCGGGATAGAGGCTGCGGCGGATGGAGAAGATCGAGCCGTCGGCGCCGAGGACGTTGCCGGTGCGGGATTCCTCGTCCTTCAGCCGTTCCTCGATGCGCCAGTAGAGCGAGCCCACCGCCGCCGTGGCGCTCCCTTCCGCGCCGAGATAGTGGAGCGAGCCGAGGACGCCGCCGATATGCGGGTCGGCGTAGCGGGCGAGGAGACGGTCCACAGCCTCCTCGTCCAGCAGGACATTGGCGTCGGTGAAGATCAGGACGTCGCCGCGCGCGCGGGCGGCGAGCTGCTTCATGCCGTGCGCCTTGCCGCTGCGGCCGGGGCCACGGACGAGGGTGACGAGGTCGCCCTGCCCCGCGATCAGATCGCCGGTGCCGTCGGACGATCCATCGTCGAAAGCGAGGATTTCGAGGTCGGGGTGGCGGCGCTTGAGCAGCGCGAGGTTGGCGAGCTTCTCGGGCATCGCGGCGGCTTCGTTATAGGCGCAGAAGAGCAGCGATGCGCTGGGTGGCGGGCCTTGGACCGGATGCTCAGGCAGCGTGGGCAGCCGGCGCAGGATCAGCGGGTAGAAGAGGAAGGGCCAGGCCACGGCGACGAGGCACAGGAGCAGGATCGCGGCGAGGATCAGGTTCGTCGCCATCGCTCAGTACGCCTTGTGGTGGACCAGCACGCCCAAGGTCGCGACGATGATCCGCAGGTCGCGCCAGATCGACCAGTCGCTGACATATTCGAGGTCCGACTGGAGCCGGTCGATCAGATCCTGATGATGGTCGGTCGATCCCCGATGGCCGCGCACCTGGGCGAGGCCGGTCATGCCGGGCTTGATGCAATGGCGCTCCCAATAGCGGGCATCGACCTCCCAGTAGAGGCTGTCCCCGGCCTTGGCGGCGGCGGCGTGCGGGCGCGGGCCGACGATGCTCATGTCGCCGCGCAGCACGTTGAAGAGCTGGGGCAGTTCGTCGATGCTGGTCTTGCGGAGGAAAGCCCCGACCGGGGTGACGCGATCATCGTCGCGGCGGGTGAGGGTCGCTGCCCTGTGGTCGCTGGCATCGGTGCGCATCGAGCGGAATTTGTAGATGGAGAAGGGGCGCGCATCCTTGCCGATGCGGGGCTGGCGGAAGAGGATGGGGCCGGCGCTGGTCAGCTTCACGGCGAGCGCGGCCGCGATCAGGACGGGCGAGAGGAGGATGGTGGCGAGCCCGGCTACGGCCAGGTCGAACAGGCGCTTGATGAGGCGGTCGCGAAACTGGAGCGGGCCGCCGGCGACGATGATCGTGGGCTGGCCGTCGAACTCGTCCACGCGCGCGGGCGCGAAGCGCAGCAGTTCGGGCACGACGATCTCGCCGCGCGCCGAGAGCGACTTGAGCGCGGCCGACCAGTCGTTCATCCGTTCGAGCGGGCAGGCGACGATCACCCGCTCCGCCATGCCGACCGCGCCGGCGAGCCGGGCAGCCATGTCGGCGTCGTGGCGTTCGGGATGGAGGTTGGCGGCGTCGGCGTGGATCACCTCGACATGGCGGCCGGCGTCGATCGCGACGCCGTCGAGGATGACGGCGGTCAGGTGCGGCACGTCGCCCAGCAGGCTGACCGCGAGCCGCGCGACGGCGAGGCGCACCAGCGCTAGCGCGACCGCGCCGAGCGCGAGGCCGGTGACGAAGGTGAGACGCGATAATTGCTCGGCGATCTTGCCGAGATAGACGATCAGTAGCATCAGCAACGCCGCCTGCGCCAGCGCCCAGAGCGCGCGGGAGATGCCGCGCCGCACCCGATCGAGCGTGTTGATGCCATAGGCCCCGCCCTTGACCGCGAGCAGAGCGTAGAGCGGGGCGATCATGGCGAACATGACGAGGCCGTGCGGTTTGCCCGGTTCCCCCCAGAGCGCGCCAAGGACGAAGGCGTTGGCGGCGAGGAAGGCGCAGAACAGGCCCGCCATGTCGCCGGCCAGGCACAGGGCGTAGAGCCGCAGCCGCACCATTTCCTTGGAGACCGTGACTCTGGCGCCCTGCATCATCATAAGGGGATGCGTTGGCATTGTGCGGGGGCGGTGGCAAGGGGGGCTGAGATTTCAAACACCGTTCGGGCTGAGCGAAGTCGAAGCCCTGCACTGAGCGCAGCGAAGTGACCTCCCTTCGGTCGGTCTGGCCCTTCGACTTCGCTCAGGGCGAACGGAGGATGATTACACCCCGAACAGGCGTGTTAGAGACTTGTCGAGCATCAGCAGTTGCCAGAGGAGGCGGCCGTGGTCGGCGAGGCCGGCTTTGTGGTCGGCGGCGACTTTTGCCAATATCTTCGCGTCGAACCAGCCGGTCTTGGCGAGCGCCGAGCCGCCGGCGATCGCGGTCGCTTCGCCGGCCAGAGCGCCCCGGAACCAGGCGCTGATCGGGGTGACGAAGCCCATTTTCTGGCGGTAGAGAATGTCCTGCGGCAGGAAGGGCTCCATCGCCTTCTTCATGAGATATTTGCCGCTGTTGCCCCGGATGCGCTGGGCGACGGGGAGGCGGGCGGCGAATTCGACCAGGCGATAGTCGAGCAGAGGCTCGCGCGCTTCCAGGCTGACGGCCATGCTCATCCGGTCGGTCTTGGTCAGGATGTCACCGGGGAGCCAGATGCGGATATCGGCATATTGGGCGCGGTCGAGCGGATCGCGGGCGGGCGCGGTCGCCATCGCCTCGATGTAGCGATCCTCGGCGCGGTAGCCGGCGATGCGGCTTTTGAGGTCGGCGCCGTAGAGGCGCTGGCGCAAGGCCGATGGGGTCACGCCGACGGAGGCGGCATAGGCTTCGCCCCCCTCCCCCGCCAGTTCAAGGAAGGTCGATTTGGCGCGGAGCGCGCGGGGCGCCCAGTCGGCTTTGGGATAATAGCGGCCGAGCGTCCCGAACAGGGGCTGGCGGACCGAGGCGGGGATCAGGCTGCGGAACCGCTCGCCCTGCATCTGGAAGCGGTGGCGGCGATAGCCGGCGAAGGCTTCGTCCGCGCCGTCGCCAGAGAGCGCCACCGTCACCTGCTCGCGGGCGAGTTCGCAGACGCGATAGGTGGGGAGCGCGGAGGCGTCGGCAAAGGGTTCGTCGAAATGGAAGGCGAGCGTGTCGATCAGGCCGAAATCGTCGGGCGAGACGATGCGGATGCGGTGGTCGGTGGCGAAGCGGCGGGCGACGCGATCGGCATAGGCTGTCTCGTCCAGGCTGGCGACATCGAAGCCGATGGTGCAGGTCTTGACCGCCTGGCGCGAGGCTTCGGCCATCAGCGCGACGACGCTGCTGCTGTCGACGCCGCCCGAGAGGAACGCGCCCAGGGGCACGTCGGCGACCATGCGCGAGCGCACCGCCTGGCGCATCAGCGCGACCAGTTCCTCCTCCAGCGCTTCGGGTTTCGCCTTGCTGCGGTCGGCGAAGCTGACGTCCCAATAGCGGTGCGGCGGGGGCAGCGGGCGGCCGCGGACGAGGCGGAGCGTCTCCCCTGCCCCCAGTTTGCGCACCCCGGCGACCAGGCAGGCATCGTCGGGGACGTAGCCATAGGCCATATAATCCTCGACCGCCGACAGGTCGGGCGCGCGGCGGAGCAGCGGGTGGGCGAGCAGGCTCTTCAATTCCGAGCCGAAGATCAGGCTGCCGTCCGACAGCAGGGCATAATGGAGCGGCTTCACGCCGAGCCGGTCGCGCGCCAGCCAGAGCGACTGGGCGCGCGCGTCGAACAGGGCGAAGGCGAACATGCCGTT
>NZ_JAVHPD010000051.1:0-3000 GCF_036170395.1 Sphingobium sp.
GGACTTCAAAAAGGGGGCTTTGCAGCCGAGCTGGCAAAGATCAAATCCGCCCTCCTGCGCGGCACGCCCATAGAGGTCTGGTTCCAGAGCCTGTGAGGTGGTGCCGGTTTTCTGGACAGGATGCTAAGCTAATCCCGACCTGACGGATTGGTACGGGAATGAAGACGACAAGGAAGCGCTACAGCGCGGATTTCAAGGCGAAGGTGGCGCTGGAGGCGATCCGGGGTGACCTGACGCTGGCGGAACTGGCAGCCAAGCACGGCGTGCACCACACCATGATCGCGGCGTGGAAGCGACAGGCCATTGACGGGATGTCGAGCACGTTTGCCGGGACGGGCGATGCGGCCAGGTCAGCCAGCGAGAGTGTGGATTCCGACGATGCCGCCCACCTATTCCGATCTGATCGCGCCCACCATTCCGAGCTGATGCCGCCCGGGCGAGAGTGCCTGATCGATGGGCTGGTTTGTCACTGATTTCGGCTTCTGGTCAAGCGGCTGCTGGCACGGTTGGACGGCGCAGGGAGTCCCCGCTCATTTCGACGCGATGAGCGTTATGGACGAGGCGGTCGAGGATGGCGTCAGCGTAGGTGGGATCGCCGATCAGCTCGTGCCATCGCGCGACGGGAAGCTGGCTGGTGACGAGCGTCGAGCGGCGGCCATAGCGATCCTCGAGGATTTCGAGCAGGTGGTGGCGGGCGTTGCCGTCGAGCGGTTCGAGGCCCCAGTCGTCGAGGATGAGCAGGTCGACGCGGGCGAGGCTCTTCATGCGCGCGGCGATCCGGCCATCGCCCTTGGCCAGGGCCAGCTCGTCGATCAGCCGCGGCAGCCTGGTGTAGAGCACCGAGCGATTGTCGCGGCAGGCCTTGTGCCCGATGGCGCAACTCAACCAGCTCTTGCCGACCCCGGTCGGCCCGATGATCGCCAGGTTCTCGTGGGCGGCGATCCAGTCGCCCTTGAGCAGCATGTCGAACAGCCGGCGGTCGAGCCCGCGCGGCGCGCGGTAATCGACGTCCTCGGGCACGGCGTGGTGGCGCAGGCGGGCATGCCGCAAGCGAAGCGCCAGGCGCCGGTCGTTGCGGTAGGTCGCTTCATGGTCGAGCAGCAGCGCCAGCCATTCGGCATGGCCGAGGCCGGCGGCCTCGTCGTTGGCGGCCAGCTCGGCGAAGGCCTGCGCCATGCCGGCAAGGCCGAGCTGGTGGAGCAGGTCGAGTGTCGGATGTTTCAGCATTCTCGTTTCCTTTCAGTGGTAGTATCGCGAGCCCCGGATGTTGGTGTGGAGGATCGGCTCGCGCTCCGGGGATTTCGGCGCCGGGATCCTGTCGAGCCCCTTTTCGAGGATCGATTTGACCGAAGGGTAATTGCGCGCCTGGATCTCCAGCGCGCGCAGCGCGGCGGCCTCGAGCCGCTCGGGCCCGAAGCGCTTGGCGAGGCCGATGATGCCCAGGCACGAGCGGTAGCCCTGCTCGGGATGCGGCCGGCTCTCGATGATCTTCTCGACCAGCAGCGACAGCATCGGCCCGATCCGCTGCGCCTCCTCGCGGATCTTCGCCGGTGTCCAGTCGCCGTAGCGGCGGTGGCTGGACGGCATGTGCTCCGGGATCGTCGTGTGCCGCCCGTTGCCGCTGCCGCGCATGTGCACGGCGATGCGCTCGGAGCCGAGGAAGACCTCGACGGTGCGCGCGGTGATGCGCGCTTCGACCTCGCGGCGGGCGAAGCGGCAGGGCACCGAGTAATGGTGGCGCTCGATCGCGATGTGATAGTCGAGCCCGACCCGGCAGCGTTTCCACTCGGCATGGGCCCACGGCTCGGCCGGCAGCGGCTTCAGGTTCGGCGCATCCACTTCCTCGAACAGCTGGCGGCGCGTCTTGCCGTACTGGCGCAGTACCCGCGCCTCGTTGAGGTCCGCCATGCACGCGGCGACCGCCGCGTTGACCTCGGCCAGGCTGTAGAAGATCCGGTTGCGCAGCCGGCCCAGCAGCCAGCGCTCGACGATGCCGACGCAGGCCTCGACCTTGGCCTTGTCCCTGGGCCTCCGCGGCCGTGCCGGCAGCACCGCCGTGCCGTAATGGCGCGCCATGTCGGTGTAGCTGCGGTTGACCATGGGGTCGTAGCGGCAGGCCTTGATCACCGCCACCTTCGCATTGTCGGGCACCAGCAGCTGCGGCGCCCCGCCGAAGAAGGCGAAGGCGGCGTTGTGCGCCTCGATCCAGTCGCCCAGCTGCTCGGTCCAGGTCGCACAGGCGAACGACAGGCTCGAGCCGCCCATCACCGCCACGAAGAGGTGCGCAGGCCGCACTTCACCGGTCCGGCGGTCGACCACCGGCACCGTGTCGCCGGCGTAATCGACAAACAGCTTCTCGCCGCCGCCGTGGCTCTGCCGCATCGTCAGCGGCAGCCGCCCCTCCCACCGCCGGAACAGGTCGCAGAACCGGCTGTAGCGGTACCCGTCCGGGTGCTCGGCTACGTATTCCTCCCACAGCACCTGCAGCGTCACATGCTTGCGCTTGAGCTCCCGGGCCACCACCGACCAGTCCGGCTCCGGCTGCTTGCGCCGGCCGGGCTTCACGCCGGGCGCGCCGTACAGGCGCCGCTCCAGCTCGGCGTCGGCGATGTCCGGCGGCACCGGCCAAGCCAGGCCGGAACGCTCGAACCGCGCAATCATCTCGCGCACCGTCGAACGGGCTATGCCGCTCAGCCGCGCAATCTCCCGAACCGCCTGGCCACCCTCCCGGTACAGCCGCATCACTTCGCGCACGTCGCGCATCTTCACCCTCCTCGTCGGCATCCATTCCTCCCGGCCACTTCCAGCCGGAAAGCATGGTCCCAACGATCAGGCACCGCACCCCAAGGGTGGGCGGACATTAATCGGAACGGTGGGCGGGATCAGCTCGGAATCCCGGGCGGGAATTCCTCGGAATGGTGGGCGCGATCACCTCGGAATCCGCAAGCGAGAGCGAGGTGGAGAAGCTGCACGCCAAGATCGGGCAGTTGGTTGTGGAGC
>NZ_JAVHPD010000052.1:0-14233 GCF_036170395.1 Sphingobium sp.
CCGAGAACCACATCATCATCTCGTGGGTCAGGAGCTGGCTGCCGCGGGTGAAATTACCGGCATTGCGCTGGACGCGGCCGCGCGCGGAATGATGGGTGAGCGGGACGGGACGCCCGTCCGTGCGGATGTCCTCACGCGCCATGATATTGCTCCAGGCGCTTGTCGGTTTCGGCGATGATGCGATCGCGATATTCGGGGAATTGCTCGCGGATGATGATGTCGAGCGCGAGTTGCTGGAACTCGCTGATGCGGGCGATCCGGCGATGGCTGGAGCTCAGCAACTGGCCCGATCCCAGGAAGGCATCGACGGCCGCGCGCAGCAGGTCCGATGGCGTGCATCCGCGTTCCGCCGCGAGCGCGACGAGGCGATCATATTTGCCGCGGTCGAGCCGGACCGAGCAGTGCTTGTAGGGGATGGTCAAACCGAGCCTCCTAGCAGGGAGGCTGGTGGGGTCTCAGAAACCGGTCCGGGTTATAGCGCAATCGCTGTGGTGGAGCAAGGAAATCGGCTTCCCCGCAGCAAGCGTGTGCGCCTGTAACACGCGAAAATGGCGGATTTCCGTGGGTTTCGGGAACGGCGAAACCATGTCCCACAGTGTCCCACCGAGCGGAAACGCCATAACCGGTTGGAATTGTTCCAGAACCTATGCACCGAAGGTGCGTTCGGTGTGCTTCTCTGCACCAGGGCTGAGTCCAGACCCTCGGAGCGTCCAGGACGCGTTCGGAATGGTTGGGATAGCGCCTCCGGCGGGGCTCCGTGCCGGCCTGCGGTCGGAAGGAAATGCCGGCTGGCGATTGACGGACCACGCGATCGCGGGTGCGTTTCAGCGCTTTCGGCAGGCTCGATGAGCGCCTATAGTCGGACCGTTCATAGCCCGATCAGCGTGAACCAAGAGGCCCATCATGGCACGCACATTGGAACAGGAAAGAGCCGCGCTTGAAGAAGAAGGCCGCAAGCTGGAAGAGCGGCGGCAACGACTGGAAGAGAAGGAACGCGAGGCCGCGATACAGGCGATCGAGAAGACCGGTCTTCTCAAGCTCGACGGCAAGCGATTGAGTGGGCTGGTCGCCCGCATAAAGTCGCTGGGAATCGAGGAAGTGGAAAAGCGCCTGACGGCCTGAACAGCCCCCGCCGCGACCCTTGTCGCGGCACGGGCATGGGGGGCTCGATGCCCCTCATGCCCGTAACATCGCCACACAAAAAAAGGGGAGAGGCGCCCGCGCCCCTCCCCGTCTGTCTCAGAATTCGTCAAGCCGCCCGCCCGGCACGCTATGGACGATCCGGTCGATGATCGTCATCGGCAGCGCGCCGTAATCCCCCTCGTCGATGGTGATGTAGCCGGCCTCCTCGTCCGCCACGACATGCTGGTCGAAGTAGCTGTGAAGCGCGCGACGTTCGGCATTCGTGATGGCTGCGAAGAAGGCGGCATTTTCGGCGGCGGCGCTGGTCGAGATCATCTGCATGATAGGCTCCTGTCTGTCTTGAATGACAGGAGCTGCGCGTCGGGCGGCCGAGGCCGGGTCAAGGATCGCGAAGCGACCGCGAAGCGGCGGTGGGGGTCACGATTTTCTTCGGCGGCGACTGACGCCGAAGGAGAAGCGCCATGGTCGATCCGCCGAAGAAAATGGTGGGGCCCCGCCGTCCTTGAGGCGGTCTCGGGCGTCCGACACAATGGGAAGACTGTGAGAGATGTTTCCTCTCGTCGGGAGACCACGGCAAGGCGTAGCGGCGTGCGGACCGACGGGTCCGCGCGGCACGCGAGCGAGCCGGGACTTGATGCCAGCGGTAAAAGAAATGGGACCGAGCGCGAGGCCCGGTCCCGGATGGCGTCAGGGATGACGACCGCAGTGGCAGTAGTTCTCGTCGATGCCGCTGATCGAGCAGAGGCCTGGTCCGAAACCGGCGGCCATGATCTCGGGATCGTCGATATAGCCAAGCTCGGTGGCGATCGCGATTGCCTGTGACCGGAGCGCCGGATCGAGCTTGTCGATGGTCGGCTCCAGCGCCTCCGTGAACCAGCGCTCATACATCTCGTAGCTGCCGCCGGTGGTCTGGCGCATCATGTCTTTCGAGATGCGATCCACCTCCTCGCGAAACTGCGCCAGAGCATCCGTTTGTGCGGGTTCTGACAGCGGCGCTTCCTGTGGAGAGTCCGGCTGTGATGGACGCTGTTCGGCTGCGACCTGGTATGTCCTGCCGCAGTTCGAACAGCGGGCGCATTCATCGACCTCGTCATATTGCTCGGGATCGTAGAGCGTCGCGCAGTACGGGCACATCGGAGCGTTGAACAGCGCCCGGAGATCGTCGGAAAGTTTGTCCATAAGAGCCTCCATCAGGATGATGCCGTGCTCCCCATCTCTCATCGATGAGGATGGGCTCATCGGGACGCGGTGTTGAGGCGGTCAGGGACGGCATGGCCGCCGCGAAGCGGGCAGCGGGGGAGCCGATTTTGTTGCCGGGTAGCGGAGCGGATCGGCGGCAAAATTGGGGGGACCGCTGATCCTTGACGGCCGAGAGACACCCAGCGTCAAACTGTGGCGATGAAGCTCCGTCTGATGCCGAGATGTGAGAGTGGTTTGGCTTTGCCCCCGAGCGTCGTGCGGGCGTCCGGATGGACCGCATCGCACGTCTAGGAGCGGCTCGCACAGAGGCAACTTGGTGTCGTTCCATCTCTGTGATAGGCGAGCGCTTGCGCCACCAAGGCCGTGGCGCCGGGACTGGTAATCCCGTCGAGAAAGGCAGCTCGGTGTGGTTTCACGCCGGGGTGCCTGCGCATATGTCCAGGTGCCTCGGTGCTAAAAGCGTAGGCGCATGTCTCGACGTGTTACCAGCCCCGGCTCCCGCGCCCAGAGCGCGGGAGTTTCGGCAAGGGTTTGGCCCTTGCGCATCCGGGGAGCGTGGGATGAGCAAGTCAGGGCAGAAGGTGGAGTCTCGTCCGCCGGAGATGGCATCGCGAGCGGCTGAAGCGTCGGACGCGATCGACCATCTGAGAAACGATCCGGAGATCCGGCGCGCGCTGGCTCTGGTCCTGATGCGGCAGGCGATGAAGGCGCTCGAAGAGGCCGAAGAAGACAGGGCCTGTTGTCATCTGCAGGCCGCGATCGACAGCCTTCTCGAGCGTTATGTCGATGGCGTTCCGTCGGCGACGAACTGACCGTTCAGGCCCACGCAAACCGAGCGTCATCATGCGCCGGCGCGCTCGCGACGAGACGCTCGAGCCGGGGCAGATAATGATCGACGCCGCGCAGTGCCGCCCGGCTCGGCGTGGCCGGATCGGACAGCCGGGCGCGGAGGAGCTCGACGGGAATGTCGCCGACGCTTTCCGCCTCGATTGCGAGGGCTTCGAGCAGCGCATAGGCATTGCCATAGGCGAGATCGAGTTCGAGGCCCTGATCCGATGTGAGGGCGACGCACAGCGTGATCTCGGCGCTGGCGGGGCAGTGATGGATGGCGATGCGCCGTCCTCTGAACTGGGCTTCCTCGATGACCGCGATCACGGCGGCGTCATGGTCGAAGATGCTGGTGATGGCGGCGAGCGCGAGCGGACAGACGCGCGCCTCGAAGCTGTCGCCGAGATACTCGTCGGGTTCAAGCAGCGCGACGCCGATGCGGTCTCCCTCGGAGCGGAGGAACCGCCGGAGCGCCGCGAGTTTCCGCGCCGTGATGATAGCGCTGGGCGAGAGAGCATCGTCGGCCGGTTCGGTGATGCGAAACAGGATGGACACGGGCTTGGTCTCCTCGACTGAAGGCGCTTTGCCCCTCCCCTCTCCTCTTTCTGGCGGCCGCCCACGGTCAGCTTGTCGGGCCCGTCTTGGCGGGACGCTGCAGTCGCGGCGCACGGGGGTTCGATGCCCGCGTGCGCCGCTTCCTCGCAGCAAGAAAGAAGAGAGGCTCCGGCGGATGCCGGAGCCTCTCGAGGGTGCGTCAGCGACGACGCTGGCGACCGCCGTTCACCATGTCGCGGTAGTAGTCATCCTGCGTCCAGGGATCGAACTCGTCGCGGGACTTCGGGAGATCGGTCTTGGGCTGGGCGAGCCGCGCCTTCACGGTCTCATCGAGCTTCACGACATGGAGAGGCACGCCTGCCTGCCGCAGCTTCTGGGCGAGGTTCATCTGGATGCCCGAGCCTTCGCAGACGACGGCTTCCACCGGCCTCAGGGCCAGCAGCCGGTCGTTGCGGACGAAGGCGGCCTTGGCGCCCAACCGGCGGTCGAGCTTGAACAGAATGACCTTCACGCCGCGCGCTGCCGCCCATGCCTGCGCAATCGCATCGCAGCCCTTGGTCTGGGCGGTCGTTGCGAGGATCATTTCCGGGATGCGCGCCTTGATCGAGTCGAGCCCGCGCCAGAGACCCTCATGGTCTTCCCAGACCTGCCCGCCGGAGAATGCGACAACCGGACCTTCGGGCGCGAACTGCTCGCGGCGCTCTCGAATTCGGGAAGCGAGATAGTCGCGGGCATCGATCATCGACGCGGTGACGCCTCGGGACACCCGGCTGCCGCGGGTCGGCGAATAGGGCCGTCCGGTCTCGACGCGATAGACTTCGGAGGCGTGGTCGCGCATGCACTCCATCGCATCGCGGCACCCTTGCAGCGTCTGGCAGAGAAGCTGGGCGTCTTCGAGCTGCGCGGCGTAGATCTCGCTCGGGTCAAAGTTGCGGGCGAGTTCGCCAAGCTCCTTCGCGGCATCGTCTTCTCGGTCGTTGATGCGCTTCGCGACGACGTGGAAGCTGTTCACGAAGCCCCAGGCGAGATCGGCTGCATAGGGTTCGAGGCGCGTGTCGCGGAACACATCGAACAGCGTCGCCATCACCATCTCAACGGCCACACGGGCCTGCTCCGGGTCGGGCATGTCGAGCTGCTCGGCCTCGTCGACCGGCGAGAGCTTCGCGCGTTCGTCATGCTCGATGAAAGCGTGTTCGTAAGTGGCGGCGCGGTCGTGGCTGTCCGTCTCGCTGGCGATGAAGCTGGCGAGATCTGCGAAGTTCGAGAAAGACTTGGTCATGTGAGCCTCCATGGGTTCTGGATGTCTCATCCTCGGGATGAGGCCTGGCTCAGGGCATGCGGTGGTCAGGGAGGTCGGGCACGTTAACCGGGAAGCCGGCCGCTCGCGGCCGGACCCGGGTTAACGCCGCCGCGCGGGGAGCGGGGGAGCCGATTTTTTCGGGGGGCCGCGCCAGCGGGCGCACGCAAAAATTGGGGGGACCGCTCATGCTCGACGGACCGCCAACCCCGCATGCCACACTAGGCAGACACAAGAGAGGAATAGGAATGAAAATCCTTCCCCGCTCGTCAACCGCAAGTGGGATCGTGACCCGGCAGGGCGGAGACGAAGCTCCGCTTCGGCTCCGTGAGCTTAGCCGGGGCTCGCGCGGCACGCGCGGGCGGCGGCTTAGCGAATAGAGCCCCGGTCCCGTCCTTCGGACGAGCGAAGGGCGGGATGCGCCAACCCTTCTTGGCCAGCCCTATCGCAGGACCGATGACCTGGACCTCGCCGGCCCCACACAGCCCGGTTTTCAGACGAAGTCTGATCGATCGGTGAGATCCCGCAGCACGAGCAACTTACGCCGCAGCCAGCACGCAGCACCGCGCGGCACGCAGACGTGACGCGAGGCGACATTCGCTTTGAACCCGGTCCGGTCAGAGGCGGGTGAGCACGGCAAATGCCCGCGCCGCCATCGAGGGCGCCGCGCCGCGAGTTTCAGGGGATGCTGGGCGGGTGGCAAGCTCGCCCTAGGCACGGGGCGAGGCCGGCGTGTGCCGACCTCGCCGCCGGCATCAGGTCGGCCTGATCCAGTCGGCGGCGAGCTGCCATCCAAGGATATCGCTGCCGCTGTCACCGACGGCATCGCCGGAGATGTCGCGCCAGGGCGAACGCGGCCGGTAGGTCGGCATATACCGTACCGTCATCAGCTCGAATGTGGAGCAGGTATAGCCGCTCAACCGGATCGCAAGCACCGGCTGGTTCTCGGGCGGCAAAGCACCGAAGATCGAGATGAAGCCCGAGGGGATCGGGTGCAGTGTCGCATCGATCATCGCGCGCGCGAGCCGGGTCTCCAGTTCGCTGGCCTCGCTGCCCCAGGGATGGGCATCGATGTCGAACAGATCGGCGGCGCCGGCCGCGGGCACATAGGAGAATTCGCCGGACCAGCAGCGGCTGTCCGGATTGAGCGCGGCGATATCGTCGCCGAGGCGCGGATCGCCGGTCTCGCAGCGTAGCCAGTCGGCAAGGGCCGGCGTGAGCCGGCCTGAAAGCTTGCGGGCGCGCAGCGGGGTCGCATCGAGATCGGGAAATTCGACCAGCCACCAGGCGAGGCGGTGGTGCATGATGATGCCGAAGCAATGGTCGGCGGACCGGGCGGGCGTGGATTGTGCGTGCATGAGCGTTGTCCTGTTGGAAGGCCGACGGGTCAATGGACCGACCCGTCGTGCGCGAAGATGGAATGGGGGACGATCAGTTGGTGCTCGCTGGCGACCAGCGACCAGGCCGCGGCAAGATCGTCATAATATTCGCAGTCGACGATCGCGTCGGCGCTGGCTTCGCCGAACTGCGCCTGCTCGAAGTCGCGGGCGTGGGCGGCGTCGGTCGCCTCGGTGATCGCCTGGCCAAGGCGGGCGGCGATCTCGTGGCGGCCCATGCTGTCGGCCGCGCGGCGGATGCGCTCGACCATGCAGGGGTTGGTGGTCTCGATGCCGTGGGCGATGCCGGCGATGTCGTCGAAGCTGGTGAGGGTGAACATTTGTGCTCTCCATCGAAAGGTGGAGGGCGGCCGCGCGCGACCGCCCGGAAGGACGGTCAGAGGAATTCGATTTCCTCGGCGACGATGTCGGTGTTGTAGTAGGTGCGACCGTCGCGCTCGTTGCGGCTGTAGCGGATCTCGCCGACCACCAGGAGCTTGTCGCCCTTCTTCTTGTGGTTGGCGACCGACTTGCCGAGGCCGTTGAAGGCCTTGACCGTGTGGAACTCGTCGTAGGTCTCGGTGTAGCCGTTGTCGTCCTTCTGGACCTGGCCGTCCTTGATGACCGGCTTGGAGGTGACGAGGCTGAAGCTGACGCCGCCCTTGCTGTCCGTGCCGAAGCGGCTGATGTCCGAGGTGATGCGGCCCGAGAGAAAAACCTTGTTCATGGCCTGATGCCTTTCGCGTCTCACGCCAGCGGGCCGATCCCGCTGGGATGAACTTGTCCGAAGGCCCGTGATCGAGGGGACACCGCACCCGAGCGCCAGCGAGGGGAAACCCCCATTTTTCGAGTGGTGCGGGCAGAGGCCGCCAGGCCTCAACACGGTCGGAAAATGGCGGGTTGCGGAGGCCCCGCACGGGCGTAGCGTTCATCCACTCAAGCGGATGGCCCACCGGCGATATCGCGAAGGCCCTCGCCATGGACGGTCTTCACTCGGGGTCAGCCAAAGCGAGACACCTGCCCTGCACGGCGGCGGCGCGTCGGATTGTCGGCCTCGCCCGAGCGGTCTGGGGACGGCCTCGTGTGCGGGATCGACAGGGCGCGGCGTCCGGGACGGCGAGATGCCATCAGGTCATGCCGGCCAGCGGTCGGCGAGTGCCATGCACGAGGAAGGGCATGGCGCTGGATCGTCCGGCAAGAGGACAGCGCACCGCGGCACGGCGACGGGTGCTCCGGCTCGAGCGATATCAGCGGTCGGCAGGCAGAGACCTCGGCGACGCTTCCTGCGGTCGGGCCGGCCCGCCTGTCGCCAAGATGGTGGCTCGATGCGGCCTATCGGCGAGGAAAGCCGGGAAGGACGGCGAGGCTATCTACCGCAGACGGGCGAGCCGGCCTGGCGGTATCCCGCGGAACAGGGAGAGGGAGCCCGCGCCGGTCGCGGCGATCAGGAAGAAGCCGCCCGCCATGGTCGCGTTCTTCAGGATTTCGGTGAGATTGCCCATGTGCGCCTGCTTGGCCGTGGCGAGACACCAGAGCCCGAGCAGGATGCCAACCGTGCGGACGGGATAACCCAGGACGATCGCGATCCCGCCGACAAGCTCGCAAAGGCCGATCAGATAGGCGAAGATCAGGGGGTCGGGCAGGCCGATGGCTGCAAGTCCGGGAACGAGGGCGGCCGCGCCGCCCATGAGCTTCATCGCACCCCATACGATGAAGGGGATGCCAAGGAACAATCGTGCGAGAAATAGCCCTCGGTCGTTCATGAGCATCCCCCTGTGATCGGCCTCGCCATGACAGGAGGACGCACGGAAAGGTCGTGCGTCTACCCGGGCGGGCTTCTTGAAGACTAGCGCCCGTGCGGGCGTGCAACAACGGGTCTAGTCCTGGACGGGCTTTCCGGACTTTTCTTCTTCGAAGGAGAGCGCGACGTCGGCGTTGGCGGAGAGGCGGACGCGGTCGCCTTCGACACCGGCGACCAGGCCGATGCTGATATAGTGGTGGTGGCCGCTGTGGGCGCCGTGGCTGTCATGTTTCCCGAGCTAGATCCGGTCGCCCTCGAGACGATCGACGGTGCCGACATGGACGCCATCGGCGCCGATGATTTCCATGCCTTCCTTGATGTCGTGAGCCATCGCTAGTTTCTCCTTGATTGGCGGAGGTCGCGAAGCAACTCTCATGCCACCGGCATGATCCAGCGATGCACGTGCATAGTCAGCGACATGCGGCGATGCTCAACGCAGGCGAACGACAGAATGTCCCGCATTGCGGGGCAAATTGTCCAAGGCAAACGGTACTCGTCCGTTCAATGCTTGCGGACGAATTCTGCGCGCAAGACCAGCCCCTTGATTCCATCGTATCGACAGTCGATCTCCTGGGCGTCGCCGGTGAGTCGGATCGATTTGATCACGGTGCCCTTGCGCAGGGTCTGGCCTGCGCCCTTCACTTTGAGATCCTTGATCGTGATGACGCTATCACCATCGGCGAGAAGGTTGCCGACGGAATCGCGCACTTCGATCGCCTCGGCGGCGTGGGCATTCGCGGCGGCCTCGGCCGGACTGATCCATTCGCCGGAGGCTTCGTCATAGACATAGTCGTCGCTGGTATCGGTCATGGTCGGTCGCGCCCTTCAGGCCAGACGCGCTTCGAGCGCGCCGAGTTCGGCGGTCAGCGCCGCGGGCAGGCGGTCGCCGAAGCGTGCATAGTCGCGGCGGATGCGCTCGGCCTCGGCGCGCCATTCGTCGTGATCGACGGCGAGGAGGGCTGCCACGGCTGCGTCGGAGAGATCGAGTCCCGCCAGATCGAGGTCGTCCATCCTGGGAAGGCGGCCGATGGCCTTGTCCTCGGCCTCGACGCGCCCGTCCAGGCGATCGGCGATCCATTTGAGGACGCGGGCATTGTCGCCGAAGCCGGGCCAGAGGAAACGGCCGTCGACATCCTTGCGGAACCAGTTGACGTAGAAGATGCGCGGCAGCTTGGCCGCGTCCGACGCCTCCGCGCCCAGCTTTAGCCAGTGGGCGAAATAGTCGCCCATATTATAGCCGCAGAAGGGCAGCATCGCGAAGGGATCGCGGCGCACGTCGCCGATCTTGGTCTCGGCCGCGGCCGTGCCCTCGGACGCGACGTTGGAGGCCAGGAACACGCCGTGCTGCCAGTCGAAGGCCTCGGTGACGAGCGGAGCGGTCGTCGCTCGGCGGCCGCCGAAGAGAATGGCCGAGATCGGAACGCCCCTGGGGTCCTCCCATTCGGGCGCGATTGCCGGGCATTGCCCCGCGGGGCAGGCGAAGCGCGCATTGGGATGGGCAGCCGGCGTGCCGAGATCGGGAGACCAGGCCTGGCCGCGCCAGTCGGTCAGCCCGGCGGGCGGCTCCTTGGTGAGGCCCTCCCACCAGACATCGCCATCGGCGGTGAGCGCTGTGTTGGTGAAGATGGTGTTCGCGTCGAGGCTGGCGAGCGCATTGGCGTTGGTGGTCGCGCTCGTGCCCGGCGCGACGCCGAAGAATCCGGCCTCGGGATTGATCGCGTAGAGCCGGCCGTCGTCACCGAAGCGCATCCAGGCGATGTCGTCGCCGATGGTCTCGGCCTTCCAGCCCGGAATGGTCGGCTGCAGCATGGCGAGGTTGGTCTTGCCGCAGGCCGAAGGGAAGGCGGCGGCGACATAATGCACGCGGCCCTCGGGTGAGGTCAGCTTGAGGATGAGCATATGCTCGGCAAGCCAGCCATCGTCGCGGGCCATGACCGAGGCGATGCGCAGGGCGTAGCATTTCTTGCCGAGCAGGGCGTTCCCGCCATAGCCCGATCCATAGGACCAGATTTCGCGCGTCTCGGGGAAGTGGACGATATATTTGGTCTCGTTGCAGGGCCAGGCGGCGTCGGCCTCGCCGGGCGCGAGCGGCGCGCCGACCGAATGGACCGCGGGCACGAATTCGCCGTCCTCGCCCAAGGCGTCGAGCGCGGGCGTGCCCATCCGCGTCATCACGCGCATGGAGAGGACGACATAGGGGCTGTCGGTGATCTCCACTCCGAGCGCGCTGATCGGCGAGCCGATCGGGCCCATGGAGAAGGGCACGACATACATGGTGCGCCCGCGCATGCAGCCGTCGAACAGGTCCTTGAGCGTGCCGCGCATCTCGTCCGGCGCGCGCCAGTTGTTGGTCGGTCCGGCGTCGGCCTCGTTTTCGGCGCAGATGAAGGTGCGGCTTTCGACGCGCGCGACATCGCGCGGGTCCGAGGCGGCCCAGAAGGAGTTGGGGCGCTTCGCGGGATCGAGGCGGCGCAGGGTTCCGGCCGCGACCAGCTGCTCGGTCAGGGCATGCCATTCGGCCTCGGAGCCATCGCACCAGTGGATATGGTCGGGTTTGGTGAGGGCGGCGATCTCGTCGACCCAGGCAGCGAGGCGGCGATGGCGAGTCGGAGCCGCCAGCGTTTCAGCGATAAGGGCGTCCGACATCGAAACTCTCCGAATAACTGGGGCGTCGCGGCAAGCGCGCGCGGTTTGCGAGGGGGTTGATGCCCGGTTCGTTAGCAGTTTGAGGACGCCAGATGCAAGTTTAGGATCGCTATTCAGATAGTCAGCCTCGCTTCTGAGCAATCCTTGACGTCATTCCTGATGTATTTTACATCATGGCGATGCTCACCCCAGCTCAGCTTCGCGCGGCGCGCGCGCTCCTCGGAATCGACCAGCGCACGCTCGCCGAGCGCGCCGGCGTCTCGCTGCCAACGATCCAGCGCATGGAAGCGACCAGCGATGGCTATGTCCGGGGCGTGGTGGATACGCTGACCAAGGTGGTCGATGCGCTTGAGCGCGAGGGGATCGAGCTGATCCGGGAGAATAGCATCAGCGCGAGCGGCGGGCGGGGTGTCCGGCTGCGCGATCCCACCAGCCCGACCTTGCGCGAGCCCGTGCGGCGCACGCAGGACAATGCATCGGCGGCGTAGGCATGCCTGACGGTACGGCGACAGCCCATCTCTTCCGGCCGAAGCTCGTCACGGCCCTGAGCGAAGGCTATTCCCTCTCGTCGTTGCGCAAGGACGTGCTCGCTGCGGTGACGGTGGCGATCGTGGCGCTGCCTCTGTCGATGGCGATCGCCGTAGCCTCCGGCGTGTCGCCCGAGCGAGGGCTATATACAGCGATCATCGGCGGGTTCCTCGTCTCGGCGCTGGGTGGGAGCCGCTACCAGATCGGGGGACCCGCGGGGGCCTTCATCGTTCTGGTGGCTGCCACGACGACGAAGTTCGGTCTGAACGGGCTGCTCGTGACCGTGATGCTGTCGGGCGCGATGCTGACGCTGATCGGGCTTTCGCGCCTCGGCTCGCTGATCCGCCACATTCCCCATCCCGTGACCGTGGGGTTCACCTGCGGCATTGCCGTGACGATCTTCTCAGGCGAAATCCGGGATCTGTTCGGTCTGCATCTCGCGGGCGCGGAACCCGGCCCGCTGATCCCCAAGCTGCTGGCGCTCGGCAAGGCGGCAGCGACGGCGACGCCTGCGGCGGCGGTGCTGGGCCTCGGCTCGGCGGCGCTGATCTTCGTGCTGCGCCGGTATCGGCCCAACTGGCCCGGCATGTTGATCGCGGTGGTGCTGGCGTCCATCGCCGCCGCATGGATGCAGCTTCCGGCCGAGACGATCGGCAGCCGCTTCGGCGATATCCCGCGCGGCTTGCCGACGCCGCAGGCACCGGAGATGTCATGGGCGCTGGTGCTGCAGCTCCTGCCGTCGGCGCTCTCGTTCACCCTGCTGGGCGGCGTCGAGAGCCTGTTGTCGGCCAAGGTCGCCGACAGCATGTCCGGACGCAAGCATCGCTCCAACATGGAGCTGGTCGCGCAGGGTCTCGCCAACATCGTCTCAGCCCTGTTCGGCGGGATCAGCGTCACCGGCACGATCGCGAGAACCGCGACGAACATCCGGGCTGGCGCGATCAGCCCGGTGTCGGGCATGCTGCATGCGCTGTTCGTCCTGCTCTTCATGCTCGTGGCTGCGCCGCTGGCGCGCTATGTACCGCTCTCGGCGCTCGCCGGCGTCCTGCTGGTGGTGTGCTGGAACATGGCCGAGAAGGCCGAATTCCTGCGCCTGATCCGTAGCTGGCCCACGGCCTCGGTGCTGCTCGCGACCTTCGGCCTGACCCTGGTGAAGGACCTGACATTCGGGATCGTCGCGGGGTGTGTCGTCGCCGCATTGCTGGCGATCGTCCGGCGAAGGGTCCCGCAGGAGGGCGATTGAAGGTGCGACGGTGCGGAGCAAGTGGCTTGCCCGCAGAACAAAAACAGGGCCTGCCTCGCGGGGAATGTGCGAGGCAGGCCCTCAAGGGTCGTGCGCGGCCGGGAGGCGCGGGACCGGGCACGTCGGGGAGCATGTTGGAGGGCGGAAGAAGCGGTGGGACCAGGTTCGGGCCGTGAGCGCCATTGAGCGACCGCGTCGCGGTCAAAGGGTTCAATCGGTCAATGCGGAGAGCATACGCGGTGCCGAGGCCGATCCGATCGCGCTTGTGAGACGCGTCGCATCGGCAATGGTGGACGCCGTTCCGAGCCATTCCAGGGAGCCATCATGGCGTTCAGCATAGATGGCGTAGGAGGCGGGGACTTCGTCAGCGTTCTGCACGAGGGCATGTTCGCCGGACGCATCACGCAGGCCCGCGATTGCGATCTGCCGGCTCCATGCGAGAGGAACGGGACGAAGCTCACCGCCAGAGGGCGACGTGGAAAAGTTCTCGGACCATCCTGGGCAGCGCTGGTCCACGAAGTCGATTGCGGCGGCGATCCGACCGTTGGTATCGCCATGGGCAAGGGCGAGACAGGCGGGCGCGGCTGCGATCATATCCGCCAGCTTCGCCGTAAAGGTCTCGAACATCGCATCGCTCTGGAAGTCGCCATCCTCCGGGGGCACGGGCCTTTCCTCCGTCAACACGATTTGCAGTTCGTGAAGCGCCGCGAAGGCCAGGCCGGACGCGTGTCCGGTGGTGAGGTCAGGCCTGTCGAAGATCAGGTCGTAGGGCCGGCCTTCCGGATCGGCGAAAGCCTGATCGAAGGTCAGGTGCGAGATCGATTCCCAGGTCTCTCGGGAAATCTCGCGCGCATCGACATAATATTCGGGTGCGGGAAGGCCGAGACCCGCATCGAGACCATCGAGGCGCAGACGGGAAAGCTGGGCCGTTTCGCTATTCGGATGCTCTTGGCGTTCCAGCAAGGTCGCGAGATCGGTCTGGTCGAGCGCGATCCAGTGCGGGGCCGACGCGCCGTCGCGCGGAAACAGGCCACGGAGCTGGATCAGTCGCTCGATCTGCGAGGCGTCCCGCAGGTCATAGGCGCCGCCGAGGATTTCGGCGGCGATGTGGTGCCAGACGTGCCAGGGATAGCTCGCGAAGGGCACAACATGGCGAGCAACCAGACAATCGTCATCCAGCATGCATTCCCGGCTGCCGTCACCGGCCCAGAATTTGCCCACGCTACCCTCGGCGGAAACGATCTCGGCGCTGGTGAGCGCGACGAAGTCGGCAGTGAGGCCGCACAAGTCGTGGGGCGATCGGGTCGGGAGACTGGATTGGGCAAGTGAAGGCATGGAGGGATCCTCGCTGTTGGTCGGCGTGCGGGTGCGCGCTGTCAAAAGAGACAGGGCCCGCTTCGCGACGTGCGAAACGGACCCTGCAAGGGGCCGCGCCCGGAGGCTGGGCGCGGCGGGGGAGATGGATCGCGTCAGGCGGTCGCGTCGGCGGTTTCGGCCGGTTCGGCGGCCTCGGAACCGTGCGGCTTGCGCTGGCGGCGACCGCCTTCCTGGGGCTCGCCACCGAAGGCATGTTCGGCGGAGGACTGGCCGAGGCCGGCCTCGGCGCCCTGGGTGGC
>NZ_JAVHPD010000053.1:0-13893 GCF_036170395.1 Sphingobium sp.
CTTTTAGACGCCGATCACCCCGCTAACGGGGTTCTTTTTGCACGCCGATTCACACTCCAGATCCTTCATCCGACGCACCTGGTCGATCTTCAGGCCGCCATATGATAGCAACGCCATCCGCGAAGCTGCTGCGGCAAGAGACGTCTGGGCGAACATTCCCAATCGATCTAACCGCAAGCAGCGCTTCCCCTTCTCCCCATGGCTCTACAAACAACGGAATCTCGTCGAGCGATTCTTCAATTGTATCAAGCAGTTCCGCGGCATCGCCACCCGCTATGACAAAGACCCGGCCAACTTCCTCGCCGCCATCAAGCTCATCTGTGTCCGCCTCTGGTGCAACGCGTAATGAGTCTACGCACTAGCGCATGGCTGGTCTGGAAGCCGGTCAAAGCCCAATCGGCGAACGACGGATTTTGGCGGGACCAGAAGTTGACCGGCTGGGCAGCGAACGACCAGAGCTGGTCGACAGCTGCCGGAAAAGCGGACCGTCGGTTGCTGGGGATCGAAAATCGAGGGCTAAACGACGACAAAGGGTCGTCCATTTCCGCCTGAACCTACGCGCGTTGCAAATCGGCTGCTTTGTCTGGCGCGCGTCTTCCGCGCTCAGCAATACTAGCGCGGCCACAGCTTCGCTTTGCAGAAGGGCGGGCCGATCGTGTAAAGCCGATCACCCGAATTTCTGAGTTACAATGAATTACCGCCATTCCTTCCATGCTGGCAACAGCGCCGACGTCGTGAAGCACAGCCTCCTGATAGCCCTGGTGCGCGCCTTGCAGCAGAAAGAGGGTGGGCTGACCCTGATCGACACCCATGCCGGCTGCGGGCTGTATGACCTTGGCAGCGACGACGCCCAACGCACCGACGAGGCCGCCGGGGGCGTGCTGCGAGCTTTTGCGAACACGAATACCTTGCTGGACTCCTACCGCGCCGCCGTGCAGGCGGTGAATGTCGGCTGCGAACCTCACCTCTACCCCGGTTCGCCGACGATTCTGACGCAGCTTTTGCGCCCGCAGGATGTCCTGATCCTCAATGAAAAGCACCCGAAGGACGTTCACGTCCTGCGCGGCGTGATGCGGGGCTCCAGCGCGGCCATACATCAACGCGACGCTTACGAACTTTGGTTGGCTCTGCTGCCGCCGCGCGCCGGGCGCGGCGTCGTTGTAGTCGACCCGCCCTACGAGCAGACGGACGAGCGGGCTCGCATCACGTCCACGCTGGCCGCCGCTCACCGCAAATGGGCGCATGGCGTGACGATGATCTGGTTTCCCCTGAAAGACCGCGCGACGCATCAGCGGTGGAAGGAGCAACTGCGCAAGCTCGGCATTCCGAAACTGCTGCGGGTGGAACATTGGCTGTACGATAGCGAGCAACCCGGCATCTACAATGGTGCCGGCCTCTTCATCGTCAACCCGCCCTACGCCTTCACGCAGACATTGCCGCCGCTATTAGAAGCATTGCGCGACGCCCTGGCACCAGAAGGCCATAAGGGCATGATCATATCGGATTGGGTGAGCGCTTAGGACAAGCCCTCGTCCGGAACCGGCATTGCTTCGCGGCCCCCCGTTGGCCACTGACGGCGTCGAAAAATCCTGCGGCGGCATGGATGGAGTGAAGCTGCCGGCATACTAAAGGAGTGACATGGTTCAAGCATCCGGCCGCAGCGGGACTGTCGAGATCGACGGTTCCAAATTTGATTGGGAACTGCTGAGCGAGCCTCAATTATCCTCTTCCGAAGGCTGGAAGGGCATGACTGTCTCCTTGCGCCAGAGAGACATGCCACGCGCAGCTGTCCTAGAATTTCCACCCCCCAAGCGCCTGATGAAAGGACTGCCCAAGGGGCGTTTGCACATCAACGATGCGATTGCGTCGCGCGGGGTGCGGGCAGCATTATCGGCAGGATGGGATCCTGCGTCGCGGGGCAAATCTGCGGTTTTCATGGTTGATGCCAACGGCGACTGAGGGGCGTCGATCGGGCCCCATCATCGAAGATTCTAATGGAGGCGGTCGGAAGGCCCCTGAACCGCCCCGGGATTGCCGGAGGCCCTAACTCCTGAGAGGAAAGGGCTACGATGAGCAAGACGACGAACAAGTTTGCCCCTGAGGTGCGTGAGCGGGCAGTCCGCCTGGTGCTGGACCAGGAAGGCGAGCATCCATCCCGCTGGGCAGCGATCACCTCCATTGCTGCCATGATCGGTTGTTCCGGCCACACGCTCCTGGAGTGGGTGAAGAAGGCCGAGGTGAACAGCGGCAAGCGTGCCGGCGTTTCGACCGAACTGGCAGATCGCCTCAAGGCACTAGAACGCGAGAACCGCGAGCTGCGGCACGCTAACGAGATCCTGCACAAGCCTGTCCTGAGCCTGCCGAAGGGGCCTCTGCATATTTTGCCCAGGCGGAGCTCGACCGCCCGTTCAAGCGATGACCAGCTTCATTGATGAGCATCGGGGTGAGTATGGGAGGCGATGAAGCTCGAGGTTCGGCGCGTATTCGATGCCAACTTCAAGGTCTACGGCGTACCCAAAGTGTGGCGGCAGATGCAGCGCGAGGGCTTCGATATTGCCCGCTGCACGGTGGAACGCCCGCGCCGCCTCTTTAAACGGTGGTAGGCATTCGCTGACGTCCGCCAACGGATATTTGATGCTTAGAGCCAAATGCCGACTAAGTGCTTGAGATATATGGTGACCCCTACGGGAATCGAACCCGTGTTTCAGCCGTGAAAGGGCCGCGTCCTAACCGCTAGACGAAGGGGCCACTGGGCGCGCCGCCAATCGGGCAGCGTGCTGAAGCGAGGGCGCAATTACGGGGAGACGGGGACAGGGTCAACCCCTTGGCGTCAAGAAAATCGACGCCTCCGCTCAGTCGGCCCAGGCGGCGTCCTCCAGATGCAGTTCGGCAGCGGGGCGGCTGCCCCAATCGTCGATCTTGGCCTTGCCCGCAACCCAGAGCCGCCGGTCGCGCGGCGCGCCCAAGATCGCCTGGCCGAGATCGGTTTCCGCTTGGCGGAAGGCGATGGTCTTGATCGACCGGCCATCCTCTCCGCTCATGATCGCGCGCAGATGGCCGTTGCCCACCACGTCGGCCTTTATCACCCGCATCGGCCCGGCGGCGATCAGCGGAGCGGGCCAGCCCGCGCCATAGGGGCCGCCCTGCTCGATCGCGGCGACGAAATCGGGATTGACCCCGGCGGGCGCGAGCACCGCGTCGATCAGCAACGCACGGTCGTCGCGCGCTTTCGCAACCGGCGCGGACAGGCGATCGTCCAGATAGTCCGCGAGCGCGTCGATCCGGTCGGCGGCGACCGTCAGCCCCGCCGCCATGGCGTGCCCGCCGCCCGCGACCAGCAAGCCGCTGTCCTTGGCCGCCAGCACCGCCGCTCCCAGGTCCACGCCAGAGATCGATCGCCCCGACCCCTTGCCGACGCCCGTCTCATCCAGCGCGATGACGATGGCGGGCCGCCCGGCCTTCTCCTTGATCCGCCCGGCGACGATGCCAATGACGCCGGGGTGCCAGCCCGGCCCCGCGATCACCGCCACCGCGCGGTTGCCTTGCGCCGCCAGCAGCGCCTCAGCCTGCTCCTGCACCGTCGCCTCAATCGCGCGGCGTTCCTCATTATAGTGGTCGAGTTGCGCGGCGATGCGCGCCGCCTCCACCGGATCGTCGGTCGTCAGCAGGCGGACGCCCAGGTCTGCCTGCCCCACCCTGCCCCCGGCATTGATGCGCGGCCCGAGCGCGAAGCCCAGGTCGTGACAGAGCGGCGCACGGGTCAGCCGCGCGGCGTCGATCAGCGCGGCAAGGCCGATGTTGCGCCGCTTGGCCATTACTTTCAGCCCCTGCGCCACGAAGGCGCGGTTCAGCCCCTTCAATTGCGCGACATCCGCCACCGTTCCCAGCGCAACGATGTCGAGCAGTTCCATCAGCGCCGGTTCGGCCCGGTTCGCGAACCAGCCGCGCACCCGCAGCACCCGCACGAGTGCCGCGCCCAGCAGGAAGGCGACGCCGACCGCAGCCAGATGACCGTGGCAGGCAGCATCGGGATGTTCGTCCAGCCGGTTGGGGTTCACCAGCGCGAAGGCCTCGGGCAACTGGCTCGCGCATTTATGATGATCGACCACGACCACGTCGACCCCGGTGGCCCGCGCCATGCTGAGCGCCTCGAACGCCTGAGCGCCGCAATCGACCGTGACGATCAGGGTCGCGCCCTCCCCCGCAAGCCGCACCAGCGCTTCGCCCGACGGACCATAGCCCTCCATCAGCCGGTCGGGGATATAGGGTTTCGCGTGCAGCCCCAGATCGCGCAGCAGCCGGATCAGCAGCGCCGCGCTGGTCGCGCCGTCGACGTCGTAATCGCCGAAGATGCGGACATCCTCGCCGGCTTGCACCGCGTCGGCCAGCCGCTCGGCGGCCGCGTCCATGTCCCTAAAAAGGCTGGGGTCGGGCATGAAGCCCCGGATCGTGGGGTTGCGATGCGCTTCCACCGCCTCGCGCGCGCAGCCCCGCGCCAGCAATAGCTGGGTCACAAGATCGTCGGGCAGATAAGCGGGATCGCGCCCGTCCGCCCCGCCGCCGCGCCAGCGCCACGGCTGCCCGCTGATCGACCGGGAAATGTTGAGCGCGAAGGTCATGATGCTGCTCTAGCGCCCCGTGAGTCGCGAGGGAAGCGCGGCAAATCATGTCGCAGGTGGAACCGCCGCAACCCCTTGGGCGTATTGGCCCTTCGCCGGGCCATAAGATAAGCGCGGCGCGAAAGGGGCAGCGCGGCGCAATGACGGGACCACAGGCATCTCATGTCCGGTGCATGGCGGCCCTGTTTTTACTGAGCGCGTCGCCACTGCCCCTGCTGGCGCAGACGGCGATGCCACCCGCCCCCGATGCTGCCGCCGAAGACCCGATCCTGCCCGACGACCAGTTCGAAGCGCGCCTGCCCAAGGTGGAAGGCACCGATCCCAACGCGCCGCTGCCCTCGATCGACAGCTGGATAGACCAGCAGATGCCGCAGCAAACGGCCGTCCCGGCCGATCTGCCGCCAGCGATCGAACCGGCCGAGGAGCAGGAACTCGCCCAGCCGTTGCCGCCGCTCGACAGCGTGACCGTGCCCGCCAATGTCGCTGCGGACGACGATCCCAATGCGACGCCGCCGGAAGTCCGCTACGCCACCACCATCGACGGCTTCGGCAAGACGGGACTGGAGGACGAGTTTCGCGGCGAATCCGCTCTGATCGACGGCGAGGGCCGCGCCGAGACCGCCGTGATGGTGCAGCAGCGCGCCGACGAGGACGAGAAGCTGGCGGTGCGCCTGCTCTATTCCGAAGGCTATTATGACGCGACCGCGCTTGCCAGCCTCGATCAGAGCGGCAACGGACAGCTAACGGCGGTCATCTCGGTGACGCCGGGCAAACGCTACAAGATCGGCGCCATCGTCATCACCGCCGATCCCACCGTCCCGCCGACGCTGATCCGCGACAGCCTGCCGCTCAAGACCGGCGACTATATCGTCGCCGCCACGGTCGAAAGCGCCGAGGCCAATGTCGGCGTGCGGCTGCCCGAAAACGGCTATCCCTTCGCCAAGGTGGGGCAGCGCGACATATTGCTCGATCCCGCAACCGTGACCGGCGACTATACGCTGCCGGTCGAGGTCGGCCCGCGCGGCACCTTCCGCAGGATCACAACGTCGGGCGAGAAACAGGCTTTCGGCGCGGATCATATGGAGGTCATCAAGCGCTACAAGCCCGGCGAACTTTATGACAGCCGCAAGGTCGACGATCTCCGCAAGGCGCTGGTCGCGACGGGCCTCTTCTCCAGCGTCGCGGTCGATCCGGTGCGGACGGGCGAGCCGGGGCCGGACGGCACCGAATATGTCGATCTCCATGTCGAGCAGGAGGCGGGACCGGCGCGCACGCTCGCGGCCGAAGGCGGCTATGGCACCGGCCAGGGCTTCCGCGCGGAGGGCACATGGACCCATCGCAACCTCTTCCCGCCCGAAGGCGCGCTGATCCTGGGCGCGATCGCGGGGACGCAGGAACAGGGCGCGTCGGCCACCTTCCGCCGCTCCAACGCGGGCAAGCGCGACAAGACCTTCCAGACCGGCATCACGCTCAATCACCAGAATTACGACGCCTATGAAGCCTTCACCGCCGGCGTGAACATCGGCTGGTCGCGCCAGTCCACGCCGATCTTCCAGAAGCGCTGGACCTACAGCTACGGCGCGGAGATTTTGGGGACCAACGAGCAGGTCGTGATCGACCCCGCGACCGGGGACAAGACGCGGCGGACCTATTTCATCGCCGGCCTGCCGGTACAGATCGGCTATGACCAGTCGAACGACCTGCTGAACCCCACGCGCGGCTTCCGCGCCAATCTGCGCGCCGAGCCCGAAGGATCGCTCCAAGGCAAATTCTCGCCCTATCTGCGCGCGACCTTCGACCTCAGCGGCTATTATCCGGTCATGGACAGCCTGGTGATCGCCGGCCGGGTGCGCCTCGGCACGATCAGCGGGGTCGATCTGGACGATGTGGCGCCCTCCCGCCGCATCTATGCCGGCGGCGGCGGATCGGTGCGGGGCTTCGGCTATCAGGAACTGGGGCCGAAGGACGTGAACAACGATCCGATCGGCGGCCGCTCGGTCAATGAATTCGCGGTCGAGGGGCGCTACCGCTTCGGCAATTATGGCGTGGTCGCCTTTGTCGATGGCGGGCAGGTCTATGACAGCCAAATCCCCAAATTCAGCAATATGCGCTACGGCGTGGGCCTGGGCGGGCGGTTCTACACCAATTTCGGCCCGTTCCGCGCCGACATCGCCATGCCGATAAACCGGCAACCGGGCGAATCCAAATTCGCCATCTATATCGGCATCGGGCAGGCATTCTGATGGCGCAGGACGACAACATCCCCCCTTCAGACGTCGTGGTGATCCGGCAAGGCCGGCCGCTGTGGCAGAAGATCGCGATCGGCCTCGTCGGCCTGACCGTCGCGCTCGTCCTGCTGGTCGCCGGGCTGCTGCTCGGACTCAATACGCAGCAAGGCAAGCGCTTCCTGATCGGCCAGATCGCCGCGCTCCAGCTCGAATCGGGCATGAAGATCGAGGTCGGACGGATCGACGGATCGATCTACGGCGACATGGTGATCCACGACCTCGTCCTGCGCGATCCCAAGGGCGTGTTCGCGGTCTCGCCGCGAGTCCACGTCGTGTGGAAGCCGTTCCGCTACGTCAACAACCACCTGTCGGTCAGTCTGCTGGAAAGCCCACTGATCGTGCTCGCCCGCAGCCCGCAGTTCAACGCAACGCCAAGCGACCCGAACGCGCCGATCCTGCCCGATCTCGACATTGACGTCGACCGAATGAAGATCGCCCGCTTCGTGCTGGCGCGGCCGGTGATCGGGCAGAAGCGCGAGATCGCGATCGACGGCGTGACTCACATCGCCGATGGTCGCGCCCAATTATCCGCCAGCGCGGTGGTGGACAGCGGCGATCGGTTGCAGGCGAAGCTGGACGCCGTGCCGGCGCAGAACCGCCTCGCCATGAGCGGCACGCTGACCGCGCCCAAAGGCGGGGTGATCGCCGCCATGTCGGGCCTGACCGATGGCGTCACCGCGACGCTGGATGGCAAGGGCACATGGCAGGCATGGGACGGGCGGCTGATCGCGCGCTCACCCAAGGGCGAACTGGCGAACCTGGCGCTGGCGGCGCGCGACGGCAATTTCGCGGTCAAAGGCCCGGTGCGGCCGGGGCTGGTCTTTGCCGGCACGGTCGATCGGCTGGCCGGGCCGCAGCTCGACGTCGATCTGCTTGCCGGCCTCAACGAACGGCGCGTAAACCTGAAGGGAACGTTGCGCTCACCCGCGCTAGCCGCCGATGCGCAGGGGCTGGTGGACCTGGGGACGAGCCGCTTCAGCGCGCTACGCATCAACGCGGCGCTGCTGACCCCCGGCGCGATCATGGAGAAGGTGAAGGGGCGCGATGTGCGCGCTTCGGTCATTCTCGACGGGCCGATGGCAACCCCCTTCATCGATTATGACCTGACCGCCAAATATCTGGCTTTCGACGCAACCGGCATCGAGAATCTAAAGGCCAGCGGCCGGGCGGTCATCGACACAGACCGCATCCGCGTCCCGGTCAACGCCACGGCCAGCCGGGTGACTGGCCTCAATGCGGCGGCGGGCGGTCTGCTCAATAATTTGCGGGTGAAGGGCGACTTCGCCTATGCCAGCGGCAAGCTCATCAGCGACAATCTCAAGATCGACAGCGACCGGGTGGATGCGACCGCCATCGTCCTCGCCGATCTCGACAACGCCCTCTATCGCGGGGCGCTCAAAGGTCGCGTCAACGACTATAGGATTGATGGCGTCGGCATCGTCAACCTGAACACCGATGTCGAACTGGTGCCGGGACCGCGCGGTGGCTTCGGCCTGTCGGGCCGCTTCGGCGTCCGCACCGCCCGCTGGGAAAACGCGTCCGTTCGCGACTTCCTCGGCGGCAACGCCGTAGCGACCGGCCGCATCGGCATGACACCCGAAGGCAAGTTCACCCTAGCTGGCCTCAAGGGCGCCGCCCCCAATTTCACCATCCATTCAGGATCGGGCAGCTATGACACCAACGGGCAGATCGCGTTCGACGCGACCGCCTCCTCCCGGCAATATGGCCCGCTCGCACTGACGGTGCGCGGCACGATGGAGCGACCGCAGGCGGTGCTGCGCGCGGCACGGCCCAATGTCGGGGTGCCGCTCACCGATGTCGTCGCGAAACTCAACGGCGAGGCGGGCGGCTATCGGCTGGAGGCGACGGGCGGGTCGCCTTATGGCCCCTTCTTCGCCAATGTCCTTATCCGCACGGCGCAGGGGCCGCTGACGATCGACGTGGCGCGCGCGCGCTTCGCCGGGATCGACATGAACGGCCGCATCCAGCATAGCGCCGCCGGCCCCTTCACCGGGCAGCTCGCCATGAACGGCTCCGGCATCACGGGGCAGCTGCGGCTGGCGGCAGTGGGCAAGGCGCAGGGCGTCGATCTCAACGCCACCGCCACCAACGCGAAACTGCCGGGCGATGCCGATGTCGTCATCGGCCGCGCGATCGTCACCGCGTCGATGGTCCTAACCGACCAGCCGCAAATCCGCGCCGACGCACAGATCGCCAACGCCGCCTATGGCGACTATGTCGTGCGGAAGGCGCGCGGGCGGATAGACTATCAGGGCGGGCGCGGGCGGGCGCAACTGGTTGCCGACGGATCGAGCGGGGTGCCCTTCTCGATCGCCGCCAACGCCGCGCTGCGCCCGAACCTCTATGCCGTGGCTTTGCAGGGCCGGGCGGCGAATATCGACTTCCGCCTGGGCCGCCCCGCCATCATCCGTATCGAGCAGGGCGGCTATCGCCTTGAACCCGCGACCCTGGTGCTGCCGCAGGGCAAGGTCGATCTGGCCGGCCGCTTCGGCGGGACGACCGCATTGCAGGCGCGGTTCAAGGATTTCGACCTCGCTATCGTCAACATCGCCGCGCCGGGCCTCGGCATCACCGGCCGCGCGACCGGCACGCTCGATTACGCGCAGCAAGGGAGCACCTTCCCCACCGCGACCACCCGCCTTGCGATCAACGACTTTCGCCGCTCCAGCCTGACCGCCGTGTCCGATCCGGTATCGATGAGCGTCGAAGGGAAGCTGTCCTCGGCCGGCGGCGACATGCGCGGGTTGATCCGGCGCGGCAATGCGACGCTAGGCCGTTTCGTCGCCACGCTCGCGCCGCCTGGTGCTGGCGCAAGCTGGGCCGAACAGTTGCAGAATGCGCCGCTGGGCGGCGGCATCCGCTATGCCGGGCCGGCCGACGTGCTCTTCTCCTTCGCGGGCCTCGCCGACCAGCAGCTGACCGGCGGCCTCGCCGTGGCGGCGGACTTCGGCGGGCGGCTGGCCGATCCGCGCCTCAACGGCGTGGTCCGCGCCAATGCGCTCACCTACGAGAATGAGACGTTCGGCACGCGGGTGACGCAGATGCGGCTGGACGGGCGTTTCACCAACGACCGGCTGGACATCCGCGACTTTGCCGGTCGCGCGGGCGACGGCACGGTGCAGGCGTCGGGCACGGTCGGGCTCGCGGCGGACAGCGGTTTCCCCATGGACATCGCGGTGAAGCTCGATCGCGCCCGGCTCGCCCGCAGCGAGGCGATCACCAGCGTCGTCAGCGGCACGATGAACATCACCAACGGCGCACAGGCGGGCGGGCTCATCCGGGGCGACCTGTCGCTACCCGAAACCCGCTATCGCGTCGCCTGGCAGGGCGGCACCGAGATCCGCCAGCTTACCGGCATCCGGCGCAAGGGCGACAATAGCGATCCGCTGGCCGCGCGCACCGCCGCGCGTCAGGCGGCGGCTCGCCCGGCCGACTGGAAGCTCGACATCCGCGTGCGCGCCGACAACGAGATTTACGTGACCGGCATGGGTCTCGATTCCGAATGGAAAACCAATATGCGCGTCACCGGCACGACCGCCGCGCCGCGCGTGATCGGCCGGATCGAAGTCATACGCGGCCGCTACAGCTTCTCCGGGCACCAGTTCGACCTGGAACAGGGCATCATCAACTTCAATGGGCCGATGATGAACCCGACGCTCCAGATCAAGGCGCAGACCCGGATCGACACGGTCACCGCCGGCATCCAGGTGACCGGCAGCGCGCAGCAGCCCGATATCGCCTTCATCTCCACGCCCACCTTGCCGCAGGACGAGATATTGGCGCGCATCCTATTTGGCGACAATGTCGCCAACCTCTCGGCGGTGCAGGCGGTGCAGCTCGCGGCCGCGCTCAATGGCCTTCGCGGCGGCAGCGGCGGTCTCAATCCCATGGGCAAGCTGCAAGGCGCGTCGGGCATCGATCGGATCGGCATCGTCGGGGGCGACGAGGCGACCGGGCGCGGCACATCGCTCGCGGTGGGGCAGCATATCTCCAACAATATCTATGTGGAGGTCATCACCGACTCCAAGGGCTTCACCGCGACCCAGCTGGAGATCGCCCTGTCGAAGGCATTGAGCCTGCTATCGCGGACGGGCACCAATGCCGGGTCGTCGGCGAACCTGCGCTATTCGAAGGATTATTGACGGCGCGGGTCAGACCCGCGTCACATTGATCGCCTGCGCGTTCATCGTCGCGCCGCCGAAGATCGTCATAAAGGCGATGTCGGTGGCGTCGCGACCCACGGCGATGCGGACCATCGTTTCCACCGGCGCAAGGCCGGTCGCGTCGACGATATGCCAGGCGCCGTCCAGCCACACTTCCACCACCGCATGGAAATCGGGCGGATCGAGACCCAGCGCATACACCGATACCAGCCGCGCAGGGATATCGCGCGACCGGATCAGCGCGGCGGTCAAATGCGCATAGTCGCGGCACACGCCCTGCTGGGCAACGAACGTATCGGCGGCCGTGGTGGCGACGTTGGAACTGCCCGGCGCATAGACGAGATTGGCGTGCACCCACTCGACCAGCGCCTTTACCAGCGCGCCGCCGTCCAGATCGGGGAAGTGGCCGCACACGAAGCTGACGAAGCGGTCGGCCTCGCAATAGCGGCTGGGCCAGATGAAGGGCAGCACCTCCTCGGGCAGGCTGGGGAGCGGGCTGCGCGGCAGCGCCGCGATATCGACGGGCGCGCGATCGACGTCCACCGTCGCGCGATAGGTGCTGACCATCCGCCCAGTCCCTGTGCGGGTCCAGGTGCGCCGGCCCACGCCGCTGCCCCCGCGTTTGTTGGTCAATGGCCCGGCATTGTCGATGATGTGCGACTGGGCAATAACCTGCTGGTCCGGCAGCGAGGCCGCCTCCACCGCCAGCAGCACATCGGTCGGCTCGGCAAAGTCATAGTCGAGGATCGCTTCAATCGCGACGCGCATGAGGCAGGGGTTCCGCGTGTCAGAGGGGCGGGCCGATTCGGCCGGTGCGCTTAGCATCGGGAGGATGCAGGAGCAGCGCAAGGGGGCCGGCGGGCCTTGAACGCGACCAAATCTTGGAAGAGCGACCTGCTGCCCGATCAGGCAACCTCCCGATGATATCGTCTCTTGGCGGGCAGCCTTCTCTGAAGGCCGCCCTTCACCGCTTGCTTACCATTTTCCGCTAAGCCGCCTGCCATGCGCAAGGCCGATCCCTGTCCCCCCTCCGCCGTCAGCCATGGCGTTGGTATCGCCGGGCTGGCGGGGCTGGCGGTCTGGACGCTGATTGCGCGCCATTTCGGCATGAGCGGCCCCAATGCCGGGCTGGCGGCGGTTGTGGCCTGCGGGCTGCCGATGGTGCTCTGGTCGCTGGTGGTGGACAAGGTGCACCGCCGCGTGTCGACCGGCATCGATTGGCGCGGGCCGGCGCGCCCCTTGCGCGCCGCGCTCGACATCAGCCTCGTCAAGATCGCGGGGCTATGGGCGACCTGGCTTGCCATCGCCATCTTCTATTGCATCGCGCGTTGGTATTGGAGCGGCAATTACCGCTTTTCGATGGACCTGTTCATCGCGGCCGCGCCCTGGCTGCTGGCGGCATCTGTCCCCTATGTGATCTGGATCGACCGGCGGCTGGTCGAGCCGCGCGACGCCTCCTATCATTTCGGCCAGTGGGTGATCGGCGGCGCGGCGGGCGCGCCCGATATGGAGCAAGTGTGGCACCATGCCCGCGCCTGGGCGGTCAAGGGCTTTTTCCTCGCCTTCATGGTGTCGATCGTGCCGGGCAATTTCGCCAGCGTGGTCGAATGGCGATGGAGCGACGCGATCGCCAATCCGGTAGCGCTGGCCGGATTCCTCGTGGCGATCATGTTCATGGTCGATGTCTGCATCGCCACGGTCGGCTATATGCTGACCTTCAAGCCGCTCGATTCGCACATCCGCACCGCCAATCCCTATTTGAGCGGCTGGGTCGCGGCGCTGATCTGCTACCCGCCCTTCGTGCTGATGGGCGGCGGCGGGCCGCTCGACTATCATGCCGGCGGCGCGGAATGGGATGTGTGGACGCAAGGGTCGACGACCCTGCAATGGATATTGGGCGGCTGGCTGGTGCTGCTGACCGGCATCTACGCCTGGGCGACGGTCGCGTTCGGCATCCGCTTTTCCAATCTCACCCATCGCGGCATATTGACCCATGGTCCTTATCGCTGGAGCCGGCACCCGGCCTATCTGTCGAAGAATCTCTTCTGGTGGTTTTCCTCGCTGCCCTTCCTGACCGTCACCGGGTCGATGACCGACATGGTGCGCAACTGCGCGATGCTGGCCCTCACCAACGCGGTCTATTATTGGCGTGCGAAGACCGAGGAGCAGCATCTGTCCGCCGATCCCGATTACCGGACCTACAGCGAGTGGATGGAGCGCAATGCGCCGGTCCCGCGGTTCTTCGCTTGGGTGATCGGCCGCAAGCGGGCGGCGGCGCGGCTGGACGCCCAACCGGCCGAGTAGCTAAAAACTCTCTTCCGCATAGACCCGGCTTAGGTCTCCGGCCCATGTCCCATGATAGCGGTCGAGCAGCCGTTCGGCGTTGGTCTTGCCGGACGCCGCGACCTCTTCGAGGAAACCGAGATAGCCCGTCTCATTGTCGCCCGCGCCGTTGAGGCGCGCGCGCGAGGCAAGGCCGGAACGGGCGATCGCCACGACTTCGCTCGCGATATCGCGCAGCTTGCGGCCGCCGCCGATCGGCGCGTCGAGCCCCAGCTTCGGCACGGAGTCGCGCAAGACCTGCCGCTCCTCCATGGTCCAGTCCTTGACTACATCCCACGCGGCGTCGAGCGCGCCTTGGTCGTAGAGCAGGCCGACCCAGAGCGCAGGCAGCGCGCAGATGCGGTTCCACGGGCCACCGTCCGCGCCGCGCATTTCGAGGAAGCTCTTCATCCGCACTTCGGGGAAGGCGGTGGAGAGATGATCCTCCCAATCCTTCTCGGTCGGCTTCTCGCCCGGCAG
>NZ_JAVHPD010000054.1:0-55206 GCF_036170395.1 Sphingobium sp.
TTCAGCAGCTTGGGAATCCCTCCCGTGAGTCAGTCCCAGCGCGCGTTAGTATTACCGGACGATACGAGGAAAATATCGAGCGGGTGCTGGCGCTTGTCGAAGGTGATGATGACGTGATCGATTATCTTGGGAACGTCGAGCATCTGATCATCGACGAGGCCCAGGACCTAGTCGGTCTGCGGGCAGATCTGGTCGAGGCGATTATCGCGCGTCTCGACCCTTCATGCGGTGTGACTGTCTTCGCCGATGAGGCGCAAGCGATTTACGGCTTCTCGGAGGACGAGGAATTTCTGACCGGAGACAGACCGGAGGAGCTTCTCGATCGCTTGCGCTCCAATCCTTCCTATCACTTCGCAGGTGCCGCGCTCGACACGATCCACCGCACCTCGGCCAAGGGCCTCCGCTCGATCTTTTCGGATGTCCGGGCGGCCGTGCTCGGCGCGCGGGGCGAAGGTGATGGCATGTTTGCCCGGATCCGGCAAAGCATTGCCAGCCATGCGGACGGAGATGATCTGCAGCCTACCAAGCTCGCATTCGAAACGCTCGCCGCCGGTTCGCTTGTGCTGTTCCGCACGCGATCGGAGGCGCTGATGGCATCGCAATTCTGCGAAGTGCCGCATAGCCTCCGGTTGTCCGGTTATGGCGCCAACCTTCCGCCCTGGCTTGCCATCTGCTTCCATGACTGGCTGGCGGCCTTCATGGGGCGTGACGAGTTCATGGCGCGATGGGCCTCGCGCGTCGATCCCGGCGCACCACCCGGATACGGGCCTGATGAGGCATGGGCAAAGCTGACCCGTCTCGGCGGCGCAGTGGACGGGTCACTGGAAATTGCGCGGCTTCGCCGTGTGCTCGCGCGTCGCAGTGCACCGGTCGAACTGGCAACCGCCGAGTTCGGCCTACCCGGTCCGGTGATCGGTACCATTCACGCGAGCAAGGGACGCGAGGCTGACAGCGTGCTGCTCCTGGCCGCCGAGGACAGGGAGTTCAAGTCGGCCGAAGCCGAGGAAGAGGAGACCCGCGTGCTGTTTGTGGGATCGACACGCGCGCGCCTCAACCTGAAAATCGGCAAGGCGATCAAATATCCGGGCTCAAGCCTCAGATCGGGCCGCTGTTACCGGAAGACGGGCGGCAACTCCTCCCGGAAGGCCATGGTCGAGATTGGACGGGACGAGGACTTCTCGGCTGCCGGACTTGTCGGGAATAACCATTCGACGGCTGGCGAGGCGCACGCCGCTCAGGAGTGGCTTCGCCAGCACGCCGGCGTGATCATGAACTTCGAGCTGCAGCGCGACGGCGAACTCAAATGGAATTACCGACTGTGCAATCCTGAAAACGCTGCGACGCTTGCCATCCTCACCCCCCGTTTCCGCGATGATCTCTGGGAAGTCGCAAACCGCCTGTCCGAAAAGACCGGATCAAAACTGCAGCCGCCATCGAACGTGCGCCATGTCCGCGCACTGGGTTGCCGGACGCTGGTAGTCGCCGACGATGACGCCGCGATCGAACGGCTGCATGCCCCTTGGTCGAAATCCGGATTCCTGCTCGTGCCCAGGGTGGCTGCTTTCACGACCGCGTACTTCTGGGGAGGCCGCCAATGAGAGCCGACAGTTCGGCGGACCGCGACGTTCTCGCCATTCGGTTGCACGAGGATCTCGTCGGGCCGCGCTCGCCCGACGAAATACTGACGGACAGGCCGAGTGACTTCTACCTGACCGGTATTCTCTGGCCGCAGCGGACGGAGATGGCAGGCGAGGATGACGACAGCCTGGCGGTCGGGGGGAGTTCGGGCGCAGACGACGGGCAAGAATCGGAAGCCGCCTCGGTGCCGGTCACATCGATCCAGAAGCCGTCAGTCGCCGGTATCAGTTTCTGCTTCGCATCCAAAGGCCCGGCCCGGGTCCGCCTCGTCTGCCGGTTTGCACGCTACCGGCTCGTTGAGGATGCGGAGAAAGGCGGGAAGCTCTGGCACAGGACCGGCATCGAGGTTGATATCGACAATCTCGAGCTGAGCGACGGCAGCAGGTTTGTAGATCTGGGTGCTGCCAACCCCGACGCCGCAGGCACGCAGCTCCACATCCGCTCCATCGACGGAGGAGACCGGAAGCTTGCGACCGTATCGCTGATCAACGGCGTGAATCCGGGCGAAGGCCGCGACGGACTCGAACTCGCTACGATGTTCCAGACCTCCCTCCGGATTACGCCCGGCCCCGGCACCAGGCTGGTGCCGAAGCCCACGCGACGGGGCGGGACCGATCCTGACGAGCATGCGGACGAGCAGTCTGCGGCACTTCTGTTTCGCGACGTCCACGAATTTGCCGCTGGCCATACCTGCTCCGCGGTGTGGGACGAGGTTCACGGGGCCGACACCGGCGAGCCTTCTACCGGCTGGATCGAGACAAGCTGGCTTCCCTCGTCGATCCTCTCCGGGGTCAACCCCTCCGGCCATGCAGCCTTCGCCGGACTGAAAGCGCCGGCAGGCGGCGTGGACCCCCTCGGCGCCAGAAGCCTCGCAATGGCGGACGAAGCCGGGCTCCGTCACGCGCTCGGTCGGCTCTGCACATGCTATGCTGACTGGATCAGCCTTCAGAGGGCGAAGTATCCGAAGCTCACCGAAGGCGAACAGACGGCCGCAGAGGCGAACATCCGCGCCTGCGAAATGGTGCTCGATCGTATGCGCAAGGCCGCAACGGAAATCTGCGACAACCGCGATCTCCGCCAGGCATTTCAGCTGGCGAATTTTGCCATGCATATCCAGCACGGTTGGGATGCCGAGAAGGCCAGGCACGGTGAGCTTCGCTGGCGGCCCTTCCAGCTGGGGTTCCTTCTGCTCAGCGCGCCATCCTCGGCGCTCTCCGGGCATGCCGATCGCGGAATCATGGATCTGCTCTGGTTTCCGACCGGCGGCGGCAAAACCGAAGCCTATCTCGCGCTCATAGCATTGGTGGCATTCTACCGGCGGCTCGACGGCCGGGAAGCGGGAGACGGTGTGGCCGCGATCATGCGCTACACCCTCCGTTTGCTCACCACCCAGCAGTTCGCGCGTTCGACCGCCATGATCCTCGCGTGCGAGGCGATACGGACCGGACGCATCGCGGCACCGCATCGCGACCGTCTCGAAGGCTGCGCGCCCTTCTCGGCCGGCCTGTGGGTCGGAGGCGACGCAACCCCGAACCGCCTTTCGATCGCCTGGGCGTCGCTGCAGGGATCGAAGGAGGTGGCATCTCCTAAGCAGCTGGCTAACTGCCCCGCCTGCCACACCAGCATTGCCTGGAATCAGGCCAGCGTGGCCTCTCCGGTGATCGCCAGCTGCACGACCGCAGGCTGTCCGCTCCACGGACCTTTGCCGGTCTGGACAGTGGACGACGATGTCTACCGCGAGCGACCTACGCTGGTGGTGGGCACCGTCGATAAATTCGCCCAGATCGTGCGAAATCCGGCCACCAACGGCCTGTTCGGTGTTGCGGCAGGTACACCGCCGGACCTTGTTATCCAGGACGAGTTGCACCTTATCTCCGGACCCCTCGGAACCGTCGCCGGAACCTACGAGGCGGCTTTCGACCTGCTCTTCTCCGCAGGCGGCGCGGTGCCCAAGGTGATCGGCTCGACTGCGACCATCCGGCGTGCCTCGGAACAGGTCCGCGATCTTTTCGACCGCATTGCCTGCCAGTTCCCGCCACCGGCGATCGACCATGATGACTCCGGCTTCGCGGTGCACAATCCTGCGTCGACGGGCCGTCGCTATATCGGTGTCTCAACGGCTGGCAGGTCAGCCAAATTCTCGCTTCAGGCGGTGGCCGCTTCCCTGCTCCAGTCGGCTGCTGCAGCCTTTGCCACGCCGAAGTCGCAGGATCCGTACTGGACACTCGTGGGCTATTTCAATTCACTGCGCGAGCTCGGCGGCGCGCTCGTTCTTATGCAGGACGACGTCACCGACAGCATCAGGCTCTATGCCGATGCACGCGTCGAACCGGCGAGGCCGATGAAGAATGTCGACGAGCTGACCTCTCGCCGGACGCAGGACGAGATCCTGAAAATGCTCGATACCCTCGCCATCCGTGTCGGACAGGCCGGCGCGCTCGACACGGTGCTGGCAACCAATATGGTCAGTGTCGGCGTGGATATACCGCGGCTCGGGCTGATGCTGGTCAACGGCCAGCCCAAGACGATCGCGGAATATATTCAGTCGACGAGCCGCGTCGGACGCGGCGAGGTGAGCGGACTTGTCGTCACGATCCTCAACAACGCCAAGGCTCGGGACCGCTCCCATTTCGAAACCTTCGCGGGCTGGCACCAGACACTGTACCGTGACGTCGAGGCGACCAGTGTCACACCGTTCGCGTCCCGGGCGCGCGACCGGGCGCTGCATGCCGCGCTGGTCGCCGCCGTGCGCCATCTGATTCCAGGGATGCTCGATAGGCCAGTGCTCAGCGATGCGGCGCTGGCAAAGGCACAGGACCTGATCGATCTGATCGTTGAGCGTGCGCGGCGGATCGATCCGGAGGAGAAGGATGTCCGGGCGGAACTTGAACGACGGCTTACGCGGTGGACGGCGCGGGTGCCGGTCTTCTACTGGCAGGACTACAAGGATTCCCAGTCACTCCTGCAGAGCGCGGAGCGCGCGGCATGGAAGAAGGCGCTTGGCCGACAGGCCGGTGCAGCGTGGCCGACCCTGAATTCGATGCGCAGCGTGGAAGCAGGAACGCCATTCCGCATGGCTCCGGTCTTGCGGCCAAGAGGGGGAAGCGATGGCGAATGATCTTCAGGACCTGCGGCGCAGTACGGTGGTCTCCACCTTCGGCCCCGGTTCGGTCATCGATTTCCGCGCCGACAACGCCGCAGTGTCGGGCATGGCAGCCGGGCTGGAGGAATGGGATCGTTCCTTTCCGCCGGCAGGGCTCGCGAACGCACAGACCGTCCGCGAGACACGACTGCAGAAGAAGCTGGGCGTCCAGGGCTTCCGCCTGCCTCCCGTAGTCGAGGAGAGGCGGAAGGAAGAGGACCCGGACACCCGCCGTCTCGTTGCGGTTCGCTTCCCGCAATGGCTGCAATGTCCCGAGTGCGACCGCATCGGGCCAATGAAGAACTGGTCGGACGATCCCGGCAAGGCCTACCGGTATTGTCCGGACTGCACCGCCAAGAGTCCGGGCGGCCGCAAGGTCTTCGTCATTCCAGTGCGCTTCGTGATGGCATGCGCCCGCGGACACGTCGACGAGTTCCCCTGGCACTGGTGGGTCGGACACAAGCCGGACTGCACTAATCTGCGGGGATCGCTGACATTGCGAGCGGAGCACGCCGGTCTCGCGGGACTCATCCTGAAATGTCCGAAGTGCAAGGCATCGAAGTCGATGGACGGCATCTTCGCGAAGCAGACCTGGGAACGCTTTTCACGCTGTCCGGGCAAACGGCCGTGGCTCTCCGACGCGGACGAGACCTGCACCGAGCAGCTGGTCGCCGTCCAGCGCGGCGCCTCCAATCTCTATTTCGCCGTCACCCAGTCAGCACTCAGCATTCCGCCATGGTCCGACCGTCTGCAGGAGTGCCTCGGCACGTTCTGGGACACGTTGGTCAATATCGATCCCTCCCAGCGCGAGCTGTTCATCGACATGATGGCCAAGGGTGAACTCGGACCGGTGCTCGAAGAGCTCAAAATGACGCCCGCGCAGCTCGCGGCCGCGATCGATCGTCGCGTGGAAAAATACGCCGAGATCGACACGTCGGATCTGCGGCCTGCCGAATTCCGCCAATTCGTCGAGGATCCCGGCGACCGGATCGACAAGGATCTGGAATTCGAGATCAGGCGGGAAACTGTCCCCGAAGTGATCCGGCCCTGGGTCGCGACGATCGTAAGGGCGGTGCGCCTGCGCGAAGTGAGGGCGATCACCGGATTCACGCGGATCAATCCGCCCGGCGATCCGGACTCTCCCGAGGTAGCCCAGCTCTCGAAAACAAGACTTCCGTGGCTGCCTGCGATCGAGGTTCGTGGAGAAGGCATTTTCCTGGCGCTCGACGAGAAGCGGCTTTCGGCATGGGAATCGCAGCCACTTGTCCAGCAGCGTGCGGCCGAAATTCACGCGCTGTATCGCGCTGACTGGAAGTCGCGCCATGGCGAGGACACCGAGCCGCCGCGTATCATCACGGCGCGGTACATGCTGTGTCATACGCTGGCGCACGCCCTCATGCGGCAGCTGACTCTGGAATGCGGCTATTCGAGCGCCTCGCTCCAGGAGCGGATCTATGCCGCAGCGGGCGACGATCCCATGGCTGGCGTCCTCATCTATACCGCGACCCCCGATTCCGACGGAACGCTCGGCGGTCTTCAACGGCAGGGCAAGGCGGAACGGATTCCAGGCATCCTCACGCGCGCGCTCTTTGCCATCGAGTGGTGCTCGTCGGACCCGCTGTGCATTTCGGACATGATGGGCGCGCAGGCGACCTTCTCCCATTCGGCTTGCCATGCTTGCGTCCTTGCCCCGGAAACATCCTGCGAGGCGTTCAACAGCTACCTTGACCGTGGTCTTTTGACAGGCCTGCCGGGCAATCCGCAGACAGGCTTTTTTGACGGCCTGATGAGGCCGGCCTGATGGCGGTCATGTGGCCAAGGGATCTGCCGGTATCGATCCGGCAGGACCGCCGCCGGCGCGCGGAAGTTCGTGTCTACGACAAGCTGGCAGCCATTCTCGATGACAGCTTCACGGTGTTCTATTCGAGCCCCTGGCTCGGTACTGACCATCTCGGCGCGGAGAAGGATGGCGAGTGCGACTTCCTCGTCGCGCATGCGCGCCTTGGATATCTTGCGATCGAGGTGAAAGGCGGCGGGATCTCGTTCGACCCCGAGGCGGCACAATGGTGGAGCACCGACGCCCAGCATTTCCGCCACAAGATCAAGGATCCGGTCAATCAGGCCCGGAGCGCAAAACACGAGCTGCTGAAGAAACTCAAGGCGTCCGGTCGTTGGCGCGAGCGATTCATCCACATCAGCCACGGTGTCATCTTCCCTGATGCCGTGGCACCGCCGAGAGATCTCGGCACCGACCGGCCTACGCGCATTTTCTGCTGCTCGCGTGAATTCGCCGACGGGTTGAGGCAATGGATCGGCAGGCGGCTTGATGAGGGCCGCAATCCGCCGGCCTGCGAGCCGCTTGGTCAGGACGGACTGGCGGCATTCACCCAAATCCTTGCAAGCCCTTTCCAGCTTCATTTCAGTGTCTCGGCGGCCATGGCGGATGCGGCGGAGCATATGGGCGTTCTCGAGCCCACCCAGTTTCATATTCTCGACCATATCGCCGACATTACCCGCGCCGAGATCAGGGGTGGCGCCGGGACCGGAAAAACCGTGATCGCGGCGGAAGAGGCCATGCGCCTCGCGTCGTCGGGAAAGCGGACACTACTTACCTGCTACAGTAGCCCTTTGGCAGCCGAGCTTGGGCGCCGGCTGGCCGGCATAGAGAACCTCACTATTTCAAGCTTTCACTCGGTATGCGGTCAGGTGGCGGCTCGAGCGGGATTGGCAATAGGCACCGCTGCGAACGACCAGCAATTGTTCGATGAATTGTTACCCGCCGCCCTTATCGACGCCATCGATCTTAATCCGGGAGGGAGATGGGACGCGATCGTCGTCGATGAAGGCCAGGACTTCCTGCCGACCTGGTGGGTGGCGATTTCGACAGCTCTCGCGCCTGGCGGCACGCTGCGCGTAATGTCGGATTCAAACCAGCGGGTTTATGCCACCGGACGTGTGCCTTGTGCGGACCTCGAACTTGTCCCCATCAGGCTTAAACGAAATCTGAGGAATACGAGGGCAATCCACAGCGCCGCCCAGGCGCATTACGAAGGCCCCGATATCGAACCCCAGGGACCTGAAGGCCACCCTGTTAGCTGGATCCCGGTAGCCACGCGACAGCAGCTCGCTGAAGCAGCCTATGCGGAGCTGCGCCGACTCGTCCATCGCGAGGAGGTTGCGCCTTCCGACATTGCCATCCTCTTTCCATCTGCAGACTGGTTCGAGCCTTTCAGAATCGCAGCAGCAAGATCGGATTTCGATTTCGCGACTTGTGATGACCTGACTAGTGATACTGTGATCATCGACACGGTGCGCCGCTTCAAGGGGCTTGAACGACCTGCCGTCATTCTTGTTGTCACCCCCTCTGATATGGTCGCTTTCGAGATGGCTTATGTTGGCATATCGCGTCCGAGAACGTATTTGGCAGTCATTGCCACAGAGGGCGATTACTGCTGGCTGCGTCCTGAACAGAGCGAGTAATGCGCTATTCCCCAGACTTGGGAAAATCTTCACCGATTTCCTGACGCACTCTCGGCCCGTTGGCGAGTCGCCGTCCCAATGCTTCCATGAAGGCGTCGTAACGGTCGTTCCCCAGTCGGCGTAGGGCAGCACGTTCCCCCTCGGGCGGCGGCGGGGTCGATGTCAGCCAGAAGCGCACGAACTGTGCGATCATCTCGACTCCGATGCCGTGATCGCGTTCGAGACGCGCCACCTTGCGGTCGAGCCGGTCGATGCGCTTCGCAATCGCCGCCTCGCGCCGCTCGTCGCCATCGGGCGAGAGGAACGACGCAATGGCCGCCTCCGCGACCAATGAGCGGGATTGCCCGCGCCGGTCGGCATAGGAGGCCAGCGCCTGCATGATGTCGCGGTCGAGATAGACCGAAAGCCTGCCCTTGCTCATAGCTCGATCCCGTCATCCCGGTCCATCGAGGCCCGGCGCGCGTTAATTGCCCGTTCGCGCTGGATTTCCCGGTTGCGTATGGCGTCCGCGTCGGGCTCCGGCTCGTCGGGGTCGAACTCGTTGGCCGGCGCGGGCCGGGGTTTGGGCGCAATATCGAGATGCTGTTCCTGCTCGGGTTCCTGACGGATATCCGCCACCGCCTCGCTTTCGCCCGCGGTATCGGGCTTCCCTCCTTCCGCCTTGCCAGCCTGCCCGGTTCCCTTCGCTTCTTCGCGCTTGCGTGCAAACGCCCGCATCGTCGCATCGTCAGGCGCGATGGGCGGCAAGTTGCGCCAGTCGTCCGGGCGGATTTCCCGATCGACCCAAGCTGACGGATCGGGCGGTGCCATGATGCGGGCGGCCAAGCGGTCGTCGGTATAATAGGCTGCCTTCTTCGCGCGGATCGGATTGACGCCGGACACCATAACGATTTCCTCGTCGGGCGGAAGTTGCATGACCTCGCCTGGCGTCAGAAGCTGGCGGGCCGTTTCGGAGCGCGAGACCATCAGATGTCCGAGCCAAGGCGACAGCCGGTGCCCGGCATAGTTCTTCATTGCTTTCATTTCGGTAGCGGTGCCGAGCGCCTTCGACACGCGCTCGCCCGTCCTCTCGTCGTTGGTCGCGAAGCTGACCCGGATATGGCAATTGTCGAGGATCGCGTTGTTCTGGCCGTAGGCTTTTTCGATCTGGTTGAGGCTCTGCGCGATCAGGAAGCCCTTGATTCCGTAGCCGGCCATGAACGCCAGCGCGGACTCGAAGAAGTCGAGCCGGCCCAGCGCCGGGAACTCGTCGAGCATCAGCAGCAGGCGATTGCGTTTCGCGCCACTCTCCAGTTCCTCGGTCAGCCGCCGTCCGATCTGGTTGAGCATCAGGCGGATGAGCGGCCGCGTGCGCGAGATGTCCGAAGGTGGGATCACCAGATAGAGCGAGACCGGCTCGGGGCCGTCGACAAGGTCGGCGATGCGCCACTGGCAGCAGCGCGTCACCTTGGCGACCACCGGATCTCGGTAAAGCCCCAGGAAGGACATCGCGGTGGACAGCACGCCCGACCGCTCGTTGTCGCTCTTGTTGAGCAGTTCGCGCGCGGCGGAGGCGATCACGGGATGCACGCCCGCCTCGCCCAGATGCGGGGTCGCCATCATCCGGTCCAGCGTCGTCTCGATCGGTCGTGCCGGGTCCGACAGGAATGCGGCCACCCCGGCCAGCGTCTTGTCGGGTTCGGCGTAGAGCACATGCAGGATCGCGCCGACCAGCAGCGCGTGGCTGGTCTTTTCCCAGTGATTGCGACGTTCGAGCGAGCCTTCGGGATCGACCAGCACGTCGGCGACGTTCTGCACGTCGCGCACTTCCCACTGGCCGCGCCGCACCTCCAGCAGCGGATTATAGGCCGCCGATGCTGCGTTGGTCGGATCGAACAGCAGGACGCGCCCGTGCTGCGAGCGGAAGCCGGCGGTCAGGGTCCAGTTCTCGCCCTTGATGTCGTGGACGATGGCAGAGCCGGGCCATGTCAGGAGCGAGGGCACCACGAGACCGACGCCCTTGCCGCTACGGGTCGGCGCGTAGCACAGCACATGCTCGGGTCCGTCATGGCGCAAATAGGCCCGACCGAACTGGCCCAGCACCACGCCATCGCCACCGAGCAGGCCGGCCTTGCGGATTTCCTTTTCGCTCGCCCATCGCGCCGAGCCGAAAGTTTCGGCGTTCTTCAACTCACGCGCGCGCCAGACCGACATGCCGATGGCCACCGCGATCGACACGAAGCCGCCGGATACAGCGATGTAAGCGCCGGTCTGGAAGATGTCGGGCGCATAGGCGTCGAACGAGAACCACCACCCGAAGAAGGCTGGCGGCGGATAGATCGGCCAGTCGCCGACCATGAACCAGGGCGGGCCAAGCTCGGGCTGATACGCGAGTGCTGAGGCCGTCCATTGTGTCGCGCTCCAGATGCTGGAAAGCACGATGAGGAAAACGGCGATGACCTGGCCCCAGAGAATTTTGGTTGCGGACATATGGCCTCCTTCCCGCAAGGAGAAGGTCAGGAACTGGCGATTCAAGCGCTATTCGCGCCCATCGCAGCGTGGCGAAGAAAGACAGGAAATAGCGTAGTTATCTTCTATTCTCGCTCGGCCCGGCTTAGATACCTTCATGCAAGAGGGGGGAGCTGAGTGCGAATCGAAAGAGAACAAACCCGATTGGATCGGACCAACCGGGCGAACGCCCAGATCGTTTGGCTGGCAAATCCGCATGGCTGACCAGGATGCGGCAATTACCGCGCGCCGGTTTCATTTTATTCGGCATGGCGATACGATCTCGTCCGACCTTGATTGGGAGCGCGGGCCTGATCTTGTCAGGAAAGCGATCGGGGAATCTCTGAACGCTCGCAATGTCGCTTTTCTCCTTGGCGCTGGCTGCTCCTCCCTGATGAAGAACAAGGTTGAGGTCGGGATTTCGACAATGGCGCCACTCGCCGAGGAATTTTGTGGCTATCCTCTCGCGCCGGACGCTGACGCGGCATGGGACCCGCCCGAACCACCCGCTTGGGCGTTGGATGCCGACGATGTCGCTTTCCTCGACAAGCTCGGCGCGAAGCTCGCCGGAACTGAATACGCCCGCAATCTCGAACGGCTGATGGAATTGCTCCACAGTCTGCGGTTCGTGTTCGAGCGGAGCAAGAATCAACCTCATATCGCTAGCAAGGCCAAGGTCGAAGCGATCATCAGGAAGGTGCAGGGTTTTATCTGGGAACGGTGTACGGACGGCGCATTCGCCAGCGGCGACACCTCTGTCCTTGATCTCTACGAGGCTTTCTACCGCAAGCTCGTACTGCGTGATCGCTCGCTACCCCGACCTTGGGTGTTCACCACTAACTACGACCTGTTTAACGAACGGGCGATGGACCGGCTTGGTCTGCCCTACGCAAACGGCTTTTCCGGCGTGGTCGAACGCCGCTTCAATCCCGCGACTTTCCGCTACGCGCTCGCTGAACAGCTCGATCTCACCAGCCGGAAATGGTCGGCGGTCGATGGCTTCGTCTATCTGTGCAAGCTGCACGGCTCGATCAGTTGGACCGAGGACGATCACGGCCTGTTCCCCGTCCGCGAGCTGTGGCCGCAGGACGCGCCCACCAAGGTCATGGTCTATCCAACCCCGGCCAAGCAGAACTCCAGCCTCGGCTCCCCTTATGCCGACCTGTTCCGCGAATTTCAGTCCCGCATCGTCCGCGAGCAGAGCGTACTCGTCACCGCAGGCTTCGCCTTCGGCGACGAGCATCTCAACAACATTATCTATCAGGCGCTGACGATCCCGACCTTTCGCCTCATCATCTTCGCGGACCCCGAGGCCGGCGGCGAGATCGCGAAGCTGCGCGCTCTCGGCGATCCGCGCATCTGGATCATCGGCGGCGACGGACCGGCCGAAGACACGCGCGCGCACTATTTCGATACAATCGTCGAGCATTTCATGCCGCAGCGCCCGCCCGAGCGGATCGACGAGGCGATCCGGCTCGTGCTTGAAAGCATGGGTCCGCAAAAGGCGCCTGCCGATGAGTTTTGACGATCGCAAGCGCGCAATCGGCAAGGTAGTCTCCGTCGCCGCCGACCGCTTCGTCGTCGAGATGCACAGCGGCACCGACAATTTCACCGTCGTCGGCTTTGACGATGTTCACTATGTCGCGCGGCTCGGCTCCTTTCTGATGATCCCGGCGCAGGCCGAATATGTCGTCGCCGAAGTCGTGGGCCTGCGCGAACGCGATACCTCGGGCGGCGGCGTCTCCGATGGCCAGCTCGACAAGGTGAACTCGGCCAAATATCTCGACGTCGTGCCCGTAGGCATGTTGCCGATGCAGGGCGCGGGCAAATTCCGGTTCGGCGTTTCGCTCTTTCCCTCGCTCTATGCCGATGTTCTCTACGCTCTGGATAGCGAACTCGATCGCATCTTCGACACCGACGCCGCTGTGGTTCCGTCGATCGGTCCCGGCGAGGAACCCTGCGATCCGGCCGACGCCACCCGGTTCCGCAACCTTGCCATTGGCCAGTCGGTGATCTTCGAGGACTATGAAGTTAAGGTCCGTATCGACGACTTTTTCGGCGGCCATGTCGCGGTGCTGGGCAATACTGGCAGCGGCAAGTCCTGCACCATCGCGTCCGTCCTCCAGGCGCTGTTCGAGAAGCCCGACGAGCATCATGCGCGCGGCGCCACATTTGTCGTGCTGGACGTCAACGGCGAATACCACCGCGCGTTCGCCGAGCTGCCCGACAAGGCCGACATCGGCGTCCAGCGCGTGATCCTCGACGGCACCGCCGCCGATGGCGTGTTCCGGGTGCCACATTGGTTCCTCGATCTCTCCGAATGGGAATTGCTGCTGCAAGCCAGCGAGCGGACCCAAGTTCCGATCCTGCGCATGGCGCTCGGCATGGCGACGCTGTTCGGCACCAACAGTGCGAGCGCTTTGAACACCTACCGCAACCACATCCTCGCGACGTGCCTGACCCAAATCCTCGGCGACGAGACCCCTCCCGGTGCCAAGGAGACGCGCATCCGCGGCATCCTCCAGCGTTTCAGGACGGCCGAGATCAACATCGCCGCCCTCAATTCCTGGATCACCGTCAAGTTCGGCAACATGACGGCGCTCGAAAGCGCATATGATTTCCTCGCGGGCAAGGACGGCGCGGGCGGCTTCATCGACCCCGACCTCAAATTTCCCGACTATGACGGGACGCCATTCGACTTCACGGCGCTCGGCGACGCGATCGACCTGGCGCTGCTTTATCAGGAAGCGCACGGCAACCGGCAAATCCGCGACTATTGCGCGCAGATGGTGACGCGCTTCAAGGCGCTGGATGAGCGGTCGGACTATGGTTTTCTCCGGCACGACGCCGACGAGAGCCATACCGATGTAGCCAGCTTCCTGTCCGGCATCCTCGGCCTGACGGCGATCGACGGCGGCCATACCAAGGCGGCTCAGATCATCATCATCGACATGAACGCCGTCGAGGACGAAGTGGTCGAACTGGTCAGCGCGGTCGTGTCGCGCATGATCTTCCGTCTTCTGCGGCAGGCCGACCCTCGCAACCGCTTCCCGGTGCATCTCCTGCTTGAAGAGGCGCACCGCTATGTCGCGTCAACGCCGTCGCGCTACGCGATGGACGCGAGCAGGATATTCGAGCGCATCGCCAAGGAAGGGCGCAAGTATGGCTTGTTCCTCCTGGTCGCTTCACAGCGCCCCAGCGAATTGTCCAAGACCGTGCTGTCGCAATGCGCCAATTTCGTCGTACATCGCATCCAGAATCCCGACGACCTCTCGCAGATTCGGCAGATGACGCCGTTCATTTCCGACAGCGTGCTTCGCCGCTTGCCGTCGCTGCCCAAGCAACACGCCCTGGTGTTTGGCAATTCGGTGAACCTGCCGACGACGTTCAAGGTTCGCAGCGCCGCACCGCTGCCGGCCAGCGACGACGCCAAGATCGTCGATCTCTGGTTCCATGAAGCAGGCCGTCCATCGCTGCTGAAATTGAATTCCGCAGGTGCTGCTGCGGCGGCCCCGTGACATGAGCGGGGATCGCGATGAGCAATGGGCCGAGGCCCTGGAGGCGACAGGCCGTTATCGCGTGCTTCGCCGCCTCGCACCCGGTCCGATCGTGGATGCGCCTCCCGCTGGTGCCAAGCGGGCGATCCTGCTCGATGTCGAAACCACTGGTCTTGATTCGAGCAAGGACGAGATCATCGAACTCGCGATGGTGCCCTTTTACTATTCTATGAACGATAAACTGGTCGGTATCGGTGAGCCATACAATGCGCTGCGTGAACCGTCCGTGCCGATCTCGGCAGAGGTGACAAAGCTGACGGGCATTGACCAGTCGATGGTGGCAGGGCGGTCGATCAATCCCGCCGATGTCGCCGCTTTTGCCAGCAGCAGCCTCGTCATTGCCCATAATGCCGCATTCGATCGCCGCTTTCTGGAGCGATTTTGCCCAGCATTGGCCGCCAATCCGTGGGCCTGTTCAATGACCGAAGTTGACTGGCGGGAAGCCGGCTTTGAAAGCTCGAAGCTCGCCTATCTCGCGCTCAGCAGCGGCTTCTTCTACGATCGCCATCGGGCGGTTCACGATTGTCATGCCGTGATAGAGTTACTCGGACGACCTTGCCTGCCGGCGGGCCAGACGGCCTTACAGGAACTTCTTGCCTCGGCGCGACGTAACAGTAAGCGCTGCTGGGCGGACAATTCGCCATTCGATGCGAAGGACATACTCAAGGGGCGTGGCTATCGCTGGAATGGCGAGGATAACGGCCTGCCCCGCGCCTGGTGGATCGACCTGTCGGATGATCGCCTGGCGGAAGAAGTCAGCTATCTTCGCCGGGAGATCTACAAATATGAGGCGCCTGTACGTGTTGCCGAATTGACGGCGTTCAATCGGTATTCTGATCGCTTTGCCATTACCGATTATCCCGCTGCTTCGCCCTGCGCATAGACGGCGGCTGTCACATCGGAGAATCCGAAACTCACGATCTGCAGACCACCCGATCCATGACATCACAGCCCCAGTCCCCGGCCACGACCGAACGACCAGTCCACGCCGCCGTCGCCACGCATGACGCCGGAGATGTGCTTGCCCATCTGCCGGTCGAGCGAGGGCGACCACGGGACAAGCTGGAAGCCAAGCGCATTGTCGATCATCGCATATCGACCAGAGGCCAGCGTCAGGCGCTGGCGCACGGCGCCCATGACATAGTCGCCCGTTTGTGACGGCGTGTGCGGCAGGCCGATCTCGGCGGACAGCTTCGCGGCGGCGGCATACAGTTCGCGCCGTTTCAGCGTGTCGAGCAGATTGCGCGCGAAGATGATCCGTTGGCCCTGCCGCCGTGCCAGTCCTTCATCGGCCAGATGCTCCGCGCGCTCATCCATGGCGCGCCGCACTTCGGCCCCGAAGCCGCCGCCGAGGTCGCGCCCGTCGCCGGACAGGTTGCGGCGGTCTAGCCATGTCGCCCCCGGCGCGCGGATCTGCGCATCGAGATCCATGTCGGAACGCACCGCCAACGCCATGCGCTGCCGCCCCTTGCGGTCCTCGAAATGGCGCAGTTCGACGATCGCGCCCGGCCTGCAATCGCCGGTCGCCTCGATGTCGGGGAAGCGGACGTGATGGGTCCGCCCGTCGATCCCGTCGACGATGGCGTAGGCGCTGCCGGTCAGTTCATCATGAAGGCCGCGATCGACCAGCCTGCCGATCACCGGCTGGCCGGGATCGGGTTCGAGTACATAGCTGGCCGCACCGCGGTCGATGCCGCGTTCCGTCATCGCTTCGTGCATCCGCTTGATGATGTCGCCGCGCGTCTGCAACTCGCGCAGCGCCGTCTCGGCATCACCGCGCATGGTCCACTGGCCCGGCGCGATCTCGCTGGCGAGGCCCAGCCCCTCCAGCTTGCGCAGCCGGCCGATGCGCTGCCCGTGATCGGGGCCGGGAGGAACGCCGCGTTCGGGCGCGGTGTCGATGATGCCGTTGCGGTCGCGCTCGCGCGCAAGCGCGCGGTCGATGTCGGTCCAGCGTTCGGCTTCGACCTGCCGCTCCAGCGATTGCCGGATGTCGAGATCTGTGCGCGGGCCGAGTTCCCGCGTGACGATCTCGCGCGCTGCCGCCCGCATCCCCTCGCGGATATAGTCGCGCGAGATGACAAGGTCGCGAACATCGTCGGCTACGCCGCGCACGATGATATGGACATGGGGATTGTCGGTGTTCCAGTGCTCGACCGCCCGCCAGTCGAGCCGGGTGCCGAGATCGCGCTCCATCCGCGCCATGAAGTCGCGCGTGAAGCCCTTTAGGTCGCGCATCTGCTCGGCGTCCTCGGGTGAGACGATGAAGCGGAAATGATGCCGGTCTTCCTTACACCGCACCGCGAATTCGTTGCGGTCGAGAATCTCGCTGTCAGCGCCGAACAGCACGCCGCGCTCGCCGTCGCGGGTGACGCCGTCGCGCTGGAGGTAATTGAGATGCGCGGCGAGCGACGAGCGGCCGCCATGCCGGACCACGCGCGCCTTGACGACAACATTGCGCGTGCCGTGGCCGAGGCGATGGGTGGACCGGATGCTCGCCACCCTGCCGCGCCCGAAGGTCGAGAAGCTGGCTCCCGACGATCTGGAGCGCCCCGCGCCGATGCCTCCGGCGCGCTGTGCGGCGGCGAGCGCCTGGGCAATCGCGGGCCGCCCCCGCTGGCTTCCTCGCGAGCGGATGCGGCCCGGACGGATACAGAAATTATCCTCTTCTTTCATGGCCGCCAGCCCCGCGATGTGCGGCAAGGCGGCGGGAACAGGGGGAAACGGCAAAAGGTCCACATCGCGGGCATTGGCCCGCACCTCGCGGCGGAACGCCGCAAAGCCTTGTGAAACAATGCTCCGACCGTGGCGAATTGGCTCCGCACATCGTCTGTTTTATCTTGCCCTCGCCCCTTCCCCTGCAAAAGCTGAAGCCTTCCCCCTTCCGGCGCTGCGAAAGGCTGCGACGAAGCTCGCCAGAACACGCGAGAGCGGCTCATGGCGGAGACCGGCCGGAAAGCGGGACGAAAAGACCGGTCGAGGGCGACGTGGCTGCGACTATTGCAACCTCCGTGAGACCGGCTGGCGGGCGTCCGGGTTGCGCAGCACCGGCATCGTTTTCGGCATCCACCGGCATGGTCGAAGCCGGTCCTGAACGCGCTGCGAACAACGCGGCGTGACGCCAGGCGAGCGAATCGGGAGCTGGTGCAGCGGCAAGTTGGGTGGTGTCCGAGATGCCGGCAATCGACGCGAGCTTTGCGAGATAGGCGCGTGTCTCGGCGGGCAGCGGACGACCGCGCGAGAGATGCTCGTCGTAGCGGCCCGGCCCCGCATTATAGGCGGCGAGCATGGCGGTCGCATTGCCGTAGCGGTCGAACATCTCGCGCAGATAGGCCGCGCCCGCCATGATGTTGTCGCGCACGTCGAATGGATCGGAGCCGAGCCGATAGCGCGTGCGTAGACCCGCCCAACTTGTGGGCATGATCTGCATCAGACCCATCGCCCCGGCAGTCGAGACAGCGCGGGAATTGCCGTTGCTTTCGACGCGCATCACTGCCCATATCCAGGCTTCCGGGATGCGGAACCGCTGCGCCGCATCGACGACATGGTCGACATAGGGATGGCTCGCCGCAACCCGTTCGGCCGACACATTCTGTGCCAGCGCGGCGCCCGGCGCGAGCAGCAACAGGATCGCGGCCACGACGGCCGATCCGCCCCCGCTCTGACGCCAGCCTGCCAGCGTGCTCGCTGCGGTAAAGGGTTCGCGCGAAGCGCAGGCCGGGGGCCGCCTTTGACCTTCGCTGTGCGCGCCGGCCGACCTGCGACCGAGCGGGACGAAGGGATGAGACGGCTTTTCCGCGAACAAAGGGATGATCGCAACAGGCACCGATCAGCTCCGGTCTTCACGCGGTCGCGGACGCCGCCACGACAGCCAAAGCGCTCGGCCCTCGGCATCGGCGCGGAACAAGACGGGCCGGAACGGCGCCGGGAAGATCGGGCTGTCGATCTCCAGCGCGATGTAATCGCCAGCCCGTTCGCCGACCCGTTTCCAGGCGCCGCCTACTTCGGGGCCATCCTCGCTATCGAGATGGATGCGGTAGTCGGGCGCATTCTCAGCGTCGTTCGGTTCGAGCGGAACGAGCACGATCGCCTCGTCGATGCCGAACAGCCTGATGCGGCCTGCATAGCCATCGCCGGTCGATTCAAAGTGCGTGGTGGGCACGGCCAGTCTCCTTGTGGTTGGCGGGTGGATGCGATGGGGACGGCGCGCGCAGGAGTAGCGGCGTCGCGCGTCCGACAACGGCGGACGCCGGCAGCGGTCCGAAATAGCGGCTGTCCAGACTGTCGGGATGGGCAGGATTGAGTAGCAGCAAATCACCCGGTCGCAGCGTGCGGCAACCCTGCCAGACCGGCAGTGAACGGCCACGACGATCGTGCGCAAGGGCGATGGCAACCGGCCGCGCATCGACGCTCAGCACGTCGCCGATCCGACAGACGCTCTGCCCGGCCTTCGCCGCGACATGCTTCAGGAGCGGCACGCCCTCGGGCAGATAGCCGCGCTCGGCCATCCATCGCGCCCACCGCCGGGGTGGCATGACCGCGACCAGAACACCACCAGGTGGATCACGATCGGGATGGATGCGGTAGAGTCCGATCGGCGCACTCGCGCTAGCGTTCCAGATGACGCGGGGAAACGGATCAGCGACCGCAATGGCGACAAACGAAACCGCGAAGATGGATGCAGCGATGGCCGTCGCCATGACATAGCGGCGGCGCGTCATCCCTCGATCTCCCGACGCTTGAGCCAGGCGCGATGGCGCTCCGCCGTGTAAGGTCTCGGCTGATGGCCGGCGACGATACGGTTGTGGACATGGCGCCAGTGATCGGCGGCTGCATCGCAAGGATCGATGCCGGCCGACTCAACCGCGTCGATGGCGGCGAGCACCTGTTGGACCTTGGGCCAGCCTTCGATCTTGAGCAGGATGTCTCCGCCAGGCCGCACGAACGGCAGCGTCGTGTATGCCTCGTTGGCCGCGACCGCGCGCACCACGTCAATGCGCGAAATGATGGTTCCGAAGTCGTTCGACGCCCAACGGACGAAGGCGAAGACAGCGCCCGGCCGGAAGCAGACGATGCGCGTGCGGCGAGTCAGGATGCGATCCTGGGCGATCCGGCCGAAGCGTATCCAATGCTCGAGCCTCTTCTCGATCCAGGTCAGCTCGATATGGGTGAGGCTGTCGCGGGCGAGCGCGCTGAACACGCCGCCACCGCGCACGGCCGGGGGCCGGTCGTCGATCATCGAGAGTCTCCTGGGATGCGGGTCGCGATGGGGACGGTGCGAAGCCAGCGGATGGTCCGCTGACCAAACCGCGACACGCCGAACGGGGCCAGAATGTCCACAGCCGCGCGCACCGTTAGCAAGAATCCGAAGGATTCGAATCTATTAGCACTGTTAGAGGGGCCTCGATTCCGCGAGGATTCCTGCGGCTTTCCGAAGCTCTGGCGTTCCCAATAGTCCGTGTTTCGCGTTCCCGATGGTCCGAATCCGGCTGTTCCCGATCGTCCGAGTCTCATCGCCGGTTCTCCACAGGCTTGAGACCGACGCGGCGCATGGCGGCGTCGAACGGATCGGGCGGCACAGGCGCGAAGCTCAGGCGCTCGCGGCCGAGCGCATGTTCGAGCGAAAGGACGTAACCGGGGAGCGCTTGGCGCGCGACGATGGTGCGCAACTCGAACGCGAACCGGCGCGGCGGCGAAAGCACGCCGGATTTCAGATACAAGTGCGGAACATCGAAGCTCCAGCCGCCTTGCTGCCGCCCGCCATGTTTGCGCACAATACGGTAGAGCCAGCGTTCAAGGCCGCCGGTCAGCTCGAAATAGGCGCGGTCGATAGTCAGCACGAGCGCGCGGTCCAGCACGCCGGCGTAGAACCAGTCAGGCAGGATCAGTTCGATGCCGAGCGCACGACCGTTGCCATCCGCCAACTCTCGCCACTCGTTGATCCACGAGAAGCGATGCCGCCGCCGCTGATGCTCCTGCCGGATCGAGGTGGCGACAGTGGTGGATTGCAGGCGGTCGAGCGCGGCTTTCAGCCGCTCGTAGCTCGCCTTGCCGGTGCCGCGCCGCGTGAACGCCAATATCTCGTGCGGCGTCGTCACCATGAGGCGCGAGGTCGGCCGCCCGGCGTCACGCGCCTCGATGAGTTGACTCGCCGCCCAGATCAGCACGTCGGCGTCCCAAATAGTCGCCATGCCATGCTCGGCGACAGCCTCGACCGAGATCCATGTTGCGCCCATACGGAACTCGATCGGGACAGCTCGCCGGGTCTTGGCGAGGCTGAAGAACGGCCAAGCCATGAGGTCTTGCGCGTCACGGGGCGCGAGATCGCCGGGGACCGAGCGGAACAGCTCAAGCTGCGTTCGCTCGACGCTGGGCGTCCCGGAAAAAGGGTTGGCGCGGCGCATGATCGTCAGCGACGCACGCAATCGGTGGACAGGCGCTTGGCCGGATGCACGACGCCGATGCCCGGATCGGAGGTCGATCGGCGGGTGCCGAGCGCCGCCCAGGCCTCAAGGTCGTCGATCGCATAAACGATGCGACCGCCGAGCCTGCGGAACACCGGACCAGTGCCATAGCAGCGGTGCTTTTCCAGCGTGCGTGCCGACAACCCCAGGTGAATCGCGGCGTCGGGAGTTTTGAGATAGCGCGGCGTCGTAACGGCAACAGGCTGGTCCATGATGATCCTCCTGATGATGACCGGCCCCGGAAAGCGGGACCGGCGGACAGGAGGGCATGGTGGCGAATTCGCCCCGCCGCGGAGAAGGGACAGCATCTGGGGGGTCTGGGAATGTCCCCCTAGTCGCCGCAAAGCAGGCGGGTATAGCCGCCGTCTCTTAGCTCGATGGCCTCGGTAAGCCATCGGCTAATCCGCTTGCGTTCGCGGCTTTCGACCCATTCGGCTGCGCTGAACGCGCGCACCGCTGCATCGATCAGCGTGGCGGCCAATTCCCTGCGGCTCGCGCCTATCTGGTGGCCATCCAGAACCCGAAGCAGGGTCAAAAGATGCCGACGGCGGGACGGCGGCGGCCTAAGCGGCGGAGCGCCTGCCGAAAGGCCGCGCAAGCGGCGACGCAGACGCTCGACCGCAGCCAAACCGATGGCGAGATTTGCACCGAACGGCAACATCGCCGCAAGGGGCCGGTCAGGTGAATCAAGTACCCATATGTGGGCGTCCCCATCAGCGTCGGCCAGAATGACATGAAGACGGCCTTCAAGCGCCATCTTTGCACGGACGGAGCCCAACGCCGCTACATCGAAAGGTTGCGCTGACGCGAGGTCCGGCGGTGCGCGGGCTAGGACGATGTTATCGGGTGCGAGGTCAGGTCGCGCTATCGCAAGTTTTGGGTCGAAAGCCGAAGACGGCGCGGCATGAAAGCTCATGCCCCAACGGCGTACCAAGGCGCTCGTGGCGTCGTCGGCCGTGATTTCGCGGCGCTTCACACGGCGCAGCGCGCGGACGTAGTCAGCCTGATAGCGAGAATTGCGGCTGAGATAGCCCATGGCAATGTCGCGATATTGAAGCGCGTCATCGCCGGTTTCGTCCACCGGCGTGCGCCAGTCCTTCGCAGACGGCATTCGGTAGCTCCCAGCCCGACATCCGGCCGAGCGCACGCAAGAATTTCCCGGCTGGAGAGAAGGGGAGAAGTCCTGTCGGCCGTCGCGCCCCATAGCGGCGCGAAGTCAGCATATGGGAAGCTAATCAAAGGGATGCGGCCAAGAAAGCTACAGACGCGGCGGTTTCAGATAGTGGCGATAACCTGTCTCGGTCATCCATCGCGCGCGGGCGAGATGAGAGTCATAGATCAGGCGCGCGCGCTCGGGCTCGGCGGCGGGATCGATACCGAAGATGATCCGAACGACCTCGCACCAGTCCGCCTTTTCCGCAGCCGCATCGAGCAGCCGCCAATAGGTCTGATGGTGGCGCTCGTCATAGTCGGTGACATGCGGCGCATCGGGAGCGTGACCCTCGAAAGAGGCTATCGCCATCGCCAAGCTCCGATTTCAGCGCCCGCCCCCCGCAGACGCTGCTTCACAGAATATACACCATAATGGAGCGAAGTAATTAGACCGCTCGCGCTATGGACCGTTGATGCTTCAGGGATAACCCGAGCGACGGCGCATCTTACTTTGACGGTTTGCTCGCCGCGCCGCGGACCACCATCACACCCTCGCCACGGTCCGAATCGAGAAAGACGATCCCTGCACTTTCCAGCGCCTTTGCCACCTGATGGCGTGTATCCTCTCGCACAGGCAGCTTGTTCTCGGACTCCAGACGCTTGAGTGCCGTCAGAGCAACAAGGGCCTTGTCCGCAAGCATCTCCTGTGTCCAACCGAGAAGCGCACGAGCGGCCCGCACCTGGCGGGAAGTGATCATGTACGATCACGTTCACGAGCCGAGTGCTATACGCCATGAAAACGACTATTATAGTCGTCCTTGAATATTGGAAACATCTAAATCGCGAGCCGGGCATCCGCCCGGCGAGCCCGCTTCGTTTACGGCCGCGCGGACCATCGGGACGCGCGGTCGTCGATGGGTCGATGGTTATGCGGTAATGGGGAGGTTCGCCGCAGGACCGAAAGCCCAGCCCTGCGGCGGATACGGTCATCCCGCTTTCAAGCGCTGCATTCCCTCGGCGAGCGTCCAGAGCGCACGGTTGAGTGTCACATTCTGGTCGATGCCGTTGATGGCACGGGTCTGGCTGCGGCGGATACGGCCTTCGGCATTGCGCTTGCGGCCCTGCAACCCGCCGCGAATGACATTCTCCTGAATGACGTTGAATGTGTTCCACAGGCTATTGCCCACATCCTCCCGGCGGCGTGGCTCGATGATCTGCTCGGGGCGAACCGGGCTTTCGTCCTCGCCATAGCGGGCGACAAGGCTGACCTCTCCGAGCAAGCGGCGCTCGTCGTCGGAAAGCCGCGTCGCCTTCATGCTGTCGCTGGCGTCGATCAGCCGAGGGAAGTCCTCGGCAACGGTGTAGACGCCTTCGATGATGTCGTCCTGAATGTTGCCCTTGTGCGGCACGCGGACCTCCTCGAACCGCTCGCCCGCGATCATGCTGTTGGTGCAGACAAACCGCAGCATTCCGGCGAACATCTGATAGGCGCTGGTTCCGTCATGGCTGTTGACGATGATGACCTCGGCGGCCTCCGGCTTGCCGATGCCCTCGTCCCGACGCAGGCGCAGCATGTGCTTGGCATGGCCATGACGGCTGCCGTCGCGCGGGACCGACTGCACCGCAAAGAACGGGAACCATCCTTCCCGGCGTAACCCCTCCACGATGTCGATGGTTGGGACATAGACATAGCGCTCCGAACGGCTGTCGTGCGCCTCGCGGGCGAAGATGGACGGGACGTGCCGATATAGCGCCTCATTGTCGAGCGCTTCATATCCGCTGATCTGGTGGGCGTTGCGACCGAACCGGGTGGCGAGTTGGTAATACATGGTCGGTTCCTTCCTTGGGTCTGGGTTTCGCGCAGCGAAGCGCCGCGCTGAAACCCTGCCCGTCGGCGAGACCGGGGGTGCAACCGGAGTGGGCGGCTTCGCGGGGAACCGGCTGCACGGAACGCGAAGCGTGGAGGAAGCTGGGCGGAAGCCGCTCCGAAGGGCGCTGGGGGCGGCGCCCCAAGCACCGCGCCGCGTCGGCGGCGCATCATGACTCTAGTTCGCTGTTTGTCCGGTTGTGATGGCGGGGAGACGCCCAGGCGGTTAAGGCAGAACCATGGCGGCCACCGATCTTCTCGACGACGCGCAATTGCTGTTCGCGCGCGCCTAGGCACACAAGCGCGAGCTTGGTGGACTCCTCGGAGCCGGCCACGGCCTGCTGTGGAACATAGCACGCTCAACCTCGCCCGAAGGCCTGCATCGCGCCGAGTTGCGGATCGACCGAGGCGCGCAGCGCAGGGCCAAGCCGATCCTGGCCGACGTCGCCAACAATCTTGTCCACGCGCTCGATCATGTCACGGCCGCGGCGCGCAAATCCGCCGGTCTCCCCAACCCGAGGAATCTCTATTTCCCGATCGAACGCGACGACGATGACTATGTCAGGGTCATCGAAAAGAAGGTCGCAGTTCATCTCGACCAGCCCTGGATCGACATCTTCGCTGCCGCGCGCGAGGCGCACCGCCCCTATCTCCACTATCTCCAACTGGTCCGGATTCTTTCGCGAGAGTCGAAACATTGGGAGCTAGCCGCCGGGACCGCCGGCGCACTCGCCGTTCAATGGTTCCCGCCTGGCTTGCAGCAGCATCGGATCGTCGAGATGCCGGCGGATCATTTTACCGCGAACGACAGTTACCCGATTTGGGAAGCCGCAGAGTCCTTTCCGAACGTCGGCGTCCGCCCCGCTCCAGGGAGCGGGGCGTCGTCGGCCGGTCAGCGCGACCAGATGAGGGCGTATTCGCCGGCGGTCTCGGTTTCGGACAGCGTGGCATAGACGGGAGCCGGGAAGCTCGGGTCGTCCAGCTTGACCGAAATGTAGTCGCGGCCTTCGCGGCTGGTCTTCTTCCAGGCGGCACCGATATCCATGTCAGCGGTGCTGATGCGGAAGTCGGGGGATTTCTCGCCGTCCTTGTCGACCGGGCGGAGGACCGCCTTGGTGTTGAGAGTGAGCGTCTTGATGACGCCGGTGAACTCGCCCTTGCTGTTGGCGGTGAAGGTGCCGATCGTAGCCATGTCGTGATCTCCTGTCTGCTCGGACCGCGCCCATCGCGGCCTCGATGGCTCGGCGCCGGCCGGGGCACGATCGACCCGCACCGCTTGCGGCCGGAACGCAGAGGAGGTTGGACGGCGGGCGGCTTTTTTGTTTCGCGATGCAAAGCCGAAGGCGGCGGAAAAAAGCCGAACGACGCCCTTGCGGGAAGGCGATCGGCTTCGGTCAGACAAGCCATTGGAGAGGCCGTTTGGGCAGCACCGGGCTAGGAACTTCAGAAGAGACATGGCGGTCGTCGCGCACACAGTGCGGAGCCGCATGGTAGTCATACCCATCAATCCCCGCGAAGATGCTACGCCAGTGCGGTGACGAATCGCGACGACCAGCAGGAAGACCAAGACCCTCGCGAGGGACTGGCGGAGGAAGGGTTGCTATCGCCCCTGATCGAGGACTGGCGGGCGATCTACATCGAGAACTATGCGCCGTGGTTCGACCTGGCGCGTGACGTCAATCGTTACGCCACCTGGCTTTTCCAAGAGCATCAGGACGCTGGCAACGGTGGGCCGGCCAACGCGCAGGCCCCAACGGCGGTCCGCATGTATGGGCGCGCGATGAATGCGTTCGCGGCTTCGGTCATGCTGGCCGAGCGCGCCATGGCCATCGAAGCGGCGGGCGCCGTGCGCGCAATCTATGAAGTCGGCTTCTGGCTTAGCCTGCTCGCTACCGATCCGCTCAAAGCGCTCGAAGCGCTGGAGGTCGACGAGCACGACAACGCGATCCAGCGGGAGGCGCTATTGCGCGAAGAGCATCCCACAGACGCGGCCGTTATTGCGGCGTCACTGAAGCGCGAGGCGCATCACGTCTCGAAGCTGGCCAAACGGAAGAGCCTCAGCATCAAAAAGATCGCCAAGACCATGCCGAAGCGGTCGGGTTATCTCGAATATCGGCTGGCCAGTGCCTTCTACGGCCATCTGTCCAGCAGCAGCCTCGACGGGCTGAAGAAGAGGAACGGCAAGGGAGGCGTAACCAATACTCTGGGTCCATTTGAGACGGAGATCCCCAAGGCACTGTCCTTCGCACTCGACGCGATGCTTCGTTCCACCCGCTATTTCGAGGTCATGATGAAGGAAAGCCGACAGCCCGACCGTCTGGATAAGGCTCAACGCACGTTGCTGGACCTTCAAGCCGCTACCTGATCGAAAAGCGGCCGCGCCCGGCAAGGGCGCGGCCGCGATTTTTGGTCGACAACAAAAGGAAGGCCGGGACCGCTCGCGCGGCCCCGGCCCGTGCTGCTATTCGGCGGCGACGGCAAAGGACGCTTCGCCGTCCTGCGCTCCGGTATGGGGAGCCTCCGCTTCGGACGGCTGTTCCACGCTTCCCACGTCCTCGACCTCGACGGGCGCGGGCTGATCCGCTTCCGCCTTCGGCGTCCGCAGCGCGGCGGGAAGCCAGCCGGTCCCGGCCAGAAGCTGCTCGGCGGTCTGCGCCATGTCCGGCTTCTTCATGTCCGCGATACGGCGGGCCGCGTCCTCCGACACCCCTTCGGTCACGGCCTCGACGATATGCGCCTTGGTGACGCGGCCAAGATAGCTGTCCACGGTCGGCGTCCAATCCTTCGCCACGTCCAGCGCCAGCGCGGTCGCCAGCCTGTCCGCCGTTTGCAGCGAGCGGGGCTTGCGGTCCCACGGCAGACGCAGCGCGTTGACGGTGCGAGCCGCGCAATGCGCCAGCAGCAGGGTCCGCTTCTCGTCCGTCAGTCCGGCGATGAAGTCCCACAGGTCCGCCACATCCCGCGGCATCCGCTCGGCCCAAACCTCGTGCTGCTCGCTCGACCGCGCCGCCAAGGGCGTGTCCTCGATCCCGTCCGCGTGGCTTCCCAAAGGCGTCACAGTCGGGCGGACCTCGAGGCAACCCGCCTCCGCATAGCTGTAGAACAGTTGCGCGGTCAGCGTATGGGTCAGCGCGATCAACGCCGTATCGGGTTGCTCGGCCAGCGCCACGCGAAGCGCCAGCGTCCGATGGGCGGACAGGTCGCGGGTGAGGCTATCGGAAATCGGCTTGCCCGGTTCCTCGTCCTCCTCGACGTCCTGCACGTCCTCGTCGCCATCCTCCGGCTGCTCGTCCTCGCCGGTTTGCGGCTCGGTCGCATCGCCTTCGGCTTCCGGCTCCGGATCGGCCAGCGCCTCGTCCTCTGCCCTCACGAAACCGCGTTCGACCCGAACGCTGCCGTCATGGTGCAACACGACGAATGCCCCGCCATGCGCGATCACATTGGCGTCGTAGGCCGAACGCTTGGCCGAAATCGTGTCGATCTCGTCGGACACCGCCTCCAGCTTCGCTGCCACGTCCTCGGGCATTTCGTCATAGGACGAATAGCCTTCGGCAAGTTCGTCATACTCGGCGGACAACAATTCCAGCCGCGCCTCTTCCTCGTCGGACAGGGCGACGGGCTGCGGATAGAAACGCCGCATCCCGTGGGCGTGAGGATAGTCGATATGCGCCTCGGCCCATTTCCAGCCCTCGGCCTGAACCTCGCCCGCGATCTCGCGCAGCTTCTCGGAGGCGAGCATGTCGAGCAAGCCCGCATCCTCAAAGAACCCGCCCCGATCCTCGCTGAACAGGTCGCGGATGATGTTTCCGCCCGCCTCGACATAGGCGTCGGCCCCGACGAACACCGCGCGGCGATCATCGGCAGGCACGTTGGCGGCGGTCATGTCGCGACGGATGATCCACGGTTCGCGGTTGTGATGCAGGCCCTCGAACACCTGCTCCTGACGGGCATGATCCTCCGTGATGGCGAAGGCCATTAGCTGGTCCAGCGTCAGCCCATCCTCGCGATAGACCTGCAACAGCTTGGGACTGACAGCGCCCAAGCGAAGCCGCTGCTTCACCACGGAAGCCGACACGCCGAACCGCGCGCCGATCTCCTGCGCGCCCCAACCCTTGTCGTTGGAAAGCTCCGCGAACCTCTCGAACTGGTCGGCGGGGTGCATGGGCGTCCGGGTGACATTCTCGTCCAGACTGATCTCGGAGGGATCGTTCAGCGTATCCAGCCAGCAGCGCACCGGCTCGGACTTCTTGATCTGCTTGCGCTTGGCGCTCAGCAGCATCGCCAGCCTGCGGCCCTCGCCAGCGGTGACGAGATAGTAGCCGGTCGGCGTGCCGTCCTCTTTGACCTCCGGCTCGACGACAAGATTCTGGATCAGTCCCTTGTGCTGGATCGAAGCGGCCAGCGCCTCGATTGCGGCTTCGCCATGCGGCACCTTGCGGGCATTACGCGGGGACTTCTTGAGCTTCGCGAGCGGCACGAAAATCTCGACGCCCGACACAGCTTCGGCAGCGACAGTTTCGGTAACAGCGTTCATCACACTTCTCCTTCAAAACCACACGCACCCCGGAATGGGGTGGGCGGCGAAAGAGCGACCGGAAGGCCCGCCGGCCGAGCCGGGCAGCACCCGCAGGGCCGAAACGCAGAGAAGGTAAGCGCGCCTGCGCGCGTTGCGGCCCGGCGCGGCGGGCCTAAAGGGAAGTGACGCCCACCCCATCGCGGGAGTGCAACCACCAACGACGTGATCGGGTCGGCGTAGCCCTGGCCCGATCACCGAAGCTTCAGGAAAACACAAATCCGCCGAGGCGGATTGCTGAATGGGGCGTTGCGGGGCGGAACCCCGCTCGAAGGGGTACGGTGAGACATCGGCTCACCGTCAGGGGAAGGCTTTCCCCTCCGTCACCACTTCCAAGCCGAGGACGCCGAATGTGCGCCAGAATAGCCCAGATACACGCTCCGAGCTTATTACGTCCTTATTACGCGACGCTTGCGATTGTCCAACGTAATGGGAAAACCCTTCCACCGAAGGGGGCATCTATCTGATTTTCTTAGGAAAACTGGAGCGGGCGAAGGGATTCGAACCCTCGACCCCAACCTTGGCAAGGTTGTGCTCTACCCCTGAGCTACGCCCGCTCTGGCGGCCGGAGGATATGTCCCTCTCGGCGGGTGGCGGGGAACTAGCAGCGGTTGTTGTTGTGGGCAAGGGTAGAATTGCACAAAAATGAAATTGCGCGGCGGGGGCGGGGATTGCTGGCGATCGGGGCTTCAAGGGGCGCGCGGTTCTTGTCTCGTGGCGCCTGGCGCGCGGGCAAAGCGAACAGCGAAGTGAACAGCTGAATCGCGCTTTTCGCTCCGGAAATTCTCCTATAACCCTATGTAAATCAATGACTTAGCTTGGGGATGTCGAAAAGCCGCCGAATCCCCTGTTTCACGGCCGTTCATGCTACGTCGCGGCGCGCCTTCCGTCGAGCCCTGGCAGGGCCGCGGCCCCGACTTGCGCGGGGGATTCCCGACAGCAAATTGCGCTTCTCGCACTTGCCCACAAGATATTCTTGCCGCTAGGGCCGGGGCGGCTGTTCCAAAGATGCGAGTACGCAATGTCCGACCGATCGAATGTGGAGTTTTCCGAGCGCGAGGCGCTGTTCTTCCATTCGACCGGGCGGCCCGGCAAGATCGAGATCATCGCGTCCAAGCCGATGGCGACGCAGCGCGACCTTTCCCTCGCCTATTCGCCCGGAGTCGCGGTGCCGGTGCGCGCGATCGCGGCCGACCCGGCGACGGCCTATGACTACACCGCCAAGGGCAACCTCGTCGCCGTGATCTCCAACGGCACGGCGATCCTGGGCCTCGGCAATCTGGGCGCGCTGGCGTCGAAGCCCGTGATGGAAGGCAAGGCGGTGCTGTTCAAGCGCTTCGCCGACGTCGATTCGATCGATATCGAACTCAAGACCGAGGATGTCGACCGCTTCATCGACGCGGTCGAGCTGATGGAACCGAGTTTCGGCGGCATCAACCTGGAGGATATCAAGGCGCCCGAATGCTTCATCATCGAGCAGACGCTGAAGGAGCGGATGAACATTCCGGTCTTTCATGACGACCAGCATGGCACCGCGATCATCGCGGCGGCGGGCGTGCTCAATGCCGCGCTGCTGACCGGGCGCGACATGAAGGATATGAAGGTGGTGGTGAATGGCGCGGGCGCGGCGTCGATCAGCTGCACCGAACTCATCAAGGCGCTGGGCGTCCCGCATGAGAATGTCATCATGTGCGACAGCAAGGGCGTGATCTACCAGGGGCGGACCGAAGGCCTCAACCAGTGGAAATCGGCCCATGCGGTGCGGACCGACGCGCGGACGCTGGCCGAAGCGGTCAAGGGCGCGGACGTGTTCCTGGGCCTGTCGGTCGCGGGCGCGATGACGCCCGAGATGGTGACGTCGATGGCGGACAAGCCGATCATCTTCGCGATGGCTAACCCGGACCCCGAAATCCTTCCGCCCGACGCCAAGGCGGCGCGGCCCGACGCGATCGTCGCCACCGGCCGGTCGGACTTCCCCAATCAGGTCAACAATGTCCTGGGTTTCCCCTTCATCTTCCGCGGCGCGCTGGACGTGCGGGCGACCGGGATCAACGAGCCGATGAAGCTGGCCGCCGCCAAGGCGATCGCCGAACTGGCGCGCGAGCGGGTGCCCGAGGAAGTGGCGAAGGCCTATGGCCGCGCGCACAGTTTCGGCCCGGACTATATCATCCCCGCCCCGTTCGACCCGCGCCTGATGGAAGTCGTGCCCGCCGCGGTCGCGCAGGCGGCGATGGAAACCGGCGTCGCGCAGCGGCCGATCGAGGATATGGCGGCCTATCGCCAGTCGCTCAAAGCCCGGCTCAATCCGACCACCTCGGTCCTCACCAGCGCCTATGAGATCGCCAAGGCGAACCCCAAGCGCGTCGTCTTTGCCGAAGCGGAGGAGGAAGTGGTGCTGCGCGCCGCGATCCAGTTCCGCGAACTCGGCTATGGCGTGCCGGTGCTGGTCGGCCGCGACGAGGTGGTGGAGAAGCTGCGCGAGCTGGGCGTGCGCGACCCTGAAAGTTTCGAGCTGCACAACAGCGTCAATTCGCCGCTGGTGCCCGAAATGGTCGACCTGCTCTATGCGCGGCTCCAGCGGCGCGGCTATCTGCGCCGCGATTGCGAGCGGATGGTCAATCGCGATCGCAACATCTTCGGCACGCTGCTGGTGAAGATGGGGGTGGCCGACGCGATGCTGACCGGCATGACGCGCCCCTATGCGCAGACGCTGCGCGAGGTGAAGCGAGTGATGGACCCGGCGGCGGGGCGCACCCCGTTCGGCATCCATGTCATGGTGGCGAAGGACAAGACGGTGTTCCTGGCCGATACGACGGTCAACGAGCGGCCGAGCGCCACCGAACTCGCCGATATCGCCGAAGGGACCGTGGCGGTCGCACGGCGCATGGGGCATGACCCGCGCGTCGCTTTCCTCTCCTACTCCAATTTCGGCAATCCGCCCGGCAGCTATCTCGACAATGTGCGCGACGCGATCAAGCTGCTCGATGCGCGCGACGTGGATTTCGAATATGAGGGCGAAATGACGCCCGACGCGGCGCTCAACCCCGCCGTCATGAAAAGCTACCCCTTCAGCCGCCTGTCCGGCCCGGCCAATGTGCTGGTGATGCCGGGGCTGCAATCGGCCAATATCTCGGCCAAGCTGCTGCGCGAACTGGGCGGCACCTCGATGATCGGGCCGCTGCTCGTTGGCATGGAGAAATCGGTGCAGATCGCGACCATGGCGTCCAACGCATCGGAGCTGCTGACGCTGGCGGTGCTGGCCGCGGGCGGCATCGCGCTCTGATCCTATCAGCGGCGTTCAAGCGATGTTGAGGGCTTTTCGCTTGCCAGCCGCTGCCCAGAAAGGGCAGGGCAAGAGCGGACAAGAGGGAGTGGACAGGGCATGAGCGAGGTGAGTTTCGACAGCGCGACCTTCCGCCGGGTGCTGGGCCATTATCCGACCGGCGTATGCGTCGTGACCGCGGCGGAGGCCGATGGCGCGCCCGTCGGCATGGTCGTCGGCTCCTTCACGTCGGTGTCGCTCGACCCGCCGCTGGTCGCTTTCTTCCCCGCCAAAAGCTCGACCAGCTGGCCGCGCATCGCGGCGGTCGGGCGCTTCTGCGTCAATGTGCTCGCCAGCGACCAGACGCCGCTCTGCCGCCAGATCGCCGGGCCTGGACCGGACAAGTTCGCCGGCATCGCCCATCGCGTCTCCGCCAACGGATCGCCGATCCTGGACGATGTCGTCGCGTGGATCGACTGTTCGCTCGACGCGGTGCATGAGGCGGGCGACCATCATATCGTGATCGGCCGGGTCGTCGCGCTGGAGGTGGAGCGGCCCGAGCGGCCCCTGCTCTTCTTCCAGGGCAGCTATGGCGAGTTCGCATTGCTGCAATGACGGACGAAGAGATCAGCTCTCGTTAACCGATGGGGCCTATGGCAGGATATCAGTCCCGCACCGGATCGCCCCATGACTGCGCTGCTCATCACCGTCGATACCGAATTGTCGGCTTCGCTGCATCAGCGGGGGATCGGCCTCGCCGAGAATCTGCGTCGGTCGATCTGGGCGGAGACGGACAAGGGCGCGTTCGGCATCGGCTGGCAGATGGACCTGCTGGAGCGCCATGGCCTCAAGGGCGTGTTCTTCCTCGATCCCATGCCGGCGCTGGTCCATGGGGCGGATTTTCTGGCCGAGGTGGTCGGGCCGATCGTGGCGCGCGGGCATGAAGTGCAGATGCACATTCACAGCGAATGGCTGCAATGGGCCGAGCGGTCCCCGGTCGAGGGGCGGCAGGGGCGCAATATCGGCGACTTTGCGCTGGCGGACCAGACCATCCTGCTCGGATTGGCGAAGCGGTTGCTGGAGGAAGCGGGTGCGCCGCCGATCACCGCGTTCCGCGCCGGCAATTTCGGCGCGAACGACGATACGCTGCGGGCATTGGCGGCGATCGGGGTGGCGTGGGACAGCAGCGTCAACCCCGCCTATCTGCGCGGTGAATGCCGGATCGCCGCCGATCCCGCGATGGTCGGCGCGGCGCGGCTGCATGGGGTGAGCGAGCTGCCGGTGTCGGGCATCGCCGACCGGCCCGGCGGGTTCCGCCCGGCGCAGATTTGCGCCATGTCGGCGGCCGAGATGCGCGCGGGCATCGCCCATGCGGCGCGCGCGGGGCAGGACGCCTTCGTCGTGGTCACGCATAGTTTCGAGATGCTCTCGCGCGATCGGATGCGGCCCAACCGCCTCGTCATCGGCCGGTTCGAGGCGCTGTGCCGCGCGGCCGCCCGGCTGCCGCAGGTGAAGGGCGCGGGCTTCAATGACCTGCCCGCCGACCTGGCCGACCGGCCCGATAGCGCCAGCCGCGCAGGCCCCAGCCGGCTGCGCACCGGCCGCCGCATATTGGAGCAGGCATGGGGCACCTGGCGCTACGAACATCGGCTGGTGCCTGCATGAGCGATCTGCCGGGCGCGATCGTCCTTGGCCTCGACAATGCGATCGCGCTGACCGTGGTGCGGGAACTGGGCGAGCAGGGGGTGCCGGTGCATGGCGTGTCCCGCAACGCCGATGCGCTGGCGGCGTCCTCCCGCCATGTGCGCAGCGTGACGCTGCGGCCGGAGGGGCCGGCAGCGGACTGGCTGCCGGCGCTGATCGCGCGGACCGGGGCGCAGGCGGTGATGGCCCTGTCCGAGGCCGATCTGCTGGCGCTGTCCGCCCTGCCCGCGCGGATCGGCGACTGCGTGCTGCTGGTGCCGCCGCGCGAGCGGCTGCTGCGCGTCATCGACAAGATGCGGACGCTGGAGACCGCCGCGACGCTGGGGCTGCATGTGCCCGAGACCTGGCAGCCGCTGGCCGGCGAGGATTTCGCGGGGCGGGCGGCCGCCCTGCCCTATCCGCTGGTCGCCAAATGGGCCAACCCGCCGGAGATCGCGCCGCTGCTGGCGCAGGCGGGGCTGGAATGGATCAAGACCGAATATGTGCACGATGCCGAAGAGTTGCGCGCGCTGCTCGACCGCTATGCGCCGGTCGGGCGCTGGCCGCTGATCCAGCGCTATTGCCCCGGCGTCGGGCTGGGGCAGATGCTGCATATGGAGGATGGCCGGGCGACTTTGCGCTTCCAGCATCGGCGGCTGCACGAATGGCCGCCCGAGGGGGGCATATCGACCCTCTGCCGGGCCGAGCCGGCGGCGGCGCATGGCGCGCAGATGGCGCTGTCCGAAGCGCTGCTGCGCGCGCTCGACTGGGAAGGGCCGGCGATGGTCGAATATCGGTACGATGCGGCAAGCGGGCGCTACTGGCTGATGGAGGTGAATGGCCGCTATTGGGGCAGCCTGCCGCTCGCGCGCCATTGCGGGGCGCGCTTCGCCTGGGAAGCCTATCGCCGGGCGGTGCTGAACGACCGGGCGGCCGCGCCTACGCCGCGCGACGATCTGCGCGCGCGCTATATGGTGCCGGAGACCAAGCGGCTTTTCCGCATCCTGTTCCGGCCGGGGCGGATCGGCGATCCCTTCTTCCGCCGGCGGCCGATCGCGGACCTTGTCAGCTATGTCGCGGGCTTTTTCAATCCGCGCGCGCGCTATTATGTGTTCAGCCGGTCGGACCCGCGCCCGTTCCTCAGCGACATGGCGCAGATCGTCAGGAAAGTCGTGCGCCGGGGAAGGCGCTGACGAGGCGCAGCACCGCGCGCTCGATCCGGGCGAGGCAGACCGCCATATAGGACTCGTCGAGGCCATAGGGATCGTGGAGATGGGGGATAGGCGGCCGCGCCCATTGGCCGAGCAGCAGGCGCGGCAAGGCGGACAGGCGCGGATCGGCGGCGAGCCGGTGGAGCTGCCGCACCTCCATCGCCAGCAGCAGGTCGCCGGGCAGGGGATTATAGTCGGCGCGGTCGGTCGCGCGATGGGCAGCGAGGTCATGGCCGAGCGCGCGGGCGGCTTCGATCGCCGGGCCGTGCGCCGGGCGGCCGGTCGCGGCCGAGAGGCCGATCGAGACGGCGTTGCAGCCCGCCTTCCGCGCGACGGCTTGGGCGAAGGCGCTGCGGCAGATATTGCCCTGGCATATAAACACCAGCCGGCGCACCTGCGCGGGATCGGGCGGCAGGCTGGCGGCGCGGCCGAGCAGCAGCTGCGGATAGGAGAGAGCGAGGCGGACCAGCCCCCGGACGGTGCCGAAGCGGGCGCGGATCATGCGGGGCGGATCATTCGCGCGGCTCGACAGGGGGCGGCGGGGTCGCGCTCGCGCGCGCCTGCGCCTTGCGGCGGCGCAGATTGTCGCGGAGCGCCTGCGCCAGCCGCGCCTTTTTCTCGTCCTGCGTCTCTGCCATGGCGCCCGCTAAAGCAAAATGCGCGGCCGCCCGCAACCCGCCTTGACATCCCGCACCGGGCCAGCCATAGGCCCGGCCTCCGCCGCGCATGCGCGCCGCGGGCTGAATAAGTGCTGCCGTAGCTCAGTGGTAGAGCGCATCCTTGGTAAGGCTGAGGTCGTGAGTTCAATCCTCACCGGCAGCACCATTTCCCGTTCTTTCCCGTCCGAACGCTGACTCAGGTTGGTCCTGGCTGATGGAACGGCCGCGCCACCCGCGCCGTTTTCGAGCAGCAGGATGGAGCGCTGATATGGACAGACCGCCGAGCAGACGACCCTTGCTGATTGCAGGCGCGCTGGCGATTTTGCTGGTGGCGCTGATCTTCCTGGTGCGCGCCTTCGTCGATCCCGCGTCGCCGGTGAATGTCGAGCCGGCGGGGCGGGTCGTGCAGCCCTGATTAGTTTTTCGCGGCCAGCGCGCCCAGTTCCTCGATATCTAGATCGCGCTCCAGTTCCTGGAGCGTATCCTCGTCTATGTCGCCATTGCGGTGGAGTCGCAGCAGTTCGGCGCGGCCGGCGGCGACGGCCTTCAGGATCAGGTCGAAATGGGCGTGGAGCGCTTCGGCGAAATGCGCCTCCTGCCCGGCATAGCTGTGGGCGATCGTCGCCTGGCGCGTATAGCGGTCGAGCAGGCGCGGGTGGACGACCGTGCCGTCGGCATCGCGGGCATGGACTTCCACGACGGCAAGCTGGGCCTTCGCCATCGCCGCTTCGGCCTGGCTCATCGTCATGCGGGGGCGATCGGCGTCGGGCTCTTCAAGGCCGAGGAGCCGGATGACCAGCCCGAGCGTGGTGCCCTGCACCAGCACCGTGCCGATGATGACGGCAAAGGCGGTCACCAGGATGAAATCGCGGCCGGGAAAATCCTCCGGCACGCTGAGCGCCACCGCCAGAGTCACCACGCCGCGCATCCCCGCCCAGCCGAGCACGGTCGCCGCTCTCGCCCCCATGGGCTGGTAGCGCTTCAGTCCCATGCCGCGCAGCAGCCGGATGATCCCGTCCGCGCCGAAAGCCCAGGCGAAGCGCGCGAGGATGAGCGCCAGCAGGACCGCGAGCACCGGCCCCGCCATGTCGCGCAGCACGACATCGAAGCCGCCGACGCGGTCGATCACGCCGCGCAGCGACGAGCCGATGAGCAGGAAGACGAAGGCTTCCATGAGGAAGATCATCACCGCCCAGAAGGCGGTGCCGTTCATCCGCACCGTCGCTGAAAAGACGACATGCTGATACCAGCCGCAGATGAGCCCGGTGGTGACGGTGGCGATCACGCCCGACAGATGCCCGGCCTCCGCCAGCAGATAGGAGGCCCAGGGGGCGAGCAGCGAGGCGGCGATCATCAGATATTTGTCGTCGAGCCGGGGCACCAGCAGCACCCAGGCCGCGCCGACCGTCGCGCCGATCAGCCCGCCGCCGATCGCGAGCAGGGCGAAGTTCTGCAGCGCATCGACCAGGCTGAACGTGCCCGTCACGCCGGCCGCGATCGCGAAGCGGAAGAGGACGATGCCGCTCGCATCGTTGAACAGGCTTTCGCCCTCCAGCAGGATAGCCAGCCGGCGCGGCAGGCGGACGCGCTGGAGGATCGCGCGGGCCGAGATCGCGTCCGGCGGCGAGACGATCGCGCCGAGCGCAGCGCAGGCGGCCCAGGGCAGGCCGGGCAGCAGCCAGTGGGTGACGAGCGCGACGACGACCGTCGTGAAGATCACCGCGCCGACCGCCAGCCCCGCAATGCCGATCATGTGGCGGTGGAGGTGGCGCAGCGCGATGAACCACGCGCCGTCCATCAGCAGCGGCGGCAGGAAGATGACGAGCACCAACGTAGGATCGAGCGTGATGACCGGAAGGCCGGGCAGGAAGGCGAAGAGCGCGCCCCCGCTCAGCAGCGCGACCGCCGGCGGAAGGCGCAGGCGATGCGCCGCATAATGGAGCAGGATGATCGCCAGAAGCATGACGACCATCAGTTCAAACAAAGATGTCGGCTCCATCGGCCAGGCCCCCCTTCGCGCGCCGCGCTACGGTAGCGCGGCGGCGCGGGTCGGCCAAGGCGGGTATCAGGCGGCGCGCGCTTTCAACAGCTTGTCGATCGTCAGCGGATAGTCGCGCAGGCGGATGCCGGTCGCATTGTAGATGGCGTTCGCCACCGCCGCGCCCGCGCCGCAGATGCCGAGTTCGCCCACGCCCTTGGCCTTCATCGGCGAGCTTTTGTCGTCCAGCTCGTCTATGAACAGCACATCCTGCTCAGGGATGTCGGCATGAACCGGCACAACATATTCGGCCATGTCGTGATTGACGAAGAAGCCGAAGCGTGTGTCCACCTCCAGCGCCTCCATCAGCGCCGCGCCCGCGCCCATGGTCATCGCGCCGATCACCTGGCTGCGCGCCGCCTTGGGATTGAGGATGCGCCCGGCGGCGAAGGCCCCGCCCATGCGGCGGATGCGGACTTCGGCCGTGTCCATATCGACCCCCACTTCGCAGAAATGCGCGCCGAAGGTCGCCTGGGCATAGCGTTTGTCGAGGTCGCCATAGTCCATCGCGTCTTCCGCCCAGAGCCCGTCCGGTCCGGCGAGCGCGGCGAGCGTCTGGGTCTGGTTCCCATATTTGACGAGGCCGTCGTCGAAATCGGCCTGGTCGGCGGGATAACCGGCCTTCTCGGCGAGCTTGGTGCGCAGCGCCATAGCGGCGGCATAGACGCCGGCGGTGGCGCTGTTCGCGCCCCACTGGCCGCCCGAGCCGGCGGATTCGGGAAAGCGGCTGTCGCCCAAGCGCACCGTCACATCGTCCAGCGGCACGCCCAGCATTTCGGCGGCGGTCTGGCCGATGATCGTGTAGCTGCCGGTGCCGATATCGGTCATGTCGGTTTCGACGATCACCTTGCCCGCGCGATCGACGCCGATGCGCGCGCCCGATTTGGCGACCAGATTGTTGCGGAACGCCGCCGCCACGCCCATGCCGACCAGCCAGCGGCCGTCACGCACCTGGCCTGGCTTGGGGTTGCGCTTGCTCCAGCCGAAGCGATCCGCCCCGGCGCGCAGGCATTCGACCAGCTTGCGGCTGGAAAAGGGGCGCTGCGGCCCGGCTTCGGGATCATATTGCACATCGTTGCGGATGCGCAGTTCGACCGGATCGACGCCGCAGGCCTCGGCCAGTTCGTCCATCGCCACTTCGAGCGCGAGCAGGCCCACAGCCTCGCCCGGCGCGCGCATCGCATTGCCCTCGGGCAGGTTCAGCGTCACCAGCCGATGCGTGGTCAGGCGGTTCGGCCCGCGATAGAGCAGCCGGGTCTGCATCGCCGCCGTTTCCGGCCCGCCGCCCGGCAGGTCGCCCGACCAGACATCATGGGCGATGGCATCGATCACCCCGTCCTTGTCCGCGCCGATGCGGATACGCTGGATCGTCGCGGGGCGGTGGGTGGTGTTGTTGGGGATCTGGTGCCGGGCGAGCGCCACCTTGACCGGGCGGCCGACCTGCCTCGCGCCGAGCGCGGCGAGCAGCGCGTCGGCGCGCAGGAACAGCTTCGCCCCGAACCCGCCGCCGATATAGGGCGACACGAGGCGCACATTCTCCTTGGGGATGCCGAGCGTCTTGGCGACTTCGCCGACGCCCCAGGCGATCATCTGGTTCCCGGTCCAGAGCGTCAGCTTGTCGCCGTTCCATGCGGCGGTGGTCGCGTGCGGCTCCATCATCGCATGGCTATGGTCGGGCGTGGTGTAATTCTGGTCGATCTTGACCGCCGCTTTGGCGAAGCCGGCGTCGAAATCGCCCGCCTTGGTGTCGGCCGGCGATCCGAAGATCGAGGGCGGCATGGTGCCGTTCAGCCGTTCGGCCGCGAGGTCGAACTTGCCGCCGTCGGCCGCATAGTCGATCCGCAGCAGCTTGGCCGCGTCGCGCGCATTTTCGAGGGTGTCGGCGACGACCAAAGCCACCGCCTGGTCATAATGATCGACCTGCGGCCCGCCGAGCAAAGGCGCGGTGTTCATATTGCCCTTGCCGAGCTTTCCGGCATTGGCGTGGGTGACGATGCCGAGCACGCCGGGCGCGGCCTGCGCGGCGCGGCTGTCGATCGATACGATCCGCCCCTTGGCGATCGCCGATCCGACGATCCAGCCATAAGCGGGCTTGGGCGCGGCGTCGTGCCGTTCATAGGCATAGGGCGCGGTGCCCGTTACCTTGGCGGGGCCGTCGATCCGGTCCTGGGCCACGCCGACGACGCGGCCCTTGTCGATCGGGTTGGTCGTTGCCGGGGTGTCGAACTTCATGCCCGCGCCTCCTGCTGACGGTAGAGCGAGACCAGGGTCTGCTGCACCAAGGCCTTCTTGAAATCATTATGTTCGGTCGTGCGCGCGCCGGCGAGCGCGGCTTCCGCCACCGCCTTCGCGCCCTGCTTGCCCGCAGCGTCTGCGGCGGCCACGCGCCATGGCTTCGCGCCGATCCCGCCAAAGGCGAAGCGCGCCGTTCCGTCCTTGGCGAAGATCGCCGCGACCGACACGAGCGCGAAGGCGTAGGAGGCGCGGTCGCGCACCTTGCGATAGACATGGGTGCCGCTGACAGGCTTGGGCAAGGTGACCGAGGTGATGATCTCGCCCGGTTTCAGCGCCGTTTCCTTGTGCGGCGTATCGCCGGGGAGAAGATGGAAATCGGCGATCGGGATGGAGCGGCGCGCGCCGGCTCCGTCTACCGTATCGACCTGCGCGTCGAGCAGCCGCATCGCCACCGCCATGTCGCTCGGATGCTGGGCGATGCAGGCGTCGCTGACGCCGAGGATCGCCAGCCCCCGGCTGATGCCGCCGATCGCGCCGCAGCCGCTGCCCGGCTGGCGCTTGTTGCAGGGCATCCGCGTGTCGTAGAAATAGGGGCAGCGGGTGCGCTGGAGCAGGTTGCCGCCGGTCGTCGCCTTGTTGCGGAGCTGGCCCGACGCGCCCGACACCAGCGCGCGGCTCAGCACCGCATAGTCGCGCCGCACCGCCTTGTCGGCGGCAAGATCGGTATTGCGGACCAGCGCGCCGATACGAAGGCCGCCTTCGGGCGTTATTTCGATCCGGTCGAGGCCCAGATGATTGACGTCGATCAGATGGGTCGGGGTTTCGATCTGGAGCTTCATCAGGTCAAGCAGGTTGGTGCCGCCGGCGATGAAGCGCGCGCCCTGGACCGAGGCGGCCGCCTTCGCCGCGCCTTCCACGCTGGTCGCGCGTTCGTAGGTGAAGGGTCTCATGCCTTGGCCTCCCCCGCGACATCCTTCATCGCGGCGATGATGTTGGGATAGGCGGCGCAGCGGCAGATATTGCCGCTCATCCGCTCGCGCAGTTCGGCGTCGCTCAGTGCAACCTCATCGAGGTCGGGGGTGACATGGCTGGGGACGCCCGCCTTGATCTCGTCCAGCACCGCGACGGCCGAGCAGATCTGGCCGGGCGTGCAATAGCCGCACTGATAGCCGTCATGGACGATGAACGCCTTCTGCATCGGGTGCAGCCGGTCGGGCGTGCCCAGCCCCTCGATCGTCGTGACGCTTTCGCCATCGTGCATCACCGCCAGCGTCAGGCAGCTGTTGATGCGCCGCCCCTCCACGATCACGGTGCAGGCGCCGCACTGGCCGTGATCGCAGCCCTTCTTGGTGCCGGTCAGGTGCAGATGTTCGCGCAGCGCATCGAGCAGGCTGGTGCGCGGATCGAGCTGAAGATGCACCTCTCGCCCGTTGACGGTGAGTTCGACAGGGGTCATCGGCGTTCCTTTGCTGGCTTTGGCTGGCTCGGCCGCATGGGCGGGAGACAGGGCCGGTCCTGCCGCGGCGGCGAGCGCCGCCCCGCGCAATATGCCCCGCCGCGTGACATGATCCGACGGCATGTTGTCCTCCCTGTTCGTTCCGCTGTCATTACGAAGAGCGCGCGGAATCGATCCCGCGCCATTTGGATAGCGCAACCATATCAGATATGTCTGTGACGCCAATGGGTCGTTGCGACACTCTGGCCCCGGACGCGACTTCGGGCTATCGGCTGCTGGCATGACGTCCCCCACCGACAGCGGCGCGCAGGCCACGCCGATGATGGCGCAATATCTGGCGCTGAAGGCCGAAGCGCGCGATTGCCTGCTTTTTTACCGCATGGGCGACTTTTTCGAGCTGTTCTTCGACGACGCGAAGATGGCCGCCGCGACGCTCGATATCGCGCTCACCAGCCGGGGCGAGCATGGCGGCGCGCCGATCCCGATGTGCGGCGTGCCGGTGCACAGCGCCGAGGGCTATCTCGCGCGGCTCATCAAGGCGGGGCACCGGGTCGCCATAGCGGAGCAGACCGAGACCCCGGCGCAGGCGAAAGCGCGGGGCGGCAAGGCTTTGGTCGCGCGCGCGATCGTCCGCTATGTGACGGCGGGCACGCTGACCGAGGAGACGTTGCTCGACAGCCGGCGCGACAATATGCTGGTCGCGCTGGCGCAGCTGGGCGGGGAAGCATCCGGCGAGATCGGGATCGCCGCCGCCGATATTTCGACCGGCCGGTTCGAGACGATGACCTGCCCGATCGGCGACCTGCCCGCCGAGCTGGCGCGGCTGCGGCCGAGCGAGACGGTGGTGGCGGAGGGATCGGCGCTGGACGTCGCCGATTGCCATATGTTCGACCGCGCGGCCTTTTCGAGCACGCGGGCGGAGGAGGCGCTCAAACGCCTGTTCGGCGTGGCGACGCTCGACGGCTTCGGGCAGTTCGGCCGGGCGGAACTGGCGGCGATGGGCGGGCTCGTCGCCTATCTCGACCATGCGGGCAAGGGCACGCTGCCCTTCCTCGCGCCGCCGCTGCGCAAGGCGACCGGCGCGCATGTCGCGATCGACGCGGCGACGCGCGAGAGCCTGGAGATCGTGGCGACGACCGCCGGCACGCGCGCGGGGAGCCTGCTCCATGCGATCGACCGCACGGTGACGGGCGCGGGCGCGCGGTTGCTGGCGCAGGATCTCTCCGCGCCGCTGATGGACCTCTTCGCTATTGAGGCGCGGCTCGGCCTCGTGCAGCTGTTCCATGATGATCCGGGGCTGCGCGACCAGCTGCGCGGTGCGCTGCGGGCCTTGCCCGATATCGGCCGGGCGCTGGGGCGCGTGGCGGTGGGGCGGGGCAGTCCGCGCGACCTGGGGCAGCTGCGCGATGGCCTGGGCGAAGCGCGGCTGCTGCGTGAGCGGTTGGGGCGGCTCAGCGACATGCCGCCGCTGCTGGCGCAACTCCTGCCCGCGCTCGACGGGCATGGCGAGCTGGTCGATGCCCTGTCGCGCGCGCTGGTGCCTGCGCCGCCGACCGAGACGGCCAGCGGCGGCTATATCGCCGATGGCTATGACGCGGCGCTGGACGAACTGCGGCGCATGGCGGGCGACGGGCGGCGGGCGATCGCGGCGCTGGAGGCGAAATATCGCGACCAGACCGGCATTTCCGCGCTCAAGATCCGGCACAATGGCGTTCTCGGCTATCATGTCGAGGTGCCCGCGCGGGTCGCCGACGCGCTGATGCAGCCCGAGAGCGGCTTCACCCACCGGCAGACGCTGGCCGGCGTGGTGCGCTTCAACTCGATCGACCTGCATGAAGAGGCCGGGCGCGTCGCACAGGCCGGCGCGCACGCGCTGGTGGCCGAAGCCGCACATCTGGAAGGATTGATCGAGGCGGTGCTGGACCGCAAGGGCGACATTGCGCGGGCAGCCGATGCGCTCGCCCGGCTCGATGTCGCGGCGGCGCTGGCCGAACGCGCGGCGGAGGGCGGCTGGCAGCGGCCGCATTTCGTACCCGCCGATGGCGCGGGCCAGTGCCTGGACATCGTCGGCGGGCGGCATCCGGTGGTGGAGGATGCGCTGCGGCGCGAGGGGCAGCCCTTCGTCGCCAATGACTGCCGCCTGTCGCAAAGCGACCGGCTGTGGCTCGTGACCGGCCCCAATATGGGCGGCAAGTCGACCTTCCTGCGGCAGAATGCGCTGATCGTCATCCTGGCGCAGGCGGGCGGCTATGTGCCCGCGCGAAGCGCGACGCTGACCTTGGTCGATCGGCTGTTCAGCCGGGTCGGCGCGTCGGACAATCTCGCCAAGGGGCGCTCCACCTTCATGGTGGAGATGGTCGAGACCGCCGCCATCCTGGCGCAGGCGACCGAGCGCAGCTTCGTGATCCTGGACGAAGTGGGCCGTGGCACCTCCACCTATGACGGGCTCGCGCTCGCCTGGGCGGTGGTGGAGGCGGTGCATGAGGTCAATCGCTGCCGCTGCCTGTTCGCGACCCATTATCATGAGCTGACCCGGCTCGCCGAGACGCTGCCGTCGCTGTCGCTTCACCATGTCCGCGCGCGCGAATGGAAGGGCGACCTCATCCTGCTGCACGAACTCGCCGAAGGGCCGGCCGATCGCAGCTATGGCCTGGCCGTCGCGCGGCTTGCCGGTTTGCCGCCCGCCGTGCTCAAGCGCGCCAAGGACGTGCTGGCGAGGCTGGAGGCGGGCAAGGCCAGGACCGGCGGCATCGCGGCGGGCCTCGACGATCTGCCTTTGTTCGCCGCCGCCATGGCGCAGGAGGAGGCCGCGCCCGACCCGCTGCTGACCGCGATCGAGGCGATCGACGCCGATGCCCTGTCCCCAAGGGAAGCACTCGATCACATATATCGGCTGAAACAACTGGCCGCGCAGCGCCGCCATGACTAGATAGCAGCCATGGTCATGCAGTTCCCCGCGCTGGGATCGCGCCGCGCGATCATCGACCGGCGCGCTATTTCCGACACGATCGACGCCCTTGCGCAGACGCATGAGGGCGACGGCGTGCGGCTGCGCGGGCTGATCGTCAAGGAATTGAAGGCGGCGCTGGAGCAGGGCCGGGCGGAGGTCGCGCGGCGGCTGGAGGCGCGGCCGACGCGCGGGCGCGAGGCGGTGACCGCCTTCGCCTTCCTGATCGACCAGATTTTGCGGCTGCTCTACGACGCGACGACGCACCATCTCTACCCTTCGGGCAACCGCAGCACCGGCGAGCGGATCGTGCTGATCGCCGTCGGCGGCTATGGCCGGGGCGAGATGGCGCCGCACAGCGACGTCGACATCGGCTTCATCACTCCCTGGAAGCCGACCGGCTGGACCGAGCAGGTGATCGAATCCATGCTCTATTCGCTGTGGGATCTGGGCCTGAAGGTCGGCCATAGCAGCCGGTCGGTCGACGAGACGATGCGGATGGCGAAGAGCGACCTGACGGTCCGCACCGCCCTGCTGGAGGCGCGCTATATCTGGGGCGACCGGGCGCTTTACGAGGAAACCTCCGCCCGCTTCGACGCCGAGGTGATGCAGGGCAATGCCCGCGCCTTCGTCACCGAGAAGCTGGAGGAGCGCGAAGAGCGGCACAAGCGGATGGGCGACAGCCGCTATGTCGTCGAGCCCAATGTCAAGGAAGGCAAGGGCGGCCTGCGCGACCTCCATACTTTGTTCTGGATCGGCAAATATGTGAACCGGGTGCGGTCGGTCGCCGAGCTGGTCGATGTCGGGCTGCTGACGCAGGCGGAGCTGCGCCAGTTCCAGAAGGCCGAGGATTTCCTGTGGGCGGTGCGCTGTCACCTGCACAGCATCACCGGGCGCGCCGAGGACCGGCTGACCTTCGACCTTCAGCTCGAAACGGCGACGCGGATGCACTTCATCGCGCGCGCCGGCCGGTCGGGGGTCGAGCGCTTCATGCGCTATTATTTCCTCAATGCAAAGACGGTGGGCGACCTGACCGCCGTGTTCCTGGCGCATCTCGATGACCAGATGGGGCCGAAGGGGCGGCGCTACATTCCCGCCATCTTCCGCCGGCCCAAGAAGCTCGACGGTTTCGTGCTGGACCGAGGACGGCTGAGCCTGCCGAGCGACGATTTCTTTCAGGCCGATCCGGTGCGGCTGCTGGAAATCTTCGCCGTGGCGGACAAGCATGGCTTGCAGATCCACCCCAGCGCGATGCGCGCGGCGAGCCGCGACGCAGCGCTGATTTCGGCCAAGGTGCGCCGCGATCCACGCGCCAACGCCGCCTTCATGGAGGTGCTGACATCCCCGCGCGATCCCGAAACGGTGCTGCGCTGGATGAACGAATCGACCGTATTCGGCCGCTTCGTGCCCGATTTCCGCCGCGTCGTCGCGCAGATGCAGTTCGACATGTATCATCATTATACGGTCGACGAGCACACCATCCGCGCGGTCGGGCTGCTGGCGCGGATCGAGAAGGGCGAGCTTGGCACCGACCATCCGCTCGCGACCGAGCTGATGGGCAAGCTGTTGTCGCGGCGGGTTCTCTATGTCGCGGTGCTGCTGCACGATATCGCGAAGGGGCGCGGCGGCGACCACAGCATATTGGGCGCGGAAGTGGCCGAGCATCTCTGCCCGCGCCTTGGCCTGACGCCGGCAGAAACCGAGACGGTCGCTTGGCTGGTGCGCTATCACCTGCTGATGTCGGCCACCGCCTTCAAGCGCGATCTGGCCGATTACAAGACCATCCTCGATTTCGTGGACGTGGTGCAAAGCCCGGAACGGCTGCGGCTGCTGCTGTGCCTGACGGTGGTGGACATTCGCGCGGTGGGACCGGGGGTATGGAACAGCTGGAAGCGGCAGCTGCTGGGCGACCTCTACGATTCCGCCGAAGAGGTGCTGCGGCTGGGCCACAAGCAGAAGGGCCGGGGCGAGCGCGTGATCGCCAAGCAGGAGGCGCTGCGGCAGGCGCTGGGGCTGGATATGGCCGCGTTCGAGGCGTTCAGCCGGCGGATGCCCGAAAGCTACTGGATCGCCGAGCCCGAGGATATCTTGCTCGACAATGCCCGGCATATCCTGGCCGCCGGCGACGCGCCGCTCTCGATCGAGGCGCGCTATTATCCGCAGCGCGGCGCGACTTTGGTGACGGTCTATGCCGCCGACCATCCGGGATTGTTCTACCGCATCGCGGGCGCGATCCACCTTGCCGGCGGCAACATCATCGACGCGCGCATCCATACGACCCGCGATGGCGTGGCGATCGACAATTTCCTGGTGCAGGATCCGTTCGGCGGGGCGTTCCACAGCCCCGAGCAGCTGACCCGCATCCGCAACGCGATCGAGGATTCGCTCTCCAACCGGCATCGCCTCATCACCAAGCTGTCGGCGCGGCCGTTGACGCGCACCCGGGCCGAGGCGTTCCGCATCGAACCCAATGTGCTGATCGACAACAAGGCGTCGAACCGCTTCACCGTGGTCGAGGTGAATGCCCGCGACCGGCCGGCGTTGCTCTTCAGCCTCGCCAACGCGCTGTTCCAGTCGAAGGTCACGGTCCACAGCGCCCATGTCGCCACCTATGGCGAGCGTGCAGTCGACACCTTCTACATCACCGATTTGCTGGGCGGGAAGATCGAGAGCAAGGCGCGGCTCCAGACGCTGGAGCGGCGGTTGCTGGAAGCGGCCGGCGGCGAAGTGGGCGAAGCGCTGGAGATGGCTTAGGACACCCAAGGCCCGTTCGCCCTGAGCCTGTCGAAGGGCGCGCGCGCCCTTCGACAGGCTCAGGGCGAACGGGGTTCTTTGATTTCCATCATGTCACCCGGCGCGAGCAGCGGGAGCAGGCGCAGCATGTCGGCGCGCGCCACCGCGACGCAGCCGGCGGTCGGGCGGCCTTCGGACAGGTGGAAGAAGATGGCGCTGCCCTTGCCCGGGACCGGCGGCGCGTCATTGTGGCCGAGAATCACGATCACGTCATAGGCGTCGTCGGCGCGGATCAGGCTTTCGGCCGAGAAGGCGCGGGGCAGGCGGACGGGGCGGTTGTAGGCGGGATCGGATGGATCGTCGGACCAGCCATCGTCTGGCCTGATCCACCGCCACGGCAGTTTTATCCCCGATGCCGAGACCTTGCCGGGGCGCAGCAGCACGGCGCGGAGCGGCCAGGCGCCAAGCGGCGTGCAGCCGTCGCCCTCGCGCTTGTCGGCGGCGGAGCAGGCGCCGCCCCGGCCGATGGCACAGGCCATGGTGAGAGCGCCGAAGCGCAGCCGGCCTTCCGCGCTCTCCACCCGGACGACGCTCATAGCTGGTGGCCGGTGCGGTCGCGCTTGGTGGCGAGATAGCGTTCATTATGCGGGTTGGCGGGCAGGATGATCGGCAGCCGCTCGACCACCGTGACGCCCGCTGCTTCCAGCCCCGCGACCTTGTTCGGGTTGTTGGTGAGGAGGCGCACCGACCGGACGCCCAGCAGGTCGAGCATCCGCGCCGCGACCGAGAAATCGCGCGCATCGATCGCGAAACCCAGGCGCACATTGGCGTCGACCGTATCGAACCCCTGATCCTGGAGCGCATAGGCGCGCAGCTTGTTGACGAGGCCGATGCCGCGCCCCTCCTGCCGCAGATAGAGGAGGATGCCCCAGCGCGCCTGCGCGATCTGGTGCAGCGCCTGATGCAGTTGCGGGCCGCAATCGCATTTGAGGCTGCCCAGCACGTCGCCGGTCAGGCATTCGCTATGGATGCGGATGACGGGCGGGGAGGCGTCGCGCTGGCCTACGACAAGGGCGACATGCTCGCGCGGCTCGTCGGGGCTGCGGAAGGCGATGATCTCGGCGCTTTCGCTCGCCGATACGGGCAACCGCGCGCGGGTCGCGATGGCGAGATGGACGGCGTCGTCATAGGCAGCGATCGCATCGGCGCTGACCTCCGCCTCGACGGGGCCGTCGCCCTCCAGCAGGAAATAGGCGGGCAGGATGCCGGCGAGCCGAGCGAGGCGCAGCGCCGCCTTGGCGGCCTGTGGCGCGGGCAGCGTCCGGGCGCGGAACGGTCCCTTGAGCGGGGAAGCGAGGTCGAGCACCGGATCGGAAATGGCGGTCGCTACGTCAGCGTCGATCCAGGGCGCGCGCGCGATCAGCACCGGCCAGTCGGGATCGGCGGCGGCGAGCTGGTTGGCGAGCTTCAGCGTCTCGGCGCGGGCGGCGGAAATCAGGATATCGGCGCGCCCTTCGGGATCGAAGCCGGCCAGCGTCACCGCGTCCGCCCCTTCGATCGCCATCAGCCGGATCGCGCCATCGGCGGCGGTCAGCCGGATCGCCCAGCCGCGGCGCAGCGCGTCGATCGCGCGGGCGGCGTCCTTCCCCGTCATCAGAAGGCGAACTGCGTGATGATCGGGATATGGTCCGACGGCTTGCCCCAGCTGCGCGCGGGTTCGACGACCCGATGGCTGACCGCCTTTTCCGCGACATCGCGCGTCATCCACATATGATCGAGCCGGCGGCCGCGATCCGACAATGCCCAGTCCTTCGCGCGATAGCTCCACCAGGTATAGAGGCGGGCGGGCGCGGGGTGGAAATGGCGGCCGATATCGACCCAGTCGTTCGACGCCTGGAGCCGGCCCAATATCTCGCATTCCACCGGGGTATGGCTGACGACGTCGAGCAGCTGCTTGTGGCTCCACACATCGCATTCGAGCGGGGCGATGTTGAAATCGCCGGTGAGGATGGTCGGTTTGTCGTCGAGCGCGGTGGACCATTCGATCATGCGTTCGAGGAAATCGAGCTTCTGCCCGAATTTCGGATTCACCGTGCGGTCGGGCACGTCGCCGCCGGCCGGCACATAGACATTCTCGATCCGCACCCCATTGTCGAGCCGCACGCCGACATGCCGCGCCTCGCCATTCGCCTGCCAGTCGAAGCGGTCGTCCTCATGGATCGGCACCTTGCTCATGATCGCGACGCCATGGTGCATCCGCTGGCCGTTCAGCACCTGATGGACATAGCCCATGCGACGGAACATCTCGCGCGGGAAGATGTCGTTCACCACCTTCGTTTCCTGAAGGCAGAGAATGTCGGGCGCTTCCTCGCGCAGCAATTGCTCGACGATGTCGATGCGCGCGCGGACGCTGTTGATGTTCCAGGAGCAGATGGAAAGCATGTCGGCCATGTCCCGCCACCTAGGAGGGCGCGGATCGTTGTGCAAGCGACCCAAGGGGAGCCAGACAAGTAAGACCCCCGCTCCGGGGGCGTGGAACGGGGGTCTCGATCGCGCCCTTGAAGCGCTTTGCGACGGGAGCGTTGTGCCGGGTAACAGGGGGGAAATCCCGGTCTGCGTCTCTCGCCGTGATCTCTATCTAGGCGATCCGATATGAGCGGCAGATGAACGATGGCAGAAAGTTTTCAGCCCATCGTTCCTGCGGCCCGCCCTAGCCGTTTGGACGGCCGCGCGGACGCGGATCGGTCCAGCGGAAGGCGGAATCGGCGACCGGCACGCCATATTGCTGGTTCGACAGGCGCACCGCCGTGCGATTATTCTGCGCGTCGAGCGCGACCCAGCCATACAGCTCCAGTCCGGCCGGCGACGCAGGCTTGCGCTTGAAGATCATGGTGATGGTGCCGAATTCGGGCCGCTTGGGATCCTTTGCCTGCACGCTCAGCACGGTCGGGTCGCCGGTGGGGACGACGGTGCCGAATTTCGACAGATCCTTGGTCGGGTCGATCAGCGCGGCCAGCGGCGAATTGCCGATCGGCCAGCGCTGCACCTGGCGCACTTCATAGTCGATCAGGGTCAGCGCCTTGCCATCGCCCACGATCAGCAACGGCACGCCCTTTTCATATTGGAAACGGATCTTGCCCGGCTGTTTCAGGGTCAGCTTGCCGGTCAGCACCTGACCATTGCGGTCGGTCTGGCTGAAATCGGCGGTCAGGGTGGTGACGGCGCGGATATAGGCATTGACCTGATTGAGGTCGGACGGTGCCGCCTGCTGGGCAAGGGCATAGCCCGCCGGCACCGCAACCAGCGCGGTGGCGAGGGACAGGGCGACAGGCGCGAGGATGCGCTTCATGCAATCATCTCCGGGTTGTTCGGAAAAGGGGGCATAGGGGGTGGGGCTTGAACCCGCTGTGAACCTTGCTGTTCCATCGCAGGGAAAGGATCGATCGGAAAGACCAGACGGGGGAGAGCGGCCGTGAAATGGCTGGCTCGATCCCCCGTGCTCCCGCCTCGCCATGCCGGTCTTACCGGCGGCACCGCTCCAATTATGTTTATCGGCGCGGCAGCAGCGACGCCTGCCTAGACCGATTCGCGGACAAAAAAAAGGCTGATCCGAAGATCAGCCTGAAAAGTTTTTAGGAGAGGATGCCTGAAAGGCCTGTTCCTAATGTCCCAAAGCCCCTGTCACGACAAATGCGAAGGCAGCAAGCATGGTTGCACGGAACGCAATCGCTCAAGGAAAACAAGCATTTCGTAGCGTCAGAGCGGATTACCATTCTCGTCACGCAGCACTTCACGGCGGCCGACATGGTTGGGCGGGCCGACCAGTCCTTCTTCCTCCATCCGTTCGATCAGGCGTGCCGCACTGTTGTAGCCGACTCGCAGCTGGCGCTGCAGCCAGCTGGTCGAGGCCTTCTGATTCTCGAACACCAGCTGACAGGCCTTGCGGAACAGCTGCGCGTCCGGGCTGTCATCGCCCAGGTCCACGCCGTCGAGCGCGAAGCTGCCTTCTTCCGGCTCTTCCGTGACCGCCTGGATATAATCGGGCGAACCCTGCGCCCGCCAATGGTCGGCGACCACGCGCACTTCATCGTCCGAAACGAAGGGACCATGAACGCGCATCAGGCCCTTGCCACCATGCATGTAGAGCATGTCGCCCTTGCCCAGCAGCTGTTCGGCGCCCTGTTCGCCCAGGATGGTGCGGCTGTCGATCTTGCTGGTCACGAAGAAGCTGATGCGGGTCGGCAGGTTCGCCTTGATGACGCCGGTGATGACGTCGACCGAGGGACGCTGGGTCGCTAGGATCAGGTGGATGCCGGCAGCACGCGCCTTCTGCGCCAGACGCTGGATCAGGAATTCGACTTCCTTGCCCGCCGTCATCATGAGGTCGGCCAGCTCGTCGACCACCACCACGATCTGCGGCAGCGGCTGGAAATCCAGCTGCTCCTCCTCATAGATCGGCTTGCCGCTCTCGGGATCATAGCCGGTCTGGACACGGCGGCCGAGCGGCTTGCCCTTGGCCTTGGCGGCGCGAACCTTCTCGTTGTAGTTGGCGAGGTTGCGGACAGAGATCGACGCCATCATGCGATAGCGATCCTCCATCTGCTCGACCGCCCATTTGAGCGCGCGGATCGCCTTGCTCGGCTCGGTCACGACCGGGGCGAGCAGATGCGGAATGTCGTCATAGGTCGACAGTTCCAGCATCTTGGGATCAATCATGATCAGGCGCAGCTGGTCCGGCGTCATGCGGTAGAGCAGCGACAGGATCATGGCGTTGAGGCCGACCGACTTACCCGAACCGGTGGTGCCTGCGATCAGCAGATGCGGCATCGGCGCCAGATCGGCGATGATCGGCTCGCCTGAGATATTCTTGCCCAGGATGATCGGCAGGGTCGCTTCCGCACCGAACTGCTCGCTGGTGATGAGTTCGCGGAAGGACACGCCCTCACGATTGGTGTTGGGCAGTTCGATGCCGATGACGGTACGGCCGGGAATGGTCGCGACGCGCGCCGACAGCGCCGACATGTTGCGAGCGATATCGTCGGCCAGCGCGATCACGCGGCTCGCCTTGATGCCCGGTGCCGGCTCCAGCTCATACATGGTGACGACGGGTCCGGGGCGAACCTCGACAATATTGCCCTTCACATGGAAGTCGTCGAGCACGCTCTCCAGCAGGCGGGCGTTGCGTTCCAGCGCCGCCTTGTCGATCTTCTGCCCCTGATTGGCGGGAATCGGATTGAGCAGGTCGGCGGACGGCAGCGAGCTGTGGCCGAACAGATCATCCTGCGACACCGGCGCGGTCGAGCGCTGCACCGGGGCGGGCTTGGGCGCCTGGATGGTGATCGGCGGCTTGGGCTCGTTCGACACCTGCTTGCGCGGCGCGATCACTCGTTCGACCGGGCCGTCATCATCCTCGTCCAGATCGGCCGCTCCTCCCTGTCCCGCAAAGGCGAGCGAGGGGCGCGGCAGGCTGAGCCGGGGCAGGGTCGGACGGCGGATGGTGAAGATCGGCTTTTCCAGCGCCAGGCTGCGATACCAGACGAACAGGCCGGCCAGCATGGCCACGACCACCAATATGCCGATGATCCAGCCCTGCGCAGCCGGCGCCTGGGCGGTCAGGCTCATCACCCCCTTGGCGGTGACAAGGCCGATCATGCCGCCCCAGCCGGAGGGCAGGCCGACCAGCGGATCGGGCTGGAACAGGGCGAGCGCGATGCCGATCAGGATGATGCCGACCAGGCATTTGCCGAACTGCGCCTTCCACCCGATCATCTCATGATCGCCCCACAGGCGACGGGCGGTGATCCCCATCAGCGGCAGCAGCAGCGCGATCGGCACGCCGAACAGCAGCAGCAGCATGTCGGCCACCATGGCGCCGGGCGCGCGCATGATATTGGCGACATGATCGCCCGCCACCGTGTTCATCGACGGGTCGCTGGGCTGATAGCTCAGCAGCGCCAGCGCCAGGAACAGGGTCGCCAGAAACAGCGAGATCGCCCCGATCAGCGCGCCGCTGCGCACGATGCTGCGCTTGAGCATTTCGCGCCATTCCGGCGCGCGCTTGGCTCCGCGGCTGACAGCCATGGTCAAATGTCCCCCAAATGTTCCGTTCCGGCACAATGCGCCGAGCCAGGAGTCCTCGTCAAGCCTGCGGCCCCTCGGCTCGTCCCGCCCCATCCGCAACATTGCGTATGTCGCGCGCCTGGGGCGCAGGCGCAAAATGGGCGGCGAAAGGAGATGTCGTCATGTTCGCCTCTTTCTATCCCGCCTTTGTCGTGATTGCCCTGAGCAGCTTTGCGATCGTGCTGCTGGGCGTCAGCCTGCAGGATGCGATGCGAGGGCGCTGAGCGCGTCGCCATCGACGCGCTGCACGGTCCATTCGTCCATCGGCCGGGCGCCAATCGCCCGGTAGAAGGCTATGGCCGGCGCGTTCCAGTCGAGCACCGACCATTCGAGCCGGGCGCAGTCGCGCGCGATCGCCAATTGGGCGAGACGGGCGAGCAACGCCTTGCCGGCGCCTAATCCCCGCGCTTCGGGCAGCACGAACAGATCCTCCAGATAGAGGCCCGGACGCCCCTCGAAGGTCGAAAAATTGTGGAAGAAGAGGGCAAAGCCGATCGGCGCGCCATCATGCTCTGCGATCAGCACCTCCGCCATCGGCCGGGGTCCGAACAGATAGCGGGCCAGCGTCTCACGGTCGGCCTTCACTTCATGGGCCAGCTTCTCATAATCGGCGAGCGCCAGGATGAAATTCGCGATTGCATCGATATCCGTCGATTGCGCGTCCCTGATGATGACCTGGCTCATGCCGCTCCCGCTTCCACATGGGCGATATCCGCCCGTTTCGTGCGCGCGGCGATAAGGCAGCCGGCGACGATCAACAAGGCACCGGCAAGGGTGGTGAGCGTCAGTTGCTCGCCAAAGGCGAGCGAGCCGAAGATCGCGGCCCAGACAAAGGCGGTATATTCGACCGGGATCAGCCGCTGGGCCTCCGCACGCGCATAGGCCCAGGCGAGCGCGGCGAGAGAGGTGAAGGCCAGGATGGCAGCCAGCAGCACCAGCGGCACCGCCGCTCCGGTCGGCACGATCGCCCAGGCCGGCGCGCCGATCGCAAACACGCCCAGCATGACCAGATGCTGGAAGAAGGCGACCTCGATCGGCGAGGCAAGCTGGGCCTGCTGGCGCTGGAGGATCAGGTTCCAGGCGAACAGCATCGCCGAGAGCAGCACCGCGCCCGCCCCCATCAGCGCGTCGCCATCATAGTCGCCGCGCATCCGCCCCGACAGGATCACGCCTACCCCGACCAGGCCGAGCAGCGAGGCGCCAATCGCCTGCCGCCCGATCCGTTCCTTGAGCAGCAAGGCCGCAAGATAGAGCGCGATCAGCGGAGCGATGAAGGAGAGGGCAATGGCTTCGGCGAGCGGCAGACGCATGATCGCCCAGAAGAAGAAGCTGGCCATCAGCGCGACCACCACGCCGCGCAGCAGATGCAGGCGCAGCACGGAGCGGTTGGGCCAGCGCTGGCGGGTGGCGAGCATCAGGACCAGCCCGAGCAGGCTGCCGGTGATCGCGCGCCAGAGCAGCGCGTTATAAAGGCCGATCGAGAGGCTGAGCCCCTTCATCGCCGCGTCCATCACCGAAAAGAGCGCGACGCCAAGGCAGCAGATGAGGAAGGGCAGCAGCACGGACGGGCTGCGGGGAGAGGAAAGCGGACGATCCATCGACGGGTGACGGGATCAGTCGCGACCGGGGCCGACGATCCTGCCGATATGCAATTCGTCGATATGAAGCCGGGTGATCCGTGCCTTGCCGATGCGCAGGCGACCGATGGCCAAGGCGCCAACCGCTATTGCCCCCAATGCAATCGCGCCCAGAGCCAATGTCCCAATAGCGGACGCGCCGACCGCCTGCGCACCCGTGGCGCCTGCGCCATGGGCGATGGCGGACCGGTCGGCGCTGTCCGTCATTCCGCCGCCTGTACCTGTCCCGCGTCGGTTGCCGCGGCTTCGATCTCGGCCGCCTTGGCCTCGACCAGCCTGACGATATGGTCGACCATGTCGGCATCCTGGATCGTGTGATCGGTGACGCCCGACAGATAGACCATATGCTTGCCATTGCCGCCGCCGGTCAGGCCGATATCGGTCTCGCGCGCTTCACCCGGACCGTTGACGACGCAGCCCAGCACCGAGAGCGAGAGCGGCGTGTTGATATGCTGCAGCCGTTCCTCCAGCGCCTGGACGGTGCGGATCACATCGAAGCCCTGCCGCGCGCAGCTGGGGCAGGAGATGACCTTGACGCCGCGGGTGCGGATGCCGAGCGTCTTGAGCATCTCATAGCCGACCCGCACTTCCTCTTCCGGTTCGGCCGAAAGCGAGACGCGGATCGTGTCGCCAATGCCGGCCCAGAGCAGATTGCCGATGCCGATCGCGCTCTTGACCGTGCCGCCGATCAGGCCGCCGGCTTCGGTGATGCCCAGATGCAGCGGGCAATCGACCGCATCGGCCAATTGCATATAGGCCGCGACCGCCAGGAACACGTCGCTCGCCTTCACGGCGACCTTATATTCGTGGAAATCCTGGTCCTGCAGCAGCTTGATATGGTCGAGCGCGCTTTCGACCAGCGCTT
>NZ_JAVHPD010000055.1:0-54837 GCF_036170395.1 Sphingobium sp.
AACCCGCGACTACGCCGCGTTCCTTCGCATTACCGCTTCCTCGCGATAAGCGATCTTATGCTTAGCTGCGCATAAGATCGCCCAGGCTTCGGCATAGGCGTCGTAGACCGCGATCTGGTCGACGGAGAGGCAATGTTCGAGTATCTCGTATTCGACCCCAGCGAACGACAGCGCTCGCGCGGTGTAGAGCCCTAGCGATTTGAGATCGCGGGCGACCAGTTCCATTGCGGCAATGCCGCCATCGCGAATGTCGGCGACGAAGGCCTCGCGGTTGGCGAAGGCGGTTTCCGGTCCCCAGAGGCCAAGCCGGGTCGCATAGGCGAGATTGTTGACGTCTGACGCCCCGGTTGCCGAGGCATAGAGCACGCGGGCGCGCGGCAGCAGGTTCTGAAGCCGCACTCCGGCAACGCCTTGCTCCGATCCCTTGACCTTACCGCGTGAGCCTTCGCCGCCCGCAGCGTTGGCCATGGCGTGGGCTTCGTCGAAGACGATCACCCCGTCGAAGTCGTCACCCGCCCATTCGAGGATCTGCTCGAGCCGGGTCGCATCGCTGCGGCCTGAGCGAAGGGTCGGATAGGTGACGAAGAGGATGCCCTCGCGCATCCCGACCGGGACCCCGAGCTTCCATTGCCCGAGCGGCTGGACGTCGATCGGCAGGCCCCCAAGTGCGCTCCAGTCGCGGCGCGCGTCTTCGAGCAGCGCTTCGTTCTTTGAAATCCAGATATGGCGGCGCTCGCCCCTCACCCAGCGATCGAGGATGACCGAGGCAACCTGCCGGCCTTTGCCTGCACCGGTCCCGTCGCCAAGGAAGTAGCCCATCCGGTAGGTCTGGCCCTCGGCGCTCGCCTTCAGCACGCAGCCCTTGTCGTCGGGCTCGAACTTTCCCGAGAGATCGCGGGAATGGGCGTTCGCGGCATAGATCAGGGTCTCGGTCTGCGCGGCGGAGAGAACGCCTTTGGCGATAAGATCGGAAGGCAGCTGCGGCACCGCTTCGGGCACCGGCGCGGTGATCGATCCCATCGCGACCGATTCCACCAGTGGCGTCGGATGTTCGACTGCGCCCGTAATCGCGATGCGGCTCGGCCGGTAGGGCAGATAATGCCCGACCTGCTCGGCGATCGGCGCGGGCGCATCGAGTGGTTGGTAAGCCAGCGGCTGGATCGACGGCGCGGCCGCGATGGGCCGAACCGCGAGCGGGACCGGTTTGCTCGGCCGTGCGACGAGCCGCAGCGGGAGCGCCGGTCTTTGGGCGATGATCGGCTCAGCGACCTGCCCCGTGCGATCGGGCAAAAGGTCGACCAGGAAGCAGAGCTCGGCAAAGTTCACGGGCTTGGCGATGGCCGGACTATCGCCGCCATCGACCTTGTCGAGCACCAAGAGCCGGGTGGTGATCGAGGTTCCCTGCTTGATGAAACCGCGCTCAATCGCGGCGTTGAGCCGCAGCGCCACCGGGCCGGTGATCCCAGCAAGGAAGCGCGGCAGGTCGAACCATTCGGGCATCACCGCGACGAGGCGACCACCGGGGAGCAGCCGCTTCCAGGCCGAACGCAGGTGCCGCGCACCGGTGCGTCCATCGTGGCCGCGCCCAATCCCGTGGGAATAGGGAGGGTTCATCAACACCACGCCCGGCGCGATATTAGGCGAGAGCAGCTCGTCGATCAGCTCGCCATCGTATCCCGTCACCGTGGCTTCGGGGAACAGTGCTCCAAGGCATTCACGACGGAGCGGTGAGATCTCGTTGAGCGCGAGGCGCGCGCCTGCCTTAGCCGCCCAAATGCCCAGCATCCCAGTCCCGGCCGAGGGTTCGAGCACGAGTTCGCCCGCAAAGATCGCGCAGGCCCGGGCGGCGAGCCAGGCGATGCGGGGCGGCGTTGCGAACTGCTGCCATTCGATCTGCTCGTCGCTGCGAGTGGTCTGGGTCGGCACCAGCGCTTCCAAGCGAGAAAAGGTCCGATCGGCCAATTCAGGCGACACAGTGGTGACGAGCTCGGACTCGTCAGCCAAGAATAGCACCTGGGCCAATTCGAGCGCGGCATGGGCATCTCGTACCGACCAGCGGCCTTCGGCATCGCTGCCGCCGAAATGCTCGCGCATCGTGGCGTTCAGGACGGTGCGGGAGATTGCCTGATCGGCACTGATCCGGGCCACAAGCGACCTTGCCGCGGCCAGCACCTGCGGTTCGGAGCGGATGGGAAAGGCGAGAGCGGGAGAAGCATGGGACATTGGAAACCTCCTGACGAGGCCCAAGTCCGTCTGGGGGCCTCAAAAGGCCCCAAGCCCACTCTCCTCTCTGCTTGGCTCAAGCCGCCGCGCGAATCCGGCGCATCAGCACGTCGTTCCAGTCGTCGCCGGGTCGCTCGGGCCGCCGGGTGACGATCCGGCGCCCCTCGCAGGCATAGGCTTCACGCGCGCGCTCCTCGGCGAGGAGTCCACCGGCGTCGTTGTCAACGAAGAGATGCAGCTCGCGCACCGATTCCGGGATCGTGACCAGGCCGAACCGCTCGTTGCCCAGCGTCGCCCAGCAGGGAATGTCGAACATCTGCATCGCCGAAAGCGCGGATTCGTTGCCTTCGGCGAGCCCAAGTCGGCCACCACGCGGGTACGCGAGACGCACGGCGCCCGATCCCGGACTGCCGAGTGAGCGCTTGGGCTGCTCAAATGCGGCGAGGCGGTCACTGTCGGGATCGAGGAACGTCCGGTTCAGTGCCAGGATACCGGCGTCGTTGCGCACCGCTGCCACCAACGCCGGCAAGAACCGCACCGCGCCCTTCGGCCCCAGCGGCATGCGCGGATGAAAGCGCAGATCGGAAGATGAGATCGTAATGCCTCTTGCCGAGAGGTAACGGGCGGCCGGGCTGCCTGCGAGGAGCGAGGCCTCGCGCCACAGCCTCAGCGCGTTGCGGTCAGCGATTTCGGGACGCGGTTTGGAATTTACCGGGCCGTCCGTCCCGTCGAACAGGTCCGAGATCCGCACCCCATGCTTGGCCATGCTCTGCATGACTGCCTCGTTGGTGCAGCCGGCGAAGCAATGGACCAGGATCGCGCGCTTGCCGAGTGTGATGCTGAGCGAGGGAGTACGATCAGCGTGGGCCGGGCAACAACACATACCGCGCGAACGCGACCAGGTCCCGCTCAGCGCCTCGACAATCTTACGAGCGCGGGCTTCGAGCGTTTCGCGACCTTGAACATGGGACATGGGGCATCTCCATCATGACATGCCTCCACCCGCGCAGCCTCCGCTCTGCGCTGCTGCCAATGCGTTTTCCTACATGCTATGTTCTATATATGTTCCCACTCGATTCGGCCATAGAAGGAATCGAGATATGAGACTGAGTTGGGCAACGATCACAGCGGCGGTGGCGGGATTGGCGTTCATCGTCCCGGCTCAGGCGCAGGAGGAAATGGCTGCTGAAGCTGCTGCTGCACCTGAGACGCGACCCGACGGCTTCCGCGTCGCCGAGGGGGCGAACGGTTTCCAGCTGGTCGAGCATGGGATCTGGCGCCAGCCACTAGCCGCTTCGGCCGGAGCTCCGGGCCTCGAAGCGGGCCGGACCTACCTTCCCTATCGTTATGCAAAGCCCGAAGCTGGCGAGCCCTCAGGCTTTCGACGAGCAAGCTACCTTCCCTATGTTTATGCTGCCGAGGCTCAATATGCGCTGCCGAGTGGTCTTCTCGACGCCCTGGTATGGACGGAATCCCGATATAATCCTTTGGCGATCAGCAAAGCTGGTGCTGCTGGCTTGGGCCAGTTGATGCCGGGGACCGCCCGTGACCTTGGAGTTTCAAATCGCTTCGATCCAATGGCCAACATCTTCGGCGCGGCGCGGTATCTCCGCCAGATGCTCGACAAGTTCAGGGTAGTGCATCTGGCCCTCGCTGCCTACAATGCAGGCCCTGGCGCCGTTGAACGAGCTGGCGGCATTCCACGCAATGGCGAGACACCGGCCTACGTGCGCGATGTGCTGCGTCATTGGCGCTTCTAAGCAGGGGGTAATTGTGAGTTCCGGTCGAATACGCGTGTCAGGAACGCTCAGTCGCGGCAGGCGCGGAATGATACTGACCACAAACGATGATGGGGTCTGGATCATCGATAGCGAGGAGCCAGTAGACGGTTTGGTAGGTACGGATGTCATCGTCGACGGGACGGTAGTCGGACTTGATAGGCTCAAGGCCGACTGGATCGGCGTTTCCAGCACTGGCACTTGATCAACTTCTGATAAGTGAAGTCCGATTAAGCGGCGAGTGGAATAATCGCCTGCGCCGCAAGGGTGTCCAAACCGTCGGCTATGTATCTCGCATAGTGACGTTCGATCATCGCGATGCTCGTGTCATGGATCGCGGCCACCAAGCGTGTCGGAAGGTTCGCACGGATACCCCTGACGATGGACGAATGCCGAAGCGCATACGGAATCACATCGGGTAGACCGGCCTTTGCGCGGATATCACCCCATGGTCGAACGATCTCGCTCGGTGTCTGCCACGGCGCTCTGGACGACCTTTCCCATCGAATAGTGCCCGGCTGTTGCGTGTAACGCCAGCGCTCGAACAGGGGTGCGCCTTTGCCCCGGCCGAGCACGATCGGCGTCAAAACATCGAGAACGTCGCGGCCAACCGGCACGGAGATAAGGCTCACCTTACCTCCTCGCCCTTTCCGGCTGGGTGGCATCATTAGACGACCGGCAACCGTCTGCACGTCCATGACTCTCAGGCGTGTGACCTGTGAAAAGCGAGCGCCTGTCGCTGCCATGACCAGAACGAGGCGGTATAGGTCACCTTCCCAGCCTTGTTCTCGATCGACTTCGAGCGTTGCAGCTATCAAGCTGGCGACCTGGTCGTCTGAAAGGATCTGGTTCTCGCGCGCTACGGCAACATCGTCATCATCGTCATGTTCATGTCCGACCGCACGCAATCCCCGTTTGATCGTGCTCAAGAGCCCCGGCGGTAGGCGTGAGAAGTAACGCTCCGCGCAGCTGTTAAGGGCCGCTTTGAGGTCGTTGACCAGTCGCTGGATCCCCGCCGGTTTGAAGCCGGATGGCAAGTTCGATCGCCACGACCGGAGATCGTCTTCAGTCAGCTTGTGAAGCGGAATCTCAGCCAATTCGGCCGCATCCACCCCCGCCCGCTTGCCGCGGGCCGGGCGCCCGATAACGAACTTCTCCAGTCGACGCGATGCATCCGATCGAATGTCTCGACCAGTCCGACGCTTCTCGCGCGCATCGCGTGCCTCAATGTAGGTCTCAACAGCAGAGCGAACGGTGAGAGGAGGCCCATCAGCCGCAGCCTTAGCCTCGGTCCGGGCTTCCTCGACATGCGCAAGAGCTGCTCTGACTGCCGATCGATAATCCAGCGTGCCGATATCGATCGCGTCGTCGGCAGTTCCGATCGAAGACTGACGATATCCCTGACCGTTCCGCCAGCGAACGAGCCAGACACCACCACGCTTGCCTTTTCGGTAGCCTACATGAATGTCGGCATCGAGGCTGCGCCAATGGAGCCCAATGTCCAAGCGGCGGCGCGCTTCGCGGGTGGTCAATGGTGCATCGTTGATCGTTCGCGACATGGTGGATTCCGCAAAACCGTCAAATATACGTCAAATAAGCCTGTGCGTGGCCTAGAGGATAAATGCGGACGCCACCAAATGCAAGTGAATGATAAATATGGATGTTTTCGGAAGCACGCGGACGGATAGAGAGTCAAAAAAGTCCGTTTTTGTCACTCTCTCACGGCTGAAACACGGGTTCGATTCCCGTAGGGGTCACCAGCATTTCGGCGGTCGCCCGAGCTTCGGTTAAGGAGGGAACTTCCTACCTTCCGCACGCGCCTTAGCCAGTCGCTTCTGGCGGGCGATGGATGCGTTGCGCCACGCAGCCGCACACTATTCTTGCTTGCTGCGGCTCCATCCAAAAGAACGCACCGTGCGCAGGCCCGCAGCCACACCCCCGTGACCTGTGTAACCGATGGTAAATGGGAACTGGGCTCCGCGCCCAGCTCCTGCCTCAAGCCGCATTCATGGTGAGCAGCTCATAGGTCGCGACCAGTTCGGCGTCCTGGTTGATGACCGCGACCGACCAGCGGACCTCGCCCTGCTCGGGCGAACGCTGGGTCTTGGTCTTGACGGTCAGCACCACTTCAATCGTATCGCCGGGCTTCACCGGCTTGATGAAGCGAAGCCCCTCGAGGCCGTAATTGGCGAGAACCGGCCCTTCGGCGGGATCGACGAACAGGCCGGCGGCGAAGGACAGGATCAGATAGCCGTGCGCCACGCGCCCACCGAAGATCGGGCTGCGGGCGGCGGCTTCCTCGTCCATATGGGCGTAGAAGGTGTCGCCCGTGAACTCGGCGAAATGCTCGATATCCTCAAGCGTGACGACCCGTGGCTTGGTGCGGAGGGTATAGCCGATCGGCAGCTCGCTTAGGGTCATGCGGAACGGGTGCGTCTCGCCTTCGGGCTGCGGCGCGCCCGGGAGCCATTGTCCGACGATGGCGGACACTGTGCGCGGGTTCCCCTGCAACGCCGAGCGCTGCATATAATGTTTGACGCCGCGCACCCCGCCCATTTCCTCGCCGCCGCCGGCACGACCGGGGCCGCCGTGGATGAGCATGGGCAGCGGCGAACCATGTCCGGTCGACTCCTTCGCGCTGTCGCGGTCGATCATGACGATGCGGCCGTGATAGGCGCCCGCCCCCAGCACGAACTGGCGCGCGATCTGCGGATCATAGGTGAAGAAGGAGACGACGAGACTGCCCTTCCCCCGATTGGCCAGCGCCACGGCGTCATCAAGATCCTTGTACGGCATCAGCGTCGACACCGGCCCGAATGCCTCGACATCATGCACCAGATCGGAAGCCCATGGATCGTCCGCGCGGAACAGCAACGGCGAGATGAAAGCGCCCTCCCCGTCCCTGGCGCCGGTCAGCGCGACGGTATCGATATCGCCGAAGGCGAGCGTCGCTTCCTTCTGAAGCTCACGCGCCCGCGCCCGGACATCGTCCAGCTGGCGCAGGCTCGCCAGCGCCCCCATCGTCACGCCTTCGACCTGCGGATCGCCGACGACGACCTTCGACAGCCTGTCCTTGAGCGCTGCCTCGGCGGCGTCGAGAACGGAAGCGGGCACAAAGGCGCGGCGGATCGCGGTGCATTTCTGCCCCGCCTTCACCGTCATTTCGCGCACGACCTCCTTGATGAAGAGATCGAACTCGGGCGTGCCGGGCACCGCATCGGGCGCCAGGATCGAGGCGTTGAGCGAATCCCGCTCGGCCACGAAGCGCACGCTTTCGCGCGCGATGACCGGATGCGACTGGAGCTTCTGCGACGTATGGGCCGATCCGGTGAAGGAGACGACGTCCTGGCAGGTGAGATGGTCGAACAGATCGCCCGTCGCGCCCATAATCAGCTGGAGCGCGCCGGCGGGCAGAACGCCGGCCTCGATCATGATCCGAAACGCCGCCTCCGCGACATGCCCGGTCGACGAGGCCGGCTTCACGATCGCCGGCACGCCGGCGAGGAGCGTCGGCCCCAGTTTTTCCAGCATACCCCAGACGGGGAAGTTGAACGCATTGATATGAACCGCCGCGCCTTGGAGCGAGGTATAGACATGCTGCCCGACGAATGTCCCGCGCTTGCCGATCGGCTCCATCGCGCCGTCGATCAGTACAACATCGTCGGGCAGTTCCCGCCGGCCCTTGGACGAGGTGGTGAAGAGCGTGCCCGCGCCGCCCTCGATATCGATCCAGCTGTCCATCCGCGTCGCACCGGTCGACCAGGACAGGGCGTAAAGCTCTTCCTTCCGGTCCATGATCGCGGTGGCGAGCGCCTTGATCGTCCGGGCGCGTTCGTGAAAGGTCATGGCCCGCAGCGCAGGGCCGCCCACGGTACGCGCATGGTCGAGCATCGCCTTGAAATCGATCCCGCCGCTGCCGGTGCGCGCCACCACCTCGCCGGTCACCGCCGATCGGACATCGTCCAGCTTGCCCTCCCCTTCGACCCAGGTGTCGGCCGCATAGTTGAGTAGGGTGATGGTCATCGTCTTACCTCTTGAACATTCGGATGGGCGGGCCTCAGCGGCCGGTGAAGTGGGGTTTGCGCTTGGCCATGAAGGCGGCGACCCCTTCCTGATAGTCGTGGCTGAAGCCAAGCTCGCGCATCGCATCGCGCTCCAGCTCCAGTTCGCGATCGAGCGTCTGCAGGGACGACTGGCGGATCAGCGCCTTGGTGGCGGCAAGGCCGCGCGTGGGGCCAGCCGCGAACCGCGCGGCCAACGCATCGACCTCGCCTGCCAGCGCATCGTCATCGACGCACTTCCAGATCATGCCCCAGCTTTCGGCCGTCTCGGCGGAGAGAGGCTCGCCGGTCAGGGCAAGGCCGAGCGCCCGCGCCTGGCCGACCAGCCGGGGCAGAACCCAGGTGCCGCCGGAATCGGGGATCAGCCCGATATTGGCGAAGGATTGGATAAACTTGGCCTGCCGCGCGGCGATCACGATGTCGCAGGCCAGCGCGATATTGGCCCCCGCTCCCGCAGCGACCCCGTTGACCGCGCCGATCACCGGCTTCGGCAGCGCAGTGATGCGTCGGATGAGCGGCGCGTAGTAACGCTCTACCGAGCTGCCGAGATCGACGGCGTCCCCGCCCGGCGCAACCGCACGGTCGGACAGATCCTGACCGGCGCAAAAGCCCCTGCCCGCGCCGGTGAGCACGACCACCCGGACCGCGTCGTCCGCCTCGATTCGGTCCAGCGCCGCTGCTACGTCCATGTGCATCTGCACGGTGAAGCTGTTGAGCCGGTCGGGCCGGTTCAGGGTCAGCCGGGCGATGCCGGCGTCCACATCCAGCAATATCGTCTCGAACGCCATGGCACTCCCCACTCGAACTTTCTCAATAAATAGACTGCCCAGTCAGACAATTATTGGCAAGCGTCTTTTTCGTCGTTAGGCATGGGACCATGGAGATTCGCCGCAACGCCCTCATCGCCATAGTCGGCGCCGGCACGATGGGCGCCGGGATTGCCCAGGTCGCCGCAGCCGCCGGTCACTCTGTGGTCATCCTCGACACGAGCGCCGATGCCCTGGCGCGAGGGCAGGAGACCGTCGCCAAATCTCTGGCGGGAGCGGTCAAACGAGGGAAAATCGACGCGGCGGAGGCCAGCGCGATCGAAGCCCGGATGCAATGGACCACGGACCGGACGGCGGCTGCGCCGGCGGCGCTCGTGATTGAAGCGATTATCGAGCGGCTCGATGCCAAGGTCGCGCTGTTCCGGGAACTCGAATCGATCGTGGCAGCCGACACCATCCTGGCAAGCAACACCTCGTCCCTCAGTATCGGCGCGATCGCGGCCACCCTCGACCGGCCGGAGCGGTTCATCGGCCTGCACTATTTCAATCCCGTGCCGGCCATGCCGCTCGTCGAGACGATTTCGGCGAGCACATCTTCCGCCACCGTGGCGGAGGCGGCGACCAGCTTGATGCGGGCCTGGGGCAAGACGCCGGTCGCGGTCCGCGACGTCCCCGGCTTCATCGTCAACCGGGTGGCGCGGCCCTATTATGCGGAAGGCTTCGCCGCGCTCGGCGACGACGTCCCTCCCAGGACCATCGACACGGCGCTCACCGAAGCGGGCGGGTTCCGCATGGGACCGCTGGAACTCGCCGACATGATCGGCCATGACGTCAACTATGCCGTCGCCTGCTCGGTCTATGAGGCCTATGATCGGCAGACGCGGTTCCGGCCGCAGGAGAGCCAGCGCGCCTTGTTCGACGCCGGGCATCTCGGACGCAAATCCGGGCGCGGCGTCTATGACTATGGATCGCCGCTGCCGCCGCCCCCTCATCTGGAGGCCTATGCTCCGCCGGCATGGATCGCTGCGTCGAAGCCCGGCCTGATCGCCCCGCTGGTCGATGCAGCCCGTTCCGCGAACATCCCGGTCAGGCAGGATGCGGCGCTCCCGCGCGAGACGCTGTCGGTCGATGGCGTCATCCTTGCGCTGGGCGACGGGCGACGGCTTGCGCATCGGCCGGGCGTCGATGGCCTCCTCGATTTCACCCGCGATTTCGACACCGCAAAGACGTTGGCGATCACCGCCGCCAACGCCGGCGCTGCCGCTCCCGTCGCCGGTTTCCTCCAGGCGATCGGCCGGAACGTGCTCGCGCTTCCCGATCGACCCGGCCAACTCGTCCTTAGAACCTTGGCGCAGCTCGCCAATGCGGCGGCCGATGCCGTCATCGACGATGTAGCGTCCGCGCAAGGCATCGACGATGCGCTGCGGTTCGGCGCGAACCATCCCGAAGGGCCGCTCGCCTGGGCGCGGCGCGTCGGCCTTGGCCGCGTGGGCGCGATTCTCGACAATCTTGCGGCGGACAGTGGGGACGACAGCTATCGTCCGTCGTCCTTCTTCGCCCATGATGACTGACGCCGACACGCGCGCGCGCGCCGTGGCCGAGCGGCTGATCGCCGCGGAAGGCACTGCGCCTGTATGGGATGTGCGGCTGGACGAGGCTCGCGAGGGTTATGCGCGGATCAGCATGACGATACGCGCCGACATGCTGAACGGCCACCGCACCGCGCACGGCGGGATGATCTTCGCGCTCGCGGATTCAGCCTTCGCCTATGCCTGCAACAGCCGTAACGACGTCACCGTCGCCCAGCAGGCGTCGATCCTTTTCCTGGCGCCCGCGCGAGAGGGCGATGTCCTCGTCGCGGAGGCGCAAGAGCAGGCGCTGGTCGGACGCGCCGGGGCCTATCATGTCAGCGTCCGCAATCAACAGGGTGTGGCGATCGCCGAATTTCAGGGGCTGTCCCGCACGACCGGCGGGGTCGTCATTCCCATTGAGGAGAGTAAGTCATGAGCGAAGCCTTCATCTGCGATGCTGTCCGGACGCCGATCGGCCGCTACGGCGGGGCGCTCGCGGCGGTGCGCGCCGACGATCTCGCCGCGGTGCCGCTCCGGGCGCTGCGCGAACGCAATCCCGGCCTCGACTGGTCCGCGCTCGACGACATCATTCTCGGCAATGCCAACCAGGCCGGCGAGGATAATCGCAACGTCGCGCGCATGGCGGCCCTCCTCGCGGGGATAGGGACCGACGCGCCCGGCACCACCATCAACCGGCTTTGCGGCTCCGGCATGGACGCCGTCATTTATGCCGCGCGCGCCATCAAAGCGGGCGAAGCCGACTTGATCGTCGCTGGCGGCGCCGAAAGCATGTCGCGCGCGCCGTTCGTGATGCCCAAGGCCGAAACGGCGTTCTCGCGGAGCGCGGCCATCTATGACACCACCATCGGCTGGCGCTTCGTGAACAAGAAGCTGAAGGACGCATTCGGGATCGATTCGATGCCGGAAACCGCCGAAAATGTCGCGGACGATTTCGGCATCAGCCGGGCCGACCAGGACAGGTTCGCCGCGGAGAGCCAGCGCCGCGCCGCCGCCGCGCAATCCTCGGGCCGCCTCGCGGCCGAAATCGTGCCGCTGTCGATCCCCCAGAAGAAAGGCGATCCGGTCCTGATCGACAAGGATGAGCATCCGCGCGAAACCAGCGTAGAGGCGCTCGCCAAGCTGAACCCGATCGTCCGCGCGAACGGCACGATCACAGCCGGCAACGCATCCGGCGTCAATGACGGCGCCGCCGCGATCATCGTCGCGAGCGAAGCGGCCGTGAAGCGCCATGGACTGACGCCGCGCGCGCGTGTCCTCGGCGGCGCAGTCGCGGGCGTTCCGCCCCGCATCATGGGCATCGGCCCCGCGCCCGCGTCGGAAAGGCTGATGCAGCGGCTTTCGCTCGGCGTGACCGACTTCGACGTCGTCGAGCTTAACGAGGCGTTCGCCTCGCAAGGCCTCGCCGTCCTTCGCCGCCTTGGCCTGGCCGACGATGCCGAGCATGTGAACCCCAATGGCGGCGCGATTGCGCTGGGGCATCCGCTTGGCATGTCCGGGGCGCGGCTTGTCCTCACCGCAACGGAGGAACTGCATCGGCGTTCGGCCCGGCGTGCCCTCTGCACCATGTGCATCGGGGTCGGACAAGGCATCGCCGTGGCAATCGAACGCATCTGACAGAAATTAATTGACCGCCCGGTCGGTCTTTTATATGCCTTCCATAGTGAGTCTTAGATTGGAGCGCGCGCATGTACACGACCGAGCTTGGCAAGGCCGATCCGTCGGCACCGGTGTCCATCATTCAGGAAGACCCTGCCCTTCTCGAGGCATTTGAGGTGCGTGTGGCGGCGGACGAGTTCATCGAGCCCAAGGACTGGATGCCGGAAGCCTATCGCAAGACGCTGGTGCGCCAGATTTCGCAACATGCGCATAGCGAGTTTGTCGGCATGTTGCCGGAGGGCAATTGGCTGACACGCGCGCCGTCGCTCCGCCGCAAGGCGGTTCTGCTCGCCAAGGTGCAGGATGAAGGCGGCCATGGCTTGTATCTATACTGCGCCGCCGAGACACTTGGCACGAGCCGCGAGGAAATGGTCGAGGCGCTGCATTCCGGCAAGGCAAAGTATAGCACGATCTTCAACTATCCGACCCTGACCTGGGCGGACATCGGAGCGATCGGCTGGCTCGTGGACGGCGCGGCGATCATGAACCAGGTGCCGCTCCAGCGCACATCCTATGGCCCCTATGCCCGCGCCATGGTGCGCGTCTGCAAGGAAGAGAGCTTCCACCAACGGCAGGGCTATGAGATCATGATGGCCATGGCCAATGGCACGGCCGAGCAAAAGGCGATGGCGCAGGACGCGCTCAATCGCTGGTGGTGGCCTTCGCTCATGATGTTCGGCCCGCCCGACGCCAACTCGCCCAATTCGGCGCAGAGCTTCCGCTGGCGGATCAAGCGCGACAGCAATGACGATCTGCGCCAGAAGTTCGTCGATATCACGGTGCCGCAGGCTGAATATCTGGGGCTCACGGTGCCCGATCCCGCCCTCGCATGGAATGAGGCGAAAGGCGGCTATGATTTCGGCGAGGTCGATTGGGAGGAATTCTACGCAGTGGTCCGGGGCGAAGGCCCCACCGCCAAGGAGCGTATGAAGGCGCGCCGCGACGCCTGGAACCAGGGCGCCTGGGTTCGCGAGGCGGCGGATGCCTATGAGGCCAAGCGTCAGGCGCGCGCCGCAGCCTGACGTTCGCCAATTTTCGAGAGCAAGGAAACAAGTCGATGAGCCATGATTGGCCCCTATGGGAGGTGTTCATCCGCTCGCGCGGCGGCCTGGGCCACAAGCATGTGGGCTCGGTGCATGCCCCGGACAGCGAACTCGCAGTGCGCCATGCGCGCGACGTCTACACGCGCCGGCTGGAAGGGGTCAGCATCTGGGTCGTTCGCTCGAGCGATATCGTAGCGTCCGATCCTGAACAAGCTGGCCCGATGTTCGAGCCGGCCGAAAGCAAGGTCTATCGCCACCCGACCTTCTACGACATCCCCGACATTGTGAAGCATATCTGATGTCGCCTTCGCTCCCCATCATCCAGCCCGAGGACGAGGCCAAGGCCGATCGCGTCCAAGGCGGCAGCTATCATGCGCCCGAAGCCGTCGAGTGGCACCCTGCCCTGTTCGACTATCTGCTGCGCCTTGGCGACGACAGTCTGATCCTGGGGCAAAGGCTGACCGAATGGTGCGGCCATGCGCCGGCACTGGAAATCGATCTCAGCCTCGCGAATATCGGTCTCGACCTGATCGGTCAGGCGACCTTCTTCCTCAATCTCGCCGGTGAGGTCGAGAATGCGGGCCGTGACGGTGACAAGCTGGCCTTTCATCGCGATGTGCTGGCCTTTCGCAATTGCCTGCTCGTCGAGCAGCCTAATGGCGATTTCGCGCAGACCATCGCGCGCCAATTCCTGTTCTCGACATGCCAGCTCGCGCTGTTCCAGGGTCTGGTCGGGTCGAACGAGCCGCGCATCGCGGAGATCGCTGCGAAGGCGGTCAAGGAAGTGCGTTATCATGCCGAACTGTCGGCCGAATGGGTGATCCGCCTGGGCGACGGGACGGACGAGAGCCGCCAGCGCATGATCGACGGGCTCGACTGGTTCTGGCGCTTTGTCGACGAGATGTTCGAAATGGACGAGCTGGAAGCGGATCTGGTCGCCGCCGGCATCGCTGTCGACCGGACCCAGTTGCGCTGCGGCTTCGATATCCGGGTGCAGCAGGTGCTGCGCGAAGCCACCCTGCCCCTGCCCGAATATCCCCGCGCGATCCGCGGTGGTCGCACCGGCCATCATAGCGAGCATCTCGGGCATCTTCTGGCGACCATGCAGTTCCTGCCGCGCACCTACCCGGACGCGGTCTGGTGAAGACTGTGGCCGCCGAGACGCTCGATACAGACCGGATCCACCGGATCATGGCGGTTCTGGACGAGGTGATGGACCCCGAGATTCCGGTCGTATCGGTCACGGATCTCGGCATAGTGCGAGGCCTGAGCGGCGATCCGGCGAGCGTCCTCGTCACGCCGACCTATACCGGCTGCCCGGCGACGCTGGCGATCGAAGCGTCCATCCGTTTGGCGCTCGACAGCGCGGGGTTCGGAGACATCGGCATCAGAACGGTCCTCTCCCCACCATGGTCGACCGGCTGGATCACCGACCGCGGGCGTGAGCGGCTGCGCGCCTACGGAATCGCACCGCCGCCCGACGACGCAGCGGCGCTCCGATCGGGCGGCGGCGGTCCGGTCGCATGTCCGCGTTGCGGATCGTTCGAGACCGTCGAGGTCAGTCGCTTCGGCTCCACGCCCTGCAAGGCGCTCTGGCGCTGCACCGACTGTCGCGAGCCGTTCGACCGTTTCAAATGCCATTGAGGAAAATACAGGTGTCCACCGGCTTTCATCCCCTCAAGATAGTCGAGGTCAAACGCGAGACCGACGACGCGGTCTCTCTCACGCTCGAGCCGCCGGCCGATCTCAAGGACGCCTTCGGCTTCCTGCCCGGCCAGCACCTCATCTTCCGCGCGGATATCGGCGGCGAGGACATCCGGCGCAACTATTCGATCTGCGTGGCCCCCGGCGCCGGCCCGCTCAAGGTCGGCATCAAGAAGATCCATAACGGCATCTTCTCGACCTGGGCGACAGACACGCTGAAGGCCGGCGACACGATCGAGGCGATGACGCCGCGCGGTCACTTCACCTGGAATTTCGCCTCGGCCGAGCGCCGCAACTATCTGGCTTTTGCCGGAGGTTCGGGCATCACGCCCATCCTCTCGCTGATAAAGACGGGCTTGGCGCTGGAGCCGGCCAGCCATTTCACCCTGCTCTATGGCAATCGCGCGTCGAACACGATCATGTTCCTGGAGGAGATCGCGCAGCTCAAGGATCGCTATCTCGGCCGGCTGGAGGTCTACCACTTTCTTGACGACGAAATGGACGATGTCGAACTGTTCAACGGCCGGCTGGATGAGGCGCGCATCGCCGAGATTCTTTCCCACCTGGTCGATCCCAAATCGGTCGATGTCGCGTTCATTTGCGGCCCCGGCCCGATGATGGACACGGCGGAAAAGGCCATGATCGACGCCGGCGTCCCCGCCGACCAGGTTCTTGTCGAGCGGTTCACGGTGAACCGTCCCGCCAGCGCCGCTGAAATCCAGGCCGAACAGGCAGTGGCGCGGCAGGCCGAAGGATCGCGGATGCAGATCACCATCGACGGTCGCCGTCGCGTGGTGGAATTCCACGCCGACAAGGGCAGCATCCTCGAAAGCGCGCGCGTCGCAGGTCTGCCAGCGCCCTTCGCGTGCAAGGCCGGCGTCTGCGCGACATGCCGCGCAAAGCTCGTTTCAGGCGAGGTGCGGATGAAGGCGAACTATGGCCTCAGTGCCGACGAAGTGGCGCAAGGTTATGTCCTGACCTGCCAGGCGATCCCACTCGGAGAAGGCGTAGCGCTCGACTATGACGCCTGATCCTTCCGCAATCCTCGTCGATCGGCGGGGTGGCGTGCTGCTGCTACAGCTGAACCGGCCGGAGAAGCGCAATGCTCTGGCCACCCCGGTCCTGCTCGCCGTGGCGGAAGCGCTTCGCGACGCCGCCGACGACGACGCTGTTGGCGCGGTGGTGATGACCGGCGGGGACAGGATTTTCGCCGCCGGCGCGGACATTGGCGAACTGGAAGCCTCCACCAGCGACGATCCGGTCGAAAGCCCGCGCTATCTCGCCTGGCAGGCTATCCGGGCATTTCCCAAGCCGCTGCTGGCCGCCGTCGAAGGCTGGTGCCTTGGCGCCGGCGCCGAACTGATGATGTGCTGCGACATCGTCGTCGCCGCCAAAGACGCCCGGATCGGACAGCCCGAGACCAATTTGGGGATCATTCCCGGAGCCGGAGGCACAGCCCTCCTCCCCCGCCTCGTCGGGCCGGCGGTCGCCATGGACATGGTATTGACGGGCGAACCGATTTCGGCCCAGCGCGCCTACAACCTTGGCCTCGTGGCGCGCGTGACGGAACCCGGCAGCGCCATCGCCGAAGCGCTCGAACTCGCCGCCAAGATCGCGTCGCGCGCGCCCAAGGCGCTGGCGCAGGCAAAGGCAAGCGTAAGAGCCGCGCTGGACACGCCCTTGTCGGCGCATATTCGGGACGAGCGTCAGCGCTTCATTTCCCTGCTGGGCGGCGACGAGATGCGCGAAGGCATTGCGGCCTTTCGTGACAAGCGCCCGCCCCTGTGGCGTTAGGGGCTCGCTTCCGCGCGAAGCGCGTTGGCGACCACGATGTCCGCCAGTTCCTCCGCATCGATCGGACCTTCGGGACGGAACCAGGTCTTGGTCCAGTTTATCATGCCGAACAACAGCATCGTCTGGACCCTCGCCCGCACGGGGTCGGCCGCGAGCGACGGATGAATGCGGACCAGCAGGGACTGCACGGCATCGACCACGCCCCGCTGCTTTTCGACAATGATCCTGCGCCGGTCCTCCGGGAGATTGCCCAGTTCGTTCAATAGGACATTCTGCCGGTCGGCGGCTCCGACATAGTGGCGCATGAACGCATGGATCATCTTCGATAGAAGCTCCGCCGGCTCGCCGCCGCCAGCCATCACCTCTTCCACATCGAGGACGAGCTGGTCGATATGCGACGCCATGACCGCATAGAGCACATCTTCCTTGGACGGATAATAGTGATAGAAGAGCGACTTTGACGTCGCGCAGGCGGTTGCGAGATCCTGAACCGACGTTCCGCGAAAACCAGCGCGCGCAAAAAGCTGCGCAGCCTTTTCGACGATCGCCTCGCGCCTTTGCTCATAATCGGCGGCCTGCGTACGCGCCATGCTTGCGATCACTCCCTCGTTCGCGTCTGGATCGGACGACTTGTCGAACGGATGTGACGCGGACCCTTGCCAAGGTCAATCATGCGCGCGCCATTCTTCTTTCTGGCCCGCGCCGGCCACTCCAGCGCGGATCATCCTCTTTTCCAGGGGAAAAAGGGTCACAGCGCGGGATCGGGACGACCCGCAATCATCGCATCGGCTTTCGATGTTCGGATGTCGCCCTCACGGCCATGCTGCCCGGAGCGACGGGAGCATCATCCATCGATCGGCCAGTTCTCGATGACCTCAACGAAGCGCGACAGCCAGCCATTGGTCTGATGACCATCGACGACGCGGTGATCGATGGTCAGCGACACATAACAGAGCGGCCGGATCTGGATCGTGTCAGCGCCGCCGACGTCGCGGACGACGACGCGCTTTTCGAGCTTGCCCACGCCAAGGATCGCCGACTGCGGCTGCGCGATGATGATCGGCGAGGCGAACAAGGAGCCTGACACGCCATGATTGGAAATGGTGAAGGTGCCGCCGCGCATGTCCTGGGGCGTCAGCTTGCCGGTGCGGGCGCGGCCGGTAAGATCGCTCAGCCGTTTCGCAATGCCGAGCAGCGACAGGTTCTGCACCTGACCCACCACCGGAACGACAAGACCCTTGTCGCCGAGCGCCGTGCCGACACCGATGTTTATGTCGTCGAAGATATCGAGCCGGTCATCATACCAGCGGCTGTTGATCGCGGGCGCGACCTTCATCGCCTCGGCGCACGCCGCCACGACATAGGCCGTGAAGGTGAGGTTTGCGCCGGACTTCTGATAGTCGCTCTTGTGCCGGGCGCGGTGGGCCATGATCGCGCCGAAGTCGCATTCGAACACCGCGGTCACATGCGGCGCGATCGTCACCGACTGGAGCATATTCTGCGCAATCGCGAGGCGCATCCGGTCGTGGGGAACGGATCGAACACCCCCTTCGCTTGTTGGCTGGGGAGGAGGGGCGGCCGGAGCGACTTGCGCTTGCGCGGCGACCGCGCGATCGACATCGGCGCGGGTCAGCCGCCCGCCGCGACCGGTCCCGGTCAGCGCGCTCGGGTCGATGCCGGTCTGTTTCAAGGCCCGGCGCACGGCCGGCGAATGGCCGGCAACCGCAGCAGCCCGCGCCGCGCCTGGGCCAGCCGCTTCTTCGCGCCGACCGCGATCGACCGCCGTATGGGAAGCGGACGGGGCCGGCGCGACGGCAGCGCCGTCCGTCGCCGCATCGCCCAACCTGCCCAGGATCGCGCCCGGCGTCGCTTCGTCGTCGGTGTCCAGCAAGATTGCCGTCAGCACGCCGGCGGCGGGCGCGGGCACTTCTTGCGTGACCTTGTCGGTCTCGAGTTCGACCAGAGGATCATTGACCGCGACCACGTCGCCGATCTTCTTCAGCCAGGAACGGACAATGGCCTTCGTGCCCTCTTGCTCAAACGGGACAAGAATATCGGTCATCGATCAGAACCCCACCAATTCATCGATCTTGGCGCGAATACGATCCACGGACGGCACCGCCCAGTCGAGCAGCACCGGATTATGGGGGCTGGGTATGTCGGGCATGGTCAGGCGCGCCACCGGCGCGTCGAGGTCCATGAACGCCTCGTCCGCGACAACCGCCGCAATCTCCGCGCCGAAGCCAGCGGTCTGCAAATCCTCATGGACGATCAGGCAGCGCCGGGTCCGTCGCACCGAGGCAAGCACCGCCTCCCGGTCCCAGGGCATCAGCGTGCGCAGGTCGATCACATCGGCCGAGCGTCCTTCGGCCGCCTCTTCGCAGCGCGGGACCATCGCGCCCCAGGTGACGATCGTGATGTCGCTGCCCGTTCGCGTCAGTCGCGCCTTGCCGAACGGAAGCGCAAAATCGTCCCCCGGATAGGGCCGCCGCGCCCAGGCATGATCGAGCATCGCGCGATGTTCGAAGAAGATGACCGGATCATTGCCGCGCAGCGCGGTGCGCAGCAGCCCGACCGCATCCTCCGCGTTTGACGGCACCGCGACCATCCAGCCGGGGGTGTGGACGAAGGCGACCTCATTGGTCTGGCTATGCCAGGGATCGCCGCATTTGAAGAATCCGCCGGGCACGCGCAGCACCATCGGCGCGGCAAAGCGGTTGTTGGTGCGCCAGCGCATCGATCCGCAGTCGTTGATCTGCTCGGTCGCGGGTTCGGCATATTTGCGGAACTGGATCTCCGGCACGGGCACGAGCCCCGCCAGCGCCATGCCGACGGCGCGCCCGACGATGCCTTCTTCGGAAAGGCTGGTGTCGAACACGCGCGAAACGCCATATTTTTGTTGAAGGCCGAGCGTCACCGCATGCACGCCGCCCTTGGGTCCGACATCCTCGCCGAAGATGACGACGCGGTCGTTGAGCGACATCTCATGATCCAGCGTCCGGCGGATCGCCGTCACCATATTGATGCGCTGGCCTTCGGGCTGCGGCTGATCGGTGCAGACCGGCGAGGCATAGCCCAGGCTATATTGCCCGCCCATCGTCTGGATTTCGCCGTCGAAGAACACGTGGCGGGTGACGGTTTCGGGATCAGCCACCCCCCGCGCTTCCGCGCGCTCGCGGGCCGCTTCGGCATCGGCGCGCGCTTGCTGCTCGATCTCGTCCCACTCCGTCTCGCTGTCGACGATCGGCGCGAGATAGTCGCGCAGCTTGGGGAGCGGATCGCGCGCCCACTCGGCCGCGACCACCTCTTCCGATTTGTAGCTCTGCGTATCCTGGAAGCTGTGCCCTTGAAGGCGGGGAACGGTCAGCCGCAACAGGCAGGGGCCATTGCGTCCACGCACATGGGCGACCGCCTCGTCGATCATCCGCGCCGCCTCGGCGGGTTCGGTGCCATCGCCCGACAGGATCTTCAGCCCCCCAAAGCTCCCGAGATTTGCCGCAATGTCGCCGCCCGGAGTCTGGAAGGATGATGGCACGGAAATCCCCAGACCATTGTCCTCGATATAGAAGAGCATCGGCAGTTTCTGGGTGGTCGCGATCGTCAGCGCCGCCCAGAAGCCGTTCGTCGCGACCGACGCCTCCCCGCCCAGAACGACGGCGATGGCATCGTCATGACCTTCGGCACCCAGCACGGTGCGGTAATATTCGATGGCCTGCGCCCAGCCGGCCGTCGGCGTATATTGCGCGCCGACGCCGCCGCACATCGGAAGCGCCGATGCGCCGGCCAGATTGGGATAGTTGAAGACGACGCCGATATCGCGCCCGTCCGAATAGCCGCCGGCCCGGCCCATCGACGACCCCAGCGCATCGGCGACATCGACGCCGAGCGAGAGAAGCAAGGGGCGCGAGCGATAATAGCCGCACGTCGCGTCGCGCGGATCGGTCAGCCGCTCGCCCAACAGAATTTGCGCCATGTCATGCCCGCGCGCGGAAAATTGATAGAGGACCTTCTTCTCAGGGACCAGGCGCTCCTCTTCCATCGCGTCGAGCGCGCGGGAGAGATGGACAAGATACGCGATTCGCCGCCAATCGCGCGTGGAATCCGGTGAGTTCCGACCGCGCTGCGCTGCTAAAGGCTCTTGAAGCACGTCCCACCTCATTGATTGACTGTCCGGTCGGACTATTCATTTTCGGTGGCGATTGCAAGCGAAAGCCATGGCGGGTCATGCCGGCGCACGGCGGGACGAAACGGGGTGCGAACTTAGTGGCCCGTTTGGAAAAACAGGCGCCCATAGCGCAGTCCAGCGATGGATGCGCGAACAAGGCCATCGGACGGCTCCGATTGCTCTGATCCTCGAAAACGGCGTCATGCTCTCGCCCGTCAAGCAGGCACGCAGACAGGGATCGCGCAGTTCGATCGGGCCGCGAAGGCAGCGCCCTGCGATTATTTCTGCAGCACGTCCCGCCGCATCGGCGCGAGCTTGGATAGGAAGCGGTTCTGCGCCTGGAAGTCGACGCCCTCGGCCGCCATCGCCGCCTGCAACCGCTCGACCAGCCGGTTCATGTCGGCCTTCTGGATGCCCATATCCTTGTGCGCGCTCGCCATGTCGCGGCCGGTATAGCTGCACCCCGCGTTCAATATGTAGCAGAATTGCTCGAACAGCACCCGCTTCAGCCGCACCTTGTCCTGATTGGCGAAGATTTCGCCGATCACCGGATCGGCGAAATTGCCCTCGACGAAATGCGCCACGATCCGGCGGATGCCCTCCTGCCCGTGAAAGGCGTCCGCCATGCCCGTGCCCGTAAAGGGCGTCGCCCCCGCGTTGCGATCATCGACCGTATAGGGATCGACCGCCTCCTCCCCTGGCATCGCGTGGGGGGCAGCCTGGAGCAGCAGCAGGGAGAGAAATATCGACATGGCGGAAATCCCCGGAACGAGTCAGAAGGCGGCCTGAAGCTGGAGGAACAGCCCGCGCTGCCCCTTCACCGTGGCGATGGAGCCCAGATCGGCATAGGCGATAGTGGCGGTCAAATGGCGGTTGAGCGCATAGGCGGCGAAGGCATCGAACCAGTCATCCTCCCGCGCGATGCCAAGATTATCGGGCTTGGAGCGAAATTCGCCGCCCACAGCGAAGCGTCGCGACAATTGCCAGGCGGCCGATCCCTCGAACTGGACGCCATAAGCGTCCTTCTTGTCGCCGCCGAAGCCCAATATGCCAAGCTGGTTCGCCTTGGTCAGCCTTACCGTGCCCGACAGCAGGATGGAGCGCGACAGGAACAGCCGGCTGACCGAGGCATAATAGTCGACACCCTCGTCATCCTTCGCGCCCACCGCCCGGACGATCGCACCATTATTGTTCTTCTTATATTGCACCCCGACCGCTACCGCCGGCATCCGGTCATAGACCAGATCGCCCGCCAGCCTTACTTTCGCGCCGATCACATCCTGCGAAAAGGCATAATCCTTGCCCAGGCCCAGCGCGACGCCGATGTCGTTGGTGTTGAAATTCTGGTGCGCGTAGCTGATCTCCAGCCGGTCGCGAATGCCGATCGCCACGCCCGCGCTCTGATAGTCATAATCCTCGACCTCGACCAACGTGCCATGGCCCGACAGGCCGATACCGTCGCTGGTCTCGTTGCCCGCGATCACCGCCCAGGGCGTCAACCCTCCGCCGCTCGCCCCTTCCAGCGAGGAAATGCCGTTGGTCAGCAGCAATTTCCCCCCATTACGGAGCGGTCTCGCCAACGCATCGGCTGGCGCGAAAAGGGTGAACGCGAATGTCGTGGCAAGTGCCAAAGCTGCGATCTTCATGAGGCGCGGCCTAGCGCATCAAGGTTAACACCCGGTTATGCGCGTCTTTCTTCGGCTTCGATAGAAACTGCCCCAAAGTGCACTAATCATTTATTTAAGGTTCATCTTTATTAGCAGCGCTCATGCGTATCCTTCTGTCCCTTCTGCCTGTCGCGACCCTGGCGATCGGTATTCCCGCCGCGCGCGCCGGCGACCTGGACCTCAAGATCGTCGATGCCGCTGGCCGGCCGGTCAGCGATGCCGTCGTCACCGTGCGCCCCGCCGGCGGCGTGCCCGCCGGGCCGATCCGTTTCCCCTGGGGCACGACGATGGTGCAGGAAAACATCGCCTTCGCGCCGCATGTGCTGATCGTGCCGGTGGGGGCGACCGTGCGTTTCCCCAATCACGACAAGGTGCGCCACCACGTCTATTCCTTCTCGAAGCCGGCGAAGTTCGAAATCAAGCTGTTCGGCAAGGACGAGACGGCAGCTACACCTTCAAGAGCGCGGGCGCGGTCGCTTTGGGCTGCAATATCCATGATCAGATGAGCGGCTTCATCAAGGTGGTCGACACGCCCTTTGCCGCCAAGAGCAATGCCGCTGGGCAGGTGCGGGTCGCTGGCCTTGCCGCCGGGACGGCGCAGGTCACGATCTGGCACCCGCAGATGAAGGCGAAGGATAATGAGCAGCTGATCCTGGTGTCCGTCCCCGGCAGCGGATCGGTCGCCAAAAGCGCTACCGTAGCGCTGCGCGCGGGCCGCTGATGCGGCTCCCCGTCCTTCGGCGGCGATATCGGCGGGCGGTGCTGCGCCTGCGTTCGGCCCTGACGGTCAAGATGACCCTGCTCTACGGCGCGATGTTCGTCGCGGTCATGGGCGTGTCGCTCTACGCCACGCGCAGCGCGATCGAACGCTATGCCGATGGCGCGATCCGCAAGGAGATGACGGCGGGCAGCGCCCTGTTCGATCGGATGACGGCGCTGCAATTCCGTCAGCTGGCGCAGGCCGGCACGGTGCTCGCCAGCGATTTCGGCTTTCGGGAGGCGGTGGGCACGGGCGACGCGCCCACCATCGGCTCGGCGCTGAACAGCCTCAAGCGGCGCTTCGGCATCGACCATGCGCTGTTCGTCGGGGTGGACGGGTCGATGGCCGGCGATACGCGCCAACTTGCCGCCACCGAAATGACGCAGCTTTACGACGCGCTGGACGCCGGGCGCGAACAGGGCATCGTGCGCTGGGGCAGCCACAGCCACATGGTCGCCGCCGCGCCAGTGCGCGCGCCGATGCTGACCGGCTGGGTCGTCTTCGCCAAGAATATGCGGCCGGGCGACCTGCGGCAGATGGCGCGCCTTTCCGCCGCCGACCTGCACCCCCGGCTGCTGCCGGTCGCTGCCCTGCCCGCCGGCCTGCGCGCTACCAAGGGCGCGACGATCGCGACCGATGAGGTGACGCGCGCGGGCCATCATATGCTGGTGCAGGCGCGCCCGGTCGAAAATCTCGTGCCCTCCGCGCCGCAGATGCTGGTGCTGGAATATAGCCTCACCCGCGCCATGGCAGCCTATTCGCCGATCCTGACCGCGCTGCTGCTGTTCGGCGTGATCGGCACGCTGCTGGCGCTGTGGGGCGCGTTCATCATGTCGCGCAGCCTCGCCCGGCCGATCGTCGCGCTGGAAAGGGCGGCGCGGCGCGTGAGTTCGGGCGAACATGCCGAAGTGAAGGTCGAAACCCGCGACGAAGTCGGCCGGCTGGCCCGCAGCTTCAACCTGATGGTGAACGCGGTCGAGGCGCGCGAGCGACAGATTGCGCATATGGCCTTCCATGATGGCTTGACCGGCCTTGCCAACCGCAGCCTGCTGCGCGAGCAGATCGCGCTTGCGCTTCAGCGGGGCGACGGGCTCGCCCTCTTCTGCCTCGATCTCGACAATTTCAAATCGGTCAACGACACGCTGGGCCACCCGACCGGCGACGCGCTGCTGTGCGAAGTCGCCGCGCGGCTCACCGAAACCTGCCGCGGCGGCTTCGTCGCGCGGCTGGGCGGCGACGAGTTCGCGGTCATCTCTGCGGACGGCGCGAGCCAGGCCGACCAGACCGGCCGCGCGATCGTCAACGCGCTTTCCCGGCCCTTTCAGGTCAACGGCCACCGCATCGTCACCGGCGCGAGCGTCGGCATCGCGCTTGCCCCGCAGGATGGCGACGACGCCACCAGCCTGCTCAAAAATGCCGACCTTGCCCTCTACCGCGCCAAGCAGGACGGCAAGAACGCGCACCGCTTCTTCGAGGAGGCGATGGATGCCGAGGCGCAGGCGCGCCGGGCGATGGAGGTCGATCTCCACGACGCGCTGCGCAACGGCGAGCTGGAGCTGCATTTCCAACCGCTGTTCGGCCTCTCGCAGAACCGGGTGACGGCATTTGAGGCGCTGCTGCGCTGGCAGCACCCGACGCGCGGCATGGTGTCGCCGATCCAGTTCATTCCGTTGGCGGAGGAAACCGGGCTCATCATCCCGATCGGCGAATGGGTCATCCACGAAGCCTGCCGCGTCGCATCGACCTGGCCCGACCATATCCGCGTCGCCGTAAACGTCTCCCCCGTCCAGTTCCGCAGCAGCACCTTGAACGGCATCGTGCTCCAGGCGCTCGCCCGCTCCGGCCTCGCGCCCCAGCGGCTTGAGCTGGAGATCACCGAGAGCCTCTTCATCGACAATGTCGAGGCGACGCTCGCTTCGCTCCATTCGCTGCGCGCGCTGGGCGTGCGGGTGGCGCTCGATGATTTCGGGACGGGCTATTCCTCGCTCTCCTATTTGCGCAGCTTCCCCTTCGATAAGCTCAAGATCGACCGCAGCTTCATCGTCGATCTGCTGGCGCATGAGGGCGCGACCGCGATCATCCGCGCGATCACCACGCTGGCCGACGCGCTCGGCATCGAAACAACGGCCGAGGGTGTCGAGAACAGCGACCAGCTGGAAATATTGCGCGCGGAAGGCTGCGGCCAGATCCAGGGCTATTTCTTCAGCAAACCGATCCCGGCGCGGGATGTCGGCGATCTGCTGGAAAAGCTCGACCGGGATCAGCTCGCCGCCTGACCGGCATCAATGGTCGCTCGCCCCGAACGCGCCGATCCCGGTTTCCGCCCGGACTCGCTGCTGCGCATAGCCCGCCTTGTCGATCGCCGCCCGCGGCGACCTGTCTGACAACGAAATCAGCCAGATGCTGAGGAACCCCATCGGCACCGAAAAGATCGCGGGCGAGCTATAGGGAAAAGGCGCTGGCCCCAGGCCGAAACTGTTGGTCCACACCGCCGGCGAAAACAGCGTCAGCACGAAGGCCGTGGTCAACCCCACGAGGCCGCCCCAGGTCGCGCCGCGCGTCGTGCAGCCGGACCAGAGCAGCGACATGACGAGCACCGGGAAATTGCCCGACGCCGCCAGCGCGAAGGCCAGGCTGACCATGAAGGCGACATTCTGCTTCTCGAAGAGCAGGCCGAGCAGCACGGCAAGCACCCCCAGCACCAGCACCGTCACCCGCGACACCCGCAGCTCCGCGCGCGAATCGCTCTGTCCCTGCCGGATCACGGTCGCATAAAGATCATGGCTGACCGCCGACGCAGCCGACAGCGTCAGCCCGGCAACCACCGCCAATATGGTCGCGAAGGCGACGGCGGAGATGAAGCCCAGAAAGGCGTCGCCGCCTACCGCATGGGCCAGGTGGATCGCCGCCATATTGCCGCCGCCCAGCAACGCACCCTCGCCGTCAAGATAGCGGCTCTGCGTCCCCACCAGCACGATCGCGCCGAAGCCGATGATGAACGTCAGGATATAGAAATAGCCGATCCACCCGGTCGCCCAGAACACCGACTTGCGCGCTTCCTTCGCATCGGGAACGGTGAAGAAACGCATGAGGATATGCGGCAATCCCGCCGTCCCCAGCATCAGCGCCAGGCCGAAAGACAAAGCCGACACCGGATCCTTGATGAAATTGCCCGGCATCATGATCGACCGGCCCCGCTCGGCGGCGGTGGCCGCATCCGCCCCGCCCGCGATCGCCGCCTGCGTCTTGACCTCCACGGCCCGCGCGAACAGCGCCTCCAGCGAGAATCCCGTCTGCGCCAGCACCATCACCGCCATGAAGCTCGCGCCGCCCAGCAGCATCACCGCCTTGATGATCTGCACCCATGTCGTCGCGCGCATTCCCCCGAACAGGACATAGAGCATCATCAGCGCGCCTACGACCAGCACCGCCACCGCATAGGGCAGGCCGAACAGCAATTTGATGAGCTGCCCCGCCCCCACCATCTGCGCGATCAGGTAGAAGGACACGACCAGCAAGGTGCTCGCCGCCGCGAAGCTGCGCACAGGCGGCTGGGCAAAGCGGTAGGAGGCGACATCGGCGAAGGTGAACCGGCCCAGGTTGCGCAGCCGCTCCGCCATCAGGAACAAGAGGATCGGCCAGCCCACCAGAAAGCCGGTGGAATAGATGAGACCGTCATAGCCATCGTTGAAGATTTGCGCCGAAATCCCAAGAAAGGAGGCCGCCGACATATAGTCGCCCGCCATCGCCAGCCCGTTCTGGAAGCCGGTGATGCCCCCGCCCGCCGTATAGAAGTCCGACGCGGTCCGCGTGCTTTTCGCCGCGACCTTGGTGATCCAGAGGGTCAGCGCGACGAAGCCGACGAACAGGGCGATGGCGACCCAGTTGACCGGCTGCCGCTGCGCCTCGCCTTCCAGCGCGGCAGCCAGCGCCGGCGTCGGCGCGAACAGCAGGGCGAGCGCGACAAACGCCGCTCTCACGCGCGATGGTCCGCAAGGATATCGGCCATCGCCTTGTCATAATGGCGGTTGGCATGGGCGACATAAAGGCCGGTGAGCAGGATGCCGATCAGGATCACGCCGATCCCGACCGGGATGCCGACCGATGTCACCCCGTCGCCGATCGGCGCGCCGAGCAGCGCCTTGTCGAACGCGATCAGCAGCAGATAACCGGTATAGATGACGAATATCAGCGCCGACAGCCACCAGCCGAGCCGCGCCCGCCGCGCCACCAGCGCCCGGTAACGTGGATCGGCCGCCACCGCCGCGATCATCGCCGCATCCCGCCCGTCCGCCATCCCGTCTCCCTTCGCGTTGCTTCCCCGTATGATATAGCCCGACAAATGCTTTGCAACGGCGTCGGAGAAAGTCTCTTGCAAACGATTGCCTAACCGAATAAAGGATGAAGCGGGCAGCGAATATCTGGTGAAAAGCCACGCTGCTGTCGCACTGTCGAGGGAAGGCGTCATGGTGACTGCACGCACCATGGCCCTTCCCTTCTACCCTGGGGGAGGATTATCGGTGATGAGCGCGCGCTGGACAGCGGACCATATCCGCGCCGCCGACGCCGGCGCAACCCGCGCGCCCCTGATCCTCGCCGCCCATGTCAGCCGGATCGCGCCCGACCTCGACATATGGGACGCCTGGCCTATCCAGTTGCGCGACGGAACGCCCCTTGCCCTCGATGACGGATCGCAGCTCTGGATGGCGCTTGCCGCGCCGCAATTTCCCGACCCCGACGAGCGGCACGGCCATGCCCGCATCCACCTGTTCCGCCATCAGGCCGGCGCATGGCGCGCGCTCGGCCCCGCCATGCCGGACGGGTTTTCGCCGGGCAGCCGCGAATGGTCGGGCTCGGCGATCTTCGACCCCGAAAGCCGCACCGTCACCCTCTACTTCACCGCCGCCGGCCGCCGGGGCGAGGCGGCGCTCAGCTTCGAGCAGCGCCTCTTCTCGGCCCGCGCGACGCTCACCGGCGACGCGCGGCTGGATCAGTGGCGCGATCTCGCCGAAATCGTCCAGCCCGACCCGGCCCATTATATGCCGACCAGCGGGGCCGGCGGCGGCATCGGCACGATCAAGGCGTTCCGCGACCCCGCTTATTTCCGCGATCCCGCCGATGGCAGCCATTATCTCTTCTTCGCCGGATCGCTCGCCGGTTCCTCGTCCGCCTTCAACGGTGTCGTCGGCTTCGCTTATGCCCCGCCGGACCAGCCCGACGACTGGACCCTCTTCCCGCCGCTGATCGTGGCGGACGGGCTCAACAATGAACTGGAACGGCCGCATGTCGTCCATCATGCCGGGCTTTACTATCTCTTCTGGTCGACCCAGCGCCATGTGTTCGATCCCGCCGGCCCGACCGGTCCGACCGGCCTCTATGGCATGGTGTCGAGCCATCTGCGCGCCGGCTGGCGGCCGCTTAACGGCAGCGGCCTCGTCTTCGCCAATCCGGTGGAAGCGCTCGCGCAGGCCTATAGCTGGATGGTCCTGCCCGACCTTCGCGTGACCAGCTTCATCGACGATTGGGGCGGCGGCGCCGATCGTCGCTTCGGCGGCACCTTCGCGCCCTTCATCCAGCTCTGGCTGAAGGGCGACACAGCGGGCATTATCGCATCATGACCGACGAACCCCTTCTGGCTGGAGTCGAACTGGGCGGGACCAAGGTGTTCGTCCTGCGCGCGCGCGGCCGCAATATTCTCGATCGCGTGGCGCTGCCCACCACCGGCCCGGACGAAACGCTCGCCGCCGCCGCTGCCCTGCTTGCCGACTGGCAGCGAGATCAGCGCTTCGCGGCGCTCGGCATCGCCTCCTTCGGCCCGATCCGGGTCGATCCCGCCGCGCCCGACTTCGGCCTGATGCTCCCCACCCCCAAGCCCGGCTGGACCGGCGCGGATGTCGCCGGCGCGCTCTCGCGTGACATGGACTGCCCGGTCGCGCTGGACACCGACGTCAACGGCGCGGCGCTCGCGGAATGGCGCTGGGGCGCGGGCGCGGCGGGGACGAGCGACTGCCTGTGCTACATCACCATCGGCACCGGCCTTGGCGGCGGCTTCGTCATGCACGGCCAGCCGCTGCACGGCGCGATGCACCCCGAACTCGGCCATATCCTCGTCCGCCGCGCGCCGGGCGATACCTTTGCGGGCGCTTGCCCCTTCCATCGCGACTGTATCGAGGGGCTGATCGCCGGCCCGTCGCTCGCCGCCCGCTTCGGCATGGCCGGCGACCTTATCCCGAACGAAGATCCGCGCTGGGACGATGTCGCGCATGATCTGGCGCAGCTCATCGGCACCATCCTGCTCACCACCGCCGCGCGGCAGGTGCTGATCGGCGGCGGTATCGGCATGGGCCGCCCACAGCTGCTGCCAAAGGTCCATGCCCTGCTGGTCGATCAGCTGGCGGGCTATCTCTCCTTCGTCACCCCGCAGACCGTCGCGCAGATCGTCCGCCCGCCCGCGCTCGGCGACCAGGCCGGGCCATTGGGCGCGGTCGCGCTGGCGCTGCGCGCGCTCGAACAGGCATGACCGGCGATCGCGCGATCCGCTCCATCCTGATCGTCGGCGGCGGCACCGCCGGCTGGATGACCGCCGCCGCGCTCGCCCATGCGCTGCCACGCGGCTGCGCCATCACCCTCATCGAATCCGAAGAGATCGGCACCGTCGGCGTCGGCGAAGCGACCATCCCGCCCATCCGCCTGTTCAACGAGACGCTCGGCATCGACGAAGCCGACTTCCTGCGCGCGACCAAGGGCAGCTTCAAGCTCGGCATCGAATTTGTCGGCTGGGGTGATCTTGGCCATCGCTATTTCCACCCCTTCGGCACCTATGGCAAGCCGTTCGACATGCTGCCGGTGCACCAGCATTGGCTGGCCGCGCGCGCGGCAGGATCAAACGTGCCGCTCGATGACCTGTCGATGGCATGGGGCGCCGCCAAGCGGGGCGGCTTCGCGCCGCCACAGGCCGATCCGCGCAGCATCGGCTCGACCTTCGATTATGCCTATCATTTCGACGCCGGCCTCTACGCCGCCTATCTGCGCCGCTATGCCGAAACGCGCGGCGTCGCGCGCGTGGAAGGCAAGGTGAGCGACGTCGCGCGGGACGGCGAAAGCGGCGATGTCGCATCAGTCATGCTGGCCGACGGGCGACGGGTGGAAGCGGACCTCTTCATCGACTGTTCGGGCTTTCGCGGGCTGCTGATCGAAGGCGCGCTGACGACCGGCTATCAGGACTGGACCCACTGGCTGCCCTGCGACCGAGCGGTCGCGGCGCCCTGCGCGCGCATCGCGGCGACCACGCCCTACACCCGATCCACCGCGCGCGAAGCCGGCTGGCAATGGCGCATCCCGCTCCAGCATCGCACCGGCAACGGCTATGTCTATTGCAGCCGCTTCCTCTCCGACGATGAAGCCGCCGCCACGCTGATGGCGAACCTCGACGGGGAAGCGCTAGCCGATCCGCGCCAGCTCCGCTTCGTCACCGGCCGGCGCAACCTGTTCTGGAACCGCAACGTCATCGCCATCGGCCTGTCGAGCGGCTTCATGGAGCCGCTCGAGTCGACCAGCATCCACCTCATCCAGGCGGGCATCGCCAAGCTGCTGGCCCTGTTCCCCACCCGCAGCCTCGATCCGCTGGTGCGCGACGAATATAACCGCATCGCGATCGGCGAATTTGAGCGTATCCGCGACTTCATCATCCTCCATTATAAGCTGACGCGGCGGCAGGACAGCGAGCTGTGGCGCTATTGCGCCGCGATGCCGATCCCGGACTCGCTGGCCGAGCGCATCGCCCATTTCCGCCGCGATGGCCGGCTCGTCACCCGCGATCTCGACCTGTTCGGCGCGGCGAGCTGGACAGCGGTGCATATCGGCCAGTTCAACCTGCCGCAGGGGCGCGATCCGTTGGCGGACTATCTCGCCAACCCGGATGTCAGCCGCGCCTTTGTCGATAAACTCGCGGCCGCCATCGCGCGCGCGGCTGAGACGATGCCGCCCCATGACGCGCACCTCGCCCGCCTGCTTCAATAGCGCGGCGGCGCGATGTCGAACGCGATGGAGAGGCGCTCGCCATCGGCGAAGGGTATGGTCCCATGCCACAGGGTCGACGGGAACAGGACCAGCCTCCCCACCGCCGGCTCGACCTCGCCATAGGGCGCCAGGTCCAGCCCAAGCTCCGGCGGCGGCGTGCCGAAGCGCAGCCAGCCGGCGGGCGGCGCGCCCATCGTCTCGGCAGCCGGCAGCGATATATAGAGCGCCGAGCTGATCCAGCCCGCCGGATGGCTATGGCAGGCATGATAGCCCTGCGCGCGCAGCCGCACCGACCAGCTGCCGGCGAAGCGCAATTCCGCGCGCGGCGTCCCCAGCAGCGGATGGCCCTCCTCCGCCGGCGGCAATTGCGCGACATAGGACCGCACCGCTGCCTCGATGGCCTCGCGCGTGCGCTGCACGATCGGCTCATGGCGGAACAGCAGCGGCCGGTCGGTCTGGGTGCCGCCGCGCACCGACTGGTCGGGATAGGGCGCGGCCGCCCCGTGCAGCGTCCGCAGCAGATCGGCCAACTCGGCGAGTTCCGATCGATCGAGACCGATGTCCATCGCCCGGATGAAGGTGTCGGGACGGTCCAGCCACGCTGCGCGCGGATCGCCCGTCAGCCGCCAGGCGACCGCCATATAGGGCCAGAACAGCCGCGCCGCCTGTCCCCCCAGATGCCGCTGGGCGATTCCCGCCGCACGCTCCGCCGCTCCGCCCCGCAGCGCATGGCGCACCCGCGCCAGGTCCAGGCCCGGATCGCCCTTGTCCTCGACAGCATCAAACAGCGCCGGATCATAAGCATCGCTCGACTCGCTCGCGAGATATAGCGCAGCGGCGGCGAGCGCCGGCAGGTCGCCAAACGCTTGCCGCGCCTGCGCCAGTACCTCCGCCGCCGCCGCCCAGTCGCGACATTTGGCAAGCCAGTGAAACCATCCGAGCCGCAGCGCCGGATTGCCGGGCTCGACCGCCACCGCCTCGGCAAAGCCACGGTCGTCTCGCGCCGGCCCCCCCGCCAACCGGCGCAGCGTCGCCAGATAGGTCTGCCCCTCGACCCAGCCCGGCCGCGCCGCCAGCGCGGCCAGCATCAGCGCCTCTGCGTCAGCGCCGCGCCCCTCCGCCGCCAGCGCGCCGGCATGACTACGCGCCGCTTGCGGGTCATCCGGTGGCGCGTCGCGCGCCGCGCGGAACAGAGCGGCGGCGGGGCGCCCGGTCTCATAATGGATCTGCGCGCGGAGCATGGCGATGTCGGCGTCACCGGGGGCAAGCCGCGCCGCCGCTTCGATCGCCGCCAGCGCGGGCTCATGCCGCTGCCCCTGCCATCGCAGCATCGCCAGCAGCCAGAGGCAGCGCGACTGGTCGGGAGCCATGGCGCATAATTGCTCCATCGGCGCGATGGCGGCAGCGGCCCGCCCGGCGCGCAAAGCGTCGAACACAGCCGACCCGACCGCCGCTACATCGCCCGGCATCAGCGCCGCTTGGTAAGTGATCCGGTCCACCACTGATGCGACATCCGCCGCCATGTTCGCTCCTCCGCCCACCGCCTTGTAACGCGGCTTGTCGCGCGCGAACAGGATTTTTGCAAACCTTTGCAGAAAGCCTGTTGCAAAGGTTTGCGGAGCGGTCTATTCCAAATGTACCGACCACCGGAAAGATGTGGCGGACGGATTTTTCAGGGAGGGGATGAAGATGCGCCTTTCGCAACCTTATGCAATTTCAAGCCTGGCGCTGGCCGCCGCCTGCTGCTGGACCGCGCCTGCGTTGGCGCAGGAGCAGCCGGCCGACGGAACGCCCGCCGCGCAGGATGATCGCGCGCCGATCGCTGGCGAGGATATCGTCGTCACCGCCGCGGCGGGCGACAAAAGCCGCTTCCGCTCCTCCATCTCGGTGTCGCAGGTCAGCCAGGAATCGATCCAGAATTTCACGCCCCGATCCGAAGCGGAAGTGCTGCGCTCCATCCCCGGCCTTCAGCCGTCCGACACCGCCGGCCCCGGCGGCAACGCCAATATCGGCGTGCGCGGCATCCCGGTATCGACCGGCGGCTCGGAATATGTCGCGCTTCAGGAGGACGGCCTGCCCGTCACTCTGTTCGGCGACATCCAGTTCGGCAACAACGACTATTGGCTGCGCTTCGACCAGAATGTCGAGCGGGTCGAGGCCGTGCGCGGCGGCTCCGCCTCCACCTTCGCCAGCCAGGCGCCCGGCGCGGTCGTCAACTATATCAGCAAGACCGGCGACAAGGAGGGCGGCGCGATCGCCTTGTCCAAGGGGCTGGGCTTCCGCGAATCGCGGGTCGATTTCGACTATGGCGGCCCGATCACCGACACGCTGCGCTTCCATGTCGGGGGCTATGCCCGCGAAGGCGGCGGCCCGACCAACGAGGATTACAACGTTCTGCGCGGCTATCAGGTGAAGGCCAACCTCACCAAGGATCTGGGCGAAAAGGGCTATATCCGCCTCTTCTTCAAGCGGCTGGACGAACATGCGCCGACCAACACCACCATGCCCTCGCTGGTGACGATCAAGGGCGACAAGATCACCGGTTTCAAACCGCTGCCGACTTTCGACGCGCGCGACGGATCGACCTATTCGATCTACAATCGCGAGTTTCAATATGTGAGCCGCAACGGCCAGCTCGACACGGCCAAAATGAACGGCATCCACCCAAAGGTCACGTCGGTCGGCGGGCAATTCCACTATGAACTCAGCGACATGCTGACGGTGGACAATAATTTCCGCTACACCGACATGAGCGGCAGCTTCGTCACCCAGTTCCTGAACGTGGCGACGACGGCAAGCGTGCTGGGCTCGACCGTCAATGGCGCGACCGTTGGGTCGATCCGCTACGCCGCCGGCCCGCAGAAGGGGCAGGTCTATACCGGCGCCTATCTCAACAATAATCCAAACATCAACACGCAGATGACGGACATGGGCAGCATCGCCAACAATCTGGGGCTGACCGGCAAGTTCGACCTCGGCGGCGGCAGAGTCACGGTGCAGGCGGGCTGGTTCCACATGAGCCAGAACATCGCGCAGGTGTGGCATGTGAACCGTCAATATAGCGCGCTGGACGGCGAAAATCCTGCCCCGCTCAACCTCTTCTCCACCACCGGCGCGCAGCTGACGGCGGCGGGCCAGGCCGGCTTCAACGACAATTGGGGCAGCTGCTGCTCGCGCGCGGTCGATCTCACCTACACCGACGACGCGCCCTTCCTGTCGGCCAATTATTCGGGCGGCGGGCTGGACCTCGACGCCAGCGTCCGCTTCGACCGCATCCGGGGCGAAGGCACGGCGCAGGGCGGCGTCGCCGGTCCCAACTATACGGTCACGGACGAGGTCGGATCGGCCACCCTGCCCTCGCTGATCCCCGGCGGCCCGATCGAGCGGATCAACTATAAGCGCAGCTACACCAGCTGGTCGATCGGCGCGCTCTACGCCTTCTCCAACAGTACCAGCATCTTCGCCCGTGCCAGCCGGGGCGGCCGCTTCAACGCCGACCGGCGGACGCTCGGCGGCAATTTCAACGCCGACGGCTCGCTCAACGCCCAGGGCGCGAGCACAGCGGTCAATTTCCTCAACCAGCAGGAAATCGGCGTGAAGCAGCGCGGCTTCATCGGCGCTGCCGGCAATTATTCGGTCGAAATCACCGGCTTCCGTTCGACCCTGACCGAAAATAACTATGACTTCACCCGCATCAACAACCCGCCGCCCAACAATGATCCCAACATCTCGAACAGCTACCGCGCCTGGGGTATCGAGTTCACCGGACGGCTGAATGTCGGCGATTTCCACCTCGCCGCCGATCTCACCTGGGTCAATCCCAAGATCAAGGACAGCGCGACGGCGACGCTGGCCGGCAACCGGCCGGGCGGCATCCCGAAGCTCACCTATCTGATCTCGCCCTCCTACGACATGGGCCTGTTCGCCGTCGGCATCTCGGCGAGCGGCCAGAGCAGCGCGCCGATCGACGATTTCAACACTTACACGTTGCGCGGCACCACCTTCTTCAACGGCTTCGTAAAGGTGCGGCCGGTGGACAATCTGGAGGTCGGCCTCAACGCCAACAATCTCTTCGATACGCTCGGCTATCGCGCCGGCGGCACGCTGCTGCCGATCAACGGCACCAGCGGCATCTTTCAGAACAGCGCGGTCTATGGCCGCACGATCACGGCGTCCATCCGCTACAGCTTCTAGAGGGGGGCAGCGCGGCCGAACCTTCCCCGTTCGGCCGCGTGACGATTGGCCCGGTTCCCATGCGGAACCGGGCCATTTTCTTCAGCTGGATTCGCGCAGCACCAGTTCGGGGGCGATCTCGATCGACTCGCACGGCTGGCTGCCCAGGCGGCGGAACAGCAGGTCCACCAGCAGGCGCGCGCCCGCGCGGATATCCTGCCGGATGGTCGTCAGCGGCGGATTTGTGAGCTGCGCCAGCGGAACGTCATCGAACCCCACGACCGACATCTGCTCCGGCGTCGCCAGACCATGCTCGGCCGCCGCCGCCATCACGCTCATCGCGGTCACATCCGACGCGGCGAACACCCCGTCGGGCCGGCCTCCGCCCGCAAAATAGTCCGCCGCCGCGCGATAGCTCGCCTCGGGCGTCACATGCGCGTGGACCAGCGTCACCTGCGCCCGCATGTCTTCCGGCAGGCCGCTCAGGAAACCCTGATAACGCGCCGCGAATTCGGGCACGCCCACATTGCCGAAGAAGGCGAGGCTGCGCCGCCCCCGCTCCAGCAGGTGCCGCGCCGCCATCGCCCCGCCCGCGACATTGTCGGTGCCTACGGTCAGATAGGCGTTGCGCGCCGAATGCGCGCCCCAGATCACCATCGGGCCGTAATGGCGCGCCACCTTGTCCAGCACCGCGCTCTGGTTGGACTGGCCGATGATGATGATGCCGTCCACCCGGCCCGCCCGGATGAACAGGTCCAGCCAGTCGTCCCCCTGCGGCAGCACGCGCGAGAGCAGCAGGTCGTAACCGCGCTCGGTCAGCTCGTCCGCCAGGAAACCCAGCATCGCCATGAAGAAGGGATCGGACAGATGCTGCCCGCGCTCATGCCCCAGCGGCAGCAGCACGGCGATCGCGCCGGTGCGCCCCAGCCGCAGATTCTGCGCCGCGACGTTGAGCTGAAAGCCGTGCGCCGCCGCCAGTTCCTGAATGCGGCGGCGAGTCTCCTTGTTGAGCGCGCCCTTGGATGTCAGCGCCCGCGACACGGTCGACACCGACACCCCGGCGATGCGCGCCAGGTCCGTAATGCTGCGGACCGTTCCGGGATCTTTTTGTGCCATCCGTCACCTCTAGGCAGGTTGACATGGGCAGGCAATCCGTCGTGGCGTCATGCGGCCGGGCGCACCCGCCCGGCCAGCAGCGTCGCCACCCCGGCCGCGACCATCATCGCGCCCGACAGCAGCAGGATGTTGCGCGGATCGCCCCCCAGCAGCGGGCGATAGATGATCGGCACGATCAGCGTCTCCAGCAGCATCGGCACCACGATGAACATGTTGAAAATGCCCATATAGACCCCGGTGCGCTCGGGCGGGATGGCGTTTGCCAGCATCACATAGGGATTGCCCATCATGCTCGCCCAGCCGATGCCGATGCCGATCATCAGCGGGAAGAGATGCGCCCGGTCCTGCGCTGCGGGAATAGCGAGCATCGCAAGGCCCGACAGCGCGACCGCGGCCGCATGGACTTGGCCCGCGCCCAGCCGCCGGCTGATCGGCACCATGGCGAAGGCGGCGACGCAGGCGATGGCGTTGTAGAAAGCGCCTGCCTCCCCCGTCAGCAGCACCGCCTGGCGAAAGCCGCTGCTCGCCGGATCGGCGGTGTCGAAGATCGACCGCGCCAGCGCCAGCCCGATAAACTGCCAATAGGCGAACATCGCGAACCATTGCAGCAGCATCGAGGGGCCAAGCGCCCGCATGGTCGGCGGCATCTCCCGCACCGCCGCCACGAAGTCGCGCAGCGCCGTGCCGGCCGACATCCGCTCCGCCTTCATCCGCGCAATCTCCTGCGGCGGCAGCGGCAGTTCGGGCACGCGCCACACCGACCACAGGATAGTGGACAGCGAAATCACAGCGCCAGCGGTAAAGGCGATCCGGGTGACATCGGGAATGCCGTTGGCATCGACCAGATCGGCGCTGATCCCCCACCAGACGAGCAGCGACGGCGCGAGATAGGCGAGCGTCTGGGCGAGCCCGGTGAAAGCGCTTTGCGTGAGGAAGCCCAAAGCCCGCTGACTCTCGGACAGCCGATCGCTGACATAAGCGCGATAGGGCTCCATCGTGATATTGTTGGCGGCGTCCAATATCCACAACAGGCTGGCCGCGAACCAGAGCGTCGGACTGCCCGGCATCAGCAGCAGCCCGATGCTGCACAGCACCGCCCCGATCAGGAAATAGGGCGTCCGCCGCCCCCAGCGGCTCACCGTCCGGTCACTGAGCGCGCCGACGATCGGCTGCACCAGCAGCCCCGTCACCGGCCCCGCCAGCCACAGCAACGGCAAATGCGCCTCGTCCGCGCCGAGATAGCGGTAGATCGGGGCCATATTCGCCTGTTGCAGACCGAAGGAGAATTGAATCCCGAGAAATCCGAGATTCATCTCGATGATGCGCGACAGGCGCATCCTCGGCTTGTCCACCATCGCGCGCACGTCCCTCTCCCTGCCCGGTCCGGTTTATCCGGTCGCGGCAGCCGGGTATAGCAGAGACAGTGTCAATTGCAATCGTTTGCCGAACCGCTGCGCGGTGCGCGCTCTATTTCAGCCCGCCCCCCAGCGCGCGATACAGCTCGACCATATTGCTCGACCGCGTCAGCCGCGTCGCCAGCAGGCTCTGCTCGGCATTGTAAAGCGCCCGCTGCGAATCCAGCGTCGAGAGGAAATTGTCGACCCCCGCGCGAAACCGCGCTTCCGACAGCGTATAGGCGACCCGCGCCGAATCGCGCAGCGATGTCTGCGCCTCGACCTGCTGTGCCATCGTGCCCCGCCGGGCGAGCGCGTCGGCGACCTCGCGAAAGCCCGTCTGCACGCTTTTCTCATAGGTGGCGACCATCGCGTCATAGGTCGCTCGGGCATATTGGAGATTGCCCTTGCGCCGTCCGAAATCGAACAGCGACAGGTTCGCCGACGGCGCGACCGACCAGAAATCGCTGCCGCTGCCGAACAGGTTGGACAGGCCCTGGCTCACCGATCCAAACGCCGCCGTCAGCGAAATGGTGGGGAAGAAGGCCGCCCGCGCCGCGCCGATATTGGCGTTCGCGCCGCGCAGATCATGCTCCGCCGCCGCGATGTCGGGCCGGCGCAGCAGCACGTCCGAGGGGATATTGGCCGGCAGATTTTCCAGCGTCGCGCTCCCCTGCGGCATCGCATCGGGCAGGTCGCCTGCAGGCACGGTCGTCCCGGCCAGCAGGTTGAGCGCATTCTGGTCCTGCGCCACCAGCGTCGTCGCCTGCGCGATGTCGGACCGCGCCTGGTCATAGCTGGTCTGCGCCTGCCGCACCTCCAGTTCCGACGCGATGCCCTTGGCGAAACGGGCGCGGGTCAGTTCCAGCGTCTTGCCGAACGCCTGCTCCAGATCGCGCGCGATCCGCAGCCGCTCCTGATCCGCCGCCATGGTCAGCCAGGCGTTGGCGGTTTCGGCGATCAGCGCGGTTTGCGCGGCGTTGCGGTTCTCGACCGCCGCGAAATATTGCTCCTGCGCCGCCTTGCTCAGGTTCCGCACCCGGCCGAACAGGTCGATCTCCCAGGACGAAATGCCGATCTCCGCCTGATAGACATCGTTGTTCAGCCGCTGCGACTGGCCGAACTGCACCAGCGGCTGCTCGCTATAGGTGGCGCTGCCGGTCGCGCCGACCGTGGGCAGCAAGTCGGCGCGCTGCACCCGATATTGCGCCCGCGCCTGCGCGATATTGGCGACCGCCAGCCGCAGATCGCGATTGTTCGCGAGCGCGGTCTCGATCACCCGCGCCAGCCGGGCGTCGGTGAAGAAATCGCGCCAGGCCGTGTCCGCCGGCACGATCGCGCCGCCCGCATCGGCGGCATAGGCCGGCCCCTGCGGCGATGCGACCGGCACCGGGCTCGCTGGCCGGACATATTTGGGCGCCAGGTCGCAGCCGGCAAGCGCCAGCGAAACGGTAAGCGCGCCCAGCGCATGGATGCTGCGCGTCATGCTGTTCAAGCCTCCCGCGGCGCGCCGGGGGTCGCCCGGTCGCCTGCCGCCTCATGGTCCTTATGTTCGCGGAACAGCCGCTTCACCACGGTGAAGAAGACCGGCACGAAGAAGATCGCCAGCACCGTCGCCGACAGCATCCCGCCGACTACGGCCCAGCCGATCGCATTCTGTCCGCCCGCGCCCGCGCCCGTGGACATAGCCAGCGGCAGCACGCCGAAGATGAAGGCGAAGCTCGTCATCAGGATCGGCCGCAGCCTCAGCTTGCCCGCCTCTAGCGCCGCCTGCGCCGGCGCCATGCCCTCGCGCATCTTCTCTTCGGCAAATTCGACGATCAGGATCGCGTTCTTCGCCGACACGCCGATCGTCGTGATGAGGCCGACCTGCAAGTAGATGTCGTTGTCGAGTCCCGCCAGCGTCGCTGCGATCACCGCGCCGAGCACGCCGAGCGGCACCACCAGGATCACCGCGATCGGCACCGACCAGCTTTCGTATAGCGCGGCCAGGCACAGGAACACGATCAGCATCGAGAGCGCATAGACATAGGGCGCCTGCCCGCCGGACGTCTTTTCCTCATAGGAAATGCCGTTCCAGGCAAAGCCGATGCCGGGCGGCAGCTTGGCCGCCATCTCCTCCATCGCCTGCATCGCGGTGCCGGTCGATACGCCCGGCGCTGGGCTGCCCTGAATATTCATCGACGGCACGCCGTTATAGCGTTCCAGTCGCGCCGGCCCCTGCACCCATTCCGTCGTGGAAAAGGCAGACAGCGGCGCCATGGTCCCGCTGCTCCCGCGCACATGATAGGCGCTCACCGCATCGGGCGAGGTGCGGAACGGCGCATCGGCCTGAACATAGACCCGCTTCACCCGGTCGCGATCGATGAAGTCGTTGACGTAGGCGCCGCCCAGATTGGTGCTGATCGTGTCGTTGACGTCGGCCTGCGCGATGCCCAGAGCGCCCGCTGCCGCCTGATCGACGTTGAGCTTGAGTTGCGGCGTGTCCTCCAGGCCGTTGGGCCGCACCTGCGCCAGCCTCTTGTCGGCCATCGCCATGCCGAGCAGCTGGTTGCGCGCGGCCAGCAGCGCCTCATGCCCCAGATTGGCCTGATCGAGCAGCTGGAAATCGAACCCCGACGCATTGCCCAGTTCCTGCACCGCCGGCGGCACGAAGGCGAAGGCCATGCCCGCCTTGATCTTCTGGAACGCCATATTGGCACGCAGCGCGATCGCGGGAACGCTGTTCTTCTCGCCGTGGCGCGCCTCCCACGGCTTCATCCGCGCGAAGAGGATGCCGACATTCTGCCCTTGGCCGACAAAGCCGAAGCCGGCGATGGTGAAGATGGCGGCCACATTGCCCTTCTCTTCGGTGACATAATGCTTTCGCATACGGGCCAGCGCGCGCTCGGTTTCCTCGATCGTGCTGCCGGCGGGCAGCGACACCTGGTTGATGATGATGCCCTGGTCCTCTTCGGGCAGGAAGCCGCCCGGCAGCCGCAGGAAGATGAAGGCCATGCCGACAACGATCAGCCCGTAGACGATCATGGTCCGGCCCCAGCGCCGCTCGACCTTCTGGACGCCCTGGCCGTAACGGGTCACGCCCCTGTCGAAGGTGCGGTTGAACCAGTCGAAGAAGCGGCCGAAGATCGAGCCGATCGGGCCGTGCCAGCTATGCCCATGCTCCACCGGGCGCAGGATCGTGGCGCACAATGCCGGCGTCAGGATCAGCGCGACCAGCACCGACAGGATCATCGACGACACGATGGTGATCGAAAATTGCCGGAAGATGACGCCGGTCGATCCGCCGAAGAAGGCCATCGGCAGGAACACCGCCGACAGCACCAGGCCGATGCCGATCAGCGCGCCGCTGATCTCGTCCATCGACTTGCGCGCCGCCTCGCGCGGGCTGAGGCCCTCGGTCTGGATCAGGCGCTCGACATTTTCCACCACCACGATCGCGTCGTCGACCAGCAGGCCGATCGCCAGCACCATGCCGAACAGGGTGAGCGTATTGATGGTGAAGCCCGCCGCGCTCAGCACCGCCAGCGACCCCAGCAGCACCACCGGCACCGCGATCGTCGGGATCAGCGTCGCCCGCCAGTTCTGGAGGAAGATGAACATGACGACGAAGACCAGCAGCACCGCCTCGAACAGCGTCTCGATCACCTGCTCGACCGACAGCCGCACGAAGGTCGAATTGTCGACCGGGAAGTCATATTTGACCCAGACCGGGAAATTCTTCGACAGCTGATCGACCCGCTCCTTGACCGCCGTGACGGTTTCGAGCGCATTGGCCCCCGGCGCCAGCCTGATGCCGAAACCGGCGGCGGGATGCCCGTTGAACTTCGGTCCGAAGCCATAATTTTCCGCGCCCAGTTCGACCCGCGCTACGTCCGACAACAGCACCACCGAACCGTCGGGATTGCTGCGCAGGCGGATGTTGCGGAATTCCTCGGGCGTGCGCAGCCGCGATTGCGCCGTGACCGTGGCGTTCAGCGCCTGCCCCGCCGGGGCCGGCACGCCGCCGATCTGCCCGGCGGACACCTGCGCATTCTGCGCCCGGATCGCATTCTTGACGTCGCTGGTCGTTACCTGGAGCGTCGCCATCTTGAAGGGGTCGAGCCAGATACGCATCGCATATTGCGATCCGAACAGCACCGTGTCGCCCACCCCGGTGACGCGGCTGATCGGATCCTGCAACGACGACGCGACGAAGTCCGCCGTATCCTGGCCGTCATGGATGCCGTCGTCGGCATAGACCGCCAGGATCAGGAGGAAGCTCGCCGCCGACTTGGCGACGCGCAGCCCCTGCTGCTGCACTTCCTGCGGCAGCAACGGCGTCGCCTGCGCCAGCTTGTTCTGCACCTGCACCTGCGCGATGTCGGGGTCTGTCCCCTGCTCGAAGGTCAGGGTGATGTTGAGATTGCCCGATCCGTCGCTGGTGGACGAGAAGTAGCGCAGATTGTCGATGCCCTTGAGCTGCTGCTCGATGATCTGCGTCGTCGTGCTCGCCAGCGTCTGGGCGTTCGCGCCCGGATAGGTGGTCTGGATCGTCACCGCCGGCGGCGCAATCTCGGGGAACTGCGCCACCGGCAAGGACCGGATCGCGAGCAATCCGGCGAGCATGATGACGATGGCGATGACCCATGCGAAGATGGGCCGGTCGATGAAGTAGCGGGCCATGGCTTATCGCGCCCCGCCCGCGGCGCCATTCTGCCCGGCGGTCACCTGCTGCGGCGCGCCGGGTTTGACGACCGTGCCGGGGCGCAGATTGACCAGCCCCTCGACGATCAGCCGGTCGCCGGCCTTCAGCCCCTTGGTCACGATCCACTTGTCGCCGACCGCGCGATCCACTTCGACCTGGCGCATCTCGACCTTGTTGTCGCGGCCCACCACCAGCGCGGTCGCGCGGCCGCGCGCGTCGCGGCTGATGCCCTGCTGCGGGGCGAGAATGGCGTTGGTCCGCTGCCCTTCCACCAGACGCGCGCGGACATACATGCCGGGCAGCAGCAACCCGTCGGGATTGGGGAAACTGGCGCGCAGCGTCACCGCGCCGGATGTCGGATCGACCGTCACTTCGGAAAATTGCAGCCGCCCCTCGATCGGGTAAGCGCTGCCGTTGGGCAGCAGCAGCTGGATGCGCGCGCCGCCCGCCTCACTGACCCCGCCCGCCTTCATCGCCTGCCGCAGGTCGATGATCTGCGCGGCCGATTGCGTGACGTCGACATAGACGCTGTCGGTGCGCTGGATCGTCGCCAGCGGATCCGCCTGCCCCGCCTGCACCAGAGCGCCGGGGGTGAAGAGCGACCGGCCGATCCGCCCGGAAATGGGCGCGCGGATGCGGGTGAAATTCTGATTGACCTGCGCCGCCTGCACCGCGCCGCGCTGCGCCGCGACGGTCGCGCGGGCTTGGCTCGCCGCCGCTTCGGCATTGTCATATTCCTGGCGACTCACGGCGTTGATGCCGACCAGCTCGCGATAGCGCTGGGCCTGGAGGCTGGTCGACCGGATCGCCGCCTGCGCGTTGGCGAGCGACCCCTGCGCCTGCGCCAGCGCCGCGCGATAGGGCGCATCCTCGATCTCGTAAAGCAGCTGCCCGGCGCTGACGTAGCCGCCCTCCTCGAAGGTGCGGCGACGGATCACCCCGCTGATCTGCGGCCGCACCTCGGCGGTCTCGCGCGCAGTGATCCTGCCCGGCAGTTCGTTGATGAGAGGGGCCGATTCGACCTTCAGCGTGACGACGCCGACCGTAGGGGTCTGCGGCGGCGGCGCTTCCTGCTTGCCACATGCGCTGAGCGCCAGCGCGGACGCGCACGCCAGCAGGCCGATGAATGTCCCCTTTTGCATCGTCTGATTTCCATTTTCGACGGGATCGATATTGCGGAATGAATGTTCATTCCACTTGTCGGTGAAAATAGATCGTGGCAGGGATAATTCAAGAGCCTTGAAGCGGCGGGGGGAAATTTTGGTTGCAGCGCACAACGAGAAGGACGGGCGGCAGCGGATCTTGTCCGCCGCACGCAGCTTGTTTGGCAGCAACGGCTTCCACCAGACGCCCATGGTCGACCTCGCAGGCGCAGCAGACGTGTCGGTGGGACAGATCTACCGTCTCTTCAAAAGCAAGGAAGAGATTATCGCGGCGCTCGTCCGGGATCATGCTGACCAATGGTGCAACGACATGGCCGAATTGCGTCAGCGGCTGGACGCGGGCGGGTTGAGCGTCGAGCGCACATTCGAGGAAGTGCTGCTCTACGGCATCGATGAGGAAGAGGATGGGCTCGCTTTCGACATCATGGCGGAGGCGTTCCGCAACCCCGCCGTAGGCGAGACGATCGGCGACATGTGCGCACGGTTTCGCGAGTTTATCCGCTATTTCGCCTGCGCCGCAAACGAACGGCTGACCGGCGACGCGCTGGACGCCGCCGAGGATCTCGTGCTCGCCTGCCTGTTCGGCCTCAACCACCGCGGCCTGTCGCGGCCCCGGATCGGCACCGCGCAGACCGCGCAGCGATCCGCGCGGATGATCGTGGCGGCGCTGCGCGTCAGCTGATCCACATCCTGCCCCGCGCTTCCGTCGGTTCGCCGCAGGTGCGAACATCTTCGACGCTATCGCCGCAACCCGCCAAGCCGGCCCGGCATTGGGGACGCCAAACAGCAAAGGGAGGCACCCAGAATGACGAACAGCGGCCGTTTCGACCGGGGCTATTTCGCCGAGCGGATGGAGCGCAATCGCGCGCTCGCCGACCGCGCGACCAACCCGCGCATCCGCGCGCTGCATCTCCATTATGTCCGGCTCTACGCGCAGTTGATAGACGAGGTGCTTCCCGCCTGACGTCGCCGGCGCATCAGCGCGCCGCGACGCCCTCGGGCAGCACCACCGCCGACCAGCTTCTGCCCGGCACCAGATATTTGGCGGCGAGCGCCTGCAACTGCGCGGGGGTGACGCTCAGCATATCCTGCGACATCGTGTTCATCGCGTCGATATAGCGCGGATCCTGGGTCGATCCCGCCATCTGCTTCATCCAGAAGCTGTTGCCCGTGCTCGCGCGCAGCAGCAACTGCCGCATCGGCGCGACCGCGCGTTGCAACTCGTCGTCGCTGACCGGCGTCTTGGCAAGGTCGGCGGCGGTCTGCTTCACGACATCGTAGAAATAGGCGACGCGGTCGGGCCGCACCTGGCTGGTGACGAGGATATAGCCGCCGCTCTCGAACGAGAAGGGCCAGTTATTCTGGACGCTCGGCGAATAGGCCGCGCCTTCGGTCGACCGCAGCTTGTCGAACAGCCGATCGTTGAAGATCTGGGTCAATATCTCCAGCTGCCGCGCCCCCTTCTGGAGCGTGAAGCCCCCCGCCGTGGGCCAGGCCAGCACGGCCGCTGCCTGCTCCTTGTCGCCCTTGTGCCGCAGCACCACCGGCGTTTCGACATGGGCGGGGAAGCGCATCGCCCGGTTCGCGGCGGGCACCGGCACGTTGGGCCGTGCCGGCAGCGCGCCGAAGGTCGCGGCGACCGTCGCGATCGCTTCTTCCGCCTTCACCTGCCCGAAAATCTGCACCTCGATCGGCCCCGACGCCAGCAGCGGCTCCCAGGTCGCCCGGAACGCCTGCGGCGTCAGCGCGTCGATTTCCGCCCGTGTCGGCGTGCGGAAGCGCACATCCTTGTCGTGCAACAGCCAGTTGAGATCGCGCCCGATCACCGCGTCGGGCGACCGCGACAGCGCGTCGTAAGCGACCGCCGCGCCGGTCTTGACCCGCCCGATCGGGGCCGGATCCCAACCCGGCGCCGCCAGCTTCGCTGCGAACAGCCGCAGCTGGTCCTTATAGTCGGCCGGCCGGGTCAGCGCCGACAGCTCGAAGGCGTCATCGTCGATGTTGAAATCCATGCCGATCCGCCGGCCGTTGGTCAGCTCGTCCAGCTCGCTTTGCCCCAGCGTGCCGATCCCGCTCGCCATCAGCGCATAGTCCGCCGCCCATCCGGGGACCGGCTTGGTCGGCGAAAAGGCCTGCTGCCCATGGCCGAAGCGGACATTGACGCGCACCTTCTCGGTCTCGACATCATTGGCGAACAGGGTCAGCTTCACCCCGTTGGAGAAAGTGATGCTCTCCATCCCCTGAAGGCCCACCGGCGCGCGCGACACGACGGTTCCGGGCGGCCCGAATTTGGGCAGGTCGTCCATCGTCACCGCCTTGTCGGCCAAGCGCACATTGGCCGCCGCTTTGACCGGCGCGGCGACCGCAGCGGCGAGCTTCGCCTCGGCCCCCGGCAGCGTCTTGCCGCTGACCAGCAGAGCGCGGAACACGCCGGCGGTGAACAGTCGGCGCGTCGAATCCAGGATCTTCTGCGGCGTCATCGCCGGCCGCCCGGCGCGGAAGATGTCGACCGCCGCCTGCGGGCTCACCGTCGTCTCGCGAATGTCGACCGCGCTCACCAGATCGCTCGCCTGCTTGGAGCCCGGCTCGGTATCGGCATTCTCCACACCGATCGCGAGCGCGGTGTCGAGCTGCGCATATTCGCGGTCGATCTCCGCCTGGCTCGGCGGCGCGGCCTTCGCATCCTCGATGATCCCGCGCACGTCGCGCAGCGCCTTTTCCCAATCGTCGCCGGTCGGCACGATCGTCAGGAACGTGCCGTCCACCGACCGCGCGACATCCTGCTGGTCGACGCTCGATTGCAGGAAGCTGCCGCCGGCCCGCGCCGCCCGCTCCAGCCGCCGGCTGACGATCTGGAGCGCCAGCATGTCGGTCAGCTTGTCCTGATTATAGACGATGGTGTCGGCGTGCGGCTTCCAGGGCCGCAGCCACGCCATGGTGAGGCCCAGCGGCACGCCCGGCTCCACGAAAATCCGCGTCGCCGGCTGCTTGGCATCGGGCGCGCCGAAATCGGGCAGTTCCGCGCCCGGTCCGACCCCCTGCCAGCTCGAAAAATTATCCTTGATGACCTGCTCGGCCAGCGCCGGATCGATGTCGCCCGCGATCGCGATCACCGCGTTTTCGGGACGATACCAACGATTGTGGAACGCCTCGACCTTCGCCGCCGTCGCCGCGTTCAGCGTCGCGACCGTGCCGATCGGCGCATGGTCGGCGAGCGGCTGGCCGGAAAAGAAATGCAGCCGGCTCGCTTCGGACAGGCGCGATTGCGGCCCGTCGCTCTCGCGCTTCTCCGCCAGCACCACCGCGCGCTCGGCCGCCACCGCGCTGTCGACGATATTGGGGTCGGTCATCATCCCGGCCAAGATCTTCATGCTTTCGCCAAGGCTCGCCTGCGTCGCCTGCGGCAGGTCGAGCGCATAGGTGGTCCCGGTCGGCGTCGTCTGCGCATTGCTGTCGCTGCCGAAGGTCACCCCCAGCCGCTGCCAGATGCGCTTGGATTCGCCATCGGGCACATGGCGCGACCCGCGCATCGAGAGATGCTCGATATAATGGGCATAGCCAAGCTCGTCCGGCCGCTCCATCAGCGACCCGGCATCGATCCGCAGCCGCACGGACACCTGCCCCGGCGGCACCCCGTTGCGCCGCACCGCATAGCGCAACCCGTTGGACAAGGTGCCGAACCGCCACGCCGGATCGATCGGCACATCGCTATTCTCATAAAGCCACGGCCGAACCTGCGCCTGAGAAGCGCCCTGCGCGGCCTGGGGAGCATCGGCTGGCGCGGCGACCAGCGGCGCGCCGGAGAGCAGAAGAGCGATGATGCTGAGCGAAGCGGCCGAACGGCGTGGGGATAAGCGCATAGACGGCAAGCCTAGCGCCCTTTTCCTGAATGACCACTGACAAGTGGGGCAGGTGGGGGTGGCGACCAGGTGTGACTAAGAGGGTGGATTTCATACGGTCTGCTGTCTGTTCCAACCGCAAGCGTGAATTTCGCCGTGACCTATTTGCCTCTCCACTCGCTGCTCTTCAGAAGGATTGCTGACAAATCCTGCCAATCCAATTCAATGGATTCCTGCTGAAGACGTTCACCATTGAAATCCCTAAATATCATCGCGGGCGTCGCGCCAACTGGCGTGACCGTCACACCTGGGCGCGAGCCTTTACTTCTCGACAAGGTGCCAACCCATGCTGCGTTGCCTTGCCAGGCGGCCAAGATCAGTTTGTAAGGGCGACCATACCGATTGGCGGCTTCATAGCCGTAGATGATGATGACGTCCGGTTGGTCGCATCCCGGCGTTTCGCCAGCAATGCCGTTGGTGCGCTGAGACGATACGAATTGTCTGTGATGTTCGAGTGCGTTCCGAAGAACGATTCCATCAAGACCCCAACTCTTACGGAACTTGCAAAACTGCGTTGATGGCTTGATTGCAAGCTTACCCCGTTGCTGGACGTGAAGCCGGTTATCGTCAGGGAACTCAGTGCTCGCCATTTTTTGCACCTGCTCCGGCACCGGACTTCTCTCGCAGGCCGCACAGGCTAGGCACAGTAAGATAATGGACGTGCGCGTCAGCATTTCCCGATACTATCATCCAAAATGCGGCCAACCGGTTAATGTCGGCTTTGCCGCTTTTCGGCCCTGACCCCGCGTCCATAAATGGTCGAACGCCGACCCATAAAAGGAAAAGGCGGACATGCACTCGCACATCCGCCTTCCCAAAATCACGGCCGCCATGCGCTCCGCCTCAGCGTGGCGCGCCGGTCCGCTGCACCGCGCCCTTGTGCGCGCCGACACCACCGCCCCCGCGACGACGCCGACGCGGCGCGCCGTTAGCGCCCTCGCCTTCGCTCCGCCGCGCATTGCCGGGCGCACCGCGCGCGGCCTTCTGCCCATCCTGATAGCGGCGCTGCCCCTCGGCCCTCTTCGCCTGCTGAGCGGGCGACTGGCTTGGCCCCTTCTTCGGCGCGGCCGGCTTGGGCAGATTTCGCACCGCCTCCATGAAATTCTCCGGCAGCGGCGCGATGTCGAGCTTCACCCGCGTCGCCTTCTCGATGGCCTTGAGATAAGGCCGCTCGTCGTCCGCCACGAAGCTGATCGCCACGCCCTCCGCCCCGGCGCGCGCGGTGCGGCCGATGCGGTGGACATATTGCTCCGGCACGTTGGGAATCTCGAAGTTGATGACGTGGCTCACGCCCGACACGTCGATGCCGCGCGCGGCGATGTCGGTCGCGACCAGCAGCTTCACCTTGCCCTGGCGGAACGCCTGGAGCGCAGTGGTGCGCTGGCCCTGGCTCTTGTTGCCGTGGATCGCGAAAGCGTCGATGCCCGCGCCTTCGAGGAAACGCACGACCCGGTCCGCGCCATGCTTGGTGCGGGTGAAGATCAGCGCGCGGTCGATCTCCTCGGTCTTGAGCACGATATGCAGCAGCGCCTGCTTCTCCGCCTGGTTGACGAAGGTCGCCTGCTGGCGCACCCGCTCCGCCGTGGTCGATTGCGGGGCTACGCTGACCTTGACCGGATCGTTCAGGAACTGGGCGGCCAGCGCCTCGATCTCCTTGGGCATGGTCGCCGAGAAGAAGAGATTCTGCCGGCCCTGCGGCAGCATCTTGGCGACGCGCTTCAACGGATGGATGAAGCCCATGTCCATCATCTGGTCGGCCTCGTCGAGGACGAAGATTTCCGTGTCCTTGATGGTGAAGCAGCGCTGGTCGATCAGGTCGAGCAGGCGGCCGGGCGTCGCGACGACGATGTCGACGCCTTGCGAGAGCGCACGGATCTGCTTGTTGATCGGCACGCCGCCGAACACCGTCTCCACCGACAGCTTCAGGAAGCGGCCATAGTCGCGAAAGCTCTGCGCGATCTGCGCGGCGAGTTCGCGGGTGGGCGACAGCACCAGCATCCGGCAGCCGAGCTTGGGCGTCGGCTTGGGGTTGCAGGCGAAATAGTCGAGGCTGGGCAGCGCGAAAGCCGCCGTCTTGCCGGTGCCGGTCTGCGCGATGCCGCACAGGTCGCGTCCTTCGAGCAGGACAGGGATCGCCTTCTGCTGGATCGGGGTGGGGGTGGCGTAATTCTTGGCGGCGAGCGCCTTCAGGATCGGCTCGGAAAGGCCAAGTTCGGTAAATTCCATGGATATGCTCACAAGTCGGCCGGGCGCCGGCCTGGTGCGAAAGGCAGCCAAGGGCGCGAGGCGGGTTACGAAACGACCCGCGTGAAAAGGGAAGCCTCAAAGCTTAGCGCAGACTGTCATTGGCCGGTCCAGCCACCCTTCGGAGGTGCGGACGATCACGCTGCCAATCGCTAGGGGGCCATGACGGCCATCCGCTGCGCTGCGGCGCATATGGCGCAGCGGCAGGCAAAAAGCAAGCGGCCCGGACATGCCGGGCCGCCGCATCGGTCATTCAGCGAAGATTAGAGCGCCACTTCGGCATGCTTGCCCTTCATCTCCGCGCGCACGTCGCCGCCGAACATCATCTTGAACACGCCCTTCAAGGACAAGTCCGCCAGCCAGATTTCCGCCGTGCCCAGATCGTAACGGAGCATCAGCAGATTGGGATCGCTGCGCCCTCCGGGATACCAGGCCTCGACCTGCTTCGACCAGTAGCGGTCAATCACCGCCGGATCGGTTTCCGGCGTCAGCGTCCCTTCGATGCAGGCGAACAGGTCGTGATCCTTCGCCGAAAATTGCGCCATTGCGGGGCCGCCGGGGGCCAGCCGATTGTCCTTGGAGGTGTAGAACCAGAAGCAGTGATTGGCGGCGGGGTCGAGCTGCGCCGTCATCGGCAGGCTATGCTCGGTGCTGCCGATCAGCCCCACCATCAGGAACGGGCTTTCGGACAGCTCCTTCCAGAAACGATCGCGAATTTCGGCTTGGTCGGTCATCATCCTGTCTCCTTGCTGCACCTTCCCCCAATCGCCCGCCGCCCGCGAAGTTCCCTTATGCTTGATCTTCACCGCGTTCGTAGCCACATGCGCATCATGCTGATCGAGACCGAAGCCACGCCGAACCCGGCGACCGTCAAATTCCTCCCCGGCCGCATCGTCATGGGGTCGGGCACGCGCGATTTCGCATCTCCCGAGGAAGCCGAAGCCTCGCCGCTCGCCGACGCATTGTTCGGCCTGGGCGACGTCACCGGCGTCTTCTTCGGCAGCGACTTCATCTCGGTCACGATCGCGCCGGGGGCGCAATGGTCGGACGTGAAGCCCGACATCCTCGCCATCCTGCTCGACCATTTTTCCGCCGACATGCCGCTGTTCGCGCCCGGCTCCGCCGCCGGCATCAGCGTCCCGGCCGACGAAGACTCCTTTTCCGACGACCCGGAAGACGCCGAGATCGTGGAGCAGATCCGCGATCTCATCGACACCCGCGTGCGCCCCGCCGTCGCCAATGACGGCGGCGACATCATCTATCGCGGCTTCGACAAGGGCACCGTGTACCTCAAGATGCAGGGCGCCTGCTCGGGCTGCCCCTCCTCCACCGCGACGCTCAAGAACGGGATCGAGCAACTGCTCAAACATTATGTCCCCGAAGTAACCGAAGTCCGCGCCGTTTAATCATCCTCCCCTGCAAGGGGAGGGGGACCGCTCGCGAAGCGTGTGGTGGGGGGGTGTCAGCCTCTCGATAGCGCGACGACCCGCCGTCACGCGCTTCGCGCGCGACACCTCCCCTTCCATGGGAAGATGGAGCCACCCCCAAGCCATTTGGCAAAATCCGCCCGATCGATTAACCGCAAGGCGAATCTTGACGGGAGTATCGCTTGCGCCTTCTGGTGATCGACACCGCGACCCAGGCATTGTCCGTTGCCCTGCTGGAGGATGGCGCGCCGATCGGCCGGTTCCATAAGATTGTCGGGCGCGGCCATGCCGAAGCGCTGCTGCCCGCCATCGCCGCCCTGCCCGACGGCGGCCGCGCCGACGGCATCGCGGTCGATGTCGGCCCCGGCAGCTTCACCGGCGTGCGCATCGGCATCGCCGCCGCGCGCGCCCTCGCTCTCGCCTGGGCGATCCCCGTCCATGGCTATAGCAGCCCGTCGCTGATCGCGGCGACGGCGGCGGCGCACCATCCCGGCGGCCCGATCGCCGTCACCATCACCGGCGGCCATGGCGAACTCTTCTGGCAATGTTTTGAAAGCGACGGGCTGACCCCCCGCACCGCCATCGCCTCCACCCCGATTGCCGATCTGGCGCAGGACATAGAGGCCGACAGCTTCTACGGCACCGGGGCCGAAGCGCTCGTCACCGCGCGCGGCGCAGGCGCGGCGGTCGCCCTTTATCCGGACGCCGCCGACTATGCGCTGATCGCCGGCCTTCCCCCTCTGCCCCCCAGCCCCATTTACGGCCGGGGCGCCGACGCGATGACGCTGGCGGAGCGTGCCGGCTCATGATGCCCGACATCGCGCTCGACACCTATGAGGAGGCCGATCGCAACGCCATGGCGGATGCGATGGCGGTCATGGCCCGCGCCTTCGACCCCGCTTATGGCGAGGCGTGGACGCTGCCGCAGCTCTCGGGCGTCATGCTGATGCCCGGCACCTGGCTCACCATCGCGCGCACCGACGCCGCTCCCTTGGGCTTCGCGCTCGTCCGCTCCGTGCTCGACGAATGCGAACTTCTGCTGCTCGCGGTCGATCCGCTCTGGCGCGGCCGGGGCGTGGGCGAAACGCTGCTGCGCGACAGTCTGCGCACCGCCCGCCGACGCGGCATAATTTCGATGAACCTGGAAGTACGTTCCACGAACAACGCCATAGGTTTATACGAGAAAGTCGGTTTTGAATATGTACATCGCCGGCCCGGTTACTATCGCGGTAATGATGGCCAACTTCATGATGCGCTCAGCTTCCGCAAGGATATGCATATGTAGCTCAGCAAGCCCTTGCACATCGCGCTGTGAGGGTCTAGCGATCCCGTACCGCTCCTGAAATGATTTTCCTCGGGCGGGTCGCACTACATACAGCCTTCGCAGGAAACCAGAAAATGGAAAACGAATCAGCCCAGAGCGAACTGCTCATTACTTTGACGTCGGACATCGTCGCCGCTCACGTCTCGAACAACAGCGTCGCTGTTGGCGACGTGTCCACGCTGATCCAGAATGTCCATGCGGCGCTGTCGGGCCTCAGCCAGCCCGCGCCTGCGCCCGAAGTGAAGCCGGAGCCGGCGGTTTCGGTCCGCTCCTCGATCAAGCCGGACTACATCATCTGCCTGGAAGACGGCAAGAAGCTCAAGATGCTCAAGCGCCATTTGATGACCCATTATCAGATGACGCCGGAAGATTATCGCGCGAAGTGGGGCCTGCCCGCCGACTATCCGATGGTCGCCCCCAACTATGCCGAGCAGCGCCGCACTCTCGCCAAGAAAATCGGCCTCGGTACCAAGCGCCGCCGCACCCGCGGCGCAAAATAAGCGCTACCGCGCCAGACGAGCATGACAAGGGGCGCGTCGCCGACGCGCCCCTTTCCTGTATGCGTAAAAGCCGCTAGGCTTCTCCTTCCTTCGCACCGCCAGCAAGCGAGCCTGCATGAACCGCAAAATCGACGTCGAAGCTCTCTGCCATGAAAAAGGGCTGCGCATCACCGAGCAGCGCCGGGTCATCGCGCAGGTCTTGAGCGACGCGACCGATCACCCGGATGTGGAAGAACTGCATCGCCGCTCCGCCGCGGTCGATCCCGGCATCTCGATCGCCACCGTCTATCGCACCGTGCGCCTGTTCGAGGAAGCGGGCATCCTGGAGCGTCATGATTTCGGCGACGGCCGCGCCCGTTACGAAGCCGCGCCCGAAGCGCATCACGACCATCTGATCGACGTCGAAACCGGCAACGTCATCGAATTTGTCGATCCCGAACTCGAACAGCTGCAAAAGCAGATTGCCGAAAAATTGGGCTTCCGCCTGGTCGATCACCGCATGGAATTGTACGGCGTCGCGCTCGACCGCAAGAACTGATCCCGCCTTGGGCGCGCTGCGTCGCATCCTGCGCATCGGCGCGCTGGTCGCCAGCCTGGTGCTCTGCCTGCCGCTCCATCTGCTCTGGCGTCTCGCCCGCCGCCCCTCCCCCTGGCCCCGCCGCTTTCTCGCCATGGCGGCGCGATCGGTCGGCGCGCGCGTGCGGGTCGAGGGCCGGCCGACCAGCGGCGATATGTTCCTCCTCGCCAACCATGTCAGCTGGATCGACATATTGGCGCTCGGCGGCGCGACCGGCGCGGCCTTCGTGTCGAAGGATGATGTCGCCGCCTGGCCCGCGATCGGCTGGCTCGCGGCGCAGAACAACACGCTCTTCGTCTCGCGGGAGCGGCGTGGCGCCCTATCGGGACAGATAGACGCATTGCGCGCCGCCATGCTCGGGCATCAACCGGTCGCGCTCTTCCCCGAAGGCACCACCGGCGACGGCCGCACGCTCCTCCCCTTCAAGCCCGCTTTGCTCGCCGTCCTCCTGCCCCCGCCCCGCCCGGTGCTGATCCAGCCCGTCCATATCGACTATGGCGAAGCCGCCGCCGAGATCGCCTGGGCAGGCGAGGAAGCCGCCGGGGCGAACGCCGCGCGGCTGCTCTCGCGGAAGGGACCGCTCCGCGTCACGATCCGCTTCCTAGAACCCTTCGATCCGGCGACCTGCCCCGACCGCAAGGCGATCGCCGCTCTCGCGCGGACAAGCATCGCCGCCAGCATCGCCGCGCATCAGCGCCCTTCCGCTGATCGTCCGCCCTCTGTATAGCGGACCCATATGAATCGTCACGACGCCTCCCGGACTCCCGCCAAGACCAGCCCTACGACCTTCCACGTCAAGAGCTTCGGCTGCCAGATGAACGTCTATGATGGCGAGCGCATGGCCGAAATGCTGGGCACGCAGGGCATGACGGCGGCGGCGGACGGGGGGCAAGCCGACCTCGTAATCCTCAATACCTGCCACATCCGGGAAAAGGCGGTGGACAAGGTCTTTTCCGACATCGGCCGCCTGACGCGCGAGGACGGCAGCCGCCCGATGATCGCGGTGGCCGGCTGCGTCGCCCAGGCCGAAGGCGGCGAAATCCAGCGCCGCGCCCGCAATGTCGACATCGTCGTCGGCCCGCAGGCCTATCACCGCCTGCCCGA
>NZ_JAVHPD010000056.1:0-13153 GCF_036170395.1 Sphingobium sp.
GGTTGATGAAGAAGATCCAGTGCCAGCTCCAATTGTCGCTGATATAGCCGCCGACAATCGGCCCCAATGCCGGCCCCATGAGCGTCGTCATCGCCCAAAGCCCCATCGCCCGGCCGCGGGTTTCGGGTGGGAATACGCGCAGCAGCAGCGTCTGCGACATGGGCATGATCGGGCCACCGCAAATGCCCTGGCCGATCCGGCAGGCGACCAGCATCGCCAGCGACGTCGATAGGCCGCACAGCACCGAAAAGAGGCCGAACCCAACCATCGCGAGGGTGAACATCCGCACGACGCCGAAGCGCTGGGCGAGCCAGCCGGTCAGCGGCACGCAGATCGCCTCCGCCACCGCATAGGAGGTGATGATCCACGTCCCCTGATCGGGCGAGATGCCCAGATTGCCCGCGATATGCGGCACGGAGACATTGGCGATGGTGAGGTCCAGCACCACCATCAGGTTGCTGAGCGCCAGCACCAAGCCCGCCAGCGTGCGCGTGCGCGGCGATAACCGGGAGAAAATATCGTCGTCGCCGCTCATGCCGGTGCGTCCTTATCGGTCGGAAAGGTCGAGTTCGACTTCCATCGACAGCCCGACCCGCAACGGATGCGCCGCAAGCTCCTTGGGGTCGAGCGCGATCCGCAGCGGCAGGCGCTGCACCACCTTGATCCAGTTGCCGGTCGCATTCTGCGCCGGGATCAGCGACATGGACGATCCGGTGCCGCCGGAAAAGCCCACCACCCTGCCATGGTAGACGACATCGCCGCCATAAAGGTCGGACGTGACCTTTGCCGGCATCCCGATCTTCACGTCGCGCAGCTGGCGCTCTTTGAAGTTGGCATCGACATAGAGGCGGTCGAGCGGGATGATGGTCATGATCGGGCTGCCCTGCGCCACGCGCTGACCGACCTGGACCTGCCGGCGCGAAATGACGCCGCCGATCGGCGCACGGATGATGCTGCGCGCGACATCGAGGCGAGCGGATTCGAGCCGCGCCTTCGCCGCCAGCACCGCCGGGTCAGTCTCCACCGTCGCGCCGCGCACCAGCGCTTCATTCGCCTGATATTGACCGCTGGCGGCGTTGCGGGTCGCCTGCGCCGTGTTGACGCCGGCGCGCGCCTGTTCCAGCGCCGCCCGGGCGCTGGCAAAGGCCTGCCGCGCCGCCGTCACCTCGTCGCCCGACACCGCGCCATCACCGACCAGCGCCTCGCGCCGTTGAAGGTCGACGCGCGCCTTTTCATATTCGGCCTGGGCGGTGGCGAGCTGCGCCCGCGCTTGGACGATGTCCGCGCCGCGCGCCGCGACCTGGGCCGACAGCGACTCGCTGGTCGCGGCGGTCTGGCGGAAGCGGCGACGGGCTTCGGCGAGGTCCGCTTCCGCTTGCGCCACGGCGATCTGCGCGTTGGTCGGGTCGAGCCTGGCGAGGATGTCGCCTTTGCGAACCGTCTGCGTGTCGCTGACCAGCACCTCGACCACCTGGGCCGAAACCAGCGGCGTCACCTGCGCCATTTCGGCGTTCACATAGGCATTGTCGGTGCTGACATGGTTCCGACCGAACAGCAGATACCAGGCGCCCCACAGCAGGCCGGCGAGCAGCACGGCGATCCCCAGTCGGATGAGCCAGGTGCGTCGGGCAGAGGCGCGATCGGTTTGCTTGCCCTCGACGGCGGTTTCGGTCGGTTCCAGCGCGGCATCAGCCATTGGGTATGTCCTTCGAGATGCTGTTCGAGGCAACGAACCCGCCGCCCAGCGCCCGCACGAGCGCGATATCGTTGGAGAAGACACCCGCCTCCAGCCCCGCCAGCGACTGGCGGGCGGCGAGCAATTGATCCTCCACCGTCAGAACGTCGAGATAGGTGGACAGGCCGCCGCGATAGCGCTTCTGCGCGATAGCATAGGCGTCCTCCGACGCGGCCACGGCCGCGCGGGCGTCGGCAAGCCGCTGATCGAGCGTGCGGCGCATCGTGACAGCGTCGGCGACCTCCTGATAGGCGGCGAGCACCGTCCGGTCATAGGTGGCGACCGCTTCGTCATAGGTGGCGCGCGCGCCGCGATACTGGCCCCGCAACGCGCCGCCATGGAAAATCGGCAGGCTGATCGCCGGGCCGGCATTGCCGAAGATCGAATCCCTGCTGAACAGATTGTCGAGGAAGGGCTTCGGCCCACCTGCCGCGCCAGTGCCGGTGAAGATGGTTTCATAACCGAGCGACTGGACGCCGACGAGTGCGCCCAAGCGGATCGCCGGGAAGAAGTCGGCGCGCGCCACCTTGATCCGCCTGGCGGCGGCTTCGGTGCGGGCGAGCGCGGCGGCGATGTCGGGCCTGCGGGCGACGAGATTCGTGGTGGCGTCGGCCGGAACGCCAAGTGGCGCCAGTCTGGGCAGGCTGGGCCGGGCGATGGCGAGGCCGCGATCGGGGCCGGCCCCGATCAAGGCTGCGATCTGGTGCTGGCGCAGTTCGATCGCCATCTGCGCGGCCGCCAGACGCGCGCGCGCCGACGCGACCGTGGCATCCGCCTGCCGGACGCTTCCGCGCGTTTCAAGCCCGTTCTGGCGCCGCTCGGCCACCAGCTTCTGGGTGGCGACCCGGATATCGAGTGTGCGCCTGGCGATGTCGGCTTCGTCATGCAGGCGCGCGAGGTCAGCGTAAGCGTCCGCGATCGCGGTCGTCAGAACGAGTTTGGCCTGTTGCGCATCGATTTCGGCCGCGCGGGCCTCCGACGTAGCAGCGGCGAGCGCCGCGCGGTTGCGACCCCAGAGGTCGAGATCGAAACCAAGATCGAGCGCCACCCGCCCAGTGCCGAGCCAGCCCTGCGGCACGAACTCCTTGGGCAGGCCCATATTATAGCTCTGCCTGGTCGCCTGCGCGCTCGCTTCCAGATCGGCGGACGGCAGCAGCGCCGCGCCAGCCTGCTGCGCGGCGGCGGCGGCGCGGCGGAAACGTGCGCCCGCCACCGCCATGTCGGGCGATGCGCGCAAGCCTTCCGCGACCAGCGCGTCGAGCTGCGGATCGCCATAGGATGTCCACCATTCGTCGCCCGGCCAGGCTACGGGCGCGGCCCCGAGACTTTGGGCAGAGGCGATCGACTCGGGCGTGCGGACGAGCGGCTGGGTGCCAAGATCAGGCACTGAAGCGCAGCCGCCGATGGCCAGCAAGACGGCGATCATTCCCCCGCTCCGGGCGATCGGGGTCAAGCGACTCGAGGACATAAAAAACCGTACCAGTCAGTATGAGAAATCGCCATTGCGCCTGTCGTCCAGCCTTGTCAATCAAATAATCATACTATACGGTACGCTTTCATGACACAGTCCTGCGCACCCCCAAATCTCAGCCGACGGGAAGCGCGAAAGCAAGACCGCAGGGATATGATTGTCGCGGTTGCCCAGCGTTATTTCCTGGAACATGGCTATGCCGCCACTACCATGTCCGGCATTGCGGCGGCGCTGGGTGGTTCGAAGGGGACGCTGTGGACCTATTTCCGGTCGAAGGAGGAACTTTTCGCAGCCGCGCTGGCCGATCAGGCCCACAGATATCAGGCCGAGCTGTCGCAACTGCTGGACCCATCCATTCCCGTGCAGACAGCGCTGGAGCGCGCCTGCGCCAGCCTGTTCAAGAAGATCACCTCGCCGGAGGCAATTGCCGTCAATCGCCTCATCATTGCTGAAGGCGCCCGCTTTCCGCAAATCGCAAGGATGTTCTTCGATCTGGCGCCCAAAAATACCAGAGCGCTGCTGGCCACATTCATCGGCGACGCAATGGCACGCGGCAGTTTGCGGAAGGCTGATCCGAGCGAAGCCGCGCAAGCGCTGACCGCATTGCTGATGGGCGGAATCCACAAGCAGCTGCTGCTGGGCGGGATAGACGACGTTGATCAGAATGTGGCGCGGGCCGAGGTCCACTGCGCGGTCGATCTGTTCCTGCGTGCTTATGCGCCAAGCCAGGATTAGGGTCAGCGAATGGCAGGCGCAGGAACATCATTCCGCGCGCATAGGGCATAGCCCCGCCCCTTCACGGTGCGCAGCAGCTTCGTGGCGAAGTCCCGATCCAGTTTCGCGCGCAGACGTGACATATGGACCTCCAGGCTGTTCGTGCCGGGATCGAAATCGAGCCGCCACACGGCGCTCAGCAGTTCGCTGCGGCTGATCGCCTGGCCGGGATGACGGGCAAGGTGGACAAGAAGCGCATATTCACGCGCCGGGAGCGGAATCAGGCGACCGCCGCGCGTCACGCTTCGGTCGACCAGACGGATTACAAGGTCGCCGAGCCGGAGTTCAGGCTGCGCTGCGTCCGCGAGGCGGATGATGCGGGCCACGGCTTCGGCCTCATGCATCCACGGCCCGACCACCTCATGCATCCCGCCTTCCAACGCGCGAGCGCGGGCATAGGGATCATCCTCGTCCTGCCAGAGGATCAGGGCATCGCCGGCCTGCACCAGAGGCGCGTGCCCCTGCCCCGCCCGGATGGCCAGGTTCACCCCGCGCGCCGCGAGAGCGCGCGCGACGGCGACGAAATCGGCGCCCCTTTCATGGCGTTCCAGTCGCCTGCCCATGTTTCGCCTTCATGTCTCGACCCGGATCATCCCACCGCCAGAAGGGCATCGGGGCAAGGCTTTTCCCGTCCGATCTGGACCAATCTCGATCGGCTGGCATGACGGATCAGCGGACTGGACGCCGAAGCGCCGCGCTCCAGATGGTCTCGCCGAGCCGCATCGTCGGTCAAGGCCGCACCGATCGCGCGCCACGCAGTGAGACGCATGGGATCGGCCGGATGGCGCAGCGCGAAGTCATGGGCGAGGTCGAGCGCGTCGCCGCTGCCGCTCCCCACCGCCAGTTCCAGCAGCAATTGGGCGCTTGCGACCGTCATGCACTGGTCGATGATGCCTCGCGCCGGATCGAAGCGATACTGCCGACGCCATCCCTGATCGGGCGCGCTGGCGAGGATGTTGAGGCTGACCGAAAGCGAAGCCGGGGGCAGTTGAGCGTGGATGTCGCGATTGGCCCGATAGAGCAGCATCCGGCCTTCTTCGAGGTGGCTGCGCTCGACAAAGCGGAGCGTAACCGGCTCGCCATCCGCGCCGGCCACATCGTCCTGCTCATATTCATAATAGTCCGATCCATAGCCGGGACCAAGATAGCCGACTGTCAGGAAATCGAAGCCATGATCATGGGGGACATGGTAGAGAAAGGCCGCTTGGCCGCTCATGCGGACGACATGATCCTGCGCGGCGGGCCAGAAGGCGGCGCGCAATACATAGCCATCGGTCGGCGGGTGCAGCAGGACGACCTGCGCCGAATAGGGATTGGTGCGGCGCTGGTCGGCGCATCGTGTCTTCAGTTCGGCAATCGCGTGATCGGCAAGGAAATCCCGATTGCGCGACAGGGCGCGCAGCATCGGCGCAGCGGCGGCCAGTCCCTCCTCGCAGGTCGGGTCGAAGGCAGTGCTTTCGCACCAATCGATCAGATCATCCAGGTTGATGACGGAGCCATCCTCCGGCGGATCGATCAGGCGGGGCATGGCGCGGCTCCGATCTGCGCCAGGGTGCGCGCGGCGAGCGCGCGGACCGGCGCATCCGGCTCATCCCGCGCCATCAGGCGCAGCGCAGATAGCGCGGCAGCGGTGTCAAGCGCCAGATATTCGCGCATGACCGCCCAGCGCTGCTCGGGCAGCGGCGCGTCTAGCGCGGCGGCGAAAGCAGGCACGGCGTCCCGGCGCTCCTGAAGCCGAAGCAGCGAAAGCAGCATGAGGGCGCGGGCATGGCTTTCGTCCGCCTGCGCGGTTGCAATCGGCGCGCCGCTCGCCCGATCATGGATGCGCGCGGCCACGGGGCCAGGCGGCGCGAGCTGCGCGCGCAGGAACGACAACGGTCTGTCCGAAGCATCCAGGCAGAGCGCCTCGCGGCGTTCGTCGAGCACGATAATCGCGCCGTCGCGCCAGCATCGTCGTCCAGCTGAGACCGCCCGGCCCTGCTCCAGTCGGTAGAGTTCGCCTTCAACATCGCCTGAGAGTCCGCGGCACAGCAACATGCGCCCGGAAAAATGGATACGGGCCGGCAGCGGCTCGCCGGGATCGATAATCGTGGCGGTGATCCAGATCCGTTCCGTGCGGGCAAGCACCAGATGGCGGGCCGCGCCCTTGCGGCTGGCGCGCATGGCGGGGAGATGGAGGAGGTTGGCAGCCATGCGGGCGACTTCGTCGGCAAGAAGGCGGTCGAACCAGCCGCTTTCCTCAATGAAGGGCCGTATGAGCGCGATGGCTTGCTCGAACGGCGCCTCGTCCGCCGCCGCGACAGCAGCCGCCAGCCGCGCCATCGTCACCTGACGATGACTGCGATGATGACGTCCATCAAGCTGATTTCAAGCACATCGCCATCCTCCAGGCCGAACAGGCTCGGTCCGCCGCTGAGATCGGCGATGTCGTCTATGGCGAGTTGAATCACGCGGTCGGTCATGGGCTTCCCTCCTGCTGCCGAGGGAAGGCTATGGCGGGTTGGTGAAAGCGGCCAATTAAAACAAGTTAATGACGCAGGTTGCTATTAACCATTTATTCGGGTGGGTTTCCTATCGTCCGGTTCGACCAGGAAGGTGGAACCGATGCCGTTCTTCAAGCGCAGCCGCAGCCCTCATGCCGAACAGGCGCACCGCGAGGCAGCACGCCCCCAGCGGCGGCTCCGCCTGTTGCTGGTGGACGAAAATCCGACCGCGCGCAGCGTAGTGGCGCGGCGCCTCTCGCACCTCAACTATGACGTGGTGTTGGCGGAAAATGGCTTCATGGCGCTCAACCTGCTGGTGACTAGGCCGGTGGATGTCGTGTTGATCGACATGGGGCTGACCTTGTTGTCGGCGGTCGGCACGATGCGGAAAATCCGGGCGGCCAATCTTGCGGGCAATGCCTGTTTCGTCATGATCGCTGGACGGCTGGACAGCCAATCCACGATCGAAGCGCTGGCGGCAGGTGCGGACGACCATATCGTCAAGCCCTTCGACTTCGACGTGCTCGACGCCCGGCTGCGGCATCTGTGCCAGCGGGCCGAGCAGATCGGTGCGCTCAGCCGGCATAATGCGGAACTCGACGCGCGGATTGCACGGCGGGCGGTGGAACTGGGCGAGACGCGCGAGGCGCTGCGCGAAATGCAGGTCGATCGGGCTAGGCTCGTCTCCTCGATCCAGGCGCTGCATGACGAGATCGAGCGGTTGCAGTCAGCCCAGGCTTAGAAACAACGTCAGGCCGTCGCCGGCATCTTCGGGCGGCGCGTCCGCCGCAACACGGCTGGCGTCGGCGCGTGCGCGGTCCAGGATAGCCCTGGGCACATCGACCGCATGGTAGACATGATCCGCCTCCCCCAGCAGTCGCGCGGCGCGCAGCGTCAGATCATCCGGGTCGGGCGACAAAAGGCGGATCGTCACCAATCTCCCGCCTTGCGGTCGCGCCTCATCGAGCCAGACTGGCAAGAGGTCGGCCGCATCCTCGCGCAGCGGGTCGAGCAGACTGCCCGGCGCGAGGCCAGCGTCGATGGCGCGGCGGCGATCGCCGGGATCGGGCCAGCGCGCCCGGATCGCGGCGCGCGCCTGCGCCAAGGCACTCGCCAGCGCGCCAAGTCGTGCGGGCAGCAGCGCTTCGATCCGCTGCCGAAGCGCTTTGGCAAGGCCAGCCGATGCGCCCCCCGTGCCGATAGCGATCAGCACCGGATCGCGATCGACGATCGCCGGCAGGGTGAAGTCGCACAGCGCCGGATTGTCGGTGGCGTTGACCAGCACCCCGCGCGCGCGCAGCCGCGCCGCGACCGCAGCGTCACCGTCCGACACGATGGCGATGCGGGCGTCAGCATCATCCTCCGCCACGATCCGCGCGTTAGCGCGCTCAAGCAGGCGGCGTTTCGCCTCCGCCGCCTCCCCTTCTCCGGTCAAGATGACGGGCTGCCCGTCCAGCCGCAGAAAGACGGGCAGGCTGTGCATCAGGCCGCGAGCCAGTCGGGGATGATGTCGCCGTCGATCAGCGCCCGAATCGGCGGGCGTTCGCGCACCACCGCCCATTTGTCGCCGGCCACCAGAACCTCGGGCGTCAGCGGGCGGCTGTTATAGGTGCCCGCCATCGTCGCGCCATAAGCGCCGGCGGTCATGAAGGCGACGAGATCGCCCGCCTGCACCACGTCCATGTCGCGGTGCATGGCGAAAGTATCGCCGGTTTCGCACACTGGACCGACGACATTGGCGGTGGCGCGCGCGCCTGTCGGGTGGACCGCGCGAATATCATGCCAGGCGTCGTAGAGGCTGGGGCGCATCAGGTCGTTCATCGCTGCGTCGACGATGACAAAGGGGGCCTGCGCGCCCTGCTTCACTCGCACGACGCGCGACAGCAAGGCGCCGGCATTGCCGACGATCACCCGGCCCGGCTCGAACATCAGGCGCACGTCCCACCCTTGCGTTACGCGCGTCACCATCGCGCCATAATCGGCGGGACTGGGGGGCAAGGGCTTGGACGGGTCATAGGGGACGCCGAGGCCGCCGCCCAGATCGGCGGTGCGGATCGCGTGGCCCTGCGCCCGCAGCGCCTCGATCAGCGCGCCGACCTTCACAAAGGCCGCCTCCAGCGGCGCGAGATCGGTGAGCTGGCTGCCGATATGGACAGCGACGCCCCGCACGTCGAGGCCGGGCAGCGCGCCGGCGGCCCCGTAGCTCTCGATCGCGCGGTCATAGGGGATGCCGAACTTGTTTTCCGACTTGCCGGTCGAAATCTTGGCATGGGTGCCAGCGTCGACATCGGGATTGATGCGATAGGCGACCGGCGCGCGCTTGCCCATGGACAGCGCGACTTCGGACAGCATTTCGGCCTCCGGCTCGCTTTCCAGATTGAACTGATAGATGTCGTGATCGAGCGCGAGCCGCATTTCGTCGGCGGTCTTGCCCACGCCGGAAAAGACGATCCGGTCGGCCGGGATGCCCGCCGCGATAGCCCGCAGTAATTCCCCGCCGGACACGACGTCCGCGCCCAGCCCGAGCTTCGCTAGCGTAGCGAGGACCGCTCCATTGGGGTTGGATTTCACCGCGAAGGCGATCAGCGGATCGACAAGCGCGGCCAAGCCGGCCCGGAACACGCCGACATGCCGTTCCAGCGTCGCAGTCGAATAGACATAGACCGGCGTGCCGACCGCCTCTGCAATGGCCTCAAGGGGCACCTGCTCCACCTGCATGGCGCCGTCGACATAGGTGAAATGGTCCAAGAAACTGTCCTGTTATTGCGGGTTCGCTTCGGGCGGCAGATCGAATTCATCGTCGTCGCGCTCGCGCGATTGGGTAAGTAGTTCGACGGCGCGCCCCGGCCTGGCCTGGATCGTGGGGTCGAGCAGCTGAGTCCCCGTCGGCGCCGTCGCCGCGCCGACCGGGACGGCGGGCAAGCGCTGCCCCTGGATGGGCTTAAGGGGCGGACGGCCGCCGCATCCCGCCAGTGTCAGTGCGACCAGAGCAAGACCGGCGAGGCTGCGCGTCTTCATGATCCGAGTTCCTTTCTGGCGTCGGCGATGCGCGTCCGCACCTGATCCGGGGCAGTGCCGCCATGGCTCGTGCGGCTTGCGACCGAGGCATCCACCGTCAGAACGGCATAGATGCGATCATCGATGCGCGGATCGATCGCCTTGAGCGTACCGATCGACAGCTTGTCGAGCGAGATGCCCGCCGCTTCGGCCGCCGCCACCGCGCGCCCGGTGATATGGTGCGCCTCGCGGAACGGGATGCCCCCTTCCCGTACCAGCCAGTCGGCAAGATCGGTCGCGGTGGAAAAGCCGCTCTCGGCAAGGCCGCGCATCCGGTCGGTGCGAAAGGTCACCGTTTCGACCATACCGGTCATCGCCGCGATGGACAGGCCGAGCAGATCATGCGCCTCGAACACCGGCGGCTTGTCGTCCTGCATGTCCTTGGAATAGGCAAGCGGCAGGCCTTTCATGGTGACGCAAAGGGCCGTCATGCAGCCCATGATCCGACCGGCATGGCCGCGCACCAGCTCCGCCGCGTCGGGGTTGCGCTTCTGCGGCATGATCGAACTGCCGGTCGAATAGGCGTCGGGCAGCTTGACGAAGCCGAAGGGCTGGCTCGCCCAGATGATGAACTCTTCCGCGAGGCGGGAGAGGTGGAGCGACGCCTGGGTCGCCGCCATCAGATAATCGAGCGCGAAGTCGCGGTCGCTGACGCTGTCGAGGCTGTTGTCGGTGGGCTTGACGAAGCCGAGCGCCGTCGCCGTTGCGTGGCGATCAATCGGGAAGCCGGTGCCGGCCAGCGCCGCCGCGCCCAGCGGACATTCGTTGAGCCGCGCGCGCGCATCGGCGAAGCGGCTGCGGTCGCGCCGCACCATCTCATAATAGGCCATCAGATGATGGCCGAGCGTCACCGGCTGCGCTGACTGAAGATGGGTGAAGCCGGGCATCACCGCATCGACATGCGCCTCCGCCCGATCCACCAGCGCGCGCTGGAGACCGGCAAGCCCTGCGTCCACCTCGTCGATGGCGTCGCGCACCCAGAGGCGAAAGTCGGTCGCCACCTGATCGTTGCGGCTGCGCGCCGTGTGAAGGCGGCCGGCGGCGGGGCCGATCAGATCGGCCAGCCGCGATTCCGTGACCATATGGATGTCTTCCAGGTCGAGATCGACCGGCACGCCATTGGCCTCATAATCGCGCTCGATCCGCTCCAGTCCGGCGCTGATCGCGTCGGCGTCGGTCTGCGACACGATGCCCTGCTTGCCCAGCATGGCAATGTGCGCCTGCGACCCGGCGATATCCTGTTTCCACAGACGCTTGTCGAAGGGGATGGAGGCATTTATCTCGCGCATGATCGATGCCGGGCCGGCCGCGAACCGGCCACCCCACATGCTGTTGGAGCCTGAACCCATGGTCTCGTCGTCCCGCGCGCTAATGATGCTGCTCCTGCTTGGCCCTATGGCGGCCTGCGATAGGCAATCGCAGCCTAAGGAGCAAGCCAATGCGAGCGCCAGCGGCGAGGCGCCGGCCGGGTCAGGCGAGGTCACGGGCGGCGGGTCGAAGGACAGCGCGTTCAGCTATCGGCTGGACCGCAGCAAGGCCGGCACGCCAGCCCCGGATTTCGCCTTCCTCGATCCCGATGGCGGGCACAAGACGCTGCAGGATTTCGCTGGGCGGCCGCTGCTGGTCAACCTCTGGGCGACCTGGTGCACCCCCTGCGTCGCGGAAATGCCGACGCTCGACCGGGTGGCTGCCGCCTACGGCCCCAAGGGGCTGGCGGTGCTCACCATCTCGCAGGACAATCAGGGGATGAAGGTCGTAAAGCCCTTCTTCGAAAAGCATAAATTGCCGCACCTCAAAGGCTGGGCCGATCCCGAAAACCAGTTCGGGTTCGATTATGCGACCGGGCTGCTGCCGACCAGCGTGCTGTATGATGCGCAAGGTAAGGAGATGGTGCGGGTGATCGGCGCCATGGATTGGGAAAGTGCAGAAGCAAAGGCGCTCATCCAGGCGGCTATGGCGCGCTGAGATATTTTCTGGAAACACAGTAGCAATAGTCTGAGATATGAGGCCAATCGGTTTTTTGTGCGTTGCAGTAGAGGTTTGCTGCACCTGCTTCGTTCGCCCCTTTGTCATGATAATGCAAAGAAGGGGGCAGCTATGACGCGACTTTCGGCACTGAAGCTTTCACTCGTTCTGGCGTCGTCCTGGTCGGCGTGCGCGATGGCGCAGGAACCCCAGGTCGCGCAGGAGCCTCAAAGCGACGACGGCGCAGCGATCATCGTCACCGGCACCCGCGCGGTCGGGATGCAGGCGGCGGAGGCCGCCGCGCCTGTTCAAGTGCTCAGCCAAGAAGCGATCAGCCATGTCGGCCAGCCCAACCTCAATCAGGTTCTGACCCAAATCGTCCCCAGCTTCACGGCGCAGACACAGGGCACGGACCTCTCCAGCTTCTCGCTCTCAGCCCGTTTGCGTGGCCTGTCACCCAATCACACATTGGTTTTGGTGAACGGTAAGCGCCGTCATGGCAATGGCATCCTTCAGGTGATTTCCGGCGCATTCCAAGGCTCGGCAGCGCCCAGCATAGACCTGATCCCGCCCGATTCGGTTGAGCGTGTAGAGGTGCTGCAGGAAGGCGCGGCTGCCGTTTACGGCACCGACGCGATCGCTGGGGTGCTCAACTTCATTCTGAAGGATGACAGCGAGGGCGGCAGCCTGAAACTCACGGGCGGTCAATATTATGACAGCGAAGGTGAGCTTTTCTCCGCGTCGGGCAATGTCGGCTTCAAGCTCGGCGAAGATGGCTTCTTCAACCTCACCCTGTTCCATCGCCGCCAGGATTACACCACTATCGGCACAGGTCAGGTGCAGATCACCCGAGAGGACGGATCGCTTCAGCCCAATACCCCAGCACAGTGGGCTAACCTGGCTGGCGACGCCCTGTCCGGCATCAATGGCGGTCAGCCCAAGTCGACACTGAACGTCGGCTTCTACAATATGGGCTATGACTTCGGCGGGATCGAGCTTTACAGCTTCGGCGACTATGCCCGCCGCGAAGGCTGGGCGAAGCAGGGATATCGGCATCCCAAGCGCATCTGCTACGAATATACCAATGTTGGCGGGGTCATCACGCAGGTAAACGCCGGGGGCGGCATCAACCCTACGCCCTATAACACCAACATGTGCTACGGTGACACCGGGACATGGGGGATGGTGCCGCTTCAGCACGTCATCGAGGACGAATACAGCTTCACCCTGGGTGTAAAGGGCGACTTCGCTGATGGCTGGAACTACGACATCAGCGGCACTTATGGCTATCAGAAGGATGAAATCTGGACCGAGCGGTCTGCGCATCGCGAAGTCTGGCAGGAAAGCTATGCCGCTTCGCTGCGCGGCTTTGGCACGCCCAATACGCCCGACAAGGCTTATGACGGCGGTTTCCGTCTGAGCCAGACAACCATCACCTCCGATATCCGTAAGGAGTTTGATATCGGCATGGCCGAGCCGCTCACCTTCGCGTTCGGCGGCGAATATCGCAAGGACATGTATGAGATTGTCCAGGGCGATTTCTATTCGACTTACAAGACCGGGGTTCAGTCCTTTCCCGGCTACAAGGCCACAGACGCCGGGCGCTACACCCGCAGTTCCATATGTGGACGGCTCCCTCTTGCAAGGGCTGAACGGAAAATTTGATCG